>JAWLHQ010000006.1:0-289250 GCA_041690215.1 Rhodothermales bacterium
CCCCACACCCCCGAGAACCCCGCCGATCCTGGACCGGGGCATGGCCCGCCATGCCCCTACACCACGTTCACCCCGCCTCTCCTAATCCGCAACCTCATACACATACCAACCTGTGCATTCTGTGCCAGCCACCCGCCCCGACCTGTCGGGATCATTCACACTTCGAATCCCACCACATGCCCCAAAATCACCCGAACACATGAACACCCGAGCACATCCGCTCAACGTTGTAAATTTCGTTACAATTCACCCCACGCTCCATGCTCGGCTCCAGGCCCTGTATCGAAGCAGAAACCCACATTCCGCCGCTCCGAATCCAAACTCCGGCATCCGAAAGACGCTCGAATCTGTAAATTTCGTTACAATTCAGCGCACCATACCTGATGGGCTCGGCGAATTGTGCCCGTACGCACAGACCCCGCTCGTTCGTCTACGCTGCACTGGCACGCTCCTGCTCCTTGTATTGAAGCTCGTAGAGCTTGCGGTACAATCCGTCGAGCGCAAGGAGCTGCTGGTGGGTGCCGCGCTCGCGGATCTGCCCCTTGTGAATGACGAGAATCTGGTCCGCGTGCTGGATCGTGGAGAGCCGGTGGGCGATGACGAGCGACGTACGCCCCTGCATCAGCTTCTCCAGGGCCTCCTGGATGAGGATCTCCGTTTCCGTATCCACACTGGACGTGGCCTCATCCAGTACGAGGATCTCCGGGTTATATACGAGGGCACGCACGAACGAGAGCAATTGCCGCTGGCCGTGCGAGAGGGAAGCACCACGTTCCCGTACGTCCTGCTCGTAGCCTTCGGGCAGCCGCTCGATGAAGCGGTCGGCGCCCACGAGCCGGGCCGCCCGCTGCACGTCTTCCCGCGTGATGTCCGGGTTGCCCAGCGTGACGTTCTGCTCGATGGAACCCGAAAAGAGAAACACATCCTGCAGGACGAGCCCGATATGCCGCCGCAGATCCCGGATACGGAGATCGCGGATGTTGACTCCGTCTACCAGGATTTCGCCACGCTGGATGTCGTAGAAACGGAGCAGCAGGTTAATGATGGTAGACTTCCCTCCACCCGTCGCGCCGACGATGGCGACCGTCTGGCCGGGCTCCGCAACAAACGACACGTCGCGCAGAATCCAGTTGGGCTCCTTCCCATCCTCTATGTCGTCGTAGCTGAACCAGACGTTGCGGAACTCGATCCGCCCCCGGAGACGCTTGATCTCGACCGGATGCTCCGCCTCCTTGAGCGCCTGATCCTGATCGAGCAAGCCGAAAATGCGTTCGGCACCGGCCATGGCGCTCAGCAGCGTATTGTACTGGTCCGACAGGTTACGGATCGGCTCGAAAAACAGGCGCGTGTACTGGATGAAAGCAACGAGCACCCCGAGCGTAAGCACGCCCGTCATGGCACGGAGACCGCCGAACCAGATCACCAGCCCCAGCGCGACCGACCCGATCACGTCCACGGCCGGATAAAAGAGCGCGAAGGAAAAGACCGTCTTGATCTGCGCGACCCGGTGGTCGTTGTTGATCCCCTCGAACCGGCGCATCTCCTCGCGCTCCCGGTTGAAGATCTGCACGACCGTCATTCCCGTAATGTGCTCCTGAAGGAACGAATTCAGGCGGGCAACCTGCTTGCGCGTCTCGCGGTACTGCTCGCTGACCTTCCGGCGGAAGAGCGCCGTGGCATAGATCATCAGCGGCATCACGGCCAGCGTGATGATCGCCAGGTACACGTTCAACGTGAACATGAAATAGGCGATGAACACGAGCCGGAGCAGATCCCCCAGAATGGTGACCACGCCCGCCGAAAGCACGTCGCTCAGGGACTCCACGTCGCTCGTGGTACGCGTGATCAGGCGGCCTACGGGTGTACGGTCGAAAAATTTGAGCGGCTGCCGCTGGATGTGGCGGAACAGGCGAGTGCGGAGGTCGAAAATGGCCTTCTGGCCGATCCACTGGGTCAGGTAACCATTGACGAACGCCAGGAGCCCTTCGCCGAGCAGCGTGACCAGAAGCAGGACGACGATCCAGCGGAGCCCGGCGGTATCGCCAGGGACGATGTAATCGTCGATAGCTACCTGAACGAGAACCGGACGCAACGGACCCAGCAGCGCAGCAGCCACGACGCTGATGAAGGCAACGAAGACCCAGCCCTTATACGGGGCCAGGAGAGCGAAAATGCGCCGGAACAACCGCTGGTCGAACCGTGGGACAGAATCGTCCTTCTCTTTCTTGTCCTGCTTATCCGCCAAAATGATCCGATTTGGGATTTTGATTTTGGATTAGGGATAGGTGGATCCGCGTATTTGTGCACGGGATACAAAATCACCAGTCCACATGAGCGCCAGCGACTGACGCCAGTAAAATCCAAAATTCCTAGATGGGATAGCGCTTTAATTCCTCAGCCACTTCGGTGTTCTGAAAAACGGTACGTGCTTCCTCGATAAACACACTCGGATCGGTGTACCGAGCGCTGAAGTGGCCGAGCAGAAGCCGGCGCGCTCCAGCCTCTCGCGCAACCGTGGCGGCCTCGATGGCCGTCGAATGTCCGGTTTCAATGGCCCGCTCGTACAGTTCGCTCGTGAAGGTGGCCTCATGGTACAGCAGATCGGCCCCACGAGCAAGCTCCACACCGCCTGCGCAGGGCCGTGTATCCGTTACATACGCGAATGAAACCCCACGCCGCTCCGGCCCTACGACCTCCTCCGGGCGAACGACATGACCACCACCCAGCTTTACCGGCTTGCCTGCCTTCAACCTGGCGAAGTCCTTCACATCCGCCACACCAAGCGCTCTGGCACGGTCCGGATCCAGCCTGCCCGGACGACTCCGCTCCTGAAAGCGATAACCGACCGCCTGGATCCGGTGTTCGATGGGCCGGGCTTCCACGGTATACGCCTCCGTCTCTACGACGACCTCACGGGTGAATCCTTCGTGCAGTTCCTTATACGTAAGTTCGAACGGAAGATGCGCCTGGTCAAAGCCGGGCATGGCGCACATGATAGTTTGAATACCCGCGGGGCCAACGAGCGTGAGCGGTGTACTCCGCCCGAGCAAAGTGAACGTCGAAATGAGACCGAGAAGCCCGAAGTAATGATCACCGTGCAGATGCGTAATGAAGATCGCCTCGATGCGAAGGCTCTTGATCCCGGCCCGAAGAAGCTGAAACTGCGTACCCTCTCCGCAATCGAACAGGAGCACGTGACCGTCGTGAATGAGCGCCATGGCGGGTAGATGTCGGTCGCTCACAGGAATGGCCGCACCTGTACCCAGCGGAATGATCTCTGTCTGCATGCACCCTTTAAGGTGTCCGGAAGTTCACGCGCCCATGCCTCGTTGCCTCCTCACCTGAACACAGGAGCATGCCACCCCACCTGATTGCATACCCGGACACATGAACACCTGAACACGTAAATACATCGTTCCACCCTATCCCAGCGCTGAAATCTCATCTTCCAGAAGCTGCTTCTGGTAGAGATTCGCATAAAGCCCGCCGAGCATGAGCAGTTCATGATGCGTACCCTTCTCGATAATACGGCCCTCATCGAGGACCAGGATCAGGTCGGCATCCTGCACCGCGGAGATGCGGTGGCTCACGATGACAAGCGTGCGGTGGCGATAGTAGTTCCGAAGGTGGGCGAGAATGTTCCGTTCCGTATTCGTATCGACGGCGGAGAGGGCGTCATCCAGGATGAGAATACGGGGGTTGCGGATGAGCGCACGGGCGATGGACGAGCGTTGCTTCTGTCCGCCCGAGAGCGTAATGCCGCGTTCACCCACGGAGGTATCGAACCCATCCGGGAAATCTCGAATGTTGTCGAGGAGTTCGGCGTGGAGCGCAGCCTGTTCCACCTCGGTCCGGTCCGCCTCCATCCTGCCGAAGGCGATGTTGTTGGCCACCGTATCGCTGAACAGGAAGACCTCCTGCGGTACGTAGCCGATGCTGGACCGCAGCACCTGAAGCGGGATACGCCGTACATCCTTCCCGTCTATGGACACCGTGCCCTCCGTCGGGTCGAGCAGGCGGGGAATCATCTCGACCAGAGTGCTCTTCCCGGAACCCGTCCGGCCTACGATGGCGAGCGTCGAGCCGGCCGGAACCTCAAAGCTGATGTCGTGCAGCACGTCGGGTCCGCCCGGCTCGTACCGATACGAGACGTGCGAAAACGCGATCTGCCCCTTGATCGTCGTGATGGAGTGGTCCGTCTCTTCCGTGTCTTCGATGTCGGGTTCCGTATCGAGGATCTGGATCAGGCGGCTCATGGAAGCAGACGCCCGCTGGATCATATTGATGATATACCCCAGCGACGCTACCGGCCACGTCATGAGCGCCACGTAAATGATGTACTCGGCGATGTTGCCAATCGTGACAGTCCCGGCCATGACCAGACGCCCTCCGATCCAGACGACGATGATCGTGGACAGCCCGACGAGGACGAGAAACACGGGACGCCACAGGGCATCGACTTTCGCCAGGTCGAGCGACCGCTTCCGGTACGTCTCGCTCTCCTTCGCAAAGACTTCCGCATCAGCGGCCTCCCGGGTATACGCTTTGATGACCCGAATGCCCGCAAGCGACTCCTGTACCCGCGACGTGAGCACCGAATACTGCTGCTGGATGGCGTCGCTCCGGCTATGCACCATTTCCGAGACGAAGAACACGGAGATCGCCAGGAAGGGCATCGGGATGAGCGCGTACAGCGTGAGCTGGGGCGAAATGATGAACATCACCGTAACGGCAGCAATCACGGTGGTAAACGCCCGGGCCGCATACATAATGGCCGGCCCGACGTACAGCCGCACCCGCTCGATATCGCTCGTAGCCCGCGTGATGACATCCCCGGTAGGATGCTTGTGGTAGAAGCTGCGGGAGAGCTTCTGGATATGGTCGAACAACGCGTTCCGGAGGTCGAACTCGATGTGCCGGGAACCGACCACGAGTGTCTGCCGCATCAGGAACGTAAAAAGGCCGCTGATGAGACTCAGAACGAGAATGAGCAGCGCGAAGAAAACCAGCCCGGCGAAGAAGTAGGTATACAGGAACCCCTGCACCTCCGTACCCGAGAACAGGTTGTAGAGGCTGACGAACCGCGGCACACTATCGACGGCCTGCCGGACGACAATGGGAACCACAATGGCGAAAGCTGCGCCTAGAATGGCATACAGGAGGCCCGGGATGAACAGGTGCCTGTACTTCCAGAAGTACGGGTTCAGCCTCGCAAGTGGGTGCTTGCGAGGCCGCCGCAGAAAAACCTGGTCGTCGGACGGGGTACTCACGAGGAATAGCGGGGCGAAATCACGGAGAGAAACCTGCAACCATTGAGGCTTCCTGCCTACGCACGAAATGGACAAGCGGATCCATATAGCAGCTGAATGTCGCCGAGAAACTTCTCGCTGCCCTACCGGAACATTGAATCCTTCGGTGTACAGTCCTCAGGCGCGGCTCACTTCAACGTCACCAGCGTCACGCCCGGACCACCCTGGTTCCACGGAGCATCCTCGAAGGAGGCCACATCGGGATTTCGGGCCAGGTATTCCCGGATGGACTCGCGCAGGGCGCCGGTCCCTTTGCCATGCAGAATTTCCACATTGCTCAGGTTTGCGGCAATCGCCTGATCGATGAATGCGGCCACTTCCTGCATCGCTTCGTCCACCCGCTTGCCCCGTAAGTCGATGCTGCTCCGCGCCGTAAGCGATGAGAGCGGCATACCCTGATCACGCACCTCGCGTACCGTCACCTGCTGCTTGCGCGGGCCGCCTACCTTCTGCAAACGTCCCAGCTTCGCCCGGACACGCATGGAACCCAGAGCAATCACGGCTTCACCGTCCTGGATCTCCAACACTTCAGCCGTAGCATTACCGCCATCCAGGATGACCTGGTCCCCTACGGAAATAGGGCCGGTCTGCGGGCCGCCACCCTGCGCTGCCGGACGCGGACCAGCAGAAGGTCCTGCTTCGCGGGCACCTCTCTCGCGCCTGCGCTCCGCGCGCCGCCTGCGAGCACGCACCTCCTGCCGGTAGGCGTCCAGGCTCTCCCGCGCGAGCCGCGTAGCTTCCTTCTCGGCCTGTGCTTCCTTGATTTCCCGGATCGTCCGCTCTACGCGGGCATTCGCCTCGTTCACCAGCCGCTCGGCTTCTTCTAGCGCCTGCCGGCGGATTTCATCACGGTCCCGGTTTATCCGGTCCGCCCGCTCCCGGTACGTGCGAATGGCCTGATCGGCCTCTCGCTGGAGCGCTTCGGCCTCCCGTAAGCGCTCCTCCAGTTCCTGATTCCGGCCCTGTAGCGTAGCGATCAGATCTTCCAGCATCGTCTTCTGACCGCCTACGAGTTCGCGGGCCCGGTCCAGCACGTCTCCGTCCAGTCCGATCCGCTGAGCGATTTCGAAGGCGAAGGATGAACCGGGAAGACGCGGCAGGAAACGATAGGTCGGGCTGAGCGTCGCCCGATCGAACTGCATGGAGCCGTTTTCCACCAGTGGGGTCTCGTGGGCAAACACCTTTAGCGTGCCGTGGTGCGTCGTGGCAATCGTGCGCGCCCCGGCGTCCGTCAGCCGCTCCAGCACAGCCTGTGCAAGCGCCCCACCCTCGGCCGGATCCGTACCCGTCCCGGCCTCGTCGATCAGGACGAGCGTGCCCGGACCCGCATGCCGCAGCATATACTTGAGGTTCGCCACGTGCGAACTGAAGGTCGACAGATCTTCTTCGATGGACTGTTCATCACCGATGTCCACGATGATATGCTCGAAAACGCACATCTTCGACAGCGGGTCCAGAGGCAGCGGCAAACCGTATGCGAGCATGAGGCTGAAAAGCCCCACTGTCTTCATGGCCACCGTCTTACCACCTGCATTTGGCCCCGTAATAACGAGCGTCCGGTAATCATCGCCCAGCGTCAGATCCAGCGGGACGATACTACGTGCCTGGCCCTGTTCGCGCTCAACCTGCTGAAAGTGCAGGATAAGAACCGGATTGCGGCCCCGCCGGATATCGATGACGCTGTCGGTATTGAGTTGCGGCATGACGGCGTCCAGTTCGTTGGCGAGGCGCGCCTTTGCCTGGAGCACATCGAACTGAGCGAGCGCCTTGAGGTTGTCGCGCATTTCGAGCATATGCGCGCGGATGAACCCCGTCGTCTCGCGCAGGACGCGCTCTATCTCCCGGTGTTCTTCGGCCTGTAGCTCGCGTAGCTCGTTGTTCAACTCCAGGCTGGCAGCCGGCTCGATGTACACCGTCTGCCCTGTAGCGGAAACATCCTGCACGAAACCGGCCACCTTCCGCCGCGCCTCTGCGCGGACAGGGATCACCATGCGTCCGTTCCGGATCGTCGGCTGCTCCTCTGTAGCATAACCCTGCCCGATGGCCCGGCGGAGTTCGCTGTTAATGACCTCCCGAAGCTGTGCCTGACGCTGCGCAATGAGGCGGCGCAGTCTCGATAGCTCCGGTGATGCGCTGTCCCGTACGCGGCCTTCCTCGTCCACGACCCGTCCAATGCGGGCTTCCAGGTCCGGCAGCGGCGTAATGCGGCGCACCGACGTGCTCAACCTGGGATACTTATTATCTCTGCTTTCGAAGTACTGCCTGGTCTTGCGGAGCGTCGTGAGCACGAGGAGCACCGCCAGGAGGTCTTCCGGTGTGACAAGCGCCTCTTCGGGAGATGCGCGCCGGAGGACCTGCCTGAGATCCAGGATGTGGTCGAGCGGAACGGGGTCGTCGAACCGGAACGCCTGCTGCAGTTCGGTGACGCGCTCCAGTTCGGCACGTACCCAGTCTATGTTGCTGGAGGGCCGCATGTTGTTCAGGCGGCTCACCCCCAGTGTGCTGCGTGCATACCCATCCAGCCGTGCCCGCAGCACGTCGAACCCCAGCTTCTCTTCGGCCGATGAAGGGTAGATGGTCATATCGTGAGAAGTACGTGATCTACTAGCAGGAGACGAAGCGTCCACCTGTCAAGAGGAAGAGCCTCACTCTCCTTTACCCTGCCCGTTACATAGTGTCTTCCCGACACAGCGCAATACCGTAGAGCGGTTTCAGCGCCATCCAGGTCAGAACGGAGACATGCTGCAACAAGTTCGGCAGTTGTCATCCGGATGATCAGGCCGCTACGTACGGGCGGTCCACCCATATGAGACGAGCCTGCAGGGGTTTTGCCACCCCCGCAGGCTCGCAGATTCCCGCCACGCCGACACAACGCTCAACTGAGTTCCGCGTGATCGCCTACGTTGAGCCGCTGTACGTGCCCTTTCACGGTGGCGTGCTGGCCGATCAGGGAATCGCGAAGAACGGCCTGCTCGACACGTGCGTTCGAGAAGACGATGCTGTCCTTCAGAATCGAACCTGATACCTGGGCCCCCTTTTCGATGGAGACATACGGACCGATGACACTGCCGGTCACAGTCGCGCCGGGCGCGATGTAGACCGGGTCGTGGATGATGCTGTCCTCTACCTGGCCCTGATGGGGTTGGTGGTTCTCCTTGTCCAGGATGATCTTCGTAGTATCCAGTAGCGCCTCGATGGTACCGCAGTCCAACCAATCCGTTACACTGGCGGTCTTGAAAACGAGCCCCTGCTTGAGCAGACGATCGAAGGCATCGGTAAGCTGGTACTCGTTGCCGTGTCCGGTAACATGGTTGTCGATGAGGTACCGGATGGACTCGCCTAGCCTGGCGAGGTCCTTCACGTAGTAAATGCCAATGAGCGCTTCGTTGGAAATCAGGGTCTGCGGCTTCTCGACGAACTCGACGATCTTATCACCCTGCCGGACGGCCACACCGAATCGGCTCGGGTCCTCTACGTGTTTCACCCAGGCAATCACGTCGGCACCCTCCAGATTTACGCCCGGGTTCATGTAGAACAACGTATCCGCAAATACCACGATCCCCTCGCCTTCTAACCGGTCGCCCGCGCAGTAAACAGCGTGAGCAGTACCCTGTGCGCGCTCCTGCACGCGGAACGTGGCCTGAATTCCTCGCGGCTCACAGATGGCGGAGAGCTGTTTCCGCACCTCCTCGCCGAAATCGGGGCCGAGGATGAAAACGGCTTCGTCAAGAGGGCGAGGGAGCACATCCGTGAACGTTTCAATGATACGCTCGACCATGCTCTTGCCCCTGACGTTCAGAAGCGGTTTTGGGGTGACGTGAGAATGCGGGCGGACGCGCGTGCCGCGCCCTGCCATCGGGATGATCAGCTTCATGAGGTAGGTTGAGTATAGGTAGAAATCAGCCTGTTAACGTTCTGTATGTGAGCCGCCGGCCCATCGGTGTGCCGCTGCTATGCATGTGCAAAACACGTATTCACATGTGCAGCCCTTGTTTCTGCGGTAACGAGTGTACAGTTAACAAGACACTCACAGCAAAACGGCTGCCGTTCACGGGGTGGCTGGCTCAGGTGAGTATCGTCAAAATTACTGGGAGGCTTTCACGGGCGAAAGAGATCAAATTCACGAAAATAAGCCTCTGCATACAAAACTGTAGCAGGTGTGCGCACATTCAGACCACCGTATGCGGTCCGTTACCTCCCTGCAACATAAGGCGGCATACACACCAGACCAGCAGGAAGTTGGCATTAACATTGGAGTGAGGACAACCAGAGCATACCGCATCAAACCTCACGAAAGAGATTTTACGTTATGACATCACTGCTTACAAAACGCTTCGTTATGATACCGCTGGCCCTCGTGGTCCTGGCGGGTAGCATGGCCGGTTGTGCAAACATGAGCCGGACCGAGCGCGGCGCAGCCACGGGCGCCGGTGCCGGTGCTATCATCGGTGGTGTGATCGGAAAGGCTACGGGCAGCACGGCGAAAGGAGCCATCATAGGCGCAGCCGTTGGCGGCACGGCTGGCGCGATCATCGGTGCACAGATGGACAAGCAGGCTGCCGAGCTCGAGGAGGAGTTGGAAGGCGCCGAGGTCGAGCGTGTAGGTGAAGGAATTGAGGTGACGTTCGACTCCGCCATTCTCTTCGCCTTCGACTCAGCCGAGCTTTCCGCGAGTGCCCGCCGTAACCTCTCGAACCTGGCAACGAGCCTTCAGAAGTATCCGAATACGGATCTGGTAATTGTGGGCCATACGGACAACGTCGGATCCGAGGAGTACAACCAGCGTCTCTCCGAGCGCCGCGCCGCATCCGCTGCGAACTATCTGGCCAGCCAGGGCGTCTCGCGCAGCCGCATGACAACGGTGGGCCGCGGCGAATCCGAGCCGATCGCATCGAACGCGACCGCTGAGGGACGCGCTGAGAACCGCCGAGTGGTCATCGGCATCTTTGCAAACGACGAATACCGCCAACAGCTCGAAGCCCAGTACTGACCACCTGCTCCAGTAACGGCTTAAACAAATAAAGCGCTCGCGGCGTACGGACCGCGAGCGCTTTTTTAATATCTGAGACGAAATCCCAGTACGTCTACCTGCCCTCGGCAGAGTTTTGTCACCACTACATTCAGGATATTCTTACTTGTGAAATCGTCCTTTCAGTTGCCATCCCATATCAAGGGAACAGGGAAGATGACGGAGCGCGAAGTCCAGGCCTGGGAGCAAAGCCAGGTTAAGGACGTCTGGCGCATCTTCCGCATCATGTCCGAGTTCGTCAACGGGTTTGAAACGCTCTCCAGCCTGGGCCCCTGTGTATCGATCTTCGGATCGGCGCGCACGAAACCGGGGCACCCCTACTATAAGATGGCAGAGGAGGTCGCACGCCTCCTCGTCGAGCACCAGTACGGAGTAATCACTGGCGGCGGGCCTGGTATCATGGAAGCGGCGAATAAAGGCGCGCACGAAGCAGGCGGCGTTTCGGTGGGCCTCAACATCGTTATTCCCCACGAGCAAGAGGCCAACCCGTACGTAGACCGTGACAAGCTGGTCAACTTCGATTTTTTCTTCGTCCGCAAAGTGATGTTTATGAAATACGCGCAAGGCTTCATCGGCCTGCCAGGCGGATACGGCACACTGGACGAATTATTCGAAGCCCTCACACTTATTCAGACCGGAAAATCGACTCGCTTTCCAGTGGTCCTCATGGGTTCATCCTTCTGGAAGGGTCTCATAGACTGGTTAAAGGGCGAGATGCTCGGTGCGGGCAACATCTCCCCGGATGATCCGGATCTCTTCACTTTGACCGACGACCCTCACGAAGCGGTCACGATCATCGACAACTTCTACAAGGAGCACGCATTGACGCCGAACTTCTAAACCGAGATACGTGCGGTAGCTTTCCGAACACCTGTATAACCGCGCATTGAAACGGTAGGACACGTCTCTCGGCACCTCAAATTCGAGACTCTGTAAGATTGTAGTAAGACGTCTTTTAGGCAGGGTATTTGTTACCCGTAAAGGAACAATTCGATAGCACTGGGTGTGGATCCTGGTGGGCTTACAATGTATGTTTCCATGGTGTAGGCGCACCCCTGATCCGGCAAGGTACGATGCCGCTTGTCATCACGGCTTGCCACACGTTACCCCAAGCCATCACACCAGGTGTAACAAAAACACGTAGGTTTCGAATGATCGTGTTAGTCGTGCCGCCGCAAACGGTGTAGCGCACTTTCTTGGTCGTTATACGGACCCTATCCGACAGTTCACTCTGCATCGAGCATATATGATGCGATTCAAGACGTTCTACACCATCCCTGCGCTCTTACTCCTCGTGGTTGGAGCCGTCATTGGCATGCAGCTCGAATCGACACGTTCCGGCAAGGATACGTTTCGATCTCTGCAGAAACTCCAGGATGCCTTTCTCCTCGTCAATAAACAATATGTAGATGAAGTAGACCCGGAAAAGGCGGTCGAAGGAGCCATTCTGGGTATGCTGGAAGAACTTGACCCTCACTCCAGCTACATCAGTGCAGAGGAGATTCGAGAAATCCAGGAAGGATATGAGGGCTCGTTCGGAGGCGTCGGTATCCTGTTTGAGCAACGCGATGATACCGCCCGTGTCATATCCGTCGTGGCCGACGGGCCGAGCGAATCCGCCGGCGTCATGGCCGGTGACCGCATCGTAGCGATCAACGATTCGAGTGCCATCGGACTGCCGGATGGCGGCATCCAGAAACGACTGAAGGGCCCCATCGGCACGAAGGTCAGAATGACTGTCACCCGCCACGGGTCGGCCAAACCCATCGAATTCGTCATTACACGCGGGCGCATCCCACTCTACTCGGTCGATTCCGCCTACATGATCGACGACCGCACCGGGTTCATCCGCATCGACCGGTTTGCTGCGACGACTTACACCGAGTTCATGGAAGCCCTCCGCGACTTGAAGAGCCAGGGCATGGAGCGCCTCATTCTCGACCTCCGCGACAACCCGGGCGGCATCATGGAGTCGGCCGTACGCATTGCGGACGAAATGCTTAGTGGCGGCAAAACGATCGTCTATACGAAAGGGCGCGTCTCTGAGATGGATGAGATGTACCGCTCCACGGATGGCGGATCGTTTGAGCACCAGCCGGTAATCGTGCTCGTCAGCCCGATGTCCGCCTCCGCAAGCGAGATCGTAGCCGGCGCCCTCCAGGACCAGGACCGTGGACTCATCGTAGGTCAGCGGACATTCGGCAAGGGCCTCGTCCAGCGGCAGTTCCCGCTACCTGACGGGAGCGTACTACAGATGACGGTCGCACGCTACTATACGCCGTCCGGTCGGCTCATCCAGACGCACTACGAGAACGGCCACCTGGACGAATACTACCAGGAGAAGTTCAGCGATCTCGAGTCGACGTTCAACCTGAGTGAGTACGCCGAGACGATTCCCGACTCGCTGAAATACAAAACCGCCCAGGGTCGCATCGTTTTCGGCGGCGGTGGCATCCTGCCTGACTACGTGATCCAGCCGGACTCCGTCTCACCCTTCTGGACGGTGATCAGGCGTGTGTACGACTTCAACTTCATGCGCGACCAGTTCTCGAAGCACGAGTATGACCTGCGCAAAAAGTGGGGCGAAAGCCGAGAGGCTTTCATCCAGCAGTTCGAGGTGAGCGACCAGACGTGGAATGACTTCGTAGACTATATAATGGCCGAAGAAGCGAAAGCAACCACCGACGCGGGCAAAGATCAGAAGCGCCTGACCGAGGCCGATCTCGAATCGGTGCGGCCCCGTCTGAAAACGCTGCTGAAAGCACGGCTCGGCCAGCAACTCTTCGGAAGCAGGGTGTGGCACCCGATCTACAACAAGATCGATCCCGAGGTTCAGGAGGCGCTTCGCCTCTGGGACAATGCCGAGATGCTGGCCGCATACCACCGGAACTGATCTGGTGATCGGTTATGTGAGGATGTGCCCTGAGATCGGCATCCGTTGCAAACTGAAGGGTAGTGCCTGCAAGCTGAAAGGCGACAGCGGATCGCCCTGAACGTAAATTTACCAGCAAAAGTGCAGGCTGCACTGCGAGGACGCCGTTCCGGCGTATAGCTTTGCGGCCTGCACTTTTGCTGTTTAGCTTTGCGGCTTACCTTGCAGGGAGGCGGCGTGATACTGTGCGCCTGTCCACCCGAGTCTAGTATCGTTTTAGACCCTGAACGTAATGCACATCGCCACACGCCTCACACTCTACCTGACCAGTATTCTCGTCGTGGCGGGCTGCGCCGGCACGCAGCAGACGACCATTAATCAACCGGTCACATCTGCCCCCCGCACCGAGTCGGCTCGTCCGGTCATGCCGAATCCGCTCGGGGTGCCGGAGACATTTCTGCAATCCGTGGAAGCTGGTACGCGTACCTTGACGGGTGTGCCCGGCCCGGGTTACTGGCAACAGGCGACCCGCTATACGATGAACGTCCGTGTCGATACGGAACAGAAGCGCCTGGAGGGAGGCTCACGGATCGACTACACCAATAACTCGCCGGATAGCCTGTTTATCCTGCATCTGGAACTGGCGCAAAATGTCCATCAACCGAACTCCGTGCGTAACGAGCGTATGGAAACGACCGACGGCGTGGAACTGAGACGTGTGGTCATTGAAGGGCAGGAGCTACAGACATTTCAGGGCCGCGGTCCCGCCTATGCAGTCAATGGCACACAGCTCGCAATCGTACCGCCGAACCCGATCCTACCGGGTCAGACTGTTACACTGGAAATCGACTGGGCGTTCGATATTCCACAGGCGGGAATCGGCGAACGCATGGGCTATAGTGACGACGACCTCCTCTACCTGGGCTACTGGTATCCTATGATGTCAGTCTATGACGACGTAGAAGGGTGGTTTACGGACCCCTTCCGAGGCCAGGCCGAATTCTACCACGGCTTTGCCGATTACGATGTGACCATCGACGCGCCGGCCAACTGGATCGTCGCCGGAACGGGCGTCATTCAGAATGTAGATGAGGTGCTGGCTCCGGAAGTAGCAGCACGCATGCGCCAGGCCCATAAGAGTGATGAGCCGGTTAAAATTCTGACCCCGGCCGATTACGCGGGCCAGGTTACGCAGCCCGGCACAAATGGGCGGGTCCAGTGGCGGCTCACGGCGGATCAAGTGCGCGACTTTGCGTTCAGCGTCATGCGGAATTACCACTGGGATGGCGGACGGACACCGGTAGGCGACCGAGACGGCGATGGTGATGTGGACTCCACCCAGATCAATGCCTTCTGGCGCGACTCCGCCCCCCTCTGGGATCGTATGGTGGAATACGAACAGCACTCGATCGACTTCCTCTCGCGTTATACGGGCTTCCCGTACCCGTGGCCGCACATGACAGCTGTGGAGGGTGGCGGGATCATCGGCGGCGGGATGGAATTCCCGATGATGACTCTCATCGGCACCTACAACAATGCCGGCCCCGAGGCCCTGTACAACGTAACGGCGCACGAACTGGCCCACATGTGGATTCCGATGATTGCCGCGAACAACGAGCGACGCTATGCCTGGGTCGATGAGGGCGCGACCACCTTCGCCGAGAATCAGGCCCGCATGGAACGCTTTCCCGGGCAGAACCACAACTTGGGCGACCAGCAAAACTACCTCCAGATCGCGCGTTCCGGTCGAGAAGGCGAGATCCTGCGCTGGTCGGACTTCCACTACAACTCACTCGCGTACGTGAATGCCACGTACTTCAAGCCCGCCTCACTCCTTGTGGCCTTGCGCCAGGTCCTTGGTGAAGAAACGTTCAACGAAGCCTACCAGTCCTTCATCGAGACGTGGGCGTACAAGCACCCGTATCCGTGGGACCTCTTCAATACGTTTGAGCGGATAAGCGGACGTGACCTGGACTGGTTCTGGGATAGCTGGTACAGCGAATCGTGGACGCTGGATCAGGCCGTCGCCCGGGTAAATGCCGGATCGAATGAGACTGAGATTGTCGTGGAAGATCGTGGCGAGGTCCCCATGCCCGTCTTCCTGTCCATTCAACTCGCCAGCGGCGAAACGATTGAGCGAGAGATCCCCGTCGAAACGTGGTTGGCCGGAGCCAATACCGCACGCATCACGGTGCCGGCCACGAATGTCACGCGTGTGGAGATCGACCCGGACTATGCGTTCCCCGATATCAACCGCCGGAACAACGTATGGACGAGGTAAAAGAAACGAGGTTGCTGAATACCAGCTCTCAACCGCTATAAAACGACTGACCGTTTCATTCCATTGCCCCCATTCTCTTGTCAGAGGGTGGGGGCAATGTGTTTCACGCCAATGGTCTCAGCGCTTGCCCCGCTAGCGTCAGGGAATCTGCTTCGGAACGGGCGGACGTTCGACAAGCCGGATGATGAGGATGGTGGCCATGAGCCACATGAAACCAGCAAGGAATCCGCCGATCACGTCCGTGGTCCAGTGCACACTCAGAATTACCCGGCTGATGCAAATGAGACCAATCATCAGCAAAGAGATGACGATCACGAACGCGCGCAGAACCGGATTCCGGATATGGTGCCAGGCAAGGTAGATGACATACCCGAAAAAGGCCGTCGCCGCCATAGCATGTCCGCTCGGAAAGGAATACCCCGTAACAGGTACAACCTGTTCCAGGGGGCGCACCCGCTGAAACGACAGTTTCAGCACGTTCATCAAGATGCCGCTTCCGCCTGTAGCCAAGATCAACCCGAACAACGCCCACCACCGCCTGCTGAATAGCAGGAGCGTGCCGACGAGAACAACTCCAATCAGCGTACCTCTCCCCCCACCCAGGTTGGTTATAAAAACAAATGCCCGGGCCATCTCCGGAGTCACAACGAGCGTGACCTGATCCTGCACGCGCTCATCGAACGCGATAAGCTCCCGCTCATCGAAGACTCCATCCACAATGCCGAGGAAGATCCATAAGGCGAGCAGGATCGCCAGAATAGCCAGCGTGAATGCGAGCCCGTACCGCTCACCCTTCTGAAAACGATAGGCAAGAAATCGCTTGAACTGCGATGCCTGCTGCTTCAGGTCGCCGTCGACATGGCGGGTCTTATCTGAATGCATCTAGTCACAGAGGCTCATGCTGATCTCCTGAATCAGAGAACTAAAGACCGATCAAGCAAGCGCGTCACGCAGGATCTCGGCGGGGTGCAAGGCCTGCCGCCCGGTTGTATCCTTTATTTGTGAGCGGCAGGACGTTCCGGCAGCAGCGATGATCGTATCCGGCGCTGACGACCGCACAGCTGGCGCAAGCCGCCGTTCGGCCATGGCGATAGATATTTCGTAGTGCTCCTTCTCGTAGCCGAACGAGCCTGCCATACCGCAACAGCCTGAGTCCACCGTTGCGACCGTATAGCCTGGAATCGACAGACACTGTTCCGAGGGAGTAATGCCTACGAGCGCCTTCTGGTGGCAGTGTCCGTGCACGAGCACGCTCCGTGGTTCCTTTTTCCACTGAACACCGGCAAAGGCCCCCGCCGCCTGCTGCTGTACCACGAATTCCTCGAAGGTGAGTGCCTGCTGCGCGAGCAGCCTCGCACGCGGTTCACCGGGAAGAAGTGCCAGGAACTCATCGCGGAAGGTCAGAATGCAGCTCGGCTCCAGGCCGATGATCGGCAGCCCCTGTTCGACGTACGGATATAACAATTCCAGGGTTTTCAAAGCGAGTTGCTGCGCCTCCGTTACGAGGCCTTTCGAGAGCAGCGTACGCCCGCAGCAGGCTCGCTCGTCCTGAACGATCACGCGAAAACCCGTCCGGTCCAGAAACTCCGCCGCAGCCTGCGCCACTTCGGGGTGGTTGTAGTTGTAGAAGGTATCGGCAAAGAGCACGACCGGTGTTCCGTCTGTGCGCCACTGCCGTTTCTTGAACCATGCCGTGAACGACTCCGGCGCGACCGGCGGCAGTTCGCGTTTCGTGCTGACGCCCAGTGTACGCTCGAATGCCTTCCGCGTGAGCTTCAGACCGTTGAACCAGTTCCCTGCCTTGGCCAGCGGCGTGTTCGAGAGCTTCCGGACAATGAACGGCATATACGCAAAGAACCGCGTGCGCTGCGGAAGACCGTTTGCCTCCCAGTATTTACGCAGCCACTCCGTCTTGATCTTCGCCATGTCCACATTGGACGGACACTCCGTCTTGCACGCCTTGCACATCACACAGAGATCCATCACGTCGTACATCCGCTGACCGGTAAGCTCCTCGTGCGGGATTTCGCCGGACATGGCCGCACGCAGGGCATTGGCGCGCGCCCGCGTCGTATCCTCCTCGTCGTACGTGACCATGTAACTCGGGCACATGGTTCCGTTCTGGAGCTTGCGGCAGGCGCCATTGCCGTTGCAGAGTTCGATCGCCTGCTGAAAACCTCCATGCTCGGAGAAATCCATTACCTCGATCGTCGGGATCACCTGGTAATCGGGCCCCATCCGGAGATTTTCCGTCATGGGCGGCGCGTCCACCTTCTTGCCGGGATTGAGTATCCCTTTCGGATCGAAGAGGCGCTTGAGCTGTCGGTTCGTTTCGTATAGCTCCGGACCCAGCAACTGCTCATTCAGCCAGCTTCGTGCCAGCCCCTCGCCGTGCTCAGACGAGACCACTCCGCCGTACTTGCGGACGAGTTCCATGGATGCCTGCGCGATGTCGCGCATCCGGATGACGTCGCGGGCGTCCTTCGTATTGATGAACGGGCGCACGTGAAGGCAACCGGCAGAAGCATGTGCGTAGAGCACCATGCGCGTCCCCAGCCGCTCGACGGCCTCCTCCAGTTCTTCGATGTAATCCGCCAGATGCTCGACGGGGACGGCCGCATCCTCGATGAAAGCCTGCGGCTTCGCATCGCCTTTCACGCTCATGATGAGGCCCAGCCCCTCCTTTCGAATCGTCCACACGTTGGCCATCTGCTGAGGCGTGATAGCCGGAACGATGGCGTAGCCGTGCCCTTCCCGCAGCATTTTCTGCCGGAGCCGCTCCGCCTTATCCCTCAGTTCCGCGTCGGTCTCGCCATAGTATTCGACGACCAGGATGGCTCCGGGATTTCCTTCCAGAAACGTAAGCCGATGCGCATACCCCGGAGCCAGGCGGGTCTGTTGGATCGCATTTTCATCGAACAGCTCGATGGCGCTGGGCTCCGTTTCGAGAATCGACGTGACGGATCGGAGCGCATCACGCCGGGTGTGGAACTGCGCCACGGCAAGCGCCGTCCGCTTCGGCTGCGGGACGAGGCCGATCGTCAGCTCCGTAATGACACCGAGGGTCCCCTCGCTCCCGCATAGAAGGTGGGCAAGGTTGCGTTCATCGCGGAGGAGGTACTCCAGACGGTAACCCGTGTTGCGGCGCCAGTGCTTCGACGTATCCCGTTCTATGATGGCTCCTCGCTCTTCCACTAGCCGTGTAAGGCCGCGATAGATGTCGCCCTCCAACCCGGAACGCCGGGAGCGCTCCGCCCAACCACTGGGATCTACCGGACCGAAATGCACTGCCGAGCCATCGGCGAGTAAGGCCTTCACCGAATGGATGTGGTTGATGACGTTGCCGTAGAGAATGGAGTGCGTACCTGTGGAATTGTTAGCCACCATGCCGCCCAGCGTGGCACGGTTGCTACTTGCCGGGTCGGGACCAACCATAAGCCCATGCGGCTGAAGGGCTGACGAAAGTGTATCGAGCACGAGCCCCGGCATCACGCGTGCCCACCGTTCTTCAGGGTTGATCTCCAGGATCGCGTTGAGGTGATTGGAGAAGTCGATGACGAGGGCCGTTCCGACAGTCTGCCCGGCCAGTGACGAGCCGCCGCCCCGGGGAAGCACCGGGATTCCATAACGTTGAGCCGCTTCAACCGCCGCATGCACATCCTCGATGTGACGGGGCACGAGCACGGCCAGCGGCATCATCTGGTAGAGACTGGCATCCGTGGCATAGAGCGCACGGGTCATCGTGTCCGTCCGCAGTTCGCCCTGTATATGTGGAGAGAGTGCGTCCGCAAAATCGGATAGCGGTGTCAGCGTGCCTTGCATGAACGCGTTGAATCGGTGGAGGTTACTACGGTATCCCGCTTAATACTCTGAGATACGCTATACGCCACACCCTCTGCCAACCCGTATCCTGTCTCGCCATCTCGGAATCAGAACCGGGGGAATCGGTGACGAACAATGCGCATCCAGAAAATGATAACCTCCGGCTCAGGAAGCAAACAAGCCCGTATGGGGCTTCAACAGGGTATACGGACAACGAGGGCTCCCCTCATATCTCGATCGGCTCGCCTACTCTGGGGATAATGACCTCGGTTTCCGGATAGTAGAAACGAATATTATCCGACATCCATTGCTTAGCCGGCTCTTCTCCGTGGACGAGAACCACTTTCTTCGGCTTGAGCATCTCTACGATTTGGATGAGGTCACGCCTATGGCTGTGCCCGCTGAATCGAAAGCGTTGCACTTCGCAATTGACTGGTTGCGGCCCGACCATAGGATCGATGACGACCTCCGTTCCCTTGCCCTGCCGAGCGGCCTCCAGTAATCTCGCAGCCGGAGAATCTTCCTTGGCGAATCCGACGAGCAGGACGGCATTCTTTTCATCCTCGATGAGCCCCTGAGCGAGTTCATTTGATAGCGTCCGCTCGAACATCATTCCGCTGCTCACGAGGTGGATGCTCGGCTCAGCGAGCGCGTTCAGCTTGGCTGCCATGCTTCTCGGAATCCGCCGCTGTTCTACTCCATACACCAGAAAATCAGGATTGAGCCGTGGCGTGACGAAACGCGTCTTGTCGTAGATCTCAGCAACAGCACGCATGGATCCCGCCGTGTACACCGGAATCTCATCAGGAATACGCCCCCGCTTCTTGGCGCGGTCGATGAGGGCTAATACCTCCTGCGCCCGTCCAAGCGCGAACACGGGGATGAGTACGGTACCGCCACGTTCGATCGTGCGTTTGATCGCAAGCTCGAAGTTTTGCTCCTCCATGCGCCGAGTCGTATTCTCCGCCTCCTCATCCGCTCCGAGGGTCGATTCGAGGATCAACACGTCTACAGGTTCATCCGGATAGTCACCACCCGGAATGATCGCCTGCGGACGCAGGCTCGTGTCGCTCGTATAGAAGACGCGAGGACCGTTGGCACTCGAAAGGAGAACACCAGCCGCACCGAGTACATGCCCGGCGTTATAGAACATGCCCTTCACCGGAACACGGGATCGCACGCCGCTCAGATCAAATTCTTCCTCCAGTTCATGCGTCATGTAGAGATAACTGTACGCCTCCAGTTCCTCTTCCGAAAACAGCGGATCGAAAGCAGCCGAGCCCTCCTTCAGTTTCCGGCGCTGTAGCCGGGCGGAAGCAGGCAGGAGTAGATCAGCCAGGTCACGCGTGGCACGCGTCATGTGAACGAGGACGTGCGGGAAACTCTTGATGAGCAGGGGCAGTGCCCCCATATGATCGTGGTGCGCATGCGTGATAATCGCGTGGTCGACGTACCAGCCCGGGTTTTTGCGAATCAAATCGAATTCGGGAATGGATGCCGGGCCGTCCTGCTCCGGATCCGCTCCGGCGTCGAGGATGATTCCGGTGTCCTCGATTTTCAGGAAGTGGCTGCTCGCACCGATCGCCTCGGTCGCCCCAAGCGCGAGAAAAATCATGTACCGTAGAAAGAAAGTGGAACGGGCGCCGCTAAATGCGCCTGTTCACGCATCCGCGTCGCCCCAACGAGTGACAAGTACAACCATTTTCCATACAAAGCTTATCACAAATTGTTTCTCTCCAGAGAGAGCGCCGTATGCATTCTAGCATAGATGAGAGCAATCATCCAAACACATACAAACACCTGTAGGACAAATACTTACACTAAAATGAGACACGGGCCGACGCACCCTTGAGTATGCCCGAGCGGTTGAATCCCGGTGTTACAGAGTAGAACAATGCTTTCTCATAGATATGACAGGGATTCAGATAGAAAGGGCGATCTCGGTTCTCATTACCGGGATGCTGCTCACCACGCAGATCGCCCTGAGTCAACCGATAGCGAGGTCCCCTGCGATGACAGCCCGGCCCACCAGCCAAACGGGCCTACCCCGGCTGGTAGCGCCCAAACATGCCGCGCCCACTGCAGGAACAGCACATGATCCAGCCTTTCCGGTCTTCCGCACACAGAGATCGGCTACGCTGATCGAGAAGGCTGTGGAGGCCTGGGTAATGGCGAAACCCTTACCGTCTCTTCTCACGCATGATCGTGAGCAATACGACGGTCCATACCCTGCTCCTCAGCCCGGACCGGCAGCTACAGAGCTACCGGAGTGGCTAAGCCGGTTCGATTTCCTGTTAGAGGCAGGAAAAGCCTTGCAGGACGCGACGTCGTTCGAGGCGCCCGGTATGTCGTTAAAGTTGGACCCGCTCAATTTGCGCTGCACATTCACACTCAAGCTAAACGGCGACTCGACTTCACACCGAGGTAACTAGATCGGTACATGGGGGCGGTTCAATCAGAGAGAACCGTTTTACCCGGAGGGGCTTTAACCTGCCGGTATGGTACCGGTTGGTTGAAGTCCCTCTACTATGTACCCAGAGATCCATTCCCATTCGAACTACGGACAGCAGCACCACAGACCGGGTGGCGGGTACATGAATATCTGGGATGCGCCGCGCAAGGTGCCGATGCTAAAGGCCCTCCGATGGATCACCACACACTCTTTCCGCAAGAAACAGTACGCCCTTCCACCTTTTCAGCAAACAGATCCAGCGTTTCTCAAGACCCCACCGGATCGACTGCGGATTACCTGGATCGGACATTCGACCACCCTGATTCAGTTGCCGGGATATAATATCCTCACGGATCCGATATTCAGTAGGCGCGCCAGTCCCCTTTCCTTTGCTGGACCGGACCGGAAACCACCGCTCCCCATCGGTCTGGAAGATCTTCCCGAGGTGAGCATCGTGCTCATCTCGCACGATCACTACGACCATCTGGACAAGGACAGTATCACCCACATTCAAGAGCGGTTCGATCCCCTCTTTCTCACTCCGCTGGGTGTCGCCCGGACGATCCGCCGCTGGGGCGCGCATAACGTGCTAGAACTGGACTGGTGGCAGTTCGTCGATACCGACGGTATTCGATTCCACTGCACTCCAGCCAAACACTTCTCAGGCCGCAGACTCACTAACCGAGACGATACGTTGTGGGTAAGCTGGTTCCTGGAAGTAAAAAGTGAGAGGCTGAACATCTACTATGCAGGCGACTCGGCGTATGCCTCTCATTTCGAGGAAATCCGCGAACGCCTGGGTGCACCGGATGTAGCTCTCATCCCGATTGGTGCCTACCTCCCCCGCTGGTTCATGGAAGCAGTTCACATGGAGCCGGCACAGGCCGTTGCCGCTTTTCAGGCACTCTGTGCCGACTATTTCATCCCGATTCACTGGGGCACCTTCGATCTCGCAGACGAGCCCCTCAACGAACCCATCGAACTGCTAGAACAATACATGGCCTACCACGGCCTTTCCAGCCGCCTGCACCCCCTTGCCATTGGCGAGAGCTTCGCGCTGGAAGGCAAGGAGGTCTATGAAAAAGCAAGCGGAGGACCCGGTAACGTGAGCCCTCCGCCTCTCACAAAAGACAGTTGACGAACTAATCAGGCAATACCAGCTTCTGCTCGCAGCTTCTCCTCGTAGGCCTTCCAGTCGGTCAAGAATTTTTCCAGACCGATGTCGGTAAGCGGATGCTTGAGAAGTTGCTTGATCACGCTGAACGGCATCGTCGCGACATCCGCCCCGGCAAGGGCTGCTTCAACGACGTGGAGCGGGTGACGAATGGAAGCTGCCAGCACTTCCGTCTCGAAGCCGTAATTGTTGTAGATCTGCACGACCTGCTGAATGAGCTCCATCCCGTTCGACGAAATATCGTCGAGTCGTCCAATGAACGGGCTGATGTAGGCAGCACCGGCCTTGGCAGCAATGAGTGCCTGTGGGGCTGAGAAGCAGAGGGTGCAGTTCGTGCGAATCCCCTCCTCCTTGAACGCTTTGATGGCCTTGATACCATCCAGAATGAGCGGCACCTTCACTACGACGTTCTCATGGATCTTGGCTAGGTCGCGACCTTCCGCCATGATGCCCTCGAAGTCCGTCGCCGTCACTTCAGCGGACACATCGCCATCCACCAGTTCGCAGATCTTATAGATGTGCTCGTGGAAGTTCACATTGCCGGCTTTTTTCATGAGAGACGGATTCGTGGTCACTCCGTCGAGGACGCCCATATCGGCGGCTTCCTTGATTTCGTCAAGGTCTGCGGTGTCGATGAAGAATTTCATGATCGTACGGGATAGTTCGTTCGCGACGCTTACAAGGGGGGTGCTATTCGATAACTTAAGGGAAGATAGTGCCTCGCATTCAGCATTAGTAGCGGCCAAGCATTAAATACGCGGGAAGAGACACGGGGTTTAGTTACGGTTTTGTTTACGAGAACATAGATCCGATTATCTACATTTCATTGTCCTGCGTGTGCCCGTTCCTTCTCAGATGAAGCCTCGACCTTCATGTACATTTGCCTGTTTGAAGACGAACACGTTCCTCACCTTGCCCCGCTCATCCTGACTCGCGCCGTATATGACCTGCGGCTGGGCATTCGTACACTTCTCGAAACGATTCAGGACGCCTTTGACGATGCAGACGGGGTATTATTACATGCACGGCCAAGCATAGCATCCGTTACCGGACAAGAGCATAATCTGCTCGTCAACCGGATCCCGGACGGATTGGACGTATTGTTTGTGAATGGCCGGTATGTTGCAGAAAACGGCCCGGTCCTCGACAGGCTGAAACAGGCGGCACGAACCTCTGAGCCGGGACGTGTTTTCGTCCAAGGCGATGAGGTGATCGCCGCGTGGGTGCCTAACGCAAACAGCCGCTTCGTGGAGTCCGATGCGGTTACGCGCGCATCGTTTGAAGGTATGCCGGAGGAACACGTGGATGGGGTGCGCCTGATCGGACGTCTCTGGCATCTGATGGACGAACTCATTCCTGCCCTCCACCGGGACTATGATGCATGTACGAGTGGATACAACGTCTTCGAACGGCCCGGCGTGAAGCTTCAGCAGGGCGCCATTCTGGTCAACCCCGAGCAGATCTACATCGCACCAGGCGCTACCGTCTGCGCGGGCGCCATCCTGAGCGCCGAACACGGCCCGATTTACATCGACCGGAATGCCCGCATCATGGAAAACGCCATTCTTCGGGGTCCCCTGTACGTCGGCCCCCATTCAGAGATCAAGACCGTAGCCGACGTGGAGGCATGTGCGTTCGGTCCCTGGTGCAAGGTAAACGGAGAGGTCCACGAATCCGTCCTGCTCTCCTATTCCAACAAGGCGCATTCGGGCTACCTCGGCAACGCCTATCTCGGCCGCTGGTGCAATCTCGGTGCAGATACGAATAACTCGAACCTGAAGAACGATTACGGGATCGTCAGTATGTACGACCCTGTGACGCGCACGTACGAACCCACCGGGCGGCAGTTCGCCGGGCTCATCATGGGCGACCATTCGAAGTGCGGCATCAATTTCATGTTCAACACAGGTACGGTCGTCGGAGTGTTCTGTAACCTCTACGGCACCGGCTTCCCTCCTCGCTACGTACCTTCCTTCACATGGGGAGGCCCAGAGGACGGACTAACAGAATATCGATTGGATAAGGCCCTCAAGGTTGCCGAAGCCGTCATGGCGCGCCGGGATATTCCTTTTACGGATGCCGATCGGGAAATGCTCACCTGCGTATTCGAGGCGACTCAGGCAGAGCGCATGGCACAGCCCGTGTGAGGATATACGCTACTACTGAACACCTACAGGACATGACTCTTCAGTGGGGCAGACGAAACGTTATCCGAGAGCTTCGTCTGCCCTACTGAAAAACGGTAGCATCGGCATAAGTGTCCAGATCAGGGTGCATGTGACCTCCACGTATGACGTCAGGAGTGTGGTAGCCGTGTAAAAACGCACTCCCCCTCACTTTCAACGCGACGTCAGGCCGGTCACAGGAACACTCTCGCTGGGCGGCAAGGCACGAAGGTACTGCGCGGTATGACGGCAACCCGAAAGAAATAACGGTTCGGAATGCAGGGCATCCTGTCGGCACCGGCACGCCTCACGCCGTTATCTTCACCACGACCATGGTCAGGTCATCGCTGAGTACAGGAGAGTAACTGGTAAACTTCCGGATGTCGTGGTAGGCTGCATCTACGACGGCGTGAGCGGATTGCTCACGATGGGCGAGTAACACCTGCTCCAACCGTTTCTCTCCATATTCCTCGCTGTCCAGGCTCATCGCTTCGGTTACACCATCGGTATAGAGTACGAGCAGATCGCCGGGAGCAAGGGCTACGATACCGCGCTCGTAAGGCAAACCCTTCATTACGCCCAGCAGCAGGCCACCTTTCTCCAGCAGCTCCACGTCTCCGTTCGCTCTCACCAGCATGGGTGGATTATGGCCGGCATTCACGTACTGCAGGGTGCGGTCTTCCGTGTTGTAAATGCCCCAGAAGAACGTGATGAACTTGTCGTGGGTCGTGTTCTCACAGATGACACGGTTGATGTGCATGGTGGCCTCCTCCAGCGTAATGTCCATCGGAAAGAGGACATGGAGGCAGGCCTGCAGGTTCGCCATCAGGAGCGAGGCAGGCATGCCTTTCCCCGTCACATCGGCAATGGCCACCAGCAGGCGGTCGCCATCGAGCGTCGCCACATCGAGGTAGTCGCCCCCCACCATCCGGCTCGGCAGAGCAAGTGTAGCTACCTCTATGCCGGGCAACGTGGGCATCTCCTGAGGCAGCAGCTTCTCCTGGATGGACCGGGCGAGCCGCATTTCTTCTTCCAGCTTCTCCTTCTCTATCTGCTCCTCGACGAGATACGAGTTCTGGATGGAGACAAGTGCCAGGTTGCCCAGGGAGTATAGAAACTCGATGTCATCCGGCCCGTAGGGCTGCCCCGTCATTTTCGGTCCCAGGCACAGAATACCACAGGGCTCCCCCTGCTGGAGCAACGGAACCACCACGGACAGCCCACGCCGCTTGAGGTGCTGCCATACGGGAGACATACCGTCATCGCCGTCCAGCAATAACAGCTCTTTGCGACCGCAGAGTTCTGCGACCAGTTCTCGTTCCAACTGGGGGTCCTTGATCCCTCGCGATGCGATGGAGTGTAGTTCGACCCCGTCCGGTATTCCTCCCACTGTGTTCGTGCGGCGCAGTAGAAAGAGGTACTTGCTGACGAGCATCTGCCCCATGAGGGCGAACGAGAGCGTCTTGGCCAGTCGATCCCGATCAAGGGTGGCGTTAAACTCCTGCGAGAGATCGAAGAGTGTATTGAGTTGCTGAATCTTGGTATCCAGATCCCGGTTGGCCTGCTGCAGTTCCTCGACCATCAGCGAGTTGTGCACCGCCGCCGAAGACATGTTGACCAGTGACTGGATGAAATCCAACTCCGATTTTTGGAAGGGCTGCGATGTCGCCTTTTTGCCCAGTGCAATAAGACCGATCTCCCGGTGTCCATAACGGACAGGTATCACCAGGACGATACGGTAAGCCGCCAAAGCCTCCGGAACGGCCTCGCGCTCCAGTACATGATCCGTTCGGATTTCGCTCATCCGAACGAGATCGCCTCGTTTCAAGCCCTGCATCCCCTTGACCGAGGCCGCCCTGTAGGCCTGCTCCAGTGGATCGAACAGAAACGCCGCACCACGGGTCACGAGCAGTTTGCTCATGGCCGTAAGAAGCAGGTTGTTCAGGACGAACTCCAGATCAAGCGAGGCACTGAGGAGCCGGCTCGTCTCATAGAGCGCATTCAGATCGAACCGCTCGGTACGCTGAACGTGAGAGGAGATATCGGGCATGAGGAGTTTTCAGGGGGTAAGGCTCCCCAAGATACGCCGAATTGCGCTGCGATATGCGACTAGCCGGATGAACTTACGGGTCGAGGTGGACAACTTCAGCGTGGGCGAGCATGCCATCGGTCACTTCCAGGCGTATACACGTCTTGACCTTATGAAAGCCTTGCTGTCCCGCGGCGCCGGGGTTGACGAAGAGCATACCTCCCAACTCCGGCACACGTTCCACGCGCAGGATATGACTGTGACCACAAATGAACACATCCGGCGGATTCCGGCGGAGTGCCGGTCCGATCCCCGCCGCCCACTTCCCCGGCCTGCCGCCGATGTGCGTCATCCAGAACCGGAGTCCCTCAATCTCGAAGTGCTGGTGTTCAGGTATCCGGCGGCGGATGTCCTGACCGTCGATGTTGCCCCACACCGCCCGAACGGGGGCTATGGCTTCGAGCCGGTCCAGTATCTCAGGCGTGCCTACGTCGCCCGCGTGCAGAATAAGATCCGTGTCTTCGAAGATGTCGGGGAGTTCGGGATGAAAGTAGCCGTGCGTGTCAGAGAGGATACCAATGCGCATTACGCTGTGCGGGAACTGATCTTCAGGGGCCTGGCTACCCGGAACGGCGCAAGCCATACGGAGCAGCAGCGGATCTCCCCAACATACGGCACAGGTTACCGCAACATGAAACGCAAGCCGAAACTGAGACGTGCGGGATGATTATCACTAGCGGGTGCCCACTGTTTGAGCGCATAGCTCATGAACGGCATGATCTGGTAACCGGGCCGGTTGTATTCGATGCCGGAGCGAATCCAGACGGCGCCCGCATTGTGCTCCCTGGGTGCCTCACCCGTTTCACCGTTCATGGCCTCATCGAGGATCTCGCCGGGAGTAGCCGGCCCCCCTCCTCCTGCTTCGAAAGCATGCTGGTTCAGTGAAGTCTCGACGATATCATACTGCCCGAGATAGAGCAAACCGGAAACGAAGATGTTGCTGCGTGCGGGATTGAGGAGCAGCGAATACTGCGCCATGGAATGAAATTCCCACCCGAGCGCACGCGTATAGGTGATGTCCGTCAGCGTGGGGCGTTCGGGGATTGCTGTGGACCCGTCCAGTTCTACCGAGCGGGTCGTGATTTCTTGATAACCTACCCGGACGCGACGCAGGCCAACGGCATAGTCGGCCGAGAGATTGGGAGCCAGGAGCGTCGTCGAAAGGAAGGCGGCATCTACCTGCGGGTTACCGAGGCGTCCGTCCGTTGCGGGATCGACAGCGAGGCGGAACGCATAGTCCGTGTTCTCTTCCGTCTCGTAATACTTAAACGTCAGCCAGCTCAATGCGATCGTGCGGCCGGTATTACTTCCGGCCGCATCCAGCACGGCACCGATGTCGATCTTCGGAGCAAGCTGGTACTCCAGGCGGAAACTCAGGCCGAGCGGATCCGGGCGGATGGATGCGCCGGGCGAACGGTACGAGACTTCCGTGGTGAACGCATAGCCGTCATAGAAGGGGCGGCGCGCCGTCTCACCCCGGTAGAACGGATCGTGTACGGCGAAGGGACGCTGGGCAAGGCTAGGATCCGGCATGGCCCCGCCTACGGCTAACAAGCCGAGGCCAAGGAGCATACGAATACTCCTACCTGGGACGATGTGGCCGATGCGAACCATGGTGTTCCTCGGGCCGAAAGCGTGAAGGACGAACCCCGCGCATGAGGCACTCACAACCTACCGGCAAACCTCCAGCGCACCGTCACTATGTAGCAAATTTGAAGCAAATACGCCACTACAAATGAAGCGTTTCCCCCGCTCCGAGAACTTTTGTTTCGAACTGCGCCTCTGCCATGGCACGTGTCCAGCGGTTCATATCGATCTCGATGGGTGGGAACGTATTGTAGTGGAGCGGCACGGTTAGCCTGGGTTTCACCATACGTACGGATCGTACCGCGTCTTCCGGTCCCTGTGTAAAGTTACCTCCGATGGGGGTCAGCATGAGATCGACGTCATGATCTTCCCCGATCCACGCCATCTCCGAAAACGGGCAGGTATCTCCTGTGTTGTAGATGATCTTACCTTCGATCTCGAGCAGAAAACCAACGGGGTTGCCGCCATAGGTGCCATCCGGGAAGGAGGAGGAGTGCCGTGCATACGTCAGTTTGACCCGCCCCCAATCGAACTCCCACGATCCGCCCGTATTCATCGCATGGGAGTTCTCGTGCCCATGGTTCCTAGCGATATATTCCACGATCTCGTGCGTTGCGACGATGAGCGCACCGGTACGCCGGGCAATGTCCGGCGTATCGCCCCAGTGATCTCCGTGCGCGTGCGTCAGCAGGATGACATCAGGATTGAGTTGATCCGGCGAGACCTTTCCTACGGCGTGCCGATTACCCGTGATGAACGGGTCGAATAGCAGGGTCGTCCCGTTCGTTTCGATCTGAAACGCAGAATGGCCGAAATACGTGAGTTTCATGCGTAGTGCGTAGTTCTGGACAGGAATATCTGCGGGTCAAAAGATGGTAAGGACGGACGGCTGAGATGCGTCACGCAGAGTTTGGAAAAAGTGGCAAGAGCGTTCCTCATACCAGCCTTCAATCAGACCGGGCTACTCGGTAGAGCCAGACGATGAATCCGGCGTAGGCGGCTACCCCGACCGTGGTCGTGATCACACCGACAGCCTCGGGGGAAATTCCCAGAGACTCAAATGGGACCGCCAACACGCTCGTGTTTTCCGCCAGCGCGAAGGGGATTGCGAGCAGGATGCCCATGAGTGCCTCACCGGTGATCAGACCTGAGGCGAACAAGACTCCCCGTCCGGCATCTTTCTGATGGATCTCGTCGAATTCCTGGCCGAGTTGTGCCTGCCGCCTGGCCAGGTGCCGTCCGGCGGCCCATGCCACAAGACCGCCTACGAAGATAGGTGCTGTCACATCGATGGGCAGGTAGATACCCACGGCTACAGCCAGCACAGGCGCCCGGAAGGTTGCCCCCCGGGCCTCCAGCATCTTGTCGAGGATGATGACTGCTACGGCGATGACGGCCCCGATGCCGATCATGGGCCAGGGCAGGCTGCGCAAAAATACTCCATTGGCCACCGAACTCATGAGTGTTGCCTGCGGCGCGTTGAGCATCTCCGACTCATCCATGCCCGGCCGGGGCAGCACGCCACCGAGTCCATATGCCTGAAACAGGAGATCCAGCACGGGCGAGATTACCAGCGCCGAGGCAAACACACCGACCATGAGCATGACCTGCTGCTTCCATGGAGTCGCCCCCACAATCTGACCGGCTTTCAGATCCTGCAGGTTATCGCCCGAGATGGCGGCAGCACAGCATACCACGGCGCCAACGAGGATAGCCGTGGCCGCCGCAGACGTGGCCCGGCCTACATCGATGCTAAAATCGATCTGCAAGCCGAGAACGCTCAGGAGAATGAGCGAGATGGCCAGGATGGTAGCGATGGTCACGCCCGAAATCGGGTTATTGGAGGAGCCGACCAGGCCCGACATGTAGCCCGCCACCGAAGAAAAGATGAACCCGGCGAAGAGTGCGAATCCGAAGCTCAGGACGATGGTGCCTATGTACAGCCCCGTCGAAATGCCCAATTCACTCGGGTTGATGATGAAGATGAAGGCCAAAAAGAGCGGAATGGCCAGCACCACGGTGCTAATGAGCACCACATTAAACGGAATGTCCCGTTCCGTACGCGGGATTTCGGATTCACCCCCTCCACGCGCCTGCTGCATGGCGGCCAGAGAAGACCGAATGCCAGCCGTGATTGGCTTGACGAGTTCGATGAGCGCCCAGAACCCGCCTACTGCCATCGCCCCCACGCCCAGGTAGCGAATGCGAGCCGACCATATGGCTCCTGCAGCATCGTAGCCGGTCGCATCCCCCACGATGCTCTGGACCGTTGCAGGGTCTGCCACGGCCATGAAGATGGGAATGGCGAAGATCCACGAGATGATGCCTCCTGCCAGAATGACTGTCCCGATGTCCATCCCGACGATGTAGCCGACGGCCAGCAGGGCCGGTCCGAGATCCAGCCCGGCACCAAAGATGGAACGCCCGACACTCACAGCCCCCGTGACGGGCGATGCGGCGACCTTAAACCCCGTCTGGCACAGCTTCAGAAAGGCTGCAGCGAACCCTGCCGCGGCGATGGCTTTCACGCCCTGCCCGCCTTTGCTCCCCGCTTTCAGCACCTCGCCCGTTGCCAGGCCCTCAGGAAACTTCAATCCCGCTTCCAGGACCAGGGCACGACGCAGCGGAATGGAAAAGAAGATGCCCAGAATGCCCCCTATGAACGCAATGGCAAATGTGGCTATGAAGGGGAAACCCTGCCAGTAGTTCAGGAGGATGAGGCCCGGAAGCGTGAAGATGACGCCCGCCGAGAGCGAAGAGCCAGCCGAGGCAATGGTCTGGACGATGTTGTTCTCCAGAATGTTGGAGTTACGAAAGAACCGAAGGATCGCCATCGAGACGACGGCTGCAGGAATGGAGGCAGACACCGTCATCCCCACCTTCAGTCCCAGATATGCATTGGCTCCGGCCAGGATAGCGGCGAGGATAAAGCCCAATACGAAGGCTTTGACCGTGATCTCCGGCAATGACTGCGACGCCGGGATGAATGGCTGAACAGAAGGCTCTTCTGACGCCGCGGGAGCCAGTTTTTCACTCATGCCGTTGCTCGATCAGATAAGAGTCCGGAGAAAGAGACGGACGGACAAGGCAAAATATCCCGTCCAGCAAGCCTAGTCAATTTGAATGTGTGGGAGGGGACTGTTGTCCGACCCGGTTCCACACGATTCCCGATCGGCACGGCGTGACACGATATGAGGAATGTGGATTCTACCCAACCGCTATCGGCCGTCCTGGACCGGTATTACACCATGGTTATGATCGACCGGGTATCTGAAGGGTTCGCAGCAGGTATACGAATCCAGTCCGTACACCTTCCTCAGTTGAGCACATGAATATGGACAAGCATTATAGCGATATCCCCATAGCGGGAAAGCACCGCGGTGAGACGCCCGAGCAGGAGGTCAGTACGAGCGTCCAGGCCCCGATGCCATCGGACGTTACCGTGGAAGGGCATCCGATTACCCGGACGGGCATCCACGTGCGCCATGATGACGAAGGCTGGGAACGGGTGAGCCTGTACGACGCGCACGCCCTGCCGGAACCGGTCAGCGGAACGACGGAATTGGGCCGCTATACTTCGAATGCCGAGATTCAGGACGCCCTGGCTCGCCAGCGCAGCAATACCGGCTTCGTCGTTATGGAGAATACGGAGACGGGCGAAGTCATCTACCAGAACGAGAAGGAGATCCGCGACGATCTGACCGTAGGTGGCCGTTTCAACCAGTTCACTTTTTTCAAGAACCAGGAGGACGCCGCCGCTTATGCCGACCGGCGGCAGAAAGAAGGACGATCTCGGTAAGGTATACCCCGGAGAAGGTTCGCAGCCTGCAACGTACCGAGTACGAGCGGGTACAAAGGCACAGCGCACCACGCGTGGCCGAACAGGTCGGCAGGGCCGTAGAAACGGCCGTGGATTGCGCCGCACTGATCGATCCTACTCCGGAGTGTCACGATGAACTTCCTGGCCCGATTACGACGGCACCTGCCATTCGGCAGGGATGAGATCGCGCCGCCCGCCTGTGATCTGGATGCGGAACTCGCACGCATCGAGCAGGCCGAGGCGAGCCGCGTGATCCCTACGGGGCGGCTCATCCATGCGTTCGTCTATGACGGACTCGACGTACGACTCGACCGGGACATGACGGGCGCGTACCGCGTTACGGTCCATGAGGGCGGGCATCGCCTGTACAGTTTCACCATCGTGTGCCAACAGGGAGACTATCGCACACTGCGGAGCGGCTACGACGAGATCATCCGTTTCCTCTCCAGCAGCCGGGCGCTTCGCGACCTGCCCAACCTCGACCACGTCAGGGGCCACTACTACGGGGAGCACGCTCCGAACCTGACTGGCTGATTAATCTGAGAGCCATGCTTCGACCTATTCGCATCCTTGCGCCGGTTGCTCTGGCGTTCCTGGCCTATATCTCGTTTGCGCGCACACCGAACCCGTCCACGTGGACACGCGAAGTGTTGCTGGGCGCGAACGATCAGATTTACATCTCCTATATCTTCGAACACAAGAATCCCGGCAGTTACTACGAGTTTACGGAACGCCAGTACCTCACGACATTCGATGCGACCACCGGATCCATCGTGGAGCAACATCTCCTTCGGGAGACCCTGCACCGGGATACGACCACGCTTGGTGACTGGGCGCGATGGGACACGGTACACAAGACCATCGATGTGGGACAGTATCTGGCGGAGCAAAAGGCCGGTCTGGCTTTCCGGGACGATATGGGAACGGTAGAGGCAACAGAGGAGGGTGTGTTCCTGCGTCTGGGCGACCGGCGCGCGCCTCTGGTCTCGGCCGACGACCTCAAGAAGGTGCTGGCCAATCCCCCCGGTCCCGTTCGGTTCGTGGAACAGTATACCGCGCCATCCTCGGACTACCGCTTTCTCCTGATTGTATCCGGTTACGGGGCCGACCAGGATGCCGCCTCACGCATCGTTCCCGTTTCAGAGGACGAGTTCATGGAGGCACAACGCCGCCTGCGCGAGCAAATAGATACCAGGATGGGGAAGGAGATCCCGGCAAAGCCGTCCAGGTGAGCCAGCGTTCAGCCTAAACGAGAGGCTACGCCACAGTCTCCCCTTCTTCCTCCGACTCCTCCCCTTCGGGTTCCTCGTCCGTGTCCTCGTCCTCTCCGGCAAGCTGGTCGAGGTCGATGGCTTCTTCCTCGATACCTCGGACGGAGCGTTCCAGTTCGGGTTTGAGGTAGCGGCCCGTGGGGGTGTCCTGCTCGGCCAATTGTTCCGGCGTCCCCGAGAAGAGGATACGCCCGCCCGCTTCGCCGCCGTCCGGCCCGAGGTCGATCACGTGATCGGCGACCTTGACGACATCCAGGTTATGCTCGATGACGAGTACGGTGTTGCCTTTACCCACGAGCGCGCGGAGCACGGCCAGGAGGTGGCGGATGTCCTCGAAGTGGAGGCCCGTCGTGGGCTCATCCAGGATGTAGAGCGTGCGTCCGGTTCCGGGGCGAGAGAGCTCCTTCGCGAGTTTAACGCGCTGGGCTTCGCCGCCCGAGATAGTCGTAGCCTGCTGGCCGAGCCGGATGTAGCCGAGGCCCACGGACTGCAAGGTGCGGAGCTTCCGCTCGATGCGGGGCACGTTCTCGAAGAACTCCAGGCCCTCATCAACCGTCATGTCCAGCACTTCGGCGATGTTCTTCCCTTTGTAGCGCACCTCCAGGGTTTCCGCGTTGTATCGGCGTCCCTTGCACGTTTCGCACGGCACGTACACGTCCGGCAGAAAGTTCATTTCCAGCTTCACGATACCGGCCCCCTTGCACGTCTCACACCGCCCGCCCTTCACGTTGAAGGAGAAGCGCCCCGGCTTGTACCCCCGGATCTTGGATTCGGGCAGGAGGGCAAAAAGGTCGCGGATGTGCCCGAAGAGCCCGGTGTACGTGGCCGGGTTTGAACGCGGGGTGCGCCCGATGGGGCTCTGGTCGATATCGATGACCTTATCGACGTACTCCATCCCCTCGATACGTTCGTAGGGCAGTGGGACGATCTGCGCCCCGCTGAATTTCCGGGCGAGGATGGGATAGAGCGTCTGGTTGATGAGGCTGGACTTGCCGGAACCGGAAACGCCTGTGACGCAGGTGAGTGTGCCGAGCGGGATCTCCAGCGTGTCGCCCCGGAGGTTGTGGCCTGTCGCGCCGTAGAGTTTGAGCGTGTGCCCATTGCCGGTGCGGCGGCGTTCGGGCATATAGATGTGCCGGTCGCCGCGCAGGTAAGCGACGGTAAGGCTCTTCTGCCCGTTCGTGCCGAGCGGCAGGCGATCGGGCGGAGCCGCGCCGAGCACATGCCCGCCCCGCTCCCCGGCACCCGGCCCAATGTCTACCACGAAATCCGCCGCCTCGATCATATCCCGGTCGTGCTCCACGACGAGCACAGAGTTGTCCAGATCGCGGAGTTGCTTGAGCGAACGGATGAGCCGGTCGTTATCGCGGGAGTGGAGGCCGATGCTGGGCTCGTCGAGGATGTAGAGCACACCGGTCAGCTGCGTTCCGATCTGTGTGGCGAGGCGGATGCGCTGGCTCTCCCCGCCGGAGAGGGTCCGCGCCGACCGATCCAGTGTCAGGTATCCGACGCCCACGTCGATAAGGAAGCCAAGCCGTTCCCGGATTTCCTTGATGATGGGCCGGGCGATGGTCCACTGGCGCTCGCCCAGTTCCACCTCGTCGAAGAACCGAGCGAGCGTGTACAGGTCCATCTGTACGAGATCGGCAATGTTCCTATCACCGATCCGGTACGAGAGGCTCTCCGGTTTGAGCCGCTTGCCGCCGCACGATTTGCACGGCATCTGGCGCATGTACGCCTCGGCCCACTTCCGCTGCCCGGACGAGTTCGTATTCTCATACGTATGCCAGATGTGCTGGTAAACACCGCCGAAGCGATGCTTGTAGCGCACCTCGCGATCCTTGTAGTGGTAGACGATATCGAACTGCTCCTCCCCTGCCCCTTCGAGCAGCACGTGCATCTGCTCTGGCGTGAACCGTTCGAGTGGCGTGTTGTAGTTGAACCCGTACGCCTCCGCGACGGCGGCCAGCTGGCTGAAGATCCAGATGTCACGCGGCTTGCCGAGCGCCGCGATGCCGCCTTCGGCAATGGTCTTTTTCGGGTCCGGGATGACCAGATCAAGATCTATTTCCAGCCGGGAGCCCAGGCCGTTACAGATAGGGCACGCGCCGTAAGGCGAGTTGAAGGAGAAGGTGTTCGGTGAAGGATCGTCGTAGGAAATGCCGTCTTCCGGGCTGAACAGGTGGCGGCTGAAGAGGTAGTCCCGAACGTCCACACCTTCCGGTCCGCCGACCACCTGGGCAATGAGCATCCCATTGCCCATCCCCAGAGCCGTCTCCACGGACTGGCTGACACGCGGGCGGATACCCTCTTTGATGACGAGGCGGTCAACGACGATCTCGATGTCGTGCGTCTTGTAGCGATCCACCTTCATGCCCGCCGTGATCTCCCGAAGGTCGCCGTCCACTCGCATGCGTTCGAAGCCCTGCCGGGCGATCTGCTCGAACAGCTCGCGGTAATGGCCTTTTCGGCCTTTCACGACAGGGGCCAGGATATAGAGCTTGGTGCCTTCCGGAAAGGCCAGAATGCCGTCGATGATCTCATCGTCCGACTGTTTCCGCATCGGCTTGCCGGAGATGTACGAGTAGGCCGTGCCGGCGCGGGCGAAGAGGAGGCGGAGGAAGTCGTAGATCTCGGTGACGGTGCCGACGGTAGAGCGCGGGTTACGGCTGACCGTCTTCTGTTCGATGGCGATGACCGGCGAGAGACCGTCGATGAAGTCTACGTCGGGCCGCTCCATGACGCCGAGGAACTGGCGGGCGTAGGCGCTTAGGCTCTCCATGTAGCGCCGCTGTCCTTCTGCGTAGATCGTATCGAAGGCAAGGCTGGATTTGCCGGAGCCGGACAGTCCCGTGATCACGACGAGCTTGCCGCGGGGGATGTCGAGGTCGATGTTTTTCAGGTTGTGCTCGCGGGCGCCTCGAATGATGATGCGGTCGTCCATTCCGAAACAGATGTGTAGCAGGTGGCGCACTTCAGCCGGACGGGGAAGCGCAAAACGGGAGTTTTACCCGTGGGCGGGGCTTTCGTTTCGGGATATATGTGCGGAAGAGTTAGAGAGATAGGCATTCGGGTGTTCGGGTGCCCGTGTAACGCGAGTGTAACGAACTGGACGAATTTGTCGCTTGCAGGCGTTGCGGATTTTGGATTGGCGGGACGGGGCATGAGGAGGTACGGGTGGGGCATGGCACAAAATGCACACGAAAATATGTGTATGCGGTTGGGTATGAGACCTGACAGGTTTTGGAAACCTGTCAGGTCTGAGCAGGAGAGCGTCGGTATTGCTCATGGCACAGATGGCACAACGGAAGTACGAAGTACGAGTGACGAAGTACGAGTGACGAGTGGATGGCACAGATTGCACACGGAATGCGGGTTTGGCGCGGGTGGGGCGGGGAGGCATGGGGCTCTCGTGGTTTGATTCGGGAGGGATCAACCGGGGAGGGTACGGAAGAAAGAGGGCTGTGTCGAGGTTATTCTAATAACCTACATATGTGGGGTGGGGCGGTCAGCGGTCGAGGGGAGTTTTCTGGCTGGTGGGGTGGAGGACGCCCTCAGTCGCTTACGCGACTGCTCCCTCGAGGGAGCGGTTGGGTGTGTGCTGGACGGTGACGTTTTAGAAGCCCTGTTGGTTGTGCTGGCTGGATTCCCAGTCGGGGTCGCATGGGCGTCAAGGAAATGGCCCAGAGCTCTGGTTTAGTCTGATTTCGGCCTTTACGGGAGTGCTCACGCCAGCGGGTAGGTAGCCTTGAGGTTGTGCTGCCTGGATTTACTTCGTCGGTCGCTTCGCTCGCGTCCGCCTTCGCGGGAATGACATTGGTTGGGAGGGTTTTGGTTTGCTCGGGGCATCGGGTATTGCTTTGCGGGGCTGACATCCTCCTGCCTTGCTCCGCTGGACGCGTCCGCAAGGCTGTCCTCCTTCGAAGGAGGATTTTGTTTTAGCGGCTCGTGTCCAAGGAGGAGTTTGTTTTAGCGGCCTTGGGTCGAAGGAGGATTCTGGTGAAGCAGGACCGGATGGATGGACGTGGGTTCAGGGCGTGGCGGTGCCAAGTCTCTATGGCAGTTGGATGACAGAGAGGTGTCATTGCGAGAGGCTGTAGCCGACGAAGCAATCTGGCCGGGTTCAATTATTCCTTACGAGATTGCCGCGCCCCCTGCAGGGGGCGCGGCAATCTCGTAAGGCTCGGTATTTCCTTTTCGGGACTGTTTGCCCGCTTTCGTACGGTTGAGATTGCAGCGGTGCGGCGTGGGGTGCCGGAGTAATTCCGGATTACCTGCTGCCGAACGGGGATTCGACCTGGCGGTAGTCAGAGGGGATTTCGAAGATAGAGGGAGCGATGGGAGCGGTCTGGTAGCTGCTCAGTTCCGTCGTTATGGTCATGATGGTGGCGGGTTTCGCCGGGGTGTTTTCGTCCTGCGGTTCGTTGGCGTTGCCTGCGCCGATGGCCTGTTTGAGGAGACCTCTGGCGAGACCGCGGGCACGCCCGGACTTCGGCTCGGCGGGTTTTTCTTCCGGTTCGGCGAAGGCCATAGCCGGTGTGAAGGTTACGCCCTGGGGCACCATGACGACGCGGGTCGTGCTCTTGACCTCACGCCCTTCCAGCTTGGAGGCTTCTTCGGCGGCTTTCTCCAGGCCCTCCGCCATGCCGGGATGCTGGGCCATTATCTGCCCCATGCTGGCGTAGAGGTTCTGCCCCGACTGCAGCATGGATTGCCCCATCCGCTCGCCCATGCGCTGGTAGAACGCGGTCTCTTCATCAAACGCGTCCAGCTGGTTGGCCATCCAGAGTTCCATAGCGATCACCAGCGTGCCCTCGGAGGGTCCTCCGGAAGCATCGGCGGTCTTGTCGGAGAACTTCGCGGAGACGGTCATGAAGACCTGTTCGGTATTGAAGCCCTGGATGGTCTGCTTCTTTCCGGTACGGTCCACTTTTATATCGAACGACACGTCTACGTCGCTCTGAGCCGGTGCATGTCCTGCGTCCTGCCCCGCCTGTTGCGCGCCCTCCTCGGCCTCCCGGACCATCTCCTCCATCTGCTGCTGGAACTCGGCGAAGGTTATGACGGAGTAAGTTTTGTTCCTGTTATCGAGCGTGATGTAGCGTTCTCCATCGAGATCAATGATGGTGGACTGCTGATCCGTGTCCCTCCGCATGGTGTTACCCCGGAGGTATACGGTTTCTGTGATCTCATTCGATCCACCGCCCAGTCTCGACAGCATATTGACGGCTCTGCCAAGAGCACCGGACAGCTCGATGCGGGTCGTCGTCGTGTAGGTGAGATCCGGGTTGGGCAGTACGAGGGCGGCCGCAGTCAACGCGACCAGGCCGAGCACGATGGAACCAAGCGTACGGGTGCGGAACGGGTTCTGTATAGACTTCATAATTGATCTCTTTGCGTTTCAACTGTGGCCGGCAATATAGCACCTGCCGCGCTGCAACGAAATACTATCCGGCGCATATTACAATGCGGAATGGTGCTGCGGCCCTATTCTCGGGCCGCACAGGCGTCCAGGAAATGACGTAGAGCTTTGGTTTGATCAGATTTCGGTCTTTACGGGAGTGCTTACGCCAGTGAGGTAGGTAGTTCTTCAGGTTGTGCTGCCTGGATTTACTTCGTCGGTCGCTCCGCTCGCGTCCATTTTCATGGGCATGACGTTGTTGGGAGGATTCTGATTGATTCAGGCTGTTCGCTATTCCTAACCGGGTGCGACATCCTCCTGCCTTGCTCCGCTGGACGCGTTCGCAAGGCTGTCCTCCTTCAAAGGAGGATTTTGTTTTAGCCGCTCGTGTGGAAGGAGGATTTTGGTGAAGCAGGACCGGATGGGTGGACGTGGGTTCTGGCAGGGTCAGATGGGTGGGCATGACCTGCTCGTACGAGAGGAGTGGACGCACGGGCGGTATATCCCTACACGGGCGGGTTGGAATATGGGGCACTGGTGCTCGTAGTAAGCTTCGTAGGAGCCGGTCAGGGTGTGCTGCCTGGATTTACCTTCGGTCAGTCACTTCGTTCTTGTCCGGTCGGAGCCGTATAGGCGTCAAGGAAATGGCACAGAGCGATGGTTTAATCTGATCTCGGCCTTTAGGGGAGTGTTCACGCCAGCGGGTAGATAACTCTTCAGGTTCTGCTGCTGGATTTACTTCGTCGGTCGCTTCGCTCGCGTCCTCCTTCGCGGGAATGATGTTGTTGGGGAGGAGTGAGGTAAAAGGCACCGGATTGCTGCGTCTGAGGATCCTGATATGCTTCCTTGATGCCCATGCGATCAGGGTAGAGAATGGCTCAAGAGGGGGTTGAGGTGAAGGTGAGCCGTATCGACCTGTTTGAAGGAGCTAAATGGGCTTCCTTGACGCCTAAGTGCTTTCGGACCTGAAACGAGAAAAGCCCCGGCGTCCATCGACGCTCGGGGCTTTTTTCCGAAACAAAAAGCGTTCTACACTTCGCCTCAGGCGTTCGGAGGCGTGTAGTTACCTTCGCCCTCCTCTGCGGAGGGATCACGGAAGTAGATCTCGCCGTTCAGCATTTCGCGGATGGCAAGCTCCGTCGGCTTCGGCTTGAGTTCGTACTCGAGAGAAATCCGGCTCTGCTCCTCCTGGAAGCGGGGGTCTTCGAGCTCGGACTCGAACCCTTCGAAATAGGAGAGCTTTTCGTCGAGCTCCGCCTTCATTTTGGACGAGATCTGGCGTGAGCGCTTGCCCAGGATGGTAACGGCCTCGAAAACGCTGCCCACATCCTTCGTCAGGGCATCGACGTCCAGTGTTCTGATCGGCATAACGTTCTGATTGAGTATTCAAGCACCCGGCAAGCCGGGGTACCGGGTGTAATGTACGTTCTTTCAAAGTAATAATGGTACACGACGTCCGAGGCCGTTTGGTTCCCAATATTCGAGTCGGGTTTTGCAGGAGGATGGGCGCCCCATCTCATTGCCGGACTGGTATACGGACGAGGCATCGTGAATCAGAACGCATGGTAACGCACGGAATATGATTATTCTTATACCGGCCTAGCGGATCCGTGCTGGTCTGACATCACCATTCTGGTACACATTCATGCGCATCTTACGTTTCGTTTTTTTGCTCCTGATCGCCCTGGTCGTAGCCCCTGCGGCGATCGTTTCTGCGCAGCCTGCGCCCGCAGCATCGCCCCGTTTACCCGAGGACACGTTCGACAGGGCCGCGCTGGCGGCTCACCTGCGCTTTCTCGCGTCCGATGAGCTGATGGGGCGGCGTGCCGGGACGTGGGGCGCAGACGTGGCCGCTCGATACATCGCCGAGCAGTTCCGGGCGGCAGGAGTCCGGCCTGCGCCGGGCAGCGACGAGTACTTTCAGGCGGTGCCGCTGCCCCGCGAGGCCGGGACGTCCTACAACGTCGTCGGCGTTCTGGAGGGATCCGATCCGGCGTTGAAGGACGAGTACATCATCCTCATGGCCCACTATGACCACGTGGGAGCGGGCATGGAAAACGGGCGGGGAGCGGCGCCGACGGACAGCATCTTCAACGGCGCGCGGGACAACGGGATGGGAACCGTCGCCCTCATCGCAGCCGCACACGCGCTGGCGCAGGAGCGTCCGGCCCGTCCGGTCATCTTCCTGGCGGCGGCGGCCGAAGAGATGGGCCTCGTAGGGAGCCGCTACTACGCCGAGCACCCGCTCATTCCACTTCAGCAGACGGTATTCGGGCTCAACATCGACAGCGGCGGGTATTCGGATACGAGTGTAGTGACGCTCGTGGGGATGGGCCGGACGACGGCCGACTCGCTCATAGCGGCGGGCGCGGCGGTCTACGGGCTGGAGGTGATCCCCGATCCGTCGCCGGAGCAGGGACTGTTCGACCGCTCGGACAACGCTAGTTTTACAAGGAAAGGCATCCCCGTGCCCACGTTCAGCCCCGGTTTTCGCAGCTTCTCCGATCCCGGCGTGGCGAACTATTACCACCACGTACAGGACGAAGCCGATGAGGACTTCGATTTCGACTACCTCCATCGCTTCGTACAGGCCTACACACGTGCTGCCCGGCTCATCGCAAACAGTCCGACGCACCCCACGTGGCAGCCGGGAGACGAGTACGAAGCACGCGCGGCGACTGATGAGGGATGAGCGTTCAGCGCACGCAATGGAGACCGGAAGCGGGGCGTGTTGACGTTTGCGTAACGGCGGGGCTGTGTGAAAACGCCACTCGAGGCTGGCACGTACACCGATCCGAGTATGCACATCTAAGACTCGGAGACGGATATGTACGGACGATTACAGGGGAAAGTAGCCATCATCACAGGGGCGGGAACGGGGATCGGCGAGGCCATCGCCAAGAAGTTCGCCTATGAGGGCGCGCGGGTTTTGCTCGTCGGCCTACCCGGCGACCCTATCGAGGACGTGGCCGCGTACATCCGGGAGCGAAGCGGTGAAGCGGATACGTACGCCGGGGACATTGCCGAGCCCGATTACGCACAGGCAGCTGTCCAGAAGGCGATCGATCGATTCCAGAAGCTCGACATCCTCATCAACAACGCAGGTGTGTTCCTGGAGACGAACGAGACGCAGGACTACTCCATCGAGGCGTTCGACCGCACCATCTATTCGAACACACGGAGTGTTTTTCTGATGACGAAGTTTGCACTGCCGCATCTACGGAAGACGCGTGGGTGCATCGTATCGGCAGGTTCGGAATCGGGGCAACTGGGGATTGCGAAGAATACCCCGTATGGGGGCACGAAGGCGTTCATTCACGCTTTCATGAAGGGTGTCGCAGCGGAGCAGGCCATGTACGGCGTTCGCGCAAACTGCGTGTGTCCCGGTCCCATCGATACGGCGTGGACACACAAAGAGACCGGACCGATGGACGCACAGATGGAGAAGATGAATACGCAGGCTACCCCGATGGGCCGGCTCGGCACGCCCGAGGAGGTGGCCAACGTCTACGCCTTCCTGGCATCCGACGAAGCGAGCTATGTGACGGGCGCGCTCTTCTTCGTAGACGGTGGCATCACCATCGGCAAAGGAGCGATTGGCGATATGGTGCCGGAAGAATTGAGAAAGCCACTCAAGGGGACGTTCGACTTACAGCACGAGTACGAGGGTTACAAGACCGCGAAGCCGGTGTGGATGGGCTAGGGAGCGTGACGAAGTACGAAGTACGAGTGAGGGGGAATGGGAATTCCGTCTTGCCTTTCGTCAGTTTCCGGCGATCATGCCGAAGATGCCGGCACGGATCATAGCTACGGCAATGGCGGCCAAGAAGAGGCTGGCGATTTTGGCGACGGCTTTCGACGTGGCGGGGCCGAGCCGGATGAGGAGGGCCGGGCCGAATGAGAAGACTAGCACGACCAGCGCGAGGTTGACGACCAGCGAGATGAGCGTCGGCACGTAGCCGAAGCTTTGCTGGGCGATGAGGATGGTCGTAATGGCGGCAGGACCGATGATGAGCGGGATGCCTATCGGCACGATGCCCACCTCCGAGGCCTTCCCGCCTTCCTCGGCGGCGGGATTGCGACGGCGGAAGTCGGCGAAGATGAGGTCCACGATGCTCAAGATGAGCAGGATGAGGCCGCCGCCTACCCGCAGGTCGTTGAGGGTGATGCCGAGGGTCCGGAAGATGAGTTCGCCCGCGAAGAGGATGAGCACGGCGACGGCAAAGGCCGTCGTAGCGGCTTCCACGACGAGGCGCCGCCTCGCAGCGGGCGGCATCCCTTCCGTCAGCCCGATGAAGATCGGCAGGGTCCCGATTACGTTGACAGCAACGAAGAGCGGAAGAAAGGCTTCGAGAAACGTTTCCACGAGCAGTGAGAACGGCAGGGGCTGAGGGTTCGGGTGTTAACGTGTTCGGGTGTTAAGGTACGATACTCAGACGGGCGCGCGTAGGCGGCAAGGCAATGGCGAGGTGTTCTGGTTTGATCTGATTTCGGCCTTTACGGGAGTGCTCACGCCAGCGGATAGGTAGCCCTTCAGGTTGTGCTGCCTGGATGCCCGGTCGGGGCCGGGCATGACGTTGTGGGAGAGTTTGTGCTTTGAAGATATGTCGTATCGCCCTGTTTGAAGGAGCTAACGGGCTTCCCTGACGTCTATGCGGGCAGGTGCGGGTGTGTGCAATGACACGTGAACACATCAACACGGGAGCACGCGCCCTAGAACGCCATGGCTGCGGTGAGTTCACGGCCGGCCAGCGTCGGTTCCATTACCCTCGTATCGCTTTCGATGACCCCATCTCGCAGACGGATGACGCGGCGGGCGTGCTGGGCGATGTCTTCTTCGTGCGTCACGACGAGGATCGTATTCCCCTGGCGGTACAGTGATTCGAAGAGTTGCATGATCTCCTCGCCCGTCCGGGAGTCCAGGTTTCCGGTAGGCTCGTCGGCCAGCAGGATGGAGGGCCGATTGACGAGGGCTCGAGCGACCGCGACGCGTTGCCGTTGACCACCCGAGAGTTCGTTGGGCCGGTGATCCATGCGTTCGCCAAGTCCCACGCTGCGCAGTGCGGCGGCGGCCATCTCCATGCGTTTGGACTTCTTGATCCCGGCATAGATGAGAGGCACTTCGACGTTCTGGAGGCAGTTCACGCGCGGGAGCAGGTTGAAGGTCTGGAAAACGAACCCGATCTCCTTGTTGCGGACGGCGGCCAATTCGTCGTCCGACATCTCGCTGACGTTCTGGTTGTTCAGGTAATACTCGCCGCTCGTCGGGGTATCCAGGCAGCCGAGCATGTTCATCATGGTGGACTTGCCCGACCCCGAAGGGCCCATGATGGCGACGTACTCGTTCCGGTTGATCGTCAGCGAGATCCCGTTCAGGGCGCGGACCTCCTGCGAACCCATGTGGTAGACCTTGTAGACGTTACGTAGCTCAATGACCGGACGAACGGAGTTGTTCATGGCTATGGGACTATCGGTTCTGGGCTGTCGGCGTTCGGCTGTCAGCTTTCAGCGTTTTCTTAGAAGATGGCTAGCTGCTATCGGCTGAGACAGACATCCGATAGCTGATAGCCGACAGCTACAGAAGTGGCTGCTGGGGATCGAGTATACCAAGGTAGTAGTCGATCAGCCGCTCGCGGAAGATGAAGTCGTACTTGGCCCGGACCTGCTGGCTGGCCGCTTCCACATACGCCGCACGAGCTTGAGATACCTCAACGAGGGTGGCTACCCCGACGGCGTAGCGTTCTTCCTCGGCCTGGAGGGCCAGCTGAGCCGCCTGTACCTGTACCTCGGCTACTTCTACACTCTTCTGTGCTGTGAGGTAGTCCAGATAGGCCTGGCGCACCTGTACAGCGACATCTTGCTGCATGTCTTCACGCGCCAGACGCGCATTCTCAAGCCGCACACGTGCCTGCTGTATGTTGTTCCTCGTGGTGAGCCGGTCGAACAGCGGGATAGAGAACGAAAGCCCGATGCCGCCGCCCCGGTTGGCATCCAGCTGTTCGCTCAGCGGCATGCGGGAGCCGTCTTGAAGCTGGAACGCGCTACTCCAACTCGTGCCGTATCCGAAGTTGAGCCCGATGCTGGGCAGGTAGCTGGAGCGCGATATACGAATGCCTTCCCGGGCCGCCTGGATTCCGAGTTCGGAAGCGCGGATATCGGGGCGGTTCTCGTACGCGTTCCGCAAGAGCGTGCTCAGGTCATACTGCTCAGGCGTGATTTCGAGGTCATCGACCGAAGGTGCCTCGAATTCGTAGGGCTGAAAGGGGTCGAGTTGGAGCGTCCGAATGAGGTTGCTTTCGGCGATCTGGTACTGCTGCTGAGCCTGAAGGAGTGCCAGTTCGGCATTCGCCACGGCAGCCTGTTGCTGGTACAGGTCGGAGATGGGCCGAGCGCCGACTTCTGTGAAGGCTTCGACCTCTTCCAGCAGGCTCCGAACGGACTCCAGGTTCTCCTCCTGAACCCGGATCTGCTCACGCCGCTCGATCAGCGTGACGTAGTCCGACATCACGGTGAACACCACTGTCTGGCGGGCACGTTCGAGGTCGTACTGCCCTGCTTCCTGATTCAGCCGGGCCTGCCGGTACGTGGCGACATCGTTGAAGCCGTTGAAGAGGTTGATGCTCGAGTTGATGTCGGCACTGACGTTCTGCGTCTGTTCATTGCGGATTTCGCCTTCGATCTGGGAGAACTGGCGCCCATACGTCTGGCGGCCGTTGCTCGACAGACTCAAGCTTGGGAAGAAGTTCATCCGGGCACGGCTTACGTCAATCGATGCCAGTTCCACCTGGTTCTCCGCCTGCTGGAGTGCGATGTTCCGGTCCAGCGCGATGCGGACGGCCTCGCTGAAGGTGATACGCTGGGGCTGCTGGGCGTGGGCATTCGAAAGAGAGAGAACAAGGCAGGCAACGGTCAGCATCGCCAGACGCAGTGCTGACCGGCGCGACCTCCGGGAAGACGTGATCGGCATGATAGGCGTAGAGGTGCGGTTCATAATACTCAAGGGGCCACAGTGCCTCTAGACGGTACCTCGGCTCATTTGTTACACTACGCTGCGAGTTTGCTCGAGTGCGCAACGAACGAGGCGTAGAAGGACTAGAGGATACGAATTCTCCTCTTCAAGTGCCGTACCAATTGCCCATCGTCTTCGACAGCCGGTCCTTCTACCTCCGAAGATGTACGGCTGCGAACGGTGTGTGTCCGATACCGAACACTTGCTGCCCCGGATGGACCAGGGTACGCCGTTTCCGGAACGGCGAACGGCTCACCGCTCTGTTGCGGATGAGCGATGCGGAAAAGAGCGGAGGGGGTGGGATTCGAACCCACGGTGCCCCGAGAGGCACGCCGGTTTTCAAGACCGGTGCATTCAACCACTCTGCCACCCCTCCTTGAATCGCACAAAGCTACGCTTCAAGCAGGTCTTGTTCAACCGTGGTGCCCGCTGAAAGCTCCTTGTTGGCGCCGTTTTCGATTATGGAACGCGAGCCGGCCATTCTTCGCGCTTCATGTAGTGGAATCCAGGTATTCGAAATAATGCTCCGGCGGGCATTTGGCCTTTACGATTTCTTGATTTTCCCGTATCCATTCAGTGTTTGCCTGTCCTTGCCTCGTCCGTAGCGAATGAGGTGAAGACGTATGTACGCGCTGGATCTACCTGAACGACGGTACACCTGGAGCGACGTGCCCTCCTCCCCTACCCCGGCCTGATTCGTCCTCGTGCGAAGGAAATGGTGGTACAACGCCCTGCTGGCTTTAGCCTTTACGGATGTGCTGCCTGGATTCCCGATCGGGGTCGCATAGGCGTCAAGGAAGGCCGTTAGCTCCTTCTAACAGGGCGATACGGCTCATTTTCACCTAAAACTTCCCCCTCAACATCATTCCCATGAAAATGGACGCGAGTGGAGCGACCGACGAAGTAAATCCAGACGAGATGCCCTGCAGGTATGGCGTTTGGCCATCGAGGGTACCTCCATGAAGGCCGAAAGTAGATCGCATCTGAGCATCAGCACGGCGATCTATTACTTCCTTGACGCGCATGCGTCGGGGCCGGGCATGACGTGGATGGGGGAGGTTGTGCCTCAGAATGAGCCGAAGTGACAGATTTCCGGACTGTAAAGATGTTTTCTGGACAGGCATGCGGCCTTTTTCAGGGAAGGTAGCCGTAATGGCGCGGTTATCCAGGCACGGCCCTTCTCGTTTCACAACCATATGGTACAGGGTCATGGAAACATCACACGCAGGGTGGTCCCGGCTGACACGCAGATCGTTTGTAACGGCGGGTGCGGCTGCGCTGGCCGGCATCAGCATCGTTCCCCGGCACGTGCTGGGAGGAACCGGGTACGTGGCACCGAGCGATAAGCTCACCATTGGATGTATCGGCGTGGGGTCGCAGGGGCTCCGCGTCATGATCGATTTCCTGGGTCAGCCGCAGGTTCAGATCGTCTCAGTATGCGACGTGAACCGGGGGAGCGGCGACTACGTCGAGTGGGGGCGTGGAGAGTTGCGCGGCAAGGCGCAGAAGGTGCTCGGGGATGACACGTGGGGTGCGGAGGGCGCGTGGGCGGGGCTCGAACCGGCCCAAGACATCGTCCAGCGCTTCTATGCGAAGCAACTTGACCAGCCGAGGTACACGTGCTCGGCGTACACCGACTACCGGGACATGCTGGAGCGGGAAACCGGCATGGATGCGGTGGTCGTCTGCACGCCGGATCACCTGCACGCCGTCATCTCTATCGATGCCATGCGCCGGGGCAAACACGTGTTCTGCCAGAAGCCTATGGCACACACGGTCCACGAGGCCCGGCGGATGGCCAGCGTGGCACGGGAGCAGGGCGTCGCTACGCAGGTAGCAACCGGCAACACGGCGTCGGAGGCGACACGGCTCCTGTGTGAGTGGATATGGAGCGGCGCCATCGGCCCCGTGCGCGAGGTCCACAACTGGTCCACCCGGCCGTTCTGGCCGCAGGGGATCGAGCGGCCCGCGGAGGAAGTGGCGGTCCCCGCGCACCTCGACTGGGACCTGTGGCTCGGCCCGATCCCCTACCGCCCGTACCACCCCATCTATCAGCCCTTCGTATGGCGGGGCTGGTTCGACTTCGGCTCGAGCGCCATCGGGGATATGGGCTGCTACAGCTTCGACACGATCTTCCGCGTGCTCAAGCTGGAGGCACCCGACCGGATCGAGTCCAGCTCCACGCCGGTGTTTTCCGAGAGTTATCCACTGGCGTCGATGGCCCACTTCCATTTTCCGGCACGGGCGGACATGCCGCCGGTCGTCATTCACTGGTACGACGGCAACCTGAGGCCTCCCAGGCCCGAGGAGCTTGGCGATCAGGAACTTCCGCCGGAAGGCTTGCTGTTCGTGGGCGACACGGGCAAGATCCTGTGCGGCTTCAATGGAGCACAGCCGCGTCTCATCCCCGAGTCCGCCATGCAGGCCTTTCAACCACCTCCCCAAACGCTCCCCCGTTCCATCGGGCATTATGAGGAGTGGATTGCAGCCGCTCGGGGAGAAGCCGTCACGCCGGGCGCTTCGTTCGAGATCGCGCAACCGATCACCGAGACGGTCTTGCTCGGCAATGTGGCGGTACGCACGGGCAAGACCCTGTACTGGGATGCCCGGCAAGACTCCATCGCGAGCCCGGCTGAGGCCAACACGCTACTCAGTGCTGAATACCGCGACGGGTGGACCGTGTAGGAAGAGGCTGCAGGCAATCGAGCATACAGCACGTCATGTGACAGCGGCGGGTTCTGACGGGCCCGCCGCTGCTCTATACTTTCTCTGGTAAGCAGGCCCCCATCGATCTCACGTGCTTTATCGACAACAGATATTTAGTAAACTGTAGCCGGGCGATGGTGGTGATGGGTGGCCTGAGTGACACGCTCCGGCTGTTGTGGCTCGATTACGACGCCGATAATCATGACCTCGGTAGCCAAACCGGATAGTCGAGGTCTGTTTGTATTCGTTTGTTTCAACATACAGGAGTCATGTCGAAAACGTGGCGTGTCGGTATTCTGGGACTCGGGCACTGGTATTCTGCATACGGACTGGCTCGTGCGCTGCCGGAGTATCCCAGAGCCGAACTGGCCGCCGTAGCCTGGCACAACCGAGAACAACTCGAAACATTCACCGGCACCTTTAACGTGCCCGGCTATACGGACTACGGCGCGCTTCTCGAGCGGGAAGACATCGACATCGTACACATCGCCCCGCCCGTATCCGAAATCCCGGACTGCACGATTGCCGCTGCCAGAGCCGGGAAGCATATCGTGCTGGGCAAGCCGATGGCGATGACGGTGCAGCAGGCCGATGAGATGGTGCAAGCGGTAGAGGCGGCGGGCGTACTGTGCGTGCCGTTTCAGGGGATCAACCGGCTACGCAATGCCGGGCTGAAGGCTCGGATCGAGGCCGGACTCATCGGCGACATCGTCCTCCTGCACCAGGCCAGCCGCTGGTCCATCGCGGAAGACTGGTACCGTTCGGGGAAGCCGGGGTGGTTTGCCGACCCGAACCACGTGCCGGGCGGCGCACTCATCGACGAAGGGATCTACGGGCTCGACCTGTTCCAGTGGCTGGCCGGGAGCGAGATCGTCCAGGTAGAAGCTCGAACAGGCAACCTCGTCCACAAAGAGATCCAGGTGGAAGACTGGGGCATGGCGACTTTCACGTTCGCCAACGGCATCGTGGCGACGCTGGAGGGAGCCTGGACGATCAACGCGCCCCGTAAGACCGGTCCGTCGCCGAAGCAAAACAGTGTGCTCCGGCTGGAGATCATCGGTACGAAGGGTGAGATCATCGACCAGAAACCGGGATTTCCGGGCCGGGCCATCCTCGCCGGTGGTGCCCCGGGTTGGGTTTTCGAGCAGCACGCGGAGGAACTCTTCGGTCCACCCATCCCGAATCCGCTCGATCACCTGATCGACTGCCTGGAGCGCGGCGAGCAGCCGGTGGCAACCATTCAGGACGCGCGCAAGACCTTCGCCGCAATGATGGCCGCCTACGAATCCGCCCGCGGGGGCAGGTCCGTGCATCTATCCGTGTAGCCCTCTTCTCCGCGTGCTCATGCGGGGGCTCTTAAACATCCCAACGCGTCATTTCCGCCCGCATTGCGTTAAAGAAAAAGGGGTGCGGAGCCCCGATACGGATGGATTTCGGCCTTTACGGAGGTGCTCACGCCAGCGGATAGGTAGTCCTGGAGGTTGTGCTGCCTGGATGCCCGGTCAATCGAGGTACGAAGTACGAATGGGTGATGGGTGTGCAACATCCTCCTGCCTTGCTCCGTTGGACGCGTTCGCAAGGCTGTCCTCCTTCCAAGGAGGAATTGGGCTTGCTTACCTGAACAAGGACAGGTCATTGCGAGGAGCCGGAGGCGACGAAGCAATCTGGTTGGGAATGGCTATTCCTTACGAGAATGCCGCGCCCCCTGCGGGGGCTCGCAATGACACCGTGGGGAGGACGGGAATCGTACGGGATGGCGTGCCATGCCCGTACCGGACGGGAGGACACACCGGCAGTGTGCCCCTACGCGGGCGGGTTGGGATGTGGGGCATCGGTACTCGTGGCAGGCTTTGTAGGAGCCGGCCAGGTGGTGCTGCCTGGATGCCCGGGCGGGGCCGGTATGACGTTGAGGGGGGAGGTCTGAGCGTTGAAGAAAGCCGTATCGCCCTGTTTGAAGGAGCCAATGGGCTTCCTTGACGCCTGTGCGGCCCCGCCCGGGCATGACGAGCCGGGGTGAGTAGATCCAGGGTTACGGCTCGTATCGTGACAGAGCAAGGAGATACTTCGAGTCAGTTTCGGAGCGCCGGAGCGTTCGGAAGCCCGTAGGCCACCCTACCTCTGGGGAACCGCACGGTAAAGGTGCTGCCCTTGTCTTTTTCGCTTTCCACCTCGATGACACCGTTCATCATCTGCACGAGCTGCCAAGTAATCGCCAGGCCCAACCCGCTGCCCTCGTAGCCACGCTCATGCCCGGTCGATTCCTGACGAAACTCATCGAAGATGTGCGGAAGGAATTCGGGACTGATACCGATTCCGCTATCCGTGACCCGTACCTCGGCGTGGCTATCGGTGCCGCGCACCGAAACCGTGATCGTTCCCTGGGGGGTGAACTTGATCGCGTTGGAGATGAGGTTGTTCAGGATGCGGTCGAAAGCGACCACGTCGAGTTCGGCGGTGACCGGCTCGGCAGGCAGTTCACTCAGGAGTTGCAGCCCGTGAGCCTGCGCTTTGTTCTGGAAGATCTTGACGGCTTCCGTTACGCGGGCGCGCACATCAAACGTATGGAACGTCAGCCGGAACGAGTGGCTAGCGATCTGCGAGAGGTCGAGAACCGAATTCAGCGTCTCCATGAGGCGCTGGCTGCTCCGGACGATGTACTCGACGAACTCTTCTCCCTCTCCGGTAACCATCCCGGACAGGATGTCGGCAAAACCGATGATGGTGGTGAGCGGCGTCCGGATTTCATGGCTCATGTTTGCCAGGAAATCCGATTTGATCCGGCTCATCTCCTCCGCTTCCTGTCGCGCCTGGATGAGCTGAGCTTCGTACTGCTTTCGCCCGGTGATGTCCCGCAGAATGACCTGAATAGCCGGCTCTCCCTCATAGAGGATGGGAATACCGGTCGCTTCCACGATGCGCCGCTCGCCATCCATGCAGCTGATCTCGTACTCCATGTCTCCGAGATCCTGCCGGCCCTCCTTAAATAATTGAATGCGGGTGTACACGGTATCATGTTGTTCGGGCGCAACGAAGTCCGTAATGCGGCGTCCAGTGAGCTCTTCTGCGGACGTTGCTTTTAAAAGCCGGGCGACGGCCGCATTCACGTACACCATCTTGCCATTCACGTGGACAAAGATCGGTTGCGGATTCGCTTCGACGAGTCTCCGCCACCGCTGGTCGCTTTCAACGAGGGCTGCTTGCTCCCGCTTGCGCTCCGTAATGTCCCGGAGAACATCCTGAATGGCACGCTCTCCCCGGTAGGTCGTCGGGACCGAGTGAATCTCCGCGTGGATCACGTTTCCCTGAGGACCGACGAGACGGGCTTCGATGGGAGAAACAAGCTTCTTACCACCGAACAGTCTCCGGATACGGGCCTGAATGAGGCCGTGGTCCTCCGGATGGATGAAATCCAGCATGGATGCGCCCTGAAATGGCCGGGCGGCTTCCGCTCCCAACAAACGGGCTGCGGCTTGATTGCCATACAGGATCGCTGTGCCGCTGTGAATGATGATGGGATCGGGGGCGTTTTCGACAAGCGTCCGGTAGCATCGTACATCACTGCGCGCCTCCAACAGATCCATGACGAGCCGGGCCATATCCTCCAGGATAGCGCGCTCGCGCGCGTCAAACGCGCGGGGCAACGAGTCCGCGACGCACAGCGCGCCCAGCGTATGGCCATTGGAGGACGTAAGCGGTGCACCTGCGTAAAACCGGATGTGGGGGGCCCTCGTCACCAACGTGCTGGTCGCAAAGCGCATGTCCTTCCGGGCATCCTCGACCACAAGCATCTCACCGGTGCGCATGATGTAGCTACAAAAAGAGGCTTTGCGAGGCACCTCTTTCTGAATAGCCCCGAACACCGATTTATTCCACTGCCGATCCTCCTCTACGAATGAGATAAAGGCAAACGGCACACCGAACACATGCCCGGTGAGCCGGGTGATCCGGTCAAAATCCTCCTCTGGTGGTGTATCCAGAATTTCATACCGGCGCAGCGTGTTTACGCGTGCGGTTTCAACCTCTGGCGAGAGCGTTTCCATGCAGTGGACAGATCCAGGGCTACCTCGGTATGCATTGCAGCGAGTTAACCCTCAACGGCAGTGGGTGACATGGCATAAATGTAGCCAATCAGCCAACAGTTAACAGCATATACCGGCTTTTTGGATGCGTACCGGATCTCCGGCATGCGCGATAATAGAGACAGGCCCCCGAATCCTGTAGAAGCCACTGTGCCATTCACCATGCATGTTCTTATCTTTCGAAACGCATTATCCTGTGGACCGCTCTCCCCGGCGGCACCTTATCCGTAACGCCCCACCGGCTTCACTGCTGATGTGATGAAGCACTCCTCCCTTCGCCCCTCCATGATGTTCGTCGTTATCAATCGAGCTATTCGCTGCCTGTGTGCGGGGTGGCTTCTTTCCACCGTAGCGACCGGGATGGCGCTCGCACAGAAGAGGGATACCCTTACCTCTGTACTGCCCGGTGTCGAGATCGAAGCCTCACGGCTTGGCGAAACTGAAGCAACGGCACCTTACGCCGTATCCGTCCTGAATCGCTCGCTCGATGAGGTGTCACTGCAGCCTGCGCAATCGCTGGACGACGTGCTCAACCCACTGCCCGGCGTCTGGGCGAACGACCGCGGCCACTATGCCCTGGGTGAACGCCTCATCATCCGCGGCATGGGGTGGCGCTCGCAGTTCGGGGTTCGGGGCGTCCAGGTACTGCTCGATGGAATCCCGCTCACGATGCCGGATGGACAGGCGATCATGGATATCGTCGATCCCTCGCTGGTCCGCCGTGCCGAGGTGATCCGCGGACCGGCCTCCCTGTTCTGGGGCAATGCCGCCGGCGGCGTGCTCGCCCTCACAACGGAATCCCCCGGCTCCGAGGCGTACGCGCGCGGGCGCATCCTCGCAGGTTCGTACGGCGTTCGTCAGGTCACGGGTGAAGCGTACCTGACGCCCGGCACGCATACCTTGCACGCGTACGTCTCCGATGCCCGGCAGGACGGATTCCGCGCTTATAGCGAGGGCCACTTCACCCGCGCCGGCCTGCATGCTGGCTTCGACCTGGGCAGCAGGACCCGCCTGAAGCTCACCGGCGCGCTGGCGAACCAGGATGCCCAGAACCCCGGCTCGCTCACCGCCACTGAGGTGTCGCAGGACCGCCGGATGGCCAATGCCCTCAATGTCGAGAGGCGTGCCGGGAAAGAAAGCATTCAAGCGCAGGGCGCTGCCACGCTCCTTCACGAGACGGGCGCAGGCACCCTTACGGCGGTTGCCTATGGACTGGTGCGCGATCTGAATAATCCGCTCTCGTACGCCTACATCGACGTGTTTCGCCGGGCAGGGGGCGCACGCCTCTCCCTCCAGAACGAGACCGGCAGGCTCACATGGGCTGCCGGTGCGGACCTGGGCTACATGGCTGACGAACGCCTCAACTGGAACAACGTAGCGGGTGAACCCGGCGATGACCTGGCGCTCGACCAGTTCGAAACAGTCCTCAACACCGCTGTTTTCGCGACGGGCACGATATCAGTGACCGAGCGCCTCTCGCTCATGGCAGGCCTGCGCGGCGACCGGATCCGCTTCGGCATGGAGGATCATTACATGGAGGACGGCGATCAGTCCGGCGACCGGCTCTTCACGGCGTGGAGCCCCTCCGTGGGCGCATCGTATCGCTTCGCAAACGCGCTCGTGTTCGCCAACTTCAGCACTGCGTTCGAGACGCCCACCACGACGGAACTCGTGAACCGCCCCGACAGCTTGCAAGGGTTCAACTCGGACCTGGAGCCACAGCGTACGAAAGGGTTCGAACTCGGCGTGCGGGGCGGATTTCCCGGCGTACGGCTCCGGTACGACGTTGCGCTATACCGGCTCGACGTCAGCAACGGCATCATCTCCTTCCAGGATGAGAATCAGCGTGAATACTTCCGGAATACAGGCAAGACCCTGCACCGCGGCCTGGAAGTCGCCCTGCAATGGCAGGCTATTGAGCCGGTCGAACTCCAGGCGAGCTACACGGGAAGCTGGCTCACGCTTCAGGAGGCGCCGTACGAGGACAATCAGGTGCCCGGCGTCCCGAGGCACCGCTTGTACGGGGCTGTACAGGTCGAGACCGGCTCGCTGTGGGCACGCCTCGGGGCAGAAGCCGTGAGCGCCTATCCGGTCGACAATGCCAATGATACAGAGAACAACGGCTACGTCCTGCTCGACCTGAACGTGGGATTGTCTGCACTCGAGCTAGCTTCGGCACGCGTCTCCCCCTTCGTCCGGATCGGCAATCTGCTCGATGAGCAGTACAGCAATGCGGTGACTGTGAACGCCTTCGGGGCACGGTATTTCGAACCTTCGCCGGGGCGGACCGTCCAGGCCGGTCTCAACCTCCTCTTCTGAAGCCATCCACTTCAACAATCTTCCATGTATCGGGATCTTGCGCCTCTAGCAACGTAGTATGAAATAGCGGCTCCGCCTATATGTCTTCGGGAGGCCCGGCCGGACCTGAACCCATAACCTGGCGAGGTTTACTATACTATGAAACGTGTGCCGTTCCTCCTTTCATCCGCACTCTGCCTGCTGTGGCTTGGCTGCAGTGCCTCACGCGAAGCAACACCCGCTACAGCCCAGGCAAACACAGGCGCTGCCATCACCGTCATGAGTGCTCGGGTCTTCGTCGATGGCGAGGATCGTGGCTTCACTCCGAAGACCGTTCAGGTCCGCCGGGGCTTCGGAGAATCCGTCATCTCGCTTCACGTGGGCCAGCACATCGTCCGCACGTTTGAGCTGGAACGCGCGCACACGTCAAACAGAAGCGAGCTCGACCTGACCCCTCGTACCGGTAGGCGATCCACGTTCGACATTACGGACCTCAACACGACGCGCAACGGCGTCTACCTCATCCCCTACTTCAGTGGGCCCGTTGAGATCGAAGATCGCCAGTACGGACTGACACTCGTGATCGAGCAATGAGAGCAGGACGGCGAAGCCCTCGAGGCTGCATGAAAACGAGTAGCATCCTGAACACATAGCCTTCCAGGTACGTAGACGCCGACGCGTACGCATTCAACTTCCCGATCTCCGTCTCCTCACGCCGTTCTCGGCGTGCATTCAGCCTACATGTTCGATCGATCCCGTATGTACACGCCGGCACCTCCCCCTTCCATCTGGCGGCGGCGCTCCCTCGCGCTGTGGGCAGCCATTGCGGCAGGCACGACCATCCTGGGGCTGGTCACCGGGCTCCGGTACCTCATATGGACGGTGCTCCAGGATAGCGGGCCGTTCCCCATCTGGGAGATCGTATGGGGCGTTATCGGACAGTGGCAGTGGATCCTGTTTGCACCGATCGTGCTGCACCTGGCGCGCCGGTTCCCCGTCGATCGTCCGAACTGGCCCCGCCATCTTGCGATTCACTTCCTGGGGTGGATCGTGATCACGATGCTGGACGTCTCCCTGTTCACCGCACTGAAGACCCTGGCGGCTACCCTTGTCGGAAACGAGGGACTTGACGTTCGAGAACTCTTCGGCATAATCCTTTACCATACGGTTCCGCTGGATCTGCTGATCTACAGTGGCATCGTGGCCGCTGTCCACGCCATCGATTACCGACGGCAGTATCAAGAGCGTGCGCTGATGACGTCGCAACTGGAGATGCAACTCGCGCGGGCCCGGTATCAGGCGCTGGAAATGCAGCTCCAGCCCCACTTCCTGTTCAATACGCTGAACACGATCTCGGCCCTCATGGATGAGGACGTCCAGGCCTCCCGTCGGGTACTGACTCTGCTGAGCGACTTGCTCCGTTCCACGCTCCAAGCCGGTGAGAAACATGAAGTGACGCTACGCCGCGAGATCGGCTTCATCGAACGGTACCTCGAGATCCAGAAGATCCGATTTCGCGACGTTCTGGAGACGGAGATCAGCATCGATCCGGAGGTGCTGAACGCAAAGGTCCCCAACCTCATTCTACAACCCCTCGTAGAGAATGCGTTCAAACACGGCATGGCGCCTACCGGCACACGCAACCGGATCGTCATTCGTGGTTACGCGGAAGGCAACACCCTCGTTCTGGAAGTCATCGACAACGGGCGCGGCCTCCCACGGAAGGGGGCTTTTCCCGTTATCAAGAAGGGAATCGGCTTGAAGAATACGGAGGAGCGCCTTCTGCGGCTCTATCGCCAGCAGGGCTCCCTTTGCCTCGAAGAATTGGCAGGCGGAGGCGTCCGCGCTTCTATCAGGATCCCCCTGCGGCTACATACAACACCGGTTCGGGAACGCATACCGGTCTACCACGATGCGATTCGAACCGAGATCAACCTTCATCAGAGATCATAGCAGACGCGCAACTCCGCCAACGACCTGCCGTACGCTTGTCCAGGCATCGGAGCCAACCGCACTTCTCGGCTCCCTTCCCCACCTCATCTGTACCAAACCAGGGCCGTTCGCATGGACAACGTACGCATCCTGATCGTAGATGACGAAGAGTTAGCACGTGTACGCCTGCGCAGATTGCTGAGCCGAGAGCCAGACGTGAACGTCATGGGTGAATGTTGCGATGGCACGGAAGCATACGCGTTCATTCTGGAGCACACACCCGACCTCGTCTTTCTCGACGTCCATATGAGGGAGATGGACGGGCTTCAGCTGATCGAGCAGCTTCCGCCAGAACGGCGCCCCTGCATCGTACTCGTCACGGCCTACGACTACTACGCGCTGGATGCGTTCGACCTGGAGGTGGTGGACTATCTGCTAAAGCCTTACAGCGATGAGCGCTTTGCCATGGCCCTCCGGCGAGCGAAGGAACGCATCCGCCAGAAACACATTGCGCTGCACACCGACAGACTACTGGCGCTCCTGCAAGGTACTACGGCGTCTCCTTCGGCCGGGCCGCTTCGCGCGGAATCCAGACCTCCTCATGGCCGCCTCGTGGTGAAGTCCGGTAGCCATTTCCTCTTCGTCGATCCAAACCATGTCGACTGGATCGAGGCAGAGGGCGTATACCTGCGCCTTCACATGGACAAGAAGAGCTACCTGCTGCGCGAGAGCCTCAACAGCTTCGAAGAGCGCCTCGACCCGCACCAGTTCATCCGTATCCACCGTTCCAGCATCGTCAACGTGGACCGCATCCGCGAGGTGATTCCCCACGCGAACGGCGGCTCGGTGGTCGTCCTCCAGGACGGCAGACAACTCAGGATGAGCCGGAGCTACCGCGACCGCCTCTCAGCCATGCTGGGATAGGCGGCCCCGATGCATTCAAGGTCCGGCATTCCGGCGCGACACACTGAAGCGGGAACCCAGGACAGTACACGGTAGGCGGCTTCAAGCCGACGGCTGCCATGCCGGCTCGCTCTTGCGCTCGTAGTGCTCCATAGCCCGTACGAGACCGATAAGCACCTCGGCGCTCGTCTCAAAGAGCGCTTTTGCCTGCGGCTCGTCTACTTTTTCGATGTCCTCGCGGAGGTGATCGATGAGGTTCTGCAGCCGCTGCCTGGCCTGCTGCGTATAGTGAAAGGGCTGCGTATCGGGTTGAGTAGCCATGGCCGTTCGGAATTACGGGTGACGTACATACGGGCGACGGTTGATCGCCTTCCTTGCCGTACGTATCATCGAAGGACATTGCCAGTTTCCGATTACAAACGTAATAAGGTCATTTCCAGCCGCGTGCCAGATTGCAAGCACATCGCCGAATAAAACTCGATGCAGGCGAACACGTGGCAGTTCCTGATGCGGCGGACAAGGCCGTGACGCGAGATACTCCCGAGAACCCCGCGCTGCATGGCGAGCATGTTGCGCCGGAACGTAGTTCTCTGGGCGAGATTGCCCGCCTTTTCCTGAAGCTGGGGGTGATCGCCTTCGGAGGACCTGCGGCGCACATCGCGATGATGGAGGACGAAGTCGTCACACGCCGGGGGTGGCTCAGTCGCCAGCATTTCCTCGATCTCATCGGCGCAACGAACCTCATCCCTGGCCCGAACTCGACGGAGATGACGATGCACGTCGGGTACGAACGTGCCGGCTGGGCCGGGCTGTTCACGGCGGGCGCCTGCTTCATTCTACCTGCCGTGTTGATTACGGGCACATTTGCCTGGCTCTACGTTACCTACGGAGACTTGCCCGAAGTAGAGCCGTTCCTCTACGGCATCAAGCCCGCCATTCTGTCCGTCATCCTCGGTGCCGTGTGGAAACTGGGACGGAATGCCGTAAAGGGATGGCGACTGGCGGCCATCGGTGCCGGGGTTCTCGCCGCCGTGCTTCTCGGGGTCGGTGAGATACCGGCACTATTCCTCGGCGGCGTGACCGGCATGCTCGTGCTCCGCCTCTCGCGGTGGCAGAGCACGACGGCAGATCGCTCGATCCCCCTCCTCTTCCTCCAGCGGGCGCCTACACCGGTGGATACGGCCGGCGCGGGGGCAGGCCTGATTGCCACGGGGACGATCTCCCTGTGGAAGCTCGGATGGTTTTTCATGAAAGTCGGCGCCGTACTCTACGGCAGCGGGTACGTGCTGGTAGCGTTCCTGGAGGGCGGACTGGTCCAGCAATACGGATGGCTCACGCAGACACAACTCCTGGATGCCATCGCCATCGGACAACTGACGCCCGGCCCCGTGCTTTCGACAGCCACCTTCATCGGGTACGTCATAGATGGCGTACCGGGCGCTACCGTCGCCACGGTGGGCATCTTCCTGCCGTCCTTCTTCTTCGTACTCGCACTCAACCCACTCATCCCGAAACTGCGGAGATCCACCTGGATATCGAGCTTCCTCGACGCGGTGAACGTAGCCGCGCTTGCACTCATGGCAGCAGTCACGATAGAGCTGGGGGTTGCAGTACTGACGTCGTGGTCCGCCTGGGTGATTGCGGCACTCGGTGCAGTTGCAACGGTCCGTTATCGGTTGAATGCCGCGTGGCTGGTGCTGGGCGGTGCCGTGCTCGGGTGGCTACTGTCCACCTGGGCGGGTTAGCATAGAGATCCCGAGAGGCGGCCTGTTCAGGAACACCTGTCTCATTGTTTTCACAACGGGTCTAAGTGCTTCTAGCGCACCTACGTCACAGGGTTAATGCGCTTAGAATCGTTCGGTGTTGAAGGTGCCGCTCCGGTTCGTGTCCGAGCCCGAATCTTTGCTTCCCCGGACATCTCTATGGCGGAACCCGTCTTATCCGGTATTCATTAGCAGGGCGCCGGTACGCAGAAGAGGACCGGCATACTTCAACCGTAAAACGAAGACTATGACCCGAATTGGTACATCTGATCTGAATATCTACCCGCTGGGCCTAGGCGGAAACACGTTTGGCATGACGACCGACGCCAAGGCGTCCGAGACGGTGCTGGATGCATTCGTTGCAGGCGGCGGCAACCTGATCGATACGGCAGATTCTTACTCCTTCTGGGTGCCGGGCAACCGGGGTGGCGAGTCGGAGACGATCATCGGTGAGTGGATGCGCCAGCGTGGCAACCGCTCGTCCGTGATCATCGCGACTAAGGTCGGCGGGCATCCCGAGTTCAAGGGGCTCGCGCCGGACAACATCGCCCGGGCTGCGGAAGCATCGCTGCGGCGTCTCCAGACCGACTATATCGATCTGTATTACGCGCACTACGACGACGAGAGTGTTCCGATCGAGGAGATTGCGGCAGCGTTCGACTCGCTGGTCAAGGCCGGCAAGGTGCGCTACATCGCCATATCCAATCTTCCATCGGAACGCATCAACGACTGGATGCGGGTCGCTCAGGAGAACAGCCTTGCGGTTCCGGTGGCACTCCAGCCGAACTACAGCCTGGTGCACCGCAAGAGCTACGAAGAGAACTATGCTCCGCTGGCCGAATGCTACAACCTGGGCGTGCTACCGTACTTCGCCCTTGCGAGCGGATTTCTTACTGGAAAGTACCGGACTGAGGAAGACCTGAAGGGGGCCGCCCGCGGCGCCGCCGTGCAGCCGTACCTGAACGAGAACGGTCTGGCGGTCGTAGACGTGCTGGCCAAGGTAGCCGCTGCCCATGATGCCGCTATCGCAACGGTTGCGCTGGCATGGGTGCTGGCCAAGCCAACCATCACAGCCCCGCTCGCGAGTGCCACGTCCGAGAAGCAGCTATCCGAGTTGCTCGCCGTATCGGATCTGCAACTCAGCGCCGACGAGATCGCCGCTCTGGACGAAGTATCCCAGCCGTTTGCCTGATTGTATTTCATCAGGCAACGAACCCGGTGGATGAAGGGCCGGGGATACTCCGGATGACCACCAGCGCGTGTGTTTCTTCGGTACCGGATCACGGCGCGGAAGCAACACACGCGCTTCTCTTTCATACGATACGCACGTCTTCCAAGCTCACCCGGACGGGTCCGTACATCAGCCGGACGCTACGCCGGGTTGACGACGTTCTCGATGATCCGTCGTAGCTGGTGGATATGCCGCTGTGTGTGGTACAGGACAAACGAGAGGGCTTCCAGGCGCGTTAAATAGCCGTAGACCGGAAGTTCGAATGCGCGGCAGGTCGGTGTCAGATCCAGCGTTTCAGCCGCCTCGCGCAGTCTCGATCTGATATCCTCCAGCGAGCGCAGCAACTCTGCTTTATCGTACCGGATCGCGGGTGGATTCAGGAAATCGGCAGCTTCCACCCTGGTGTCGAAATTCAGGAAGTCGGCCCTGATCTGTTCCACGCGTTCATCCGGTGCCCGCCCGGTTTCCTGCACCGGTCCATTTATCACCTCGATAAATCCGGAACTGGACAGGATCAGATGCTGAACAAGCTGGCCCGCCGTCCAGCTTCCTTCAAAGGGAATGCCGTTGATCTGCTCCTCATCGAGAGATGATACGAGGTGCAGCAGTTCCGCCATCGTCTGATCGAGGGCTGTGGTGATTTCTCGCATTTTCGTAGCCCGTTCGCCTGGTTAGGAAAGATCGTGCCGTATACCGTCACACTCCATGCGCGCATGCAGCAGCGCGATCGAGGAGCAGCTTACGTTCACGCTCGTTGCGCGTGAGCGAGGCTGCGTGTTTGAATTCTTTCTGGGCTTCATCGAAACGACCGAGCTTCGAGAGCAGATCACCCCGCACACTCGGCAGCAGGTGGTAGTTCTCGAGCACGCCTTCGGAAACCAGTGCATCGACGACCTCGAGGCCGGCCTCAGGACCGTACGCCATGGCGAGCGCGACGGCGCGGTTCAGTTCCACGATGGGAGATGGCGTGAGTTCTGCGAGCGCATCGTAGAGCGCGGCAATGCGGATCCAATCCGTCTCGGCTGCGGTGCGCGCTCGCGCATGGCAGGCGGCAATGGCAGCCTGAAGAGCGTAGGGACCCAATGCGCCGCCGAGTTCTTCCGCCCGAGCAAGTGCTGCGAGGCCACGGCGGATGAGCAGTTGATCCCAGCGCCCACGGTCCTGATCGAGCAGCAGAACGGGCTCGCCGGTCGGGCCGACGCGCGCGCGCAGGCGCGACGCCTGGATTTCCATGAGTGCGACGAGGCCGTGTACTTCAGGCTCCTTCGGAACGAGTTCGGCCAGAATACGGCCGAGGCGGAGCGCATCCTCGCAGAGCGCAGGCCGCGTCCAGTGGTCGCCCTTCGTAGCCGCGTACCCTTCGTTGAAAATGAGATAAATGACCTGGAGCACCGACGACAACCTCGCTGTGAACTCGGCTCCCCGGGGGACTTCGAACGGAACGTGCGCCTCGGCCAGTGTCCGCTTTGCCCGCACGATCCGTTGCGCGACGGTCGGCTCCGGGACGAGGAAGGCGCGCGCGATCTCCTCGGTCGTTAGCCCTCCGAGCAGGCGGAGCGTGAGCGCGACGCGCGCATCGGTGGAGAGAACCGGGTGGCAGGTCGTAAATACGAGCCGGAGGAGATCGTCGCCGACGTGGTCGTCTATCGCCGCGTCCAGATCGGGAATAGCCGCTTCCTGCGTGATCTCGAATTCACGGCCGAGTTCTTCGTGCTTGCGCTCGAGCATCCTGGCCCGGCGCAGCCGGTCGATCGCGCGGCGTTTCGCCGTTGCCATGAGCCAGGCACCCGGATTGTCCGGGATACCCGACTCCGGCCACCGTTCAAGCGCCGCGACGAGCGCATCCTGTGCGAGATCCTCGGCCAGACCGACGTCACGCACGATGCGCGCAAGGCCGGCGATGAGCTTTGCGGACTCGATCCTCCAGACCGCATCTATCACGCGGTGGGTTTCAGAAACAGACATGCCCGTAAGCTAGTGCTCCGCGAACGAAAGCCCCCTGTCAGCGAGGGCCTGCCGGAGCAGGCTCAATGCCTTCGGTCCTATCCCATGCAGCTTTAACAGATCTGCCTCCCGGACCCTCGCTAGCTGCTCCAGCCGCACATATCCCGCTCCGGCGAGAGCCCGGCGCGCCGGAGCAGCAAGCCCAGTCGGCAGATCGTTCAGGGGTTCATCACGATGCATCGGCATCACCTCGCACCAGGAGTACCAGATCCGTCCGCCACTTCGCCGGATCCATCTCTTTGACGGGGTCGGTCAGATAAAATTCAGTACGCGTTCCCCACCGGACGCCGTTCTCCCCTTCTGTGGATGCCTCCTGGATTCCACGCACTTGTTTCCAATCCTCCAGGGCCGCCCAGGCAGCCCTGAGGCCGTCATACGGCCCAGTATGTGTCTGCACCAGGTACCGACCCGCCGGAAAGATGCCCGTCACAATGCGATCATCTTCGGGCAGGGCGGACGCAACCGGCACGCCCACCTCGACGAGAAGCCGGTGCTCACTATCCATATCGAGGTATCGGAAAAAGGGAGCGCCAGCAGGGTCGGCTGCCCGATGGCTCAACCACGTCAGAACTTCGGGAATGAGCGGAGGCAATGCGACCGGTATTTCCGCCATGGATACTTTGGTCCGTATGGCAATGTAGGGTTGCTCTTTTCGGTACTCCAGTCTGGGTTCACTATTCACGATGGTTACGCTCTACTGATGAGTGAGTAATCGAGTACAAACGGGCATACCAGCCCAGCCAAAAGCCCAAAGCAGCGGGCCATAAAAACCCATCCACCTGCATATCGCCGCGGCACAACACCCAGCGCTTTAGCCATCCGCGTTCCTTATGCAGGCGAACCTCGCTGCTACAGATTCCATCCTGGTTCCGGCAGACACGCGGATCGCTATAACGAAGCAATCGCCCGGTTCAGCAGGTTCGAAAGCAGGTTGTAATCAATGTCCTGGCCTTCGCGGATGGTGGCCGTCTTTCTCTCCGGGCTGGTCGTGGACTGGAAAAAGCCCTTGATTTCTTCAAGCTCACCGGCATTGAAGATCATGAACGAGACCTTGTCCTTTGCCGCGTGGATCACGCTGGCGTAGCGGCCATTTTTCAGGTAATGCGGCTTCCCTACTGCAGCCGTTCTTCTACATCCGGAATGGCCTGATATACCAACTTGCGAAGGGATTCGCATACTTCGGCCTGCCACGGCTGGAGTTTCTGGATGTATTGCGTTACGTCCTGATTCATGTCTTTCCACACTTATCGAGAGCTGTTCCGTAGAGATCGCGGGCGCTCACCTCCATGCCGATCATCACTGGCGCCAAGACTCGATCAAAGCGTTCACTCCGGCGCCCCCTTTTGCACCGGGCTCTTTCTCTTCAACTTTGCCTTTGCCAGGTTTTCCTTCGCACGCAGCCTCACGATGTCGCTCACCAGATCCAGCGGGAGCGGCCTGCCGGCAGGGAACTGGATGGTGCTTTTCGAGACCTTGTAGGGCGACAATTCCTCTCTGAACACCTCGAAGACAGCATTGGGAGGAGGGACTGATATCGCGTAGTGGTTCTTGAAGGCCCCGAAGAAGATCAGCATACCCTGATACCTGTATGCGGGCATCTGGTAGCTGATCACCTCCTCGGCTTCCGGTTCGGCCTCCCGGATGACCCGCCTGATGGCTTCCAGGTTACGTTGTACGTCTTCCGGAAAGGAACCGATATACTGATCGACCGTCTGGAATCTTTCTGACGGCATAAGTGCCTCCTGTTGCTGCCGAACTACCCGGGGCGTAGCACAGGACCCGAGCTCGAGCAGGTGGGAAAGGTATGTTTCGGCGCTACGCTACTCGACCGGCGTGCCCTCGTACGCCTCTCGGAGTGCGGCAATGTCCAGCTTCTTCATTTGAAGCATGGTCTGCAACACCCGCTTGGATTTCTCGGCATCCAGATCTGCTATCAATTCGCCAAGCACCTTTGCGTTGATCTGCCAGGAGAGGCCGAACTTGTCCTTCACCCAGCCGCACTGTTCCGCCTCCGGTACGGCCGACAGATGTTCCCAGAAGTAATCGATCTCTTCCTGCGTCTCGCAATCGATGAGCAGGGAGATGGACTCATTGAATTTGAAAATGGGGCCGCCGTCGAGCGCCATGAAGCGCTGCCCGGCAAGTTCAAATACCCCGGTCAGCACTTTTCCGCCCATATCAGCCAAGGGCCCCACCTGCATGTCATGGGGATAGCGTGTGATGCTCACGATCCTCGATTTGCTCGCCTCTTTAAGCGGCGAGTTTTTGAAGACGGAGACATAGAAGTTCATGGCCTCCTCGGCCTGGTCATCGAACCACAGGTGGGTGATGATTTTTTGTGTGTCGTTTGGCATAGCTCCAGTCTTTACTCGGTGGCATGATTGAACGTCGACATTTTATTCAGGGTGGGCTCTCTGGCTACTTCTTCTTCGATTTCCTCTTGGTAGCATCGAAACTGGCCAGATCCTCCGTTCGAGAGAGGTGGCCCGCCAGGGCAGGAGGGTGCCTTTCAGGGCTGGGGGGTGCCCTGCCAGCCCGAACTAGGGCCGGAGGTCGGTTCTGGCTATTCCGGTCTGGGGATCATAGGGGTAGGAGACGTGCTGGTGGATCATCTTCCACTTGCCATCAATCCGCTGGAAGACCCTGGTACCACGTGACCAGGATTCAAACGTCTCCATGCCTGGCCCCTTTGCCTGCATGTGGTTGAGGCCCCACGTGACCGCAATGTCATCTCGAACGATGATCCGGAGATCGGGAATATCCCAGTTGAACTCACCCTGTACGACATCGAAGCCGTTCTGACAGACCTGACGTATGGCATCGACGCCGACATGCTGAAGCGGCAGGTCGTGCTCATATGAGACGGCATCTTCGGCGATCTTTTCCATGAGTGCGTCGAGATCACGAGCAGCGGAGTCTCTAAACCACTCCTCAAACTCGCGACGGATTTCCTGCTCAGCAGCCTTATTCATTGGAATCCTCTTATCTTCAGGTTACGTCTATCGGTGCCGAATGATGCTCATGTGTGATGAGCCATTCCCCACCAACTTTGCGGAATCCCAGCGTAAGACGCACCACTGGCTCCGCCTCCTTTCCTATCCTGAGGAGACTGTGGCAAAACGCGACATCACGGCCTGCCGTGATGACGAGATCGATCACGTCGAACCCATCTTTGCCCACAAAGGACAAGAAGGGCTCCCACGCCTTTCTGTACTCGGCAATCCCTTTTAGCTGGAGCGGAGGCGGCACATCAAACATCACGACGTCGTCGGTATGATGCGCGAGTACGCCGTCTATGTCGCCCGCACGAACGGCCTGCGCCCAGTTTTCGACTACCGTGCGAATCTGGTTTTCGCTTGCGTTATCTGCCATATGCACAACCAGGGCGGATCGGTTTGACTGACCGGAGGCACCCGGCAGCTTTAGATTCCTGGTTATCCACCTTTATGCTGCCGGCTCGTAATACAAGACGACGTTTCCATTGCCGAACGTCCGCGTACCGGCCAACTGTAGGGCCAATTTTTTGCTGATGCCGTCGAACATCGACCGGCCTCTGCCGAGCGCGATGGGATTCAGCACGATCTGGTATTCATCGATCAGGCCCTCCTGTGCCAGCCGGGCGACGATACTGCCACTGCCGAGAATCGTCATACCCTCTCCCGGCTCCGCCTTCATTCTCCGCACTTCTTCTGCCGGATCGCCCTTCACCAACCGCGTATTACTCCACGATACGTCGTCCAGCGTTCGCGAAAAGACGACCTTCCGCATGCGATTCATCCCTTCGGCCACAGCCGGCATGTGCTCCATTGCCACGGGCGTCGGCCAGAAGCTTGCCATGAGTTCATAGGTAACCCTACCGAGCAGTAGCTCGCCTCCGCTGCTCGCGTTGCCTGCAACGAATGCATTCCACTCCTCATCATCCTGGTGCGCATTCGCCCAACTCATGTCGCCCTTCCTGTCCACGAAGTAGCCATCCAGGGTCACATGATTGAAGACAATCAGTTTTCGCATTGCTTTACCGTGTCAAGTCTCCGCGGCGAACAGCGCTCACTACAGCCCATCTCAAGCCAAGCACACCTCACACCATACCGTCGCGAAAGGGTTATTTCTTTATCGGACCGCCAATTGACCAGTAATGGCCGAACGGGTCCTTCACGACGCCGTAGCGATCGCCCCAGAACTGATCCTGAAGATCCATGACGGATACCGCACCGGCATCGATTGCCCGATTCCAGGCCTCGTCGGCATCCGGTACCTGGAGATGGATGGTGATGCTCGAACCTCCGAGCCGCGCAGGGCTCTTGGCAACGGCGAACTCGTACTCGGGGAAGTCATCCACAAGAAAGAGCGGCCCGTCCCCGATCATCAGATGCGCATGCATCAGCCGCTTGCCATCCTGGTGCGGGACCTTGCTCTCGAGCACTGCTCCGAATGCCCTGGCATAAAAGTCGATAGCTGCTTCGGCATCATTCACGACGAGATGCGGAATTGGACTTGTACCGGTCATGGTTCCTTCTTCTAGAGCGTTCGTTGTTACATGCGAAATGCCGCGCTAACCACCCAGAACGGATTGACGCGAATCAGTCAGCTTTATCACAGTTGATCATCCACAGGATGCCGAAGCGATCGGCCAGCATACCGAAGCGCGCAGCCCAGAAGGTCTCCTGAATAGGCATCTGGACCGTACCGCCTTCCGCCAGTGCATTGAAGATGCGGTCCGCTTCAGCCGGATCGTCTACGTGAAGCGATACGTACATACCCTGGGGTTTACTGTATCGTCCCGGCGGGGCATCGGAAGCCATCAGAACCTGGCCGGTAGCCGTAACCAGCCGAGCATGCATGATGGAATTTTGATGCTCGGGAAGTACGAATTCAGCCGCGGGCGTTTCTCCATGGGTGGTCATAGCCTCGATTGTACCGCCCAGAATTTGCTGATACCGTTCGAATGCCTCCCGGCACTGACCATCAAAATTGAGGTATGGCGTGATTTGCATGGCTCTTTGATTTTGTTTGAAACACGCCTCAGGCAAACCGTTCGCGTGGATTTGCTTGCCTGATCGCTGTCGGTTTGGCGTACATTCGGAGTGGCCAATCGAAGCGACCGTCTAATTCTGCGGAAGAAACGTGAACGTCATTCCGCAGCTGCAAGTGAAGTTGCGGAAGCCGGCTCCAGCGGCCTGGCGAGACGCGCAGCCGTTTCTTCAGATACCCGCTTCAGGTCGACGAGCCCTTTCTCGAATTCTCCGCCGATCATCTTGTCCGTATCGATGAACAGGGAGATAGCCTTTCCGATGAAGGTATTATCCCCGCTCATTGCCCAGGTGACCGACACGCCTTCCACAGTCGGCGTGAGCGTGAACTCGATATCATTCGTTGCTGCAAACGGTTTGATGAATTCTCCCTTGACGGCAACACGCTCATTCGGCGTGACCTGCGTGATGGTCATCCGCCCCTCTCCGGCCTGCTTACCCACATAATGAAAGCTGGAGCCTACACCTGAGGGTGCCCCTTCATAAGACATTGTGATGCCGGGGTCGGATTTCTGGAACGGATTCCAGTTGCTCCACTGGTGCAAATCATTGATCTGCGCAAACACGACCTCCGCAGGTGCGGCGATCGTAACACTCCGCTCGATGCGGAAGGTGTCGGGCCGATTGGCTGCGGCGATAAGAAACAGCGCGACGAGAGCGAGTACGCCGAGTCCAATTTTCTTGAGCATAGCGGTATCGGAATACGTGAATAGCGATGACCTCGTTTGACTTCCAGTAGTCTACTACGGGAACTTTTAAAAAACAACCATAGTTCACAATAGAAACAAAATTTTTCTTTTCGATATGGCAAAGCGTGACTACGGCCAGTTTTGCGGGTTAGTGCGGGCCCTGGAGATGGTGGGCGAGCGCTGGGCCCTGCTTATCGTGCGTGACCTGCTCGTCAGCCCGAAGCGCTACACCGATCTGCGCGAAGGACTTCCAAAGATCCCCTCCAACATTCTTTCCACCCGACTCAAAGAGCTCGAAGAGGCTGGTATTGTCCACCGTCAGGTCCAGCCTCCCCCATCACGGGCCGTAGTATATGAGCTTACGGAGTATGGGTATGAGCTCGAGGACATCGTCCTGCGGCTTGGCCGGTGGGGCGCGAAGTCCCTCACCATGCCAAAGCCGGATGAGATCGTCACCGTGGACTCAATGATCATGGCGATGCGATCGACGTTCTGCCCGGAGGCAGCACGCGACCTCACCACGAGCTACGAGCTACGCATGGGAGAAATCATCCTTCACATGCACATTGACAACGGCAAGCTCACCGTCGGAGCAGGAGAACTGCCCGGCGCCGACCTCGTCATCGAGACGGGCCCAGCAATCAAAGCGCTGATGACCGGCGAAATGAGCCCGGCGGATGCGATCAAGAACGGCAGCGTCCGCCTCGACGGAGATCCCCGCTTACTCGCCCGGTTCGCCGAGACATTCCGTATCTAACAGATACCTTTTTCGGTGATAGCCCGAATCACCTTACAATCAGCTTGCCTTAGCGCACCAATCCAGATCCGGTAAGCGGTTGGCCGCACCAGTCCTCCGGTCATTCATTCGGCACCGGAACCAGCAAATTGGCATCGCGCGCAAGAACCCATCTGCCATCTTGCTTTTTCAGAATGGTCAGCGTGTGTCCGGCGCGCCTGGTAGATGGAGCACCATCGGGTGGCGTTACAACGACCGTAAGCCAGGCACGCATAAATGCCCAATCGCCACAGATCTCGATTTCCTGAATCTCGCTAGACCCGTCGAATCGAGGAGCATCCTGAGACGATTGTGCCCGCGCAGCGGCGGCGAAGTCGGCTTTGCGCATCTCCGGCTGACCGGGCACGAGGAAGAGGGCATCATCCGCCATCAACGATAAAACTCTCTCGACATCTCCGGCCTTCGTCGCAGCCATCCACGTCGAAACGAGCTGCCGTATTTCCTGTTCGTCATTCCCCATTGTTGCATCCATCCTGGATGAATCAGCCCCTACCAGGCGGCGCAACACAGCCACCCGACACAACAGGAGGTTTTCTGATACCGGAGCAGCTTACACCGGGCAGACGACACCTTCAATATGTGTGGTCCTTCCACGCCCGAGAAATGCATTGCATGCGACCGGAGAGCCATTCGCCGCTGAAGAAAAGTACCAGGCAGCCCAAACGAAATCCGGCAGCCCAAGTCCTAAACTCGGGCTGCCGGATAGTATGCGATGCGTGCCGACGGCTGATGCCGTCCGGTAACATCATGCATCGGTGCGCCGGGCCTCCCGCTGCTCAGTAAACTCGGCCGAGGCCTCCTGTACATCAGCAGGAAAATCTTCGAACTCCTGTATCCGGCGCACTTCGAGGATCTCGTTATCCGAAGCCGGGCAGCGCGATGCCCATTCGATGGCTTCTTCCTTCGACGCTACGTTGATGATCCAGTAGCCACCGAGCACTTCCTTTGCCTCGGAGAACGGACCGTCGGTCACCTTGGGCTTGCCTCCTGAAAAGGATACACGTGCCCCCATCGAAGGCGGGTGGAGGCCGTTGAGATCGACCAGGACACCTGCTTTCTGCAAGGCTTCGTTGTACTGCATCATCGCAGCAACACGCTCGGCGTCCGGCATCGCGCCCGGCTCAGCCGTCTCGTACCCTTTCGGGATCATCAGCATCATAAAACGCATGATCGTCTTACCTCCTGTATGGTGTTAGTTCGCGGGACAAATGTGCTGCCGTATCCAACCGGATACGAGGCGTGCCACTTCGACCGGAGGGCGGTTCGTGGTATCGATGACGGGACCTGCCCAGGGGACCTCGCTCCCGTCAAGTCCAACCCACCGGTCCCACCGCATCTCTTCCCAGCCATTCTGCATGATGACCTCCGGCATGTGGCCGGGGTTAGTGAGATGCTCACGCATCCAGTCGGCGAAGGCAACGTGGCGGGGAAAAAGGACAGGGTCCTCCCCTCGCTTCGCCAGGCGCCGGATCTGCTCTTCCGGTGTTGCGTCGAGCAGGCAGACGGCAATGCCGTCTAGTTCGGGCGCAGACGGCACAGCGAACAACTCTCCGGGCGGTACCGGGTCGCTGGACAGCGTGAAGTGTCTGCCCGAGCGCTGTGCTGCCAGCGCGTGCTGGACGGCTCGTTCGACGGCCCGGTGCCGCCAGCGAGAATCCCATTCCAAACTGCCCGCTATACCGATGAGCTCGGCCGTTTCGATCAACCCTTCGAACTCCTTTGCAAGGATCGCTCGAACGGTCGATTTGCCCATGCCACTGGCGCCTGTTATCAGAAAGAACATCAGGATACGATTTGGTGTGCCGACCCGGCTCCACTCTTCGCCTCCACGTGCCGGCCGAAATTATCCAGGATGGCCTGCCAACCCTCGCGCTGGAGCTCAGGCGGGTTTTCCGTTTCCGCGTCGAACGTCTCCTTCACGAGCACGCCCTCGGGCTGTTCGACAAATTCTACCCTGACCTCCCGACCGTCGCTCATCCGGTATTCGATGATCTGCTCCGGCACGATGCGGGTGAAAGTGCCCTCGAAATCAAAACCCTCACTGCCATCCTTCGCTTCCATGCGCGACAGGAACTTGCCGCCTTCGCGTAGATCGACGGTGCTTCGGGTCGTGTGCCAGTCTTCACTGGCAGTATTCCACTGCTTGATGTCTACCGGGTTGTTCCAAGCATCCCAGACCTTGCTCAACCTAGATTTTACGAGTGTCTCTACCGTGATCTTCATGCGTGTCTTCTTTCGCGTTGTTCGTACATGATACGACCTGGGGACGATTCGCTTTCGGCTTACGTCTGTTTCCCTACTACGAGGAGCGAGTCCCCGCTCCTGTACTTTCTCTATTGCTGGAGGTGGCCAGGATCCATCCACATGTATTCCCATATGTGGCCGTCGGGGTCTTCGAAGCCCCACTGGTACATGAAGCCGTGGTCGGTCGGCTCATTGTACCGGCGAGCACCCGCTGAGAGTGCCGTTTCCACGATCTGATTTACAGCGTCACGGGATTCGGCTGACAGGGCTACCAGCGCCCCGGTGCTGTTCTTCGTGTCCGCAACGGGCTTGGGCGTAAAGGTCTTGAAGTAGTCTTTGACCAGCAGCATCACGTAGATGTTGTCTCCTACGATCATGCAGGTCGCGTTCTCATCGGTGAACTGAGGATTGAACGTGTAGCCCAGCTTGGTGAAGAACTCGACCGATCGGTTGAGATCACTCACCGGCAGGTTCACGAAGATGTTCGTCGGGGTACCGTTCATGGACTGCCGGGCTTTCTGCTGCCGCTCCGTTTCTGCGCGCAAGCGATCCTCCTGTGCCCGGAGTTCGGGTGTAAACTCCTCACCGAAATCGTCCGCCTCGAAGACCGGCCGGATCTCGACCTCCGATTCCTGATTGTCGGGATTGGGAATGCGCTTGACCCATTCGATGGCCTCTTCCATCGACCGGACCTGCCAGAGCCAGAAGCCAGCGAGCAGTTCTTTCGTTTCGGCGAAGGGTCCATCGATTACCGTCTTTTTTCCTCCGGAGAACCTGACCCGCTTGCCCTTCGAGCTTGGATGAAGTCCTTCGCCCGCAAGCAGAATTCCGGCTTTCACCAGTTCCTCGTTGTACTGCCCCATCTCAGTCAGCAACTGCTCGCTCGGCATGACGCCCGCTTCAGATTCGTTCGTGGCTTTGATGAGCACCATTACTCGCATGGTCGTACCTCTTTATAAACATGTGATGTATACGCAGGCCACCAGGCTTTCCCTATAGCGCCTTGTGCCCCTTTCTATCTACACGACGAACGACACGATACGGAATCGACACGATGAACCAGATTTTTTTCGCACATCCACATTTTTTGTGGAGTGGCCCGATCTGCTACGCCGGCGCATGCAGATCCATCTCTGTTCGTCCGCCGACTGGGAACGGTGTGGCAGGCTCGAATCGGCATGAGCATCTACCGGCACACCTGGCGCTGTGCGAGCGTTTGATCTCCTATGGCCGCCTTATTACGGGTGAACGGCTATGCTTCGGTCTCACAAAGAATACGTCCCTGCGGCGAACCGCGACTGGCTTCTGCCGCTCTACGATCCCCTGGCAAACCTGCTCGGAACAGGTCGAGCCAGAAACGCGCTCCTCGACCAGGTCGGCATTGATCCTGGAGACCACATCCTCGACATCGGCTGTGGCACCGGTACGCTGGCCGTGCAAATCAAACAGCACCACCCTGACATGGAGGTCGTAGGTCTGGACCCCGATCCCAAAGCGTTAGCCAGAGCGAGGCGAAAAGCAGAACGCGCCGGGGTGACGGTCCGGTTCGATCAAGGGTTCTCGAGCCGGCTTCCGTACCCCGACGCGTCCTTCGAACGGGTGCTCTCCACGTTCATGCTGCACCATCTCCACGGAGACGAGAAGGCCGCGACGATGCGTGAGGTCCGGCGCGTCCTCAAGCCCGGCGGGGTATTCGGCTTGCTGGACTTCGGTGAGCCGGAGGCAGGTACCGGCAGCCTCCTTGCACGCCTGTTTCCATTCCGGCATCATTTCAGAAACACTTCCCCAAGCCAGGTCCTCTCCCTCATGCGACAGGCCGGATTAGCACACCCTCAGATGGTCCGCCAGAATACGCTTCTCGCTGGAAGCGTGTACCTCAACTACTTCCTGGCACACGCGCCTGCGCCGGAGATGGTCACGCCGTAAGACCGGCACTTCGATACACCACCCGCTGCGACGGCCGGCGCCTCGCTCGTATCGCGTCCAGACTCCAGGGCCCTGCCCCGGCTGCGGAGAAGTAGAGAAATACGAAGCAGTAGAGCATGGCGGCAACACCCCCGTTCATGGTGGGCCAGACGCCCTGGGGAGCATGGAACTGGAAGTACGCCACCGCCATCTCGCCTGCGAGAATGAACGTGACGGGACGCGTGTAGAGCCCCAAAAGCAGCAACGCACCGCCGAATGCTTCGAGCACGCCGCCGATCCCCATCTGCGACAGTAGCGGAACCGTACTCCCATCCGGCGGCATCCCCGCCGGAAAAGCGAAGAGCTTCATCGTGCCCGCCAGCATGAACGGGAGCGCTGCCATGACGCGCAGCACACTCCGGAGGTGTGGCGTCCGATCCGGCCACCCTGCGATGAAGGTTGTTATGGTCATCCGGCCTCCTTCGTCTGCCCGGCAAGCTGCTCCGCCAGCCGATCCAATCCTTCGATCCAGCCCTGTACCTCGCCCTGATCTACGACGAGACCGGTCTGCCGGATGGTGACCTTCGTGCCACTGCCGAGTTCAGTGAACGACACCATCAGCCGCATATCCTGTGGGAAACCCGGACGGTCAACGCGGTCACCCGCCTCATTCGAGAAGTGGGTGTCGAAAACGATCCGTTCGGGCGCGACGACCTCTCGGTAGGTGCCTTTTACCCAGACATCCTCATGATCGGGAAATCGGTGCAGGAAGTGCAGGATGCCGCCCGAACGTACGTCCATCTCGCAATACGGCATCGTAGAGCCGTGCGGCCCGAACCAGCGCGCGAAGTGCTCGGGATCGGTCCAGGCCCGGTACACGACTTCGCGAGGTGCGTCGAACACACGGGTGAGGACGAGCGCATCATCTTCCCATCCGGTCGTCATAGCGGCCGAGCTGGTTATTGACGTCTGTTCTACAGTCATATCATGCCTCCATAGCAGGATGGGAGTTGAGATAATCGGCGAGCCGTTCGAGAGTCTGGTTCCCACCGTCAATGGCCCCGAACTCCCTGACGACATAGTCGCGGGCTTCAGCCGTCGGGAAGAGCATTCGCATCGTGAGCCGGGTCTTGCCGTCTTCCTCCTCGAACGTGACCGTCGTCCTGAAATCCGGCTCTGCGCCTTCCCTGTCCCATCCGTTGTCATACACCAGGCGCTCCGGTTTCACGATCTCCACGTACACGACCTTGTTCGGAAAGTCGGTGCCGTCGGGACCATGCATGACATACCGCCAGACACCGCCGGGCCGCACGTCGATTTCGGACGTCGTGTTGGTGAAGCCCTTCGGCCCCCACCACTGGTCGAGGTGCTGTGGGTCCGTGAACGCCGCGAAAACGAGTTCGCGCGGCGCGTCGAACACGCGGGTGATGACGATCTCTCGATCCGACAAGGCTTCCGCCGTCGTTGCGGTATCCGTGCTATTCGCTGTCTCCAGTCCTGTTGCCATGGTTTTCCTCCTTGCTTTGAAGTTGCTTCAGATAATCGTCCAGGCGAGAGAAGCTCTCGTCCCAGAAGCGGCGATACTGCTCCACCCAGTTCTCCACGTCCTTGAGAGGGCCTGCCTGGAGCCGGCAAGGCCGCCACTGCGCCTCACGCCCACGCTCGATGAGACCGGCGCGCTCCAGGACTTTCAGATGTTTGGAGATCGCGGGCAGGCTCATGTCGAACGGCTCCGCCAATTCGGTCACCGAGGCTTCTCCCGCCGCGAGCCGCTCGAGGATCGCGCGTCGCGTGGGATCAGCGAGGGCTGCAAAGGTGACACTGAGTTGATCCTCAGGCATGGAATTTAACCACTCGGTTAATTAACCTATCGGTAAAATAAAAGTACGTATCCGATCTGTCAAGAGATAGCGTCACATTCATCACGCTTCGGTGTGTAATGCGATGCAACTTGCACCCTTCATGCACGTATAGTTCACCCATGAACAATCAGAATTCTCTTACATCCTATCGAGCAGTGCCCGGCGCTACGCTCCGCGCTATGGTCGGCACCGGCCAGGCCGTGGAAGCAAAGCTGGAGGCAGCCTTGAGTACGCTGGACCTTACCTGGCCCCAGTACGAAGTGCTTCAGGCGCTGTCCGGGCAAGGCACTCCCCCGATGCTGAGCGAACTCGCGGATCGAGTGCGCTGTGTCCGCTCCAACATGACGGCGCTGGTGGACCGGCTGGAGCGGCGGGGCCTCGTGCGGCGCATTCCGCATCCGGAAGACCGCCGCAGTATACGAGTGGAACTGACGGTTGCAGGATCCACGGCTTACAGGGAAGCCGCACAGGTGCTGACAAGGCTGGAAGCTCAGATCCTGGCGACACTCTCTGCAGAAGAACAGGAACTCCTGTGCGACGTGTTTACACGGATGACATCGTGATTCACATGGCCGGCGCGTTCGGCCCAGAACTATCCACACCCGCACCGGCTATTCCGTATGCCGGATCAGGGTCCATATCGGACACCACGGCGGGTCTGCCCTTGCTTTGCACGGCCTGAAATCGAGAACATTGCTATGGAACTAGGTATTTATACATTCGCGGAAACGACGCCGGACCCACATACGGGCGTTATAATCAGCCCTGCCGAGCGGCTACGCAACCTGCTCGAAGAGATCGAACTGGCCGATCAGCTGGGTCTCGACGTCTTCGGCATCGGCGAACATCATCGCCCCGACTTTGCCGTGTCCACGCCCGCCGTCGTGCTTGCGGCTGCCGCGGCGCGGACCAAGCATATCCGGCTGACCAGCGCCGTCTCGGTCCTGAGCTCCGACGATCCGGTTCGGGTCTTTCAAGAGTTCGCTACGCTGGACCTCCTCTCCGGCGGGCGGGCAGAAATCATGGTAGGCCGTGGCTCATTCATCGAGTCGTATCCTCTGTTCGGCTATAACCTCAACGACTACGACGAGCTATTCGCCGAGAAGCTCGACCTGCTGCTACAGATCCGGGACCACGAGCACGTTACCTGGTCGGGTAAGCACCGGGCGCCGTTGAGCGGCCAGGGTGTCTACCCGCGTCCGATCCAGAACCCGCTGCCAGTCTGGATCGCCGTAGGCGGCACACCGGCATCCGCCGTACGTGCGGGCGCGCTCGGCCTTCCGATGGCGCTGGCGATCATAGGTGGTCTACCCGAACGATTCGCACCGTTTGCCGAGTTGCATCGCCAGGCAGCACGGCAATACGGCCACGAGGTGCCGGCCTTCAGCATCAACTCCCACGGCTATATCGCTCCAGACTCCAAACAGGCCGCCGACGACGCCTTTCCTGCATTCGCGATGACGATGGACAAGATCGGCCGGGAGCGGGGCTGGCCGCCGATGACACGCGATCAGTTCGAAGCATCACGGACACTGCGTGGCGCCAACTTCGTAGGCAGCCCGCAGGAGATCATCGACAAGATCCTCTTCCAGCACGAAATCTTCGGCCACCAGCGCTTCCTCATCCAGTTCAGCGTAGGCACCCTGCCGCATGATAAGATTATGCGGTCCATCGAACTCTATGGGACGCAGGTCGCCCCTGTAATCCGGCGGGAGCTCGGAAATCGCAAACCTTCTGAGGGAGCAAACCGGTCAAGCACCGAAACCGCACCTCACATAGCCTGAAGCCATCCCGCATCATCACCAACACCGGCAAGCATGTACCTATGGGCTTTTCGATTCACGTCATGAATCGAAAAGCCCACTTTTTTGATCAGATAATGGGCACTTAGCCTGTGGCTCCGTATCTAAACGCCCGATAGGCCGCGCTCTGCCGATCCATACAGAGGAGGTGAGCGCCTCTGCCGGTTCGCCCGAAGGGTACGTATCCCCCCTGTTTCATGATGACGCCGCTGCAGCCACGGCTGCAGCGCTCGGGGTGCCTACCGGAATCTACAATGTGGCAGACGACGAGCCGCTACGGCAGCGTGCCCATTCCGATGCACTCGCAGATACCCTTGGCGTAGCGCCTCCCCGATTGCCTCTTGCCTGGCTTGCGCCCGTAATGGGGGCCGCGGGCAATAATGATCTCCCGTTCGCACCGGCTATCGAATCGGAAGCTGCGGGAGCACAGCGAATGGAAACCCCGCTTCCCCAGCATATGCGTAAGGTGGAAAGCTGTCATCGGAGAACTTCGGCCCATACAGACCTGACCGAGCAGACGCCGGCGGTCCACTCGAGGGACAGCAGATTTTCCGCCCCCTGCCATCATGGAGCGCGGAACCTGAATCGTGCCGGAATGTATCTCGGACATTGCCTGTCGGCTCAGGCGGACACGTTCTTCACCAATCATCAGTCAGCCTAATCTGCCGCACTCAACGGTGGAGCGGAGGACCCAACTTCTGGGGCGTATCTCGGGGACACCCCCCGGGTAGGGCATCTCTCAGCCCGAGCCCGTCAGCTAACTTCGCAGGCATTGAGAGAAGACTAAAGGACCGGTGCCGTTGCCCCCCTTTGGTCTTCATAAAAGGGGTGTGTTATGCAACCGTACGCACGTGGTCTGAACGCAACCTACCCGGGGCGCTCCCCATCGAGCAACGCCCCGCCTATTCTCTGGTACTTCTCTTCATCTCTGTGCCGAAGCCGGCCTTTCGCTCCGTTGATACCCAGACACCCGGTCTCGATCTAGGTGTTCATCGCACCGCACAAAGATAACTCTAGACCGAGTCACCGGGCCTCTCATATCTGTAGCAGGACTCTCCTCTCCCCCTGCAGTGCATGTTGTACTCCGGCTGAGAACCGGTCTTCTCATTGCGTTATCCGTTTCGTCGATACACCTTCACCCGGCCTCGACCTGCCTGGATACGCTTCCCCTTTCTCCTGAGGACTACCATGAAAAGAGGCATGAAATCAAGCCTGCTATACCTACTGCCGGTCGGACTACCCGTCGTTGCACTCAAAGGTGTAGTCCGCTTAGGCCAACACATTACATCACCGACGTATGTGGGTGGACTCTGGCGTACCATCGAGGCAAGTACCACCCGGGAAACCTGCAACTCACCGGGATTCAGAGTTGACCGCTCTGGGTGTTTTGACGAACACCCGGAGGACTCATGGAACTCGTCATTCTCACCATCGGCCTGGAGCCAGGCGTCATCTCGCCTGCACTGTTCGCCACGATGGTGCTTATGGCACCGATCACCACGTTTATGACGACGCCACTGCTTGAACCCGCGCACCCCTTACGGCTAATCCGAACAGAGATGATTGGGACTGAGGAGGAAAAAGAAGATTTCACCATCCTGATGCCGGTATCCTTACCGTCTTCAGGCCCCGAGTTGTTGCGAGTAGCGAGGTCACTGGCACCTCAGTCAACATCGAAGCTATACGCCCTGCACTTAGTGCGGCCCGAGTCAGGATCGTTGGCCGTAGATACCGTGCCTGATCATGGTGGTGCTCTGCGCCCCTTGCTTGAAACTGCGCATGCAGAAGGGGTTGCAGTGCGTCCTCTATCGTTCGCGAGCCGAAACCCAGGACGAGACATAGCCGAGACGGCCCAGATCAAGGGTGCTGATCTGATTCTCATGGGCTGGCACAAACCCGTTCTCAGCCAGAGCATTCTCAGTGGAATCGTCCACGACGTAATGCAGGACGCCCGAACGGATGTAGCAGTATACCTCGCCCGACGTTACGGCACGTGGAAACGTGTGCTCGTCCCATACACCGGCTCTATACACGATCGAGGTGCTCTGGAGTTAGCTCGCCGGATGGCGGTGACAAGTGGATTGGAGATCACCATCTTGCATATCATCCCGCACGGCGAAAATGCAAAGGGGGGCCGGACAGGCTTATCCAATGTGAGAGAGCTGCTGGACGCCGAAGGCGTGCACTTGAAGGTAGTAGAGAGCACGAATCCTCTGGAGGCCGTTCTTGAGGAGGCCTATCAGAATTATGACCTGGTGGTAATCGGCGTATCCGAAGAATGGGGGCTCCAACCGACCCTGTTCAGCCGTCGCCACGAGGAGCTTGCTCGCTCGTGTCCGGTTTCCATGCTGATGCTCAGAAAGTACACCCCTGAAACAACTACACTCATCCAGGAGAGAAACACGCTCCTGCCGCAGTCACAGCATAGCCGCCACATTCGAAGTAGCTGATGTTTGCAGGCTCAACGGTGAAGTGCGTCTCACCTCTTGATCAAAACGACAAAAGCCGGACCCAGTAAGGGCCCGGCTTTCATGCGGAGAGGGCGGGATTCGAACCCGCGGTACGCCTTGCGACGTACGACGGTTTAGCAAACCGTTGGTTTCAGCCACTCACCCACCTCTCCGGATGGCGCGGTTGAAGGTTGCGCAATATACGTGCGTGCCATACTACTCGCAACCGGTGGCAAGGTTCGCACCGCGCTTGGATATATTTGAACGCACGCTTCTTGCTATCCCAGCGCGTTGGCGCCACTCACGATTTCGATGAGTTCCTTCGTGATGGCATCCTGGCGTGCGCGGTTGTACTTCAACCTGAGATCACGCAGGATCTCTTCGGCATTGGACGTCGCATTATCCATAGCCACCATTCGTGCCCCCTGTTCCGCCGCATTGGACTCCAGAAGGACGCGCCACATCTGATACCCAAGATAACGCGGCACGAGAATGTCCAAGATCTGCGCCGGATCGGGCTCGAAGATGAGATCGGCAGACACAGCGGCCTCGCCACTACGTGGAAGCTGCTCTTCCATGATGGGGGTCAGAAAACGCTGCTGCGGAATGGGCAGGAACGGCTCCACGATCCTGTTCTGCGCGATCGTATTTCTGAACTCGTTGTAGATGACGTACACTTCATCCCAGCGGCCTTCCGTGTAGCCCGCCACGGCGAGATCCACGATAGCGCGAGCCGTCTGGAACCGGAGATTGTCGAAGACGCCCTGGAGGTCGCCGACGATCTGGTAGTTACGCCGACCGAAGTACTCGCGCCCCTTGCGGCCTATCGGCATGAGATACAATCCACCCCGTGCCTGGATATCGGCAAACCGCTCGGCAATGGTCTGCTCCGTGAGCTTGATGATGTTCGAGTTGAACGCTCCTGCCTGCCCGCGGTCTGCCGTCACGACGATGAGGAGGACGCCGTTCACCGCAGGATGCGGCTGGAGCAGCGGATGTGCACTCGCATCGACCCGATTCTTCAACCGGCTGACGATATCCCCAATGGTATAGGCATACGGACGCGTCTGGAAGATCTGCTCTTGCGCCCTACGCAGCTTGGCCGCCGCCACCATCTTCATGGCGCGCGTCACCTGCTGGGTGCTTCTGACCGAATTGATCCGGTTTCGTATGTCGCGAAGACTGGCCATTTCGAATGTGGAGTTACGAAGCACGAATGACGAGCGAGCAAGATGCTCACTCGTCATTCGCTACTCGTCAATTCGCTCAGTTATACCGTAGCTGCCGGAGCACCAGCGTACAGATCCGCCAGTTCGCTCGCCACGCGGCGGATCGTCTCGGCGGCTTCGTCGCTCATGTTACCCGTGTCCCGGATCGTAGCCATCATATCACCGTGCCGCAGGCTCAACCGCTCGACGAGTTCGCGTTCGAACTCTTGTACCCGGTTCACCGGCACACGGTCCAACAGTCCCTGTGTGGCGACGTAGATGATCGCGATCTGGTTTTCGACCGGCACCGGCTGATACTGCCCCTGCTTGAGCACCTCGACGAGCCGCTCACCACGCCGCAGCTGGCGCTGGGTGGCCGGGTCGAGGTCGGAACCGAACTTGGCGAATGCTTCGAGCTCGCGGAACTGAGCCAGATCGAGCTTAAGCGTACCGGCGACCTTCTTCATGGCCTTTACCTGCGCGTTGCTACCCACGCGGCTCACAGAGATACCGACGTTAATGGCGGGGCGCACACCGGAGTTGAAGAGGCCTGACTCCAGGAAGATCTGTCCGTCCGTGATCGAGATCACGTTCGTCGGGATATATGCGGATACGTCGCCAGCCTGGGTCTCGATTACCGGCAGTGCCGTCAGCGACCCACCTCCCTTGACAGAGCCCTGGAGCGACTCCGGAAGGTCGTTCATCTGCCGAGCTACGTCGTCGTTGGCCGTAATCTTGGCCGCACGTTCCAGCAGACGGCTGTGGAGGTAGAACACGTCACCAGGATACGCTTCACGACCCGGAGGCCTGCGGAGCAGCAGCGACAGCTCACGGTACGCTACGGCCTGCTTAGACAGGTCGTCGTAGATCACCAGCGCATGACGTCCCGTATCGCGGAAGTATTCGCCAATGCAAGCCCCCGCAAACGGCGCAACGAACTGAAGCGGTGCCGGAGACGAGGCGGGCGCGTTCACAATGACCGTGTAATCCAGCGCGCCGTACTCTTCGAGTGCGTGCATCACCTGCGCGACGGTCGAGGCCTTCTGGCCGACCGCCACGTAGATACAGAAGACGGGCTTGTCCGTCTCATGCGTGTAACGCTGGTTGATGATCGTATCGAGGAGTACCGCCGTCTTACCCGTCTGCCGGTCGCCGATGACCAGCTCGCGCTGGCCGCGGCCGATCGGGATCATGGCATCGATGGCCTTGATACCGGTCTGGAGCGGTTCTTTCACCGGCTCGCGGTAGATCACACCTGGCGCCTTCCGCTCGAGCGGCATCGCGAACTTCCGGCCGCCGATCGGGCCACGTCCATCGAGGGGATTGCCCAGCGGGTCGATGACTCGGCCAAGCATCTCTTCGGAGACCTCGATGGAAGCGATGCGCTTGGTACGCCGTGCTTCATCCCCTTCCTTGACCTTCTCATAGTCTCCGAAGAGTACGGCGCCCACGTTGTCCTCTTCGAGGTTCAGCACCATGCCGGTAACGCCGGTACCGGGAAACTCGATCAGTTCGCCCGCCTGGACCTGGGAAAGGCCGTAAAGACGCGCGATACCGTCGCCCACCTGGAGCGTGGTACCTACCTCGTATACATCCGATTCCACCTCGAAGCCTCCCAACTCGCGTTGGAGTACGGCAGAGACCTCATCGGGTCGAATTGCAGTTGCCATTCTATAATCCTACTGTTAAGGTCGGTTGCAGCGGGTGGTATACTCCCGGCGCGAGCGAAGGAGCCGTCCAAAACGGCTCTTCATGCGGAATTTTGATGAACGGCCGACATGCAGGCCGTCATTGACGTCAGGACGGCACCATCACGGTCCGCTCCATCCGCTCCCGGAGCGTTTCGAGCTGATGGCGAACACTGCCGTCGTACACCGTGTCCCCCACCCGGATCACTGCGCCACCGATCAGACTTTCATCCTGCTCGATGCGAATCCGGATACGTTTTCCGGTCATCTGCTCAAGTGAACGCACCAGTTTGGCTTCCTCATCTTTCGAGAGCGGCAGCGCGGCACGGACGGTCGCTTCCGCGATGTTCAGATGTTCATCCCGAAGCGCACGGTACGCACGCACCGCAGCCGGAAATGCATCCTCCCGGTTTTTCTCTAGCAGAAGCAAGAGGAACCGGAACGTCAGCGGCTGCACGCGCGCTTCGAAGAGTTTCCGGATAACCGCCTCCTTTCTCTCTCTCGAAACGATCGGGCTTTCGAAGAGAGAGACGAGCTGGCGGGAACCCTCGAAGGTTTCCAACAGAAGCGCGACGTCCTCATCTACCTGGGTCGTCTTGCCTTCCCGTTCAGCTTCCTGATACAGCGCCTGCGCGTAGCGCCGGGCGACGGTAAGCGGGGTCATTGCTTTTGCTCGTTGTCGGTTGTCTGTGGCCCGTTGTCTACCTATGCGTTCGCACCCGTACTTCGTTCCTGATCCTGCGGTATGGCAGCGACGCCATCGAGGCGCTCCGCTCGCATCCGGAATCAGGGACAACGGACCACAGACAACCCGTCACGGACCAACGTTCAGTTCTTCGGAAGTTCGTCGATGAAGCTGTCTACGATCCGGCGTTGGCGGCCAGCGTCGAGGTTCTCGCGCAGGATCTTTTCGGCGGCACGAATCGCAAGATCCGCTACCTCCGCGCGCAGAGAGGCCAAAGCCCCCTGCTTTTCCCGCTCGATCTCGGCCTGAGCTTGCTGCTGCATGTGGGCGATCTGGGCCCGGGTCTTCTCGACCTCCTCCGTGCGCAGCCGCTCGGCCGTCTCGCGCGCCTCGCGGAGAATCCGCTGAGCTTCCTGCTCGGCCTCCCGGCGAGCGCGCTCGTTATCCGCCTGGATCTGACGCGCCTCTACCAGAGCCTTCTCGGCCCGCTGGATCGACTCGTCGATCGTCCGTTCACGCTGCTCAAGCGCCGTGGTTATTGGCCCCCAGGCGACTTTCCTGAGCAGCAGGAGCAGCAGCAGAAAAACGATGACTGTCCAGAAAATCAGGCCGAGATTAGGGGCCAGAAGATCCGCTGCTAGAATCGTGTACATGGTATAGCTCGGACCACGTCGTTGTTGAAATGGCCGTCAGCGGCCCACATCACGCTGTCAGCTTTTCTCACTTTGCCGACAGCCTATCTCTTACGCTTTCAGCGCGAGGAGGATGCAGATCACCAGGCCGAACAGCGCCACACCTTCGATAAGAGCTGCGGCGATAATCATAGAGGTCCGGATATCCCCGGCGGCTTCCGGCTGACGCGCAGAGCCTTCCATGGCAGGACCGGCCAGGCGGCCAATTCCAAGTGCCGCGCCGATGGCGACCAGACCGGCTCCAAGACCTGATGCGAGCCAAGCAAGTGCTACTGATTCCATTGTAGTTCCGTATTAGCTGGTTGATTGTTGACAGGTGAACTTGTCCGGGTGTGCCAGCGGGCATACCCGCCTCGCAGATTACTGCGAAATCTTACGTCGTGGGGATAATCTGTCCGGGACCAGGTATGACATGCTGCCCCGATGTTTCGCCAGGCATGATGTGAGGTGTCACGCCGACGTGATCGTCCGCCAGAGGACTGTGCGGTTCCGCGTGCTCGTGATCGTGCCCGTCAGCCGCCATCCCTATAAAGAGGGAGGATAGCAGAGTAAACACATAAGCCTGAATGAATGCAACGAGCAACTCCAGGAGATAGATAAACAGCGCAAAGGCAACGCTAACGGGAGATACGCCGATTCCCCCGCCTATACCAAAGAGACTGCGGAATGTAAAGATGAGGCCAATGAGGCTGAGAATGACGAGGTGGCCGGCCGTCATGTTCGCGAAGAGACGAATGGCGAGCGCGATGGGCTTCGTGAACAACCCCACGAACTCAACCGGAATCATGATCGGCTTTACGAAGGCCGGCACACCAGGCGGATTGAAGATGTGCCCCCAGTACGCCTTCGTCCCACTGACCTGCGTGATCACGAACGTGAACGCGGCAAGCACTGCCGTGATCATGAGGTTCGAGGTAGCCGTAGCGCCAAAAGGCACAAGCCCGAGCAAGTTGGCCGTAAGAATGAAGAAAAAAGCCGTCAGCAAGTAGGGCATGAACTTCCGATATTCCGGCCCCAGGTTAGGCCGCGCAATCTCATCGCGAACAAACACGATGAGCGTCTCGAACAAGTTCTGAAAAATGCCCCTCGGAGCCGTATCGCGCCCGATGCCCCGCTTGTACTTGTCGGCGAGTGTTGCAAAAATCGCGAACACGATAATTGCTGCGAGCAATGCAAAAACGAGATGGCGACTAATGGAGAAGTCAACGAGAATCTCACCACCATCGGCGGGCACCAACTCCGAATCCAGGTGCACCGCACCTGCAATCATCTCTTCCGCATGTTCGACAGGACTCGCCCCCTGGACTTCAGGCAACGTCACCTCATGCCCTTCCGACGGCGCCTCGCCCAGCCCTGTTTCGGATGCCTCACCGAGCCCGCCTTCCTGCTGAATGAGGTAATCACCAGACCTGATTGCAGCCTTTGTGGAAGCGTATGCATCCAGCCCAATCTCTCCACTAGCGCGGCGGACGAGAAAAATACGCGGGAGTTCTACCTTGCCGATAGGCTCAAAATCAAGATAGTAGCCATCTGCAACATGATGGACCGGATCAAACTCCTCGTGAGTCTCCACCCCTCCTGGCGACGCATGCTCCTGCGCCAGCACAGGAGAACACGCAAACAACAGCAACGCTGCCGCAAAAACTACCTTCCTTCCGATCACTCCCATGATGCTCTTATATATATCCGTCTAGCTGCTCTTTTGTACAGACAACGCCACTTCCGCTACAATCACCCTACTTCATCCGGACGTTCTGCGCCCACGGTCCAGGCGGTATATTTCGAAGATAGTTGCAACAGCAAATACAATCAGAAAAGATCCCACAAAGACTCCCTCGCGCACTGGAGCCGTTACAAGCACAACGAGAACCGCGGCGAGAAAGCCGAATATCCGAATTACGAGCCCGCCAAGCACGATCTTCAGAAATTGTTCGTGACTGGCGCCCAGAGCCCTCTGATTAAAAAGATAGGCCGTGGATCCGTACAACAGACCCAGACCGCTTCCCAGACCGACACTTAACCAGAGATCAGCCGCCACAGCGATACCTTCCTGATCGCCCACCCGGCGTGTTCGTACGAAGAATCGCAAATTACACCGAAAGGCTCCCGCACCCGGCTGAATAGGGGTGAATTATGAATGAAAGGCCGGGGAAGAACTAATGAGCGTAGGGAGTAGAGACGAGAACGTTGCAAAATCCCCGTGCAGAGCACGTTCGACGATTCTAGTCCGCCCGGCGAAACACGACCTCAAAGCGGAGATCACTCTCTCGCAAGTCCTCGATGAAACGAACCGCTTCGCCCCACCCCTCGCGCAGCGCGCTCCCTGCCGAGAGGTCCAGCGTCTCTATCAAGCGCGGGCCTGCATCCGTCTGAACGAAGGCATTGATTGCAAGAACAGGAATGCGCTCTTTGCGCGCCCGCTCGATCAGACTGATGGCATCCCATGCCGGCACCAGGAGCCTGCCGTCCTGTATCGTTCCGAGCCGGGCAAACTCCCGCTCCAACTCAGTAAAATCTTCCCGTCCAGCCCCCTCGTAACCACTCCCTTCCACGGGGGCGTTTTTTTCGGAACGAACCGGTACAGGCCCAGGCGACTGGTACAGCTCCGCATCCGGCATGCCCGAGACCAGAGGTTCTGATTTCCGCACACTAGGCCCGCCCATCCCTGCCGTCTGCCGCGATCCCCTCGACGGCTGTGCACTCCGGCTGACGCGGACGAGATGAACGAATACGGCTGTCATTCCCAGCACGGCCCCGACGATCGTCAGCCACGGCAATGTATTCAGCCAACGATCAAGCAGGTAGCCGCCTACGGTAAAGAACACCATTGTAAGGGCAAGCTGCATACCGAGACCAAGGTAAGGCCCCGCATCCCGAATCCCCTCCTGCCATCCACCTGAGCGACGTGCTGCGCGCCGCTCCCCTGATTCATCAGGCATGAGACGCCGCCGCTTCTACACCGTTCGCGTGTTCCACTGGAGAAGACCCGGCTTCAGACTGCTTCGAAGTCGCGCCGGTCTGCCCCATTTGACATTTGCCCCCAAACACAGCGCCGTCTTCTACTACGAGCCGGGACGCACGAACATTACCATCCACTGCCGCCGAACTCTTCAGCACCAAGCGCTCTCTCACACTGATCTCTCCAATGACGCTGCCAGCTATGTCGGCGCTGGCCGCGGAGAGTTCTCCATCCACTACCCCCTCCTGGGTGACGACCACCTTTCCTTCCACGAACAACTTCCCCACGACTCGGCCGCTAACCCGTACATCGCCGGATGCTTTGAAGGTACCCTCCACTACCGTCCCTTCGGCAATCATGTTGATCTGCCCGGGGCCAGACGCACCCGACTGCTTTGCCGCCGGTGCAGATTTCCCTTCACTGTTCTTGCCGCCAAACATAGCCATAGCTCTTTACAATACTGTGCGCGCACCGGAGTCAGGGACACAGGGGATGTCCGGGGTGGAAACGCGCGTTCACAAGATTCCTTTTTTCACACCTGAAGAAAAAACTGCCGCCCCCGCCGAGACAGTCAGGTGCGCATGAGCCAGACGAAACTTGTCCGACTGGTACTAGCAAATGGCATGCCTCGCCCCTACACGCAAGCCATACAGAGCGCGACTAACCCAAACCGACGAGACAGGATTACTAGGATACCTCTGGCACTTTGCCTTGATCCGGACCTCTTGCCACTACACGACCCGTATCCCTGGAACCCCCTCATCCGCATCTTCCATTGTCTAGACTACACCCATAGCAATCAGAATCAATAATGACAAGCGCAACAGCGGCTTTGTACCAGTGGAACACGGGATCACGCCCGCCCAACTGGATGCACGAACTGAAGATGGCAGGCCCCGCATTGCCCGAAGAACATTCGCCTACAGATAATTGGACTGGCTGTTTGATGACATAGACGCCTACCCCTCCACGCATCGAAACGTACAGCACCGAGCCAACCGGAACGAGGCACTCAGAAACACAACTCTGCCTGCCGGGCTCTACCAGCCAATTACGAAATCACGCGGATCTTGCGCCAGGCCGTCTTGCCAAAGCTCGAAATGGAGGTGCGGGCCGGTCGTTATCTCTCCGGAATTACCACTTATAGCAATCGCTTCACGATCTCGCACCCGATCGCCGACACGTTTCAACAGGCGCTGGTTATGCTTGTATACCGAAACATAGCCATCCGCATGCTGGATCGCAATCGCATCACCGCCATCCTGGGTCCAGTCCGCCAGGATGACATAGCCATCGCCGATGGATCGGACAACACTGCCCTCCTCAACGGCAATATCAATTGCAAAATGTCCGTTCCGCGCATCGAAGACGCGCGTCACATATCCACCCACGGGCGGCAGCACGGGAAACCTCAGGCCGGAGACATACCGCTCTACGCGCACCGGGCGCAAGCTTCCCGGCTCGTCCGAGACAAAACGGACCATCGGAACAGCCGGCTGCTCGTGATGCAACCATTCTGGAGAGTAAGAAGCAATCGGAACAGCCTGAGCATCACCCCCTACGCCCCCGGCGGAATTGGGAGATGCCGCACCCGCATCGTCCAGGGAATCGATCTGACCCGTCACCAGCAACTGAAGACGCTCCAGATACTGCCGCTGGACGTCGAGCGAGTCCTGCAGGGCCTGGAGCCGTAGCATATTGAGCCGCGCCTCGTGCCGCATCTCGGCTTCCCCATACCCGGGGACAACCTCTCGCAATGGCGTAAACAGGATCAGACTGGTCAGAAAAAGCACGAGCCCGCCACACACACCTGCAAGAAACAACAAGAACCTCGAGGGCTTCACCTGAAATTGACGCGGCGGCTCTAACTGATCCGCGTCCATAATAATTATAGTCTGCACCCGGCTCGACCGGTTTGCGAGTTCCAACAGGATCGGCAACATGGAAGACCTGCTCATAGGAAACGTATACAGGGGACTACGCCTCGCGAATTTGGCACGATAAATTTCAGAACACTGTCAAGAAGAGCACGATTGACCGGAACAAACCCACTCCTTATATTGTCAGGCTCAACAACCGAGGAAACGCGACTGTTTCGTAATATAGAGTAACATCTTCAATGCCACAGCACAAGTCAGCCGAGAAGCGCGCCCGGCAAAATGAGAAGCGCCGGCTCCGGAACCGGGTTCATCGCAGCCGCATGCGCACCATAGTGAAAAAACTGCGCTCCACTACCGATCGCGAGCAGGCCATCCTCCTGCTCAACGAAGCCAAAGCCTACCTCGATCGCCTCGCAGCCAAAGGAATTATCCACAAGAACAAGGCTGCCAATTACAAGAGCGAACTTGAGAGAAGCGTGAACGCGCTTGCCTAACCGGCTCAACCGTCATCAAGGGGCCCGCTCCCAGTTTGGGGGGCGGGCCTCTTTGTTTTTATAGCACCTTACGCCAACCACTGCCCTCACTTTTTCTCCTTGCCCTGCCGCTCGCATACTAAATCTTTCTCTACCGCGTTCAGGTAGTTGGCACTACAGTATGGCGCCGTTACATTTACACATGAAAAGAATCTGTAACGATACCACAATCTTGGTACGAGATTAGAGTAGCCATTGCTTCTGCCCGGACTCTTCCGGGGGAAGCACTGTAATGGTTTGAGTAATAAAAGTGTGAACAAAGAGCAATTTGAGCAGAGGGCCTGGATTCTCGGGAACACCCTTGTCCGTGTTTTCGGTCTAAGGGGCGAAATGCGCAAAAAGCACCACGAATTTCTTTATCTTGTAAATTTGCCTGGCGCTTTTTGTGCGTAGAATGCCTGCCAGACAGCTTTCTTGCCATCACACGTGAACGAAATGCAAGGTTCTGAACATTCGTTATGATGGTGTGAAAGGAAACTCTTTGCATACATGATAACGATGATATTTGTATCTTAACTTCAGCGACTTCGTATCATGCCTGCCGGGCTTTGCAGCCGGTACAATCCTTTACCCCGATCCTGGACCTCCCGGGCTGTCCGGCCCGGTCTGAAGCAGGAAAAGCTGACCCCCTACATCCGTACAACCAGACCCGAACACCAGCTATTAAACCACAAATTCGTCTGTTAATGACCTACAAAAAAAGGAGGATACAAATGAGAAGGCGTTTCAATACGTTACTCTTGTTCGCCGGCCTTTTGGCCTTCGTAATGGCGGACTCGGCATCTGCGCAGGGTATCCGCGCAATGCAGACGTGGTACCTGTACCCCAAAGTCGGTCTCGCACAGTACACGGGCGACCGTGACCCCAGCCTGGGCGACCTGTGGGATTTCCGCAGTGCTCCCGAGGAGAGCTTTACCGACAACTACGGTATCAAGCACTTCCCCGGCGTGCTTGCGCTTGAGATCGGCTACCAGTTCAATGCTTTCAGCCTTGGTCTGGAAGGCGCCTGGGGCTGGTACCCGACTGCTGCCGATGACTTCGAAGTTGATAGCGACGGCGACGACACAGACGCCCAGCAGTTGAAGCTCATCGGCCGCTACACGTTCGGCTATGACAGATGGCCGGTAGCTCCCTTCATCCAGGTAGGTGGTTTCATCACGAACGCCGTCGAGGATCAACTTGACGACCCCGGAGATCACCGGCTCGGTTACGGCCCGCTGGCCGGCGTCGGTCTGGACATCAAGTTGAACAACCACCTCTCTTTCATGGCGGAAGCCCAAGGGCTGTTCTCGTTCCCTGACAACGCCTTTGACGGTGTAAGGGATAACGAAGACGGCGGGGCACCCGACGAGGATGATGGATTCGCATCATTCGACCTGCTGAATACCCTGACCCTCGGCCTGAAGTACAACTTCAAGAGCGCCGTTGTCGCTCCGGTCATCACCAGCATCGACTGCCCGACGACGGTGATGGAGGATGACATGGCCAACTTCAGCGTCACCCTCAACGAGAACGTCACCCAGCCGGTCGAAGTCCGCTGGGACTTCGGCGCCGCTGGCGCGACGGGCACGGGCATGACGACGAGCTATACGTTCGCCAACCCGGGCACGTACACCGTCTCCGTGACCGCCATGAACCGGGGTGGTGAGGCTACAGAAACCTGTGTCGTCACCGTCGAGCGTCGTCCGATCCCGGCCAGCATCAGCAGCCTGACGGCGAATCCGTCCCGGTTCCAGGCTTGCGAGCCGACGACCGTAACCTTCAACGCAAACGTGTCTGGCGACGAGCCGCTCACCTATGCCTGGAACTTCGGCGACGGCACGACGGGTACCGGCGGCCCGAATGCTACGCACACCTACTCCGAGCCCGGCACCTACACCGTCACGCTGACGGTAACGGCTCCGACCGGTCCGGCGGCTACCCGCACAACGACGGTCGTCGTCGAAGAGTGCGAGGATGAGTGCGATGATATCACCGAACTGAACTCGGTATACTTCCCGCGCAACTCCAGCACGCTCACTGCGGAAGGCCGTGCGGCTCTCGCCGAGAACCTTGAAGTGCTCCGTGAGTGCCCCGACATCTGCGTGCGGATCGAAGGATGGGCTGCTCCGGGCGAACGCAACGCACAGCAGCTCTCCGAGGATCGTGCTCGCGCCGTCGCGCAGTACTTCCAGGACAACGGCATCGCCGCATCGCGCATGGCCGCGGTAGGCATGGGCCTCGTCCCGGGCACGACCACCAAGAAGGAAGGTGGTGCTCAGAACCAGCGTGCGGACGTGATCCCTGTCCCGTGCAATACGCTGAACCGGTAAGGCTCAGTTAACTGCACCGTAAGAACGAGCGGGGCTGCCAGTTGGCAGCCCCGCTCGTTTTTTATACTCCAACATGTATATTCGGCCAGCAAACTCGCAGCCCGCTGCCTGTATGCTGCTTCGGCACGCCATCTGTGTACGCAACAACGCCGGCCACCACGCCGGTCAGGCGGCTTTGTGCGCAGACGCAATGACTGCAACCGGCAAGGCCACCTGCACCACCCGGCTATTCCACAACGGAAAGCCGGAATGCTGCTCTGGCGCGCCCGAAGAGGTGTGAAACTCACACCTGGATAGCGCAAATCGTGCAGCAACCCATACTGCGTTCCACTGGAACGCGGCTCTCAACACCCACTAAATCATCCAACCACCGGATGCTCATGCAAAGATCTACCAAGGTGAAAGATGTACGTACTCACCTCAGGCCGCTATTCCTGCTAGCGTGCCTGGCTGCTTTACCCCTCACCAACACGACGCAGGCACAGGGCGTTCGCCCCGGCGACTCATTTTACCTCTACCCCAAACTCGGCCTCACCCAATACACCGGTGACCGCGACCCCGATTTGTTCAGCGGGGATTTCGGTGATGATGGTTTCCCCTGGGGCGCCGGCCTCGAGTTCGGCTACCAGTACACTCCTTCGTTCATGATCGGCGTCGAGGGTTTCTATGGTGCCTATCCGACCGCCGTCGCGCCAAACGAGGACAATGAGTGGTATACGTATCACGCCAAACTCATGGGCCGTTACCTCTTCGGCGGCAACACCTACCGCCTGGCTCCGTTCGTCGAGTTCGGTGGATTCATCTCGGGAGCCGTCGAGGACGACGAAATGGACCCGGGTAATGAGCGCACGTCGTACGGCCCACTCCTCGGTATCGGTCTGGATTATGCGGCCACGGATCGTGTTTCGGTCATGCTCGGGCTCCAGAACCTCTTCGCATTTCCCGATAACGGCATCGATGGATTGGACGCGGACGACAACACCCCCTCGTTTGATCTGCTGAACTTCCTGAACCTCGGTGTCAAATACAGCTTCCGGAGCGCCACCGTGGCCCCTGAGATTACCAGCCTGGACTGCCCCGTAGGGCTGACTGCCGGCGAAGCGTCCACCTTCCGGGCCGCCATCGTCGAAGATGCAACAAAGCCCGTCGAGTACCGGTGGGATTTCGGAGATGGTGGTGCAACGGGCACCGGACTCACGGCGACCCACACCTACTCCCGGCCCGGCACCTACACCGTATCGTTCACGACCATGAACGAAGCCGGTGACGATACCCAAACGTGCGTGGTGAATGTGGCCCGAGCCCCGGTCCCGGCCAGCATCAGCAGCCTGACGGCAAATCCCGCCCGGTTCACCGCATGCGAGCCAACGACCGTAAGCTTCAACGCAAACGTGACCGGCGACGAGCCGCTCACCTATGCCTGGAACTTCGGCGACGGCACGACGGGAACCGGCCCGAATGCTACGCACACCTATACCGAACCCGGCACCTACACCATCACGCTGACGGTAACGGCTCCGACCGGTCCCTCTGCCACTCGAACCACGTCCATCTACGTGGAAGAGTGTGATGCGGAATGCGAAAACATCTCCGAGCTGAACTCGGTGTTCTTCCAGCGCAACTCCAGCACGCTTACCAGCGAGGGCCGCGTCTCACTCGATGAGAATATCGAGCTGCTCCGTGCATGCCAGGATCTCTGCGTGCGGATCGAAGGATGGGCCGCTCCGGGCGAGCGTAACCCGCAGTCTCTCTCGGAAGACCGTGCCCGCGTCATCGGAGATTACTACCAGCGGCATGGTATCCCCGCCTCGCGCATCACCACGGTAGGCATGGGACGTGTCGCCGGAACTACCTCGAAGAAAGAGGGTGGCGCCCAGAACCAGCGCGCCGATAGCATTCCGGGTCCCTGCGGCCTCTAAGCTGACGGGTACTTCAATCAGACCATGAAGGGGTGAGGGTGCTTGCAAGCACCCTCACCCCTTTTCAATTTCAGCCTCTCGCAACCATCCGCCAGTACACACGCCACAATCGACCACCAGGGTTCAGATCGGGAACAGCTCGCCCGTACGCGTAGGAGGTTCCAGGCCGAAGTGTGCATACGCCCGGGGTGTAGCAACGCGACCGCGCGGGGTACGCTCCAGAAAGCCCTCCTGGATTAGATAAGGTTCGTACACCTCCTCGATGGTGCCTGCGTCCTCCCCGACCGAAACCGACAGGTTGCTGAGCCCTGTAGGACCACCTCCGAACTTCTCGATGAGCGTCATCAGGATCCGAGCATCCATATCGTCCAAGCCCTGCTCATCGACATCCAACGCATTCAACGCCCGGTCCGCGATGGCCAGCGTAATACGCCCGTCACCTTCGACCTCTGCGAAGTCGCGTGTACGACGGAGCAGCCGGTTTGCGATGCGCGGTGTCCCCCGGCTTCGGCGTGCAATCTCAAAAGCGCCCTCCTCCGTGATCTCGATTCCGAGCAGACCTGCCGACCGGAGCACAATTCGCTGAAGCAGGTCCGCCGTATAGTAATCGTAGCGAAAATCGATCCCGAAGCGGGCGCGCAATGGAGCCGTGAGCAGGCCCTTCCGTGTCGTTGCCCCGATGAGCGTGAACGGCGGCAACGTAATCTTGATACTCCGCGCGTTCGGCCCCGAGTCAATGACGATATCTATATGGTAGTCCTCCATAGCCGAGTAGAGGTATTCCTCAACCACCGGACTGAGCCGGTGAATCTCATCTATGAACAGCACGTCTCCCTCGTTCAGGTTGGTGAGGATACCGGCAATACTGGCCGGTTTGTCGAGCACGGGACCGCTCGTCGTCTTGATGCTCGCCCCCATCTCCTCGGCAATGATGTAGGCCAGCGTCGTCTTCCCGAGTCCCGGTGGCCCGGATAGCAGTACATGATCCAGCGTTTCTCCACGCTGGAGCGCCGCCGTGAGGAAGACCCGGAGGTTATCCTTGATCTTCTCCTGTCCGATAAAATCATCCAACGCCGCCGGGCGCAACGCGCGCTCGAGGTCCTCCTCCTGTCCCGTTTTACGCGGACTAACAATCCCTTCCGTATTCCTCATGGCTTTCCATGTTCATCTCAAGACAATGATGCTGTGCAAAATACGCATAGCTGTGTGACGGGGCCGTGTCACACACCTTACACTAACACTTTCAATCTTCCAATACACTACCGCCAGCCAAACTCCGGTGCCTTCACCACATGGGATGGAGGCCTGTCCTCACCCCCGAAAAGCCCTCAAAGAGGGCTCAAAACAATTCACATCTGAATAATTCGCAACAGGTTGACAAACTTGAAGCCGAACACTAGGTTTAAGGCACTATGTTTGCGGTAGACAATATCTTAGTTTCAGACGAATTTCTCGACGCGCCCTTCGCGTGCAATCTGGGGGCGTGCCTCGGCGCGTGTTGCGTCCAGGGTGACGCCGGTGCGCCGTTGGAGCCGGACGAACGCGCCGACCTGGAGCGTGTGTTCCCCAGAGTCAAAAAGTACCTCCGCCCGGAGGCGCTCCGCGTCATTGAAGAGAACGGCCTGTGGGAAGAGACGCAACCGGGTCGCTACGCCATTACCTGCGTCGATAACGCCGAGTGCGTATTCGTCACCTACGAGGGACGCGTAGCGAAGTGTGCCATTCAGAAGGCATACGCCGAAGGCCGGGTCGATTTCCCAAAGCCCATCTCGTGTCATCTATACCCGATCCGGATCCAGAAGGTCGGTGAGTTCGACACGCTCAATTACGACCAGATTCCGCTCTGTAACCCCGCTCGCAAGCAAGGGTGCCGCAGCGGAATACAGGCCGTGGATTATCTGCGCGAGCCTCTGGTTCGGAAGTACGGCGAGGCCTGGTACGAGAAGTTCCGGGAAACCGTCGACGAGCGCCGAGCGACCCTCGGAATCACCCCCCAAACCCAGGGCGTCCGTACGTCTGGTGGGCAGGGATAGTAGCGGATCGACGCCATGTTAAACCTTCAGCAAAGACAATCTCTCCAGCAGAAACTCTCGCCGCAGCAAATCCAGTATATCAAACTGCTGCAGTTGCCTACGCTCGCCCTCGAACAGCGGATCAAAGCGGAACTCGAAGCCAACCCGCTGCTCGAAGAGGGGGATGAACTGGAGGAATTATCAACCGAAGAAGAAATTCACGAGGAACCTGAGGTTGACGAGACTCCCGAAGCGGAAATCCGTGAAGAGGAGCGCAAGGAGGAGGATTACGACTGGGATGAGTACCTGAACAACGCCGAAGACCTGTACGGCCATAAGGCTCGGGTCGACCAGAGCGACGATGATGACCGGCGTGAACTGCCCCTCCCCGCCAGTGTCAGCATGACCGAGCACCTCTACGATCAGCTCGCGTTCCTCGACCTCGATGAAACGGAGCGGATGGTGGCCGAACAGATCATCGGCTCGATCGATGATGACGGTTACCTCCGACGTCCTCTGGAGTCGATCATCGATGACGTCATGTTCAACATGGGCGTTATCGTCAGCGAAGCGGATGTCGAGCGCGTGCTCAAACGTGTTCAAACCCTCGATCCCGTAGGTATAGCTTCGCGTGACCTGCAGGAGTGCCTGCTCGTACAGCTCTACAACTTTCCGGAAGGCACCCCCGGGGTCGATGTCGCCATCCGCATGCTGGAAGAGACGTACAAGGCCTTTACCATGAAACACTTCGAAGCCATCCAGAAGAAACTGGATGTCTCGAGTGAGGAATTGAAGGAGGCCTTCGATGTCATCCAACGGCTCAATCCTAAGCCGGGAGAGGGCGAGTTCTCCGCACAGCAGAACTACGTCACACCCGACTTTACCGTCCAGTTCGTCGAGAACGAGTTCGTCATTACCCTGAACGGGCGGAATGCACCGCAACTCCGCATTTCGCGGCAGTATCTGCAGATGCTTCAGCAGCTCTCCGACGATCAAAAGCGCGGCCGCCCATCAACCTCTCACAACGGCATCGATAACGAGGCGAAGGCTTTCCTGAAGAATAAAATGGAGTCTGCGCGCTGGTTCATCAACTCCATCAACCAGCGACGCCACACCATGATGAAAGTGATGCACGCTATCGTGGAGCTCCAGCAAGACTTCTTCAAGTACGGCGAAGGCCACCTCCGGCCCATGATCCTGAAAGACGTGGCCGAGCGCATCAACATGGACATCTCGACCATCAGCCGTGTCGTCAACGGCAAGTATGTTCAGACCGAGTTCGGTGTCTATGAGTTGAAGTACTTCTTCTCCGAGGGTCTCTCGACCGATAGCGGAGAAGAGGTATCGAACAAGGAGGTCAAGGCCATTATCGAGACAATCATCGCTCAGGAGGACAAAAAGCGCCCGCTCTCCGATCAGAAGATTGCCAAGATGCTCGAGAAGCGCGGCTTCCAGATTGCCCGCCGCACGGTCACCAAATATCGTGAGCAACTTGGTGTTCCGGTCGCTCGCCTCCGTAAGGAGATCGTCCTTTCATAGCGACATTTGGACATGAGAAAGTTTGGGTAGGGACGCGGTGGTCACCGCGTCCCTACCTTTTTTACCCTGCTGAAACCCTCCTATTTCTGCTGAAAAAGCGGCCGAACACAGCTGCACAGTGATCGCACATTTCCTTCCACGCCGAATACCTTTCGGCCCTGCCCTGTGCTCCGTCCATTTGGCCCGCCGTTTGCAACCTTCCATTTCCGTGCAGGATGTAGATCGGCCCGCTTTCGTGCTGGCGCACATACCGCCACAGCGTTGCCGTACTGAAGGAACGCCATTACCGTTCAACCAATCGTTCTGAGGCACGTATGCTGACGACCACAATCCTCCACGACGCATCTCCGTCCCCCCTTCCCCACCTGCTCCTCCGTTACGTAGCGGGGCAGATTACCGATACATCCTGGAGTGCATTCATGGACGCACTCGATGCCGCAGACGCCACCCCCGAGGAACGCGAAGCGTTTGCCCGCTTTTACAACGATGCCCTCTTCGAAGTCGGTTCCGATGCGGTCCGTATCCCAAAACGAGACGAGCTTACCGACCTGCTCTCAGACATCCGGCCATCGTAGCCGGATGTACGAGTCAGTTGCGGTGCATCGGAATCCTTCCCCCGGAACCGGTGTATGTGCCCGTAGGAGAATGACAAACCTCACGCTGCGGCACAGGCATGGCGATTCTACCGGACCGCGTCCTCCTCTGTGAAGTCGGTCCTCGCGACGGTTTCCAGTTTGAAGCAAAACCGATCCCGACCGATCTCAAAGTCGAGATCATCACGGCCCTTATAGAGGCCGGGTTACCGCGCATCCAGGTCACTTCCTTCGTCCACCCGAAGTGGGTGCCGCAGATGGCCGATGCCGAGGAGGTTTTCCGGCGCCTACCCGCCGTGGATGGTATCATCTATAGCGCTCTCGTCCTCAACACCCGAGGCCTCGAGCGCGCGCTCGAGGCTGGAGTGCGGTATGTGGACCTCTCCATCGCTACAAATGAGCAGCACAGCCGCGACAACGTCAACATGACGGTGGATGAGAGCATCGCCCAGGCGGAAGAGATGGTCCGCTTCGCCCACCAGTATGGCATGCAGCCCCAGATGGGCTTCCAGACCGTCTTTGGCTATGCGTCGCCCGGCGACACTTCCCTACAACAAATCGTGGATCTTGCCCACCGCTTCTCAGATATGGGTGTCGAGTCGATCTCCCTCGCCGACTCCACTGGCATGGCCAACCCCGTCATGATCCAGGAACGCGTGCAAGCCGTGCAGGCCGTCATTGGCGATACTCCCCTCGTCCTCCACCTTCACGACACCCGCGGCCTCGGTCTCGCCAACGTCTACGCCGCCCTCGAAGCCGGAGTCACCCGCTTCGACACCTCCCTCGGCGGTCTCGGCGGCTGCCCCTTCATCCCGGGAGCCACAGGAAATATTGCGACCGAGGACACCGCCTCCATGCTGGAGCAAATGGGCGTAGAGACAGGAATCGACATCGCCCTGGTTGCAGAAGCTGCACGGCGAATCGAGGCTTTCCTGGAAAAACGCCTCCCGGGGAAGCTGCATGGCCTGCTCCCCAAAAGCGCCCCGATAACATAGGGATAAGATATAGACGCTTCTGCTCCAGCATTAAGAAAGGGGACGAGCCGGTGAACCCATCCCCTTTCTTACACGCACATATATATCCGGATTACCCGTCCCAATCCTCAAACACGATCTACATCGCGTAGGCTTCGACGGGTGGACACGCACACACAAGGTTTCGGTCGCCGTAAGCATCGTCCACGCGCCGTACGGTCGGCCAGTACTTGTGTACACGCGTCCAGGGTGCCGGGAAAGCCGCCTTCTCTCGCCCGTAGGGCATCTGCCAGTTATCAGACAGTACGAATGACGCGGTGTGAGGCGCCTGCTTGAGGACGTTCTGCGCCCGGTCAGCTACGCCGAGTTCTATCTCCTGAATCTCCGAGCGGATCGAGATGAGCGCGTCGGCCAGGCGATCCAGTTCGGCCTTGCTTTCACTCTCTGTCGGCTCCACCATCATCGTACCCGCCACCGGCCAGGACATCGTCGGCGCATGGAAGCCGTAGTCCATGAGACGCTTCGCCGCGTCCACCTCCGTTATGCCGGCCGTCTGCTTGAACGGGCGGAGATCCATGATGAACTCATGTGCTACCCGTCCATTCAGGCCGCGATACACGAGGTCGTAGTGCCCTTCGAGGCGCTTTGCCAGGTAGTTTGCATTCAGAATAGCAACCTGCGAGGCTTTCTTCAGCCCGTCCCCACCCATCATGGCAATATAGGCCCACGAAATGAGCAAGATGCTCGCACTACCATACGGAGCCGATGCCACCGGCCCGATGGCCTGTTCTCCGCCCGTGCGCACGATCGGGTGCCCCGGCAAGAACGGTTTCAGGTGCGCTGCCATAGCGATCGGCCCCATACCGGGACCGCCACCGCCGTGCGGGATGCTGAACGTTTTGTGCAGGTTCAAGTGGCAGACATCCGCGCCGATGTCACCCGGACGGCATAGTCCGACCTGTGCATTCATGTTCGCGCCGTCCATATACACCTGCCCGCCGTGCTCATGCACGATCTGGCAGATATCCCGGATGCTCTCCTCGAAGATGCCGTGTGTGGAAGGATACGTGATCATGAGCGCGGCGAGCCGGTCTTTGTATTGCTCGGCCTTCGCCCGAAGGTCGTCCACGTCCACGTTGCCATTGGGAGCCGTCGCAACGACTACGACATCCATCCCGGCCATGATAGCGCTCGCCGGGTTAGTGCCATGCGCCGAGGCTGGAACGAGGCAGACATTCCGGTGCCCCTCTCCCCGGCTCTCATGGTATGCGCGGATGACGAGCAAACCGGCGTACTCGCCCGAGGCGCCGGAGTTGGGCTGAAGCGAGACAGCCTCGAACCCGGTGATCTCGGCAAGCCAGTCCTGAAGCTGTTCGATCACGATGCGATACCCTTCAGCCTGTTCGGCAGGCACGAACGGATGCAGGCGCGAAAAGGCCGGCATGGTGATCGGCATGAGTTCCGCTACCGCGTTCAGCTTCATCGTGCAAGAGCCGAGCGGAATCATGCTGGTGGTCAGCGAGAGGTCCTTTGCCGCCAGTTTCTGCAAGTACCGCATCATCTCCGTCTCGGAGTGATACGTGTTGAATACCGGGTGCTCCAGATACTCCGACGTGCGCGCCAGCGGCCCCTTATATCCGGGCTCCAACTCCTCCGCGATATCCTCTGCCGTAAAGTCGAATCCCTCTGGAGGCTCGAAGATGGCCAGGAGGGTGTCTAGATCATCCGCACTTACCGTCTCATCAAGCGCGATGCCAATGGAGTTGTCGTCGAACAGGCGCAGGTTGACCCGGTTCGCATCGGCCGCTTCCAGGATATCCTGGGCAGAGCGGTTTCCGAGATCCACACGTAGCGTATCGAAGAAGTCCTGATAGCGAATCGAATGGCCGAGCTTCTGCAGGCCGCTGGCGAGAACTTTCGTCAGGTTGTGGACACGCTCCGCAATGGCGCGCAGCCCCTTCGGGCCGTGGTAGACGGCATAGCCGGCCGCCATGATCGCCAGAAGCACCTGCGCCGTACAGATATTGGAGGTCGCCTTATCCCGGCGGATGTGCTGCTCACGTGTCTGCAACGCCATCCGGAGCGCCGGGTTACCATCGGCATCCACCGATACGCCGATGATCCGGCCCGGGACCTGCCGTTTGAATGCGTCCTTCGTGGCGAAGTAACCTGCGTGCGGTCCGCCGTAGCCCATGGGCACTCCGAACCGCTGCGTGCTTCCCACGGCCACATCCGCTCCGAACTCACCGGGCGGGGTAAGCAGGGTGAGACTCAAAAGATCCGCTGCAACCACGACGAGCGCGCCTGCCTCGTGAGCCGCCGCACAGAAATCACTGTAGTCGTAGATCGCCCCGTCGGTCGCCGGGTACTGGAGCAGTGCGCCGAAGAACGCTTCCGTGAACGAAAACGTCGCGGGATCACCTACCACAACTTCCACACCGATCGGGAGGGCCCGCGCTTTCACGACCTCTATGGTCTGCGGGTGGCAGTCCTGCGCAACGAAGAACTTCGTCCGATCGCCTTTCCGGGCAACCCGCTGGAACATCATCATCGCCTCCGCCGCTGCCGTGCCCTCGTCAAGCAGCGACGCATTCGCGATCTCCATCCCTGTCAGATCGATCACCATCGTCTGGTAGGTCAGGAGCATCTCCAGACGACCCTGGGAGATCTCAGCCTGGTAGGGCGTGTACTGGGTGTACCAGTTCGGATTCTCCAGCACGTTTCGAAGAATCACCGGCGGCGTAATCGTGTCGGCATACCCCATCCCGATGAACGAACGGTACTGCCCATTGCGCGCGCCGATCTCCCGTACCAGTTCCAGCAGTTCATGCTCCGAACGCGCCGGAGGTAAGTTCAGTGGCCGCTCCAACCGGATTGATTCCGGGATGGTCTGGTTCGTCAATTCATCGAGCGACGCAAGACCGAGTACGTCCAGCATCTGCCGGATCTCATCATCGGAGGGGCCGATATGCCGGTCAACGAATCGGTCCGTGGGATTGAGGTCGATGGGCATGTACAACAGCAAGAAGAATGGTTTCTAATCGCAGGAGCAAACCCGGCATACGGGCTCGCTGAAGGAGTGGTGTATCAGCGAGTCTATCTACGAAAGAGCTTGCTACCTCCACTGCTCAGGCAACGCTGCGTCGGTTTCCTAAGTCAACAACGTAACACGAGGTACAACCGTAACAATCTGTTGCGGTTGTACTCAATTTGTTTCACTCGCGCCCTGATACCCGTTCTTTGAATGGCGGTTCTCAGGGTAAACAGTTCTTACCTCTCATTCACTATCCCGCGCTCTCCTCAGGGTTCTGAAGTTCCCGGAGCGCCTTGCGTGCGGCATTCTGTTCCGCCGTCTTCTTACTGGATGCCGAGCCCGTGCCATATGAGACTCCACCTATCAACACCTCTACGGTGAATACTTTTTCGTGGCTCGGCCCCTCCTCTGCCACGACACGGTAGGTTGGCTGCGGCTGACCGTGCGCCTGCGCGTATTCCAGAAGAAGGCTCTTGAAATTGTCCCGGCGCGAGGCGAGATCAGTCAGGTCTACCACCTCCAGCATCGTGCGGTGGATAAACCGGCGAGCAGTTTCCAGCCCCAGATCCAGATAGATCGCACCGATTACAGCCTCGAACGCATCTGCCAGGATCGTCTCGTTCCGGCGGCCTCCCGTCTGCTCCATATTGCCGCTCATGAGAACGAGCCGGTCGAGACCGATGTTCAGCGCATAACCAGCCAGCGCAGATCCGTTTACGAGTTTCGCGCGAAGACGTGTCAGGAAGCCCTCGTTCTTGTCCGGAAAGCGTGCGTAGAGGTCTTCCGCCACGACAAACCCGAGCACGGCATCACCCAAAAACTCCAGACGCTCGTTCGAGAAGAGATGACTATCGGCCTGTCCCCGGAGCACCGAGCGGTGCGTCAGCGCGCGCTCGTAAAGCGAGAAGTCGTGCACCGATGCATCGACGAGGCGCTCGATCTCGGCGCGGAGCGAAAGTTCGCCGGTGTTGTTGTCGTCCTCAAGCACCCGATCGGTATCTAACGATCGATCCGATTCTACACGAGACGCACCGTCCTCTCCGCTTGAACGGAATAGCTTGCGTAGAGATTGGAGCAACGAGTTACTCACGCGGTGTAAAACAGAACCTCGGGCACGATGATCGGCTGTGAACGTTTCTGAAAGATACGAAGCGGATCAACGCGAAACCGTGCGAAGATCGTATGCAGGCCAATACGGCCCGGCGCAGGGCGGATTCCGGTTCGATTCGAAAGATCCAATGTCAGGCTTCCAGTAAAGGGCACCGGAGCGCAGCATCAGGTCCCCGGCAGGAACTCCGACCCGCACCTGTATCGTCTCTGTGGTACTCGTTCACCTGAATAACCACCCACACGCTCATGAGCATCGTTACTGTCAACCCGGCCACCGGCGAAGAACTGGAACGGTATCAGGAATTCTCGCAAGACGAGATCGATCTTCGCCTGGATCGTGCGGTCGCATCCTTCAACAGGCATCGGATGACTTCCTTCTCCGAACGGAGTCGGAAGATGACCCGGGTTGCTGAAATCCTGGAGACTGAAGCCCGAACGCTTGGCGAGATCATGACCCGGGAGATGGGCAAGCCGATCCGCCAGGCCGAAGGGGAAGCAAGAAAATGTGCGACGGGCTGCAGGTACTACGCCGAGCATGCCGAGGGTTTTCTCATGCCGGAACTCGTACAGACCGATGCCCACAAGAGCTACGTCGCGTTCCAGCCGCTCGGTCCCATTCTCGCCGTGATGCCCTGGAATTTCCCGTTCTGGCAGGTCATCCGGTTCGCCGCGCCGGCCCTCATGGCCGGCAATGTCGCCCTGCTCAAGCATGCTTCAAGCGTCACCGGATGCGCCCTCGCTCTGGAAGACGTGTTCCGCCGGGCCGGCTTCGATAATGATGAGTTCCAGACGCTCGTCGTTTCCTCCCGAGCCGTGCAGGGCATCATCGACGATCCTCGCGTGAAGGCCGTTACTCTGACCGGCAGCACCGGTGCCGGGCGTTCTGTTGGCGGCGAAGCAGGCAACAGAATCAAGCCCAGTGTCCTCGAACTCGGCGGCTCCGATCCCTTCATCGTTCTCGCCGACGCCGACCTGGACAAAGCCACCGCCACGGGCGTGCAGAGCCGCATGCAGAACAACTCCCAGAGTTGTATCGCTGCCAAGCGGTTCATCGTAGAAGCCCCCATCGCAGAGGAATTCACCCGCCGTTTTGTGGAAAAGATGGAATCGCTCACCGTTGGCGATCCGATGGATGAAGCTACTGACGTCGGTCCGCTCGCCCGTGCCGACCTGCGCGACGATGTCCATGACCAGGTCGAACGCAGCCTGAAACAAGGTGCGCAGCTCCTAACCGGCGGCCGCAAGCTGGAGGGCAAGGGCTTCTTCTATGCCCCAACCGTACTGGGCGGTATCCAGCCCGGCATGGTCGCCTTCGAGGAAGAAATCTTCGGCCCTGTCGCCTCCATCAGTGTTGCCCGCGATGTAGACCATGCCGTGGAACTGGCGAACCAGACCACCTTCGGTCTCGGAGGCGCCGTCTTTACCGAAGACCGTGCCAAAGGTGAGGAGGTTGCCTTGCGACTCGAGGTGGGCAGTGCCTTTGTGAACGGTATGGTCAAGAGCGACCCTCGCCTCCCGTTCGGAGGCGTCAAGGAGAGCGGCTACGGCCGCGAGCTCTCCCATTACGGTATCCGTGAGTTCGTCAACATCAAGACCGTCTGGATCGGTTAGGGATCACCCGTTAACTTCGGGGTGTGCGGATGCACACCCCGAAGATCTCCGTTCTCTAACCACGTACTGCATGACTGCTCAGGACGTTCACACCGAGCTTCACCGCCTTGCCGACCCAGATACCGCTGCGTTCCTCCAGGGCTTCTTCAAAACAGGCCCCGGTGAATATGGTGAAGGAGACCTCTTCCTCGGTATTCGGGTCCCTGTCCTCCGTCGCCTCTCCAGGCAATTCCGCACGCTCCCTTTACCGGAAACCACGGCGCTTCTCCAATCACCTCAGCATGAGGCGCGGCTAACCTCCCTTCTGATCCTGGTAGACCAGTACCGGAAAGGCGACGAAATCCTTCGCCAGCAGATCTACGATACGTATCTCGCCCATACCAGCTACATCAATAACTGGGATCTCGTTGATGTATCGGCGGAACACATCGTCGGCGCTCACCTCTGGTATCGCGACCGCGATCCGCTATACCATCTGGCCAGTTCTCCCCTCCTCTGGGAACGCCGCATCGCCATACTCTCGACCTTCCACTTTATCAAACAGCGGGAGTATGCCGAAACGTTTCGTGTCGCAGAAACCCTCTTGTACGATCCCCACGACCTCATTCACAAAGCCGTAGGCTGGATGCTCCGAGAGATCGGCAAGCGCGACTTCGACGCGGAAGATGCCTTCCTACAGGCCCACTACCGCAACATGCCCCGTACGATGCTTCGCTACGCCATCGAGCGCTTCCCCGAGCACCTTCGCCAGGCATACCTAACCGGCAAACGGTAGGGATACGATGCGTCTTCTCCTCACACGCCCAGCGCCACCGGTTTCGGCTCCAACACGAAACACCCCGCCCGTGTCGGGTGATCTTCCACCAGACTTCCTGCCGGTACCGCCCGCAGCAACCACAGGACTAAGAAATCCCCTCCGGCGGCCAGGGTAAACAGCAAGCCGAACAGTAATGAACCGGCATCACCTGTGAATACACTGATGATAGCCGGAACGAAACCGAGCACGACGCCCGGAGCGGCTGAACCAAGGCGATAGGCATCCAGCGGCAGCGGCTCCTTACAGTGGGCATACGGTGTCAGCGTCTTCCACTGGAAGCCAAACTTCAGGGCACAGAGCGGCTTCCGCCCGAAATAGCCCCATGCCAGCCCGTGCAGCAGTTCGTGAGCAACCACACCCACGAGCAGCGCCATAATCGAGGCAGCGCCGTTACTGAGCGCTACAAAGCTCTCCCGAACCAGGTGCTCCCATCCCCACACCGAGACAAACAAGGCAACGAGCAGGGCGATGAATGGGAGCGGGGTGAGCATACCGTACAAATGCGCTTCACCCACCGACACCGAATGGTCCCTTTTTTCCATAGTGGTTTCCATCTGGTATTCCTCCACAGGTATGCGACGGCATATACGCCGTCTGACCGGGTTCCCCCCTGTACTACAAACAGCGTACCCACCCCGAACGGCTACTCCGGCAGTACGTGCTGGGCCGGATCGGCGATGCCCTGCACGACCTCCCGGTTCCATCGCGCTACGATGGGCAACCTGCGTCCGATGCCAAACGCCTTGTAGCTCACGCGGATACCCGGCGGCACCTGCCGCCGCTTGTACTCGTTCCGGTCTACCTTTCTCAGCACATCCAGCACCAGCGCCCGGTCAAAGCCGGTCATCTCTACGATAGCATCGGTCTCAAACCAGCCCTCCACGTACAGCTTAAGGATCCGGTCCAGCACCTCGTAAGGCGGTAGCGAATCCTGGTCGGTCTGGCCGGGCCGCAGCTCTGCCGAGGGGGGCTTCGTGATTGTACTTTGCGGGATCACCTCGCGTCCCGCCCGCTGGTTGATGTAATGCGCCAGTTCGTATACCTGCGTCTTGAATACATCCGCCAGCACCGCCAATCCCCCATTCGTGTCGCCGTACAACGTCGTGTACCCGACCGCCATCTCGCTCTTGTTGCCGGTCGACAGCAGCAGATAATCGAACTTGTTGGAGATCGCCATAAGCGTGACGCCACGTGTACGCGACTGGATGTTCTCTTCGGTGACATCTTCCCGCGTCCCCGCGAACACGTCCGCCAGCATCTCTCCGAAGGCTGAAACGGCCGGCATGATTGGAATCGTATGAAGCTCGATCCCGAGTGCTTCGGCCAGCTTCCGGGAATCCTCTACCGAACCGCTACTGGAATACTTCGAGGGCATGGTCACCCCGACCACCCGCTCCGCACCTAGCGCGTTCACCGCCAGCGCACAGGTCACCGCCGAGTCGATCCCTCCCGAGAGGCCGATCAACGCCTTCTCGAACGCTCCGGTCTTCTGCACGTAATCCCGAATGCCCAGTACGAGCGCATCGTGCAGGTCCTCCATGTCGGTTCGGGAGAGCGGGCATGGTGCAGCAGGCGCATCTGTATCCCAGATCACCAGCGCCTCCTCGAACGAGGGCGCACACTGGATCAGCGTCCCATCCGGCGCATGGACCCGGCTATCCCCGTCGAACACGATCTCCGTATTGGCCCCCACCGTGTTCACAAGTACAAAGGGCAACCCATGCTCGCGGCAGATCTCCTCGATGATCGTGCTCCGCCAGTGGTGCTTGCCCAGTGAAAACGGCGATGCGCTGATGTTGATGAACAGATCTGCCCCCTGTGCGGCGAGGTCGCTGATGGGGTTCTCCCTGTACAGGTGATAGGGTACCTGCTCCTCGTTATTCCACATATCCTCGCAGACGTGGAGTCCCAACCGCAGCCCCCGCCAGGGGATGACATGCCGCTCGTGCGCCGGCTCGAAATAACGGTACTCATCAAACACATCGTATGTCGGCAGGAGCGTCTTGGAAACTTCCCCCCGCCGCTCTCCCGCTTCCAGCAGGATGGCCGAATTATGTAGCCGTTTCCCGATCCGTTCCGGATTCCTCAGAGGTGCGCCCAGGATCACGCCCATATCCTGCGGCACATGCGCGGCGATCCACGCCACCGTCTCTGCAGTGGCATCGATGAAGGCGCCATTCTCCAGCAAGTCCAGCGGCGGGTATCCCGTCACACACAGTTCGGGAAACACTACCAGTTCCGCTCCCTCATCCCGTGCACGCCAGGCGTAGTCGACGATTTTTTTGGCGTTGCCAATCAGGTCGGCAACAATAGGATTGATCTGGGCAAGCGCGATTTTCATCTCAGGTACGTCTGTTCGAAACCCGAGAAGTACCCTTTAACCGCGCCCGAGGTTGCAATCGTTCAGATTCCTCCCCATGAAGTCTACACTGGCCCTCACCAATCCGCGCTCTGCCCCATACGGGAGCCAGGGAATGGTGCTCCCCCCGGAGATCAGGAGGGAAACGTGAGGAGCTCCGGACCTGCCGGACAGTCGGCCGGGTTGGCCGCCGCTGTGTATGCACCGGGGTTGCCAAACGAAAAGTTGGCTACCGAAAGCTCCGCTGTACCGAACCAGCGGCGGGTATTCTCACGCCATGCGTTGTGCGATTCGAGGATCTTGCGATACAGCGTACCGGAATCCCCAGATGCCAACTGCTCATCGGCAATCTTCCGGGCGGCATTCATCATGTCCTCCGGAAACTGGCGGAGTTGCGTTCCGCCGGCGAGCAGGCGCTGCAGGGCCTCCGGATTCCGGGCGTCGTAGGTAGCGAGCATATGGACCGATACCTCAGCACAGGCTGAGGCAAGCGCCTCCTTATACAGCGCGGGCAGGCTATCGTATGCCTGGCGGTTCACATAGAACGAGAGCGCCGGACCAGGCTCCCACCAGCCCGGGTAATAATAGTAGGGTGCGACCTTATTGAAGCCGAGCTTCTCGTCGTCGTAGGGTCCGACCCACTCCGTAGCATCAATCGCGCCGCGTTCGAGCGCAGGATAGATCTCGCCTCCCGCAAGCACCTGCGCATTGACACCGAGCGCGTCCATTACCCGCCCGCCCATGCCAGGAATGCGCATTTTGAGGCCTTTGAGGTCATCCAGGCTGTTGACCTCCCGGCGAAACCACCCGCCCATCTGCGTACCGGTGTTGCCGCCCGGGAAATTGACGATGTTGAAGTCGGAAAACAACTCGCGCATGAGTTCCATGCCGCCACCATGCGCCATCCACGCGTTGTACTGGCGGGCCGTCAGTCCGAACGGCACGGTGCAATCGAATGCCAGGGCCGGGTTCTTCCCGATGAAGTAATAGCTGGCCGCATGGCCCATCTGGACGGTGCCCTTTTGGACGGAGTCCAGCACCTGGTCGAACGGGACGATCTCACCGGCCGGATACGCCCGGATGCGGAAGCGCCCGCCCGTGAGGGCTTCGAGGCGCTTCGCCAGTAGTTCGGACACGCCGTAGATGGTGTCCAGCGAACGGGGGAAGCTCGACGCGAGGCGCCACATTACGTTCTGCTGCGTATGAACGCTCGGAGCGCCTCCACCCTGTTCCGCCCCACTCCCACATGCGGCGATAAGGCCTCCCGTGGCCGTAGCGACTGCTGCTTTCTTGATGAAGTTGCGACGTTGCATGGGTACTACATGGATTGCCGACGGCAAACGATCACTCGACACTTGAATCACTGATCGTGAATAGAAGGGGCGTGCGGCGCACGCCCCTTCTATTCACTGAGTAAAACAGAAAAATACTTAGAGTTTCAGCGTCGCAGGCAGATACTTCGCGATGAGGTCCTCGTAGTACGGCCGGACTTCTTCGAGCCTGGGCTGCTTCGGGCTCTTTGAATAGAGGTCGTAGGGATTAAAAGCGCGGACCCATTTGAACATCTTCCTGTCGTGGTCGGACATGAGATAATCGTATTCTCCTTCCCTGTGGGCGGCATAGAAGGAATGGTACCGGATCATGTACAGGGCGGGTTCTGGAAGGTAGTCCTTCATCATGTGGTACATGTACTCGTCGTGCCCCCAGGACATGTGGACCTTATCCAGGCCGCAGCCTTTCTCGTAGATGCCAGTCTCCGTCTGGAACTCCGGCACGTTGGAGTCCGGGTTGTAGGCGAAAAACTCAGGGTAGACGATCTTCTGCGAGAAGCGGCACCCGACGGGGAACGTATCCCCGACCACGGCCCACTGGGGTTCGCCGAACAGGCAAAGCACCTTACCGAGATCGTGGACGAGACCTGTCAGGACAAACCAGTCCGGGTGGCCGTCGGCGCGAATCGCCTCCGCCGTCTGAAGAAGATGATCGAGTTGGGACAGATCGATGTCCGGATCGGAGTCATCTACCAGTGTATTGAGGTACTCCAGTGCCTCCCAGGGCGTCAGTTCCATCCGGTCGAACTTCAGAAACTCCTTCTTCTTCTCCAGGACGAACTCGTACGTCTGGTAGGTGTGGTTGAGCCGGTAGAACTCGCGGACGGTGTCGCGGGCAGGATTATCGTAATTCCGGTAGGCATCTTTATCCTTTTCCGGGTCCGCCGGCACACCCTCCATCGGATAACGGGCGAGGACGAAATCTTCCCAGTGGTCGAGGCTATCGAGGGGGGCGTGCTCTTTTCCCGTGAAGGACTTCCTGACTTCCATGATGGACCTCTGCGTTTAGAGTACCCGATTACGCGCATGCTATCACGCGTATGGTACCACGTGGAACGGACACCTGCAATGCCCGAACCTTGCCCAGCCCATCGGAAATTCGTGTTTCGGCCGGATCGCCCCGGCGCCTACCCCTGTGCGGGCTTGAACTTTCCTTTTTTCTCCTTCGGCGCGTTTCTGCCCAGAGCAGAAGCCGTTTGGACCCTCGAATCCGTAACGATGCTCATGAGCCAGATGGCGATCCACAGGCCGGCCATGAGGTACCAGCGGGCAGTAAGGAGCGAGAGTACGCTGACCGCATACAGAACATGGTGAAACCAGAAGGGCACCTCATTGCGCTTCTTGGATGCCATGTCCGCCAGCATCGGGTTAGCCAGAGCGACCCCTTTCAGCAGGGCCATGAGGGGCGTGTAGATCACGAGCACCCACCAGGCCCATCCGGGCTGCCAGATAGCATAGATGAGTGCAATGAGCGTGATCGTAATATCGAGAACGACGTCTTTAAGCCACTTCATGCGGAACAGGATTTATTGGCAGGGACGCGCTCATCGATGAGGTAGAATCGCAACGCGTGAATCCAAAACCCCACCGGCGAGCTCCCTATGAAAGCATTCTGAGGCCTTAACCGGCCATCCGGACCATAGAGCCATTTTCGTACCAGAACACTCCCGCGGAATCCGTCCGATGGTAGCAGGTCGGATCCGGTGGGCAAAATCCATGGCGAGTTCGTCGATGAGTTCATGCTGAAGGGCCTCCTCACCTCATCCTGGAGGTACCTCACTGATCTCGCAGGCGCATCCGTTCGGGATACTTCCGGCTACCGCATCACTGGCCGTAACGAACAGATAAGCCGCGTAGCGGGCCCCCGCCCACGGAGCAGACTCCTGAATTACCCGCAGTACCGGGTTTCACTCTGGCTGATTCGGGGCAAAAACGACCACCTCTCTACGGGCACGGTCGATCCCATACAACATGGGTTCCTGTCCCGAACGGTCCCATGCGATTCCCTGTCCGGGTGTGGTGACATCCAGCACGTCCACAAGCTCGAGGACCGATCCGGCTGTGGGAAGACGCATCACGTACACTTCTGCCCGGTCATGTCCGGTCAGGTAAAGCAATCCATTCGTCCCCCAGCTTCCGCCTGAATTGCTAAAGGGTGTCATCCGTTCGATGACTTCTGCCGGGAGAACCCAGGCGCCGCGTTCCTGCCAGTGCTCATCGAAGCGTACCACGCTCGTCCAGCTCGGATCTTTTCCCGGCTCTCCGCTGCGTCCACCGTAATGTGCAAAGGCGACCCACCAGAAGCCGTCATGAAAGTCTACCCAGGTCGCTGATCCCCGATAGATGCCGAAACTGTGCGACCCGACGTGCTCCAGCGTCTTCCGATCCCAGATCTCGATGGAACTCGTCATCGGAATGCCCGGGTAGTTGGAGTGGGCCGCATACAGCCGGTCGCCTACGATCACGCCACTATCCAGGTGCAGGATCGGGCCCTGTTCCGTCTCGGTCCATTCACCGACTTTCTCGCCCGTCGTTTTATCGTACTTACCGATAGCCCGGCTTGCGACGACATACACATGCGCCTCATCCACAGCCACGCCCTGCACGGCCTCCGCCGCCGGAAATCGTCTGATTTCCACGAGCGATCCGGACGCAGCCTGTGGCTGTGCCCGGGCGACTAGAACAAACCCGCACAGCCACAAGCAAACCCCAATGCTACCTAGGTTGCGATACACGTCGTTGCCGATTTGATTGTTGATACACCCGGAGTCGACCTACGCCAGCGTACTCAGAATCCTAGGTCGGAGGGATCCACGATCCCATGGCATGCACCGTCAGGCTGCAAGCAGGCGCAGATAGAACAACGGAGAAACGAGCTTGCGGCGCTCGGACTCATCATCGATCATGCGCGTTATAACGGTCGTGAGTTCGGCGGAGCGGGATGCTTTACGAATGACGGCATTCAAGAGCCAGGTCCATCGGCCGAGTTTCTGCATGGTGTAGCTCAAGCGGAGTTCGCTGCGGATCTGGGCCATGACATCGCGCTCATACCCGTTGAGAAACGCAGCGGAGTAGTTCCCGGCATTTCGGGCCTGTGCAGCCCAGCGGGCGGCTTCGGCGCCACTGAGCATCGCGTTGCCGATCCCCTCGCCGGCAAATGGGTCGATGAGGCTGGCGGCATCGCCCACGAGCATCCAGCCACTCCCCGCCATCGCGCGCGGCTTCGATCCGAGCGGCAGGCCCCAGCCTTTCGTTCCACCGACGATCCGGGCGTGTGAGAAGCGGTCGCGGATCCGGGGGTGCTCCACACAATATTGCAGGAGCGCCTTCAGGCGGACATTCTTCTTCTTGATCACACTGCTGAGCATCCCGATGCCCACGTTGGCGCGGCCATTTGCCATCGGGAAGATCCAGAAGTAGCCCGGCAGGACCTCATCCAGGAAGTGGACCTCAATGTGGTTATGTTCATGGAAACCGGTCACGCCCTCGTAATAGGCCCGAACCCCCGCGCAGTAGTGATCTTCATCCAGTTGCGTGATGCCCAGTTCCTTTGCTACCACGGAGTAGGCCCCGTCCGCTCCGATCACGAGTGGCGCGGATACCTCGACCATGTTCCCCCCCTCCCGCTTCACCCGGACCCCTGTTACTCGATCACCTTCCCGGAGCAGTCCTTCAACCGCCGCATTTTGCCATACTTCCGCACCGGCCCCAACTGCCGCTTCGAACACGATGTTATCGAAAACAGTCCGTGCACTGGTAAAGCTGGGCGCAATGGGGCGGTCCAACTCGTGGTAATAGGTCATGGCGAGCGTATCGCCTTTCGTACCCGAGAGGGTGATGCCATAGCTGCCGAGGCTCTGCGAAGCCTGTACCCGCTCTGCAATACCCAGCCGCTCCAGCATGAGGACGGCTTTCTTGGAGATGGCATCTCCGCATACCTTATCGCGCGGAAACACGGCTTTATCGATGAGCAGCACACGAAGCCCTTCCCGCGCCATCATGGCGGCGGCAGTGCTCCCACCCGGGCCGGCTCCTACTACGATGGCATCGTACATGTTGGAAGACTGTCGACTATCAGCGGTCGGCTGTTAGCTTTTCACGCTGTCAATACACGAAGGTAAAACATCGGAGAGACGAGTTTACGGCGCTGGCTCTCGTCATCGAACATGCAACTGATGGCGTCTGCGAGTTCCGGCGAGCGGGAGGCTTTGCGGATCACCGTGTTCAATAGCCACTTCCAGTTGATGAGGCGCTGCATGGTATGGCTCAGGCGCAGTTCGCCCTGCAGGTAATCCAGCACATCTTTCTCGTAGCCTTTGAGGAACGTGGCCGAGTAGTCACCGGCCTGCTTCGCTCTGCACGCCCAGTCAGCGGCTTTCTCCCCACTGATCATCGCATTGCCGATGCCCTCCCCGGTGAAGGGGTCGATGAGGCTGGCGGCATCGCCCACGAGCATCCAGCCATTCCCCGCCATGGTGCGCGGCTTCGAGCCCAGCGGCAAGCCCCAGCCTTTGATGGGCGTGATGGGCCGGGCGTGCTTGAAGCGGTCGCGGAACTTGGGATGCTGGACGCAAACCTCCATCAGTTCCTTGAGCTTGACGCCTTTCTTCTTCAGGGACGCGCTCAGCATACCGACACCGACGTTCGCGCGACCATTCGCCATCGGGAAGATCCAGAAGTAGCCGGGGATGGCCTCGTCCAGAAAGTGCAGTTCGACGTGGTTGAGGTCGTTGAAACCGGTCACGCCTTCGTAGTATGCCCGTACTCCGGCGCAATAATGCTGCTCGTCGAGCTGCTCCATGCCGAGGCTTCGCAGGACGACGGAGTAGGCCCCATCCGCGCCGATAACGAGCGGGGCACGCACCGTTTCTACCGTCTTGCCCCGCTTCACCTCCACGCCTACCACGCGTTCGCCTTCGAACAGGAGCTTCTGCACGGATGCCTCCTGCCAGACTTCGGTGCCGGACTCGACGGCTTTCTGGAACAACACGTTGTCGTATACCTCGCGGGCACAGACGAAGCCGGGTGCGACCGGCTTGTTGAGTTCCTTCGTGAACGGGATAGCAACCTCATCCCCATAAGGACCACTGAACGTGACCCCCCAGGAACCGACTTGCTCGACCTGCTGGATCCTATCGATGAGGTCGAGCCGGCGAAGCACGTCGACACTTTTGCCGCTGATAGCGTCCCCGCAGATCTTGTCGCGGGGAAACGTGCTTTTATCTATCGCCAGGACGCGAAGACCGGCTTGCGCCATGAAGGCGGCGGCCGTGGAGCCTCCGGGTCCGGCGCCTGCGACGATCACGTCGTACATAAGGATCAATTGTTCGTGGTCGGTGGCACTTCGATCGTGGCGAGGGATCACCCCGAGCGAGCATGAATGAGGTCCGCCCAATTTACAACGCCCGGTGCTCCCTCGTACGACTGCACAGAAAACACAACGGAGCCCAACAACTGACCACGGGCAAATAAAAAAGGGCAAGCTGACCGTGTCGCGTCGCTACAACCTCCTACCGCTGCTACCTTCCGGTCCTGACGGGGTTCAGAGGGAGCTGACCGCACGGGACTTGCCCTTTGCCCTATTCCACCCACAGGCTGTGAAGGGGTTCCACTACTATTTGAAGATCGTGTGCGGATGGGGTTGGAAGAAAGGCTGTCAGCGATCAGCACTCAACTTCCGGCGGCGAAGAAAAGGGGGGGAGGTAGCGAGCAGCGGAGGAAGACCGGCGATTGTAACGGGGGTGTAACGAAACTTACAAATTTGACGTGCCGCGTGTCACAATCGAGGGGAAAACTTTGGTGTGTGCGGCGTGCGCCGGATGACTTCACGCCGCGTTTCTCAGCAGGTTCCGGATCCTACTTCACCTCCCGGACGATGCGAAATCCCACATCGAACCCGCTGCCGGGTCCGCCGGCGTGGGTGAAGTAGGTCGCGTTCTTGACGTCGGCGAGGAATCCTCCGCCCCGCAGGACGTGCACCGTCCCGGTTTTCGGCGGCACAGGGTCGGGAAAGAGCTTTTCGTTGTAGTAATCCTGCACCCATTCCCAGACGTTGCCCAACATATCGTAGAGTCCCCATGGATTGGGCTTCTTTTCACCTACGGGGTGGGTCGTCCCCTTGTCCACGTCCTGAATCCAGGCCTGCTCGCGAATTTCAGCCCAGGTCAGGTCATGTTCCGCTCCGGCGCGTGCCGCATATTCCCATTCGAATTCGGTCGGAAGGCGGTACACTGCCGTGGTATCCATCTGGTTGAGCTTTTCGATGAACGCCTGCGCATCCTCCCAGGTGACATTGTCTACAGGATGTCGACCGGTATCACGACCCACCCTGCTCTCTTGAAAGATGGACGGGTTGGTGCCCATGACCCGCTCCCATTCGCCCTGTGTGACCTCGTACCGGCCGATGTAGTACGGGCGATCGATGGTGACGGTAAAGCCCGGCCGGGCATCGCGGCGCACCATCTCTTCGCACCGGGCGTAATCCTCTACCGTCCATTCCCTTCTCGGATCGGCCAGCAAGCCGCTACGCTGATCGCCATCGTCCGGCGGTTCGGGGCACTCGGGCTGGAACCGCCCCACTACCATACTACCCGCCTCGATCAACACAAATTCCATCCCGATACTGTTCGTGAGCATCCGTTCCTGTGCAGCAGCCGGGATCACGCCCAATGCGATCAAGAGAAGCGTACAGAAGACTCGCATTACTGGTGGTTGTGAGTGGTCTGGAGTTTGGCGTCGCATATCAAATTCGGGAGCGATGGTCATGCTTTGCCGTAGTGCAGGTCGACCTCACCCCGGCCCTCTTCCCCGCCTTTGCGCATAGGTGTCAGGGAAATGACGCATGGCCCTGGTAGGATCTGATTTTGGCCTTTACTGTGGTGCTTATGCCAGCGGTTAGGTAGTCATGCAGGTTGTGCTGCCTGGATGCCCGGTCGGGGCCGGGCATGACGTTGGTGGGAGGTTTGAGCTTTGAAGTAAGCCGTATCGCCCTGTTTGAAGGAGCTAACGCGCTTTCTTGACGCGCATGCGCCTTTGTGGGGAAGGCTCTGGCCAGGAGAGGAGAAAGGACGCGACACATACGCACGTGTATTGAAGCCGGGGCACGAGAACCAGATCAACCGATAATCGACTACGCCCCCCTACTCCAGCTCTTTGATGGCGATGTTGCGGTAGCGATGAGCGGCGCCGGGTTTCCAGGAAAGGTGCATAGGGAAGGCATCGGAAATCGGAGTGTAGGTTGCACTCCAGTGCAGTTGCAAAGCGATCCTGCCCTCCGTCGCATCCGCAATCAGATCATTCCGTTCCAGGATCACGTCCCACATCTGCACTCCGTTTACCCAGAGCGTAACGTGCGGCACCTCACCAACGACACGTAAGCGAAATGCATTCCAGTCGTTTTCCTTCCACACCTGTTGAAGGGCCGTCGCCTCTGCTCCTTTGCTGACCCGGAGCATTTCGCCGAACAGGTTGCCCGTACCCGGCGCGCCTCCACCGACCATCTCGACCTGATACCCCGAGCCCCCCTCCGTCGAACGGAAGAGGATGCCACCGTTCGTGCCCCAGTCCGGCTTGACCTCGAGATACAGTTCAAAATCGCCGTACGTCTCATCAGTCATCAGCAGGCCGCCCTGGCCGTACGGATGCTGCCTCAGCACGATGGCCCCATCCTCCACGCGGACGTCGGGTGTCGTGCCGTGGTGTGTCGTCCGGCTTATGTGCCAGCCGGTCAGATCCCTGCCGTTGAACAGGGGCGTAAAGCCTTCGGGGATCTGAGCCGAAACACCGGTCGCCAGAGAGAACCGGAGGAGCATGACAGCGGCCAGGCACGCGTATGGTTTTCTCCGAATCGCCATCGTCGGATATCTACGGCCAAGGACTATGCTCGCGAACCGCAACACGTCTACAGGCCTGCTTGCGTTGCGGAACTCTTCCTGAACGCAATGCCCGTGAGGAGGAGTAGCGGCTCATCGGGCCGGGCAGTATCGTTCCGGAACACGACGTACACGTCGCGAACGCCGCTCACACCAGATGCATCCACGGATGCGGGCGCTTCACTGAAGAAAACGGGGCCGCCGGGCGCATTGTCGCCCCCACTGCCTTCGCCGGGGGTGCCGGGCGCGATGGCAGGCCTCTTCGTGACCGGCGCGCCGACGAGCGGGCCGGTGGGCGAATCCAGCCGGACTTCGACCGTGGCGCCGATGAAGTGCGACCACGTATAGAAGCGCGTAAATACGTTGACATCAACCTGGTCGATGCCCGTCAGGTCGATTCCTTTGAAGCCGACGTGTGCCCCATCACGCCCGATGATGAAGCCGGGATCGCGCGAAGCGATGTGGGTAATCCCTTCCGATATGACGTCGGCGGTTTCGGGAGCAAGGAGCGGGTAACGCAGCAGAACGACATCATTCGATGTGATCGAGGCTACTCCGCCGGCCCCCTCGTCGGTATAGGCAGCCCGAAGGACGTAGGCTCCCTGTTGCGGCGGAGCACCCTCTGATGCCTTCTGTGCCCCAGCCGTGAACCTGCCCTGCACCGGCAAGCGCTGCGGCACCGCATCCTTTTCCGCAAGGCCGAGGACGTACTCGGCAAGTGCTCTCGCTTGCGCCGGCGTAAGGGCGGGGTGTGCAGGCATCGCCACCTCACCCCAGGTTCCACTGCCCCCCTCGATGATTTTCGCTGACAGGTAGTCCACAGCACCCTTCTGCCCTTCATACCTCTGCGCTACGGCCCTGAAGGAAGGTCCCGCCGAGGCAGAATTAACGGTATGGCATACGCTGCAATCACTCCCGGCCATGATCTGGAGCGCCCGCACATGCCGCAGCGAAGCATCCGGGGCGAACCGATCCACCACCTCGACGTCTGCAGGCGTGAAGCCCGAGGGAATGAACTCCGCCGTCACCTGCACCTTCTCCGCCGAAATGCCCCCGTTTTCCAGCGATCCGTCCTCCCGGTCTGTGACCCGCACCGCATACGTAATGCTTTCACCCGGGAAGAAGAAGGAACGGTTGCCGGAAGTGATTTCCAGCGTCACTTCGGGCGGCTCATTTCCCGCCCGGATCTCGACCTCGTCGCTATTGGAGGCCCCGGCGGGGTCCGTCACCGTGAGCACGGCCCTGTACGTCCCCGGTTTCTCGAACGTAACCGCTGGATGGGGCTCGGAGAACCGCTGTTGTTCGCCGCCTGCTTCCGGCATTACGACCCATTCGTAGCGGAGGTCATCCCCGTCGTAGTCGATGGTGCCTTCGGAGGAGAGTGTAACCTGAAGCGGGGTGGCTCCGGCGGCCTTATCTACAGAAGCCACCACTACCGGAGCTCGATTTCCGGCATTATATTCGATTTTGGAAATACGGGCGTCGGGATTCTGCTGGAACCACTGGGTACCATATTCCAGAACGTACAGATCGCCTTCCGGCCCGAAGTCCATGTCGAGCGGACTATTGTACGGTATATCCGGAAGGAAGCGCTCCAGCGCAACGACATCCGTGCGTTCCTCATTCAGAGTCGCCACCATAATCCAGTTGCGCACGAAATCAACGATGAACCACTTGCCCTCGTAGTAGTCAGGGAAGACGCGCTTTGCGTCCGCCTTGAAGTCCGCCGCATGAAAGACGGGACCACCGACGGCATTACGGCCCCCCGTTGCCATGAACGGGAATTCCTCGGATACGCCGTACGGATAGGCAAGAGCAGCCGGTTGCGCCGGGGGGAGTTCCCGGAGTCCCGTATTGTTGGGCGAGCCATTGACCGGGTGCTCGGGATCGAACGGCTCGCCATGCGTTTTCGTGGCGTAGTCGTACGAGTTGTACGCGCGGTTGTAGCCTATGAAATACGGCCAGCCGAAGTTGCCCGCGCTTCGGGCGACGTTGAACTCGTCGTAGCCCATCGGGCCGATCCCCGCCGAGTCTGCGCCAGCATCCGGTCCAACTTCTCCCCAGTGCAGGTAGCCGGTTTCCGAGTCGATGGACAGTCGCCACGGGTTCCGGTTGCCCATGATGTAGATCTCGGGACGGGTATCGGGCGTGCCGGGCGGAAAGAGGTTGCCTTCGGGGATCGTGTATGAGCCATCCGGCTCCGGGTGAATCCGCAGGATCTTGCCCCGGAGGTCGTTCGTGTTGGCCGACGTACGCTGCACGTCCTGCGCCCGTCCCCCCTCACTGGTCCAGTGAATGGGTGCATACTGCGTGGCAGCCGAATTATCGCCGGTAGAGAGATAGAGGTTGCCCTCGGCATCCCATGTCATGCCGCCGCCCATATGGGAGGTATCATCGATGGGCCATCTCATCATGACGATTTCCGAGCCGAGATCGATCCGGTCGTCCTGACCGAGCGTGAACCGGGAGAGCCGCATTTCGTAGTGCTCCGGCTGCCCGGCCGAGTAGCACAGGAACAGGTGCCGGGTCGTCTCGAAGTCCTTATCCAGGAGCAACCCGACCAGCCCCGCCTCACCCACGACGACCAGGGGGATCGAGCCGAGGGTGGTTACCTGCCCGGTCGTTTCGTCGAGTCGCTTCACGCCCCCTTTGCGCTCGATCCAGTAGACCCGCCCCTGGCTGTCGAACTCCAACTGCATCGGCTCATCCAGCCCTTCGACGAGCACCTTTTTCGTGAAGCGGTTCGCTTCCGGGGGGCCGCTACCATACGACTCCGGTGCCGTGTCGGAGCAACCTCCGAGCGCGACAAGGATACATCCTAACCACAGAACGGGAAGCCCTTTCAGCACGGGCCGGTTTGCTGGCATACGATTCCTGAAAACGGAATGGAATTGAAAGGAGTGGCTGTTTCGAAGCCCGGATGGGATGTGGCTGCACTCCCCGAAGAACTCCGGGTATCCCACAATCCTGAGCGGGAGTAGTATAGGACACGGGACCGGTTCGATGCATCCCCATGCGGATTAAGGATGGCATTCGAGGTCCCCCGACGCGTCGGGGCCGGCTCCGTGTGGATGGCACAGTTTATACAATTTGATCCTGATTTCCGGGAAAGGATGGCACAGAATGCACAGGTTTGTATGTGTATGGGGTTGCCGGGGTAGACCTGACAGATTTTTGGAAACCTGTCAGGTCTGGGGCCTTACCCTTCGTCTCGTCTTGATGGTGCGTTCGAAATACGAGTAACGAGAGGGTTGGCGCGCGATGCCTGTGGGGGGCGGAGCGTGTGTGCTCTGGTGGGTGTTGTGGAAGTCCTTCAGGTCGTGCTGCCTGGATGCCTGGTCAGGGCCGGGCATGACACTTATGGGGAGGTTTGAGCTTTGAAGTAGGCCGTATTGCCCTGTTTGAAGGAGCTAACGGACTTCCCTGACGCCTATGCGGGCGGGGCCAGGCATAGCGTTATGGGATGAGTTGAGCCTGAAAGGAGGCAGACCGGTCCGGACCGGACCTGCCGGGGCAATGTAGAGGGGAAAGAAAACAGAGGCGGGCACCCCCCTGCGTCCGACATCGTCGTCCGGAGGGAGCTGCCCGCTTCTTTCTGCAGCGTCATCGACCGATCCGAGCTCGAACACCATCGGCGCTCGCCTGCTCCAGATCCAGCCTAGCAAACGAATCTTCCGTCCCTTCCGCGGGCCCCCGTTCGCTGGTAAGCGTGGAGCACCCTTCTGGTCGGATCCGTTTAGAACCCGTCGCATCTGATGTGCTGCTAAGTAGATAAACCGACACATCAGAAAATGTATCCAGCCTCTACCGCTACATTACCAAAACGTTAAGATGTTGTGGAGACACCCTACTCCGAGTGCTTCTGCAAGTGAACCCCATCTAAATCATCGTGCTCATTGCTGGGGCAGGAGGCTGGTGTTCCAGATGTCGCGTTGCACCTTCCATGCGCCATCCTCTTGCTTCCAGATGACGATGTGTTTGCCCTGATCGACAACCTGACCGGCCGTACTGCTGAGCGTGTAGCGACCTACTTCGATCAGAGTTTCGCCGCAGCTTTCCACCTCTGTGGTTTCCAAACGTAGCGCGGTGCCTCCAGCCGCCATGATGCCTCCCCAGAATTGTGCGATCTGCTCGCCTCCCACAACAGGGCCGGCACGCGGCTCACCGCGCGAGAACGTTGCATCGAAATCGCGGCACCGGCTCTCGATCTCCTGGCGAAGAGAAGTGATCGTAGTGTCCATGGCGCGTTCCTCCTCGGATCAGGTGAGAAATGGGCTTGTGCGCAGGAGTAAGCGCACTCACGCCGCACAGGCATGATAGGGAACGAAGTATCCGGATCACCCGGCCTCGCCAAACCCGGGTTGTAATAAAACATAGACGGCACGCGCTTCGTGCCCGCCCAGCCACCGCCGCGTTTCCAAGCAACATACAGGCGCCAAGGACATGACGCAGAGTCCTGGTAGGATCTGACTTTGGTCTTTACGGACGTGCTCGCTCCAGCGGGTGGTTCGCCCTTCAGGTTGTGCTGCCTGGATTTACCTTCGCTCAGTCACTTCGTTCTTGTCCGGTATTGCTTGCCGTGCCGGAGAGGCTCGTGGCGTATTTGGAGCGTAGCGGTAGTGCTGACCGTTGTAAACATCCCCCTGCCTTGCTCCGCTGGACGCGTCGCAAGGCTGTCCCCCTTCGAAGGGGGATTTTCTCCTGGCTCGGATGATAGTAAGTCCTGAAGGTTGTGCTGCCTGGATTTACTGTGTCGGTCGCTCCGCTCGCGTCCGCTTTCATGGGAATGACGTTGGTGGGGGAGTTTGCGCTTTGAAGTGAGCTGTATTTCCCTGTTTGAAGGAGCTAACGGGGTTCCTTGATGCCTATGGCAAGCGATGGGATAAAAAAGTGTCGTCATTCGGAACCAGGGCAAATTGCTCCGGTATAATATCTCGAATTCAAGATTATCAAAATCCAGATATGCAGATACCTCCCGAAACGGCGACACCGCTCAAGCTCTGGGTTGTGCTGAACCGGGCGCTACGCAGCATCGAGTCGCGTCTCGCGCAGCAGGTCCAGGCCCACGGGCTGAGTTTGACCGAGTTTGCCGTGCTCGAGGTGTTGCTGCACAAAGGACCGCTCCCCATCGGAGAGGTCGGGAGCCGCATCCTGCTCACGAGCGGCAGCATGACGTACGTCATCGATAAGCTCGTACAGCGCGGGCTCATCCGGCGAGAGGCTTGTCCGGAGGATCGCCGCGTGATCTACGCCGCGCTGACAGAGCAAGGCCGATCTTTGATGGAGGACGTCTTTCCCGAACACGCGGAGTTGATCCGGCGCCTGATGAGCGGCCTCGATCCGCGCGAGCAGGAAGCCGCCATAGACCTCCTCAAGCGACTCGGACGTTATGCGGAAGCGTACACGGCTCCGGATGTAGAAACACCGAGCAACTGATTTTTTGCCCACAAATCTCTAATTCACGCCTACAAACCTCTAATTCAAGATAACCTCACAACAAACAATCCAACACAACCATGTCGACGCTCACGGAAAACGCAGTACAGACCTACACGATAGACCCGTCACACTCCCGCTTGGGCTTTGCCGTACGCCACCTCGGCTTCTCCAAGGTCCGGGGCAGCTTCGAGCAGTTCGAGGGCACCATCCGCATGAAGGGTGGAGACCTCTCCACGCTCGAAGCAGAAGCCACCATCCAGGCCGGCTCCATCACGACCAACGATGCCAAGCGCGATGAGCACCTGCGCACGGCAGACTTCTTCCTGGTCGAAGAGTACCCGACAATCACCTTCAAGAGCACCGGTGTCAAGAACGTCTCGGGCACTCGGTTCACGCTCGTGGGCGAGTTCACGCTTCGTGGGGTGACCAAGACGATCGAGCTCGAGGGGGAGTACCTGGGCGAGGGCAAGGACCCGTGGGGCAACACGAAGGTAGCCTTCGAGGCCACGACGACGATCAACCGGAAGGACTACGGTCTGAACTGGAACGCGGTGCTCGAGTCGGGCGGGTTCCTGGTGGGTGACACCGTGGAACTGACACTCGAAATCCAGGCCACCCAGCAGTAAGGACGCGTGTAACGTAACACTCTTACTCCACACTCATGTACTACAGTCCAAGTTTGTACCCTGCATGAACACTATCCTCTCGATCCTGCTCGTCGGCTTCCTATCCCTGGAGAGCCCCGCACTGGCCATACCGGTCTACGTACCCGATTCGGGTTCCGCCGTGGTGGCGGAGCCGGCTACTTACAAGATCGATCCCGTGCATTCGGAGGTCAGTTTCCGCGTCCGGCACCTGGTGGGCCGGGTGTTCGGTACGTTCACGGACTGGGAAGGCACCGTCGTGGTCGACCCTGCTAACCTCACGGGCATCGACGTCGACGTGACCATCCGGACCGCCAGTATCGAAACGTTCAATGATCAGCGTGACGATCACCTGCGGACACCGGATTTCTTCGCAGTCGAGGAGTTTCCGACGATGACCTTCAAGAGCACCCGCGCAGTACAGAACGGGGACAAGCTCGCGATTCACGGCGACCTCACCATCCGCGGTACGACGAAGCCCGTCGTTCTCGACGCCCGCTATCTCGGCCAGGGCCCGGATCCGTGGGGTGGAGAGCGCATCGGGTTCGTGGCCTCGACTACGATCAACCGCCACGACTTCGGCGTCTCGTTCAACCAGGTCGTCGACGGCACCGGCGTGATCGGCGACGAGGTCGAGATCGAGATCGCCATCGAAGCGGTACGGCAATAGGCGCAAGAGCCGGGGACATCTGCCATGATGCTTCCCGGCTCTTTCTTTTTCATTCACGTCCGATAAAACCCCTGAATCATGACAATCGGTGTAACAGGAGCAACCGGCCACCTCGGCCGGCTCGTCATCGAATCCCTGCTGAACCGAGGAGTCGCACCCCCACAGATCATCGCCGCCGTCCGGAATCCTGAGAAGGCCGCCGACCTGGCCGCTCGCGGCATTCAGGTTCGCAAAGCAGACTATGATCAACCCGACACCCTCGGTCCTGCTCTCGAGGGCGTGGACCGGCTGCTGCTCATCTCGTCCAGTGAGGTAGGGCGGCGTATCCCACAGCACCGGAACGTCGTCGAGGCTGCCGTAAAGGCGGGTGTAGGCTACATCGCCTACACGAGTGCTCCGAAGGCTGATACAACCCGCATGCAACTGGCGAGCGAGCACAGGGCCACGGAAGAGATCATCCGTGCCTCCGGGCTTCCGTTTACGTTCCTGCGCAACGGGTGGTACCTGGAGGTCTACACAGGGCAGATTCCGCAATACCTCGAGCACGGGGCCATTTTCGGCAGTGCAGATGAGGGGCGTATCAGCGCAGCGGCCCGTGCCGACTTTGCCGAGGCGGCTGCGGCCGTGCTCACCGGTGAAGGCCACGAAGGAGCGGTATATGAGTTGGGAGGCGATACCGCCTTTACGATGACCGAACTGGCTGCCGAAGTGACAAAGCAGTCCGGCACGACGGTCGTCTATCGCGACATGCCTGTCGAGGCGTACACGAAGGTCCTGATCCAGGCGGGCGTACCCGAACCTGCGGCTGCCGTCTACGCCGACGTGGACGTGGCCATCGCACGCGGCGACCTGTTCATAGACAGCGGTGATCTGCACCGGCTCATCGGCCGTCCGACCACACCGCTCTCCGATGCCATTGCGGCCGCTCTTACATCATAAACCCTGCGTTCACATAAACCATCACCCTGCCCCGCTCTGGCGGGCATCAACGAAATACTATCATGGCTCAATCCATATCCACCGCAACCCCGACATCAAGCTTTGCTGCAATCACCCCCACCGTACAGGCGGTGCTCCGTATCGGTGCCGGTCTCCTGTTCATGCAACACGGCGCTCAGAAGCTCTTCGGCGTGCTGGGCGGCATGGGCGGCGCCGGAGCATCGGCTGACCTGTTCTCCCTGATGGGGCTGGCGGGCGTACTGGAGTTCTTTGGCGGCCTGCTCGTCGTGCTGGGCCTCCTTACACGACCAACGGCTGTCGTGCTCACGATGCTCATGATTGCGGCCTATTTCATGGGACATGCCCCCCAGGGCGGATTCCCCGTTGAGAACCAAGGAGAACTGGCGCTCCTGTTTGCGCTCATCTTTGCCTACCTGGCATCGGCGGGCCCGGGCCGGTGGAGCCTCGATGGACGCCTGCTGCCCCGCCTCAGCTGAGATCACCCCGGCATGGGTCCGGCTTCATAATGCCACCACGGCAATTCCCTCTTCCCGGCCGGGAGGAGGGAATTGCTTTACCGGGCCGGACCATCTCTGATTCCATTCCAGACCGATACACAGAACGTTCCATACCATGAAAGTCGAAATCTATTCCGATATCGCGTGCCCCTGGTGTTACGTAGGCGAACGCCGGTTCGCCCGTGCACTGGCGGCCTTCCCACAAGCGGAGCATGTCGAGGTCGTTTTCCGGCCCTATCAGCTGGATCCTACCCTGCCCGACACCCCCCGTCCCCTTACCGAGCAACTCAGGGAGAAGTTCGGGCCGCAGGCCGACGCCATGGCCCGCCAGGTTACCTCCGTGGCAACACAGGAAGGCCTGGATCTCCGGTTCGACAAGGCACAGTCCGTGAACACACTCACCGCACACCGCCTGCTCTACCTTGCAGAGCGGGAGTACGGACCGGAGGTGCAACGCGCGCTGGCAGACAAGCTCTTCGAAGCCCACTTCACGAACGGCGGCAATATAGCCGACCATGCACTCCTCACCGACCTTGCCGTCTCGGCAGGCCTGAATCGGGAGCGGGTGCAGGCGTACCTCGCCTCTGACGAGGGATTGCGTGAGGTGCAGCAAGCGATCATGCACGCCCAGCGACTCGGCATTCGCGCCGTGCCAACCTTCGTCTTCGATGGCCGGCAGGCGGTGCAAGGCGCCCAGCCTACATCGATCTTCCTGCAGATCCTGGAAGAACTCCAGCGAGAAGCAGACGCGGCAGCCTCGGAGGATTCGCCCACAGGTGCATGTGCCGACGGGTCGTGCGCCCTGTAAGAACAGCCGCCCATCAGCAATAGATCGAGAGGTTTTGAATCGAGGTGTAGGTCATGAAGCTTTCCATCGTAGACGTATCGGTTGTTTTGCCCGGCGAGACGCGTCATGACGCGTTCCGGCACAGCATCGATCTGGCACAGCATGCCGAGCGATGGGGCTACGAACGGTTCTGGGTTGCCGAACATCATGGTACAGCCTCCGTCGCAGGCCGAGCGCCGGAGGTCCTGATTGCGGCCGTGGCTGCCAACACGACGAAGATTCGGGTGGGCTCGGGTTCCGTGTTGCTGAACCACTACAGTCCGTTCAAGGTAGCCGAGGTATTCTGCACGCTGAACGAGCTCTACCCGGGACGCATCGACCTCGGGGCCGGCCGGGCTACTACCGGCCCTGTAACGGATTTCGCTCTGCAACAGGACAGGAGCAAGCAGTTCCACGCCGATTCGAACCAGCAGATCGTTGAGCTAGTCGCCTGGCTCGAGCGGGATTTCCCCGACCAGCACCCGTTCAACGAGTACCCGATCTACACGATCGACAGCCTGCCGCGGCTTTACCTGCTCGGATCGAGTCCCTGGAGCGCCTCCGCCGCCGCGCAACTCGGCCTGCGCTACGTGTTCGCCGGCTTCATCAACCAGCAGGGTACACCAGGCATCCTGCGGATGTATCGTGACGATTTTACGCCCTCGACTGGAGTTACCGGCATCGAACGGCCGGAGGTGATGCTCGGGGTCCACGTGGTCTGCGCCGACACGGAAGAAGAAGCGCGCCGGCAGCTGGCACCCGTCCACATCATGTACCAGAATCTGGCCCGGGGAAATCTGCGTAGCGTACTTCCCGATCCGGACAGCGCGGTCGACCAGCTTGGAGGACTCCCTCCCCTCGAGCGGTACCGGTCCGGATCGGGCGTTCCGCCCAAGTTCATCGGCGGCACGCCTGAACAGGTGCACGAGCAACTGGAGCAACTGACCGCGGATCTCTTGCTGGACGAGATCATCATCCAGGATCTCATGACGGACCACGAGGCCCGGCTCCACTCGTACGAACTGATGGCAAAGATGATCGACCGCTCTGAGCCGGTCGAATCGGAAGCCGGGCAGCGCCGTTCAGAGCGCACTTCGACGATGATGGAAGGTGGGTGAGGTCATCCGAGCGCATCGGAGAGAATGACCTCAGCCATCGTCCGTGGTAACCAGCATGATGCCGCGGCATCACGCTGTTCGAAGTGTTGCATGCATATCACAGGCTCGAGGTACAGGCTACGTGCAGAGCACGGTTGCCTCGGGATATCGGCAATTCCTTACCGAGGCGGCACTCCGGCGATTCAGATCTTAATTGAAGCACGTACAGCATCGACTCGAGACGACCGGCTCGCACCGTACCATGTCCGTGAGCCCCGAACCGGGCCCGGAACGCGGATTCCACGTATCCCGTAGGCCCTGAAGTGATCGGGCCTCAATGACCCGGTCACTTTGTGTTTGCTGCCCGATGAAAAGGCAGCGGAATCACCTCGATGGGCGCATGCAGGGCATCGCCGTGACTGTAACAGCCGCAACCCAGGTAATACCAATGGCTTTGGACGAGGCAGGGCTCCTACATGGAGTGAAAGTCGACAGGCCTGTGTCACTTTAGATACATCGACCAGACATTAACCAACTTTCCATGCTCAACTTACAGATCATCAACGCCAGCACCCGGTCTGGCCGGTCCGGACACCTGGTCAGCGAATGGTTCTTCGAATTCGCCCGCCGATATGGCAATTTCGATATCCAGTTGATAGACCTCGCAGAGGTTGGCCTACCGCTCTTCGATGAGCCGAGACACCCTCGCCTAGGACAATACGAGCACGCACACACGAAAGCGTGGAGTGCCATCGTGGAGCAAGCCGACGCGTACGTCTTTGTCACGCCCGAGTACGACCATGCCCCGCCCGCCTCGCTGGTCAATGCACTCCAATACCTCGTACACGAGTGGGCGTATAAACCCGTCGGATTCGTCAGCTACGGCGGAGTCTCCGGAGGCACGCGCAGTGTCCAGATGACGAAACCGATCGTGACGGCGCTCAAGATGATGCCCATTCCGGAAGCGGTCGTTATCCCCTTCTTCACGCAGTACATCGACAGCGACACCGGCACCTTCGATCCCGGAGAGGTACAGGAGAAGGCAGCCGGCGTCATGCTGGACGAGCTTCTGCGGTGGGCGCAGGCGTTGAGGCCGCTGCGCACTGAAGTGCGTACGAACGTCTAGAGCCTATCCATCGACCGGCTTACGGCGTATCTATCACCGGACGTTCACAACGGGGATATTCGTGTCAAGGAGATGACTCAGAGCGATGGTAGGATCTGATTTCGGCCTTTACGGGAGTGAAGACGCCAGCGGGTAGGTAGTCTTTCAGGTTGTGCTGCCTGGATTTACTTCGGTCAGTCACCTCGTTCTTGTCCGGTATTTCTTGCGGTGCCGGAGAGACTCGTGGCGTATTTGGAGCGTAGCGGTAGTGCTGACCGTTGTAAACATCCTCCTGCCTTGCTCGGCTGGACGCGTCGCAAGGCTGTCCCCCTTCGAAGGGGGATTTTCTCTTGGCTCGGATGATAGTAAGTCCTGAAGGTTGTGCTGCCTGGATTTACTTCGTCGGTCGCTCCGCTCGCGTCCGCTTTCGCGGGAATGACGTTGATGAGAAGGGGTGAGGTTGAAAGGGAGTCGTACCGCCCTGTTTGAAGGAGCTAACGGGCTTCCTTGATGCCTATGCGGTCGGGCCGGGCATGACGTTGGTGGGAAGGTCAGAGGTGAAAACATGCCACGGTGCTCGATCCAAGGGCTTCTACACATTTCCCTGGCAGGCATGTGGTCGGAGCAGGGCACGACTGACGTCCGGGGTGTGTGCTCAGTGTGAGGTGAATCGACAGATTTAAGGCTGTACAGGTGTATCCCTGGAAGGGATGTGCGATAGGCGGGGATGCCGCCTGCCTTCTTGCTACACCGGCACGTGATCTACGTGTTGTGCTGCGGGTGTGAAGGACGTGCGGCGGTACCAAGACACTACGATGACGGTTGTCACGGCGGTCGTCCGGCCAGCATGAACGCCACGAGGATCTGGTAACGAACCGCGAGCAACATGAGCCCCTACTATCCGACAGTAAAGATGTAGGCCAGGGTATACCCGACAGCTACGAGGTGTACTACGGCCCGTACCGCACCTACGAGAAAGCCACGAGCGAGGCCAAGGTAAGGTCCGTCCAGTTCACATAAATGGTGCCGGCCGCCTCCATGGAGATGTTTGCTCTCCCTCGTGGTGCCTCTCGTGGCATCGAATGTCCGCCGGTATCCGGACGATCCCATTCAGAGTCGATCCCAGAATGCACAGTTATGCCTTGCGCTTACCTCCGTCGTCGGGTGCGAACCGGGTGGTTCGGACGTCAACTCCAAATAGTTGTCCTCCTCGAGCGAATACGGGCTCCACTCCGGCAGGCCCGGACCATTCGGATCGCCAGTTCGTGCAAAATTGGCCCAGTGCGCCTGGATCTGATCAGAAAGCTCCATCTGGGAAGATGACAATCCAGTAGAATCGGCTGATCCCAGAGGAGTCTGAAAGACGTAGACGAGTTCGGCAGCATGCGAAGGTCCGAGCCGCTTCCCCATGAACGCAGGTGGGTCCGGGTCGCTGAATTCGTAGGCGAACACCGGTACCCCCTGTGCCACGAGCTGCCGGATGAGGGCCCGTCCCTCACAACTGAACTGCGAATCGCCAATGATGGCCGCATAGGCTTCGGTCGGGCTCTGATACTTCGAAAGCGGGTATTCCTCCAGTACGGCGGCGGCATCCTCCCCCTGCAGTGCGGCTACCGCTATCGGATATTGATCCGCGGTAAGCGGGGCGCCCTTCTCATCAAACGCGGAGTAGGCGAAAAGCCGGCCCTCGAAGGCATTGTTTCCCAGAAGCACCGGAACGTGGTTGAATGTACCCGCCCGCACCATCTCGACCGGCAGCCCCGGAACGGTTACGCCGTCGATGGTCGCACTCATCATTGACACCTCGGCTCCTGCTTTAACGAGGGGCTCGGTTGACAGGTCGCGCATACACTCCATCTCCTCCTCAGGATTGCTGTTGGTGCATCCGGCTTCCTCGACCACCCTCATGCCGGCCTGATAGCTGGCTTCAGCCGTTCTGGTCATAAATGTACAGGGACCACTCTGAATGATCGCGCGGTGAAACAGGCCCGCCGATCCAGGTGAGATGAGATGCAGGCAGACAGAGGCGCCTCCGGCCGATTCGCCGAATATTGTGACATTGTCTGGATCGCCTCCGAATCTGGCTATGTTGTCTCGAACCCACCGCAGCGCGAGTTGCTGGTCCATCAGGCCGTAATTGCCCACACTCCCATCCATGCTCTCGGCCGCAAGCGCGGGGGTGGCCAGAAATCCCAGTACACCGAGACGGTAGTTGGTTGTGACGACCACGACGTTTTCTTTCGTCGCGAGCAGGCTGGCGTCGTAGTTGGATGCCGTTCCCTTACTGAACATGCCGCCGTGGAACCATACCATGACAGGCAGGCCATCCCCCCTCAGAGGCGCGTAGACGTTAAGGGTCAGGCAGTTCTCGTCCGAGTTCGGGCCGCTGTATCCCATCTGTGAACAGGCGTTGCCGAATACGGTGGCATCCCGCACCCCACGCCACCGTCGCGGCGGCGTGGGCGGCTTCCACCGCAGGTCTCCGACAGGCGGAGTGGCGTACGGAATGCGACGGTATTCGCGATGATCGGTTACGAGCCCTCTTACCGCGCCATTCGTGGTGATCACGACGTCCGTTGCCCCACTGGTCGGCACAACTGGATCGGGCGCCGAGTTCGCGCACCCGCAAACGGTCGCAACCCCGGCACCTGCGAGTACGAGTAATAGTACTGGTACAGTATGTCTCATCTCCTCCTCGTTCTGGCTACCAGCCCTCAACTACTTCCTTCCTTTCTCCCTTGCCTTACCAGCGAATGTGGAGGTGGTGTCTATCGTCTCCTCGATGAAACAGAAGGTGATGACAAATAGGCGCTCAAGAGACTGAACGCAGAGATCTCCGTGTATCTTCCAGGCGGGCCTTTCATTCCATCTACGATGACACTGCCGCTCACGTTTTCCGTCTGCTCATACTAGCGGAGTGTCAGAATCATGGGATGCGCACGATAAACTGCATGTTTTATGAGATGCCGAAACGTGCTGAGAAGAGAGGCCCTTCCTTCCGTTGTGCCGGATGGATGGGGGCCTTCGACTTTACTTCGGACGGTCGCCTGTGGCTCGTGTCGCTACGCTTCGCTCAGGATGGCACGTTGGTATAGAGCGGAATACATGTGACCTCATGCCCTACTCATCCTATGCCGACTGACATACCACTCGAGCATTGAACCCGTTTGCGCATCGAGGGCAACCGATGCACCGGTCAAGCCGATCCTACGGGTGTAATGCTCCTACATGCCCGTAGGGATTAGCCTGGCCGGCAGGATGCTCCTGATCTTGAATACCAGGGGGAGCGGAGCCGTTCCGGGAATAAGGAGGTGGGAAGGGGGGATCCGGAGGGGTCGTAGTGACGGAATCGACAATTTTGCAAGGGGGGGGTATATGCTCTACATCTCTGGCCCGGAGTGCGGCACACCGAGACTGGAAGTAAGCATCTCGACTCTGTTCATTATGAATGCCCGCATCGAAATGCAGGGCGGCCACCTCATAACACGGCTATCGCTTCCACGGGGAACATGCCCCGGACGGTCAGCCCCCCATCGATGATATGCGTCTGGCCGTTGACGTAGGATGCGGCGTCCGAGCAGAGGTAGAGGACGGCCCCGACCATTTCGTCGGGCTGCGCCGGCCTGTGTATGGGCGTGTTCGCACGTAGTCTCGCGTTGAGATCCGGATCGGCCTCCCAGGCCGCCGTCATAGGGGTGGCTACCCAGCCGGGCGCCAGCGTGTTGACCCGAATGCCCTGGGCGGCGTACTCGATGGCCGCCGTCTTCGTCAGACCAATCACGCCGTGCTTGGCCGCAACATAACCGGCAACGCCCGGTTCCGCGATCACACCGGCTACGGATGCGGTATTTACGATGGCCCCCCGGCCCGCACGTACCATCTCACGCAGTTCGTACTTCATGCAGAGAAACACACCCCGCAAATCCACTGCAATGACGCGATCGAAGGCGTCCTCATCCAGGTCGGCGATCTGTTGGGGCCCATGGCCGATCCCGGCGTTGTTAAAGGCACAGTCGAGCCGTCCAAATCGACGGACGGTTTCCGCAACCAGAGCCTCGACGTCGGCCGCCAAGGAAACGTCCGTTCGCACGTAGATCGCTTCGGCCCCGGCCTCCTCGATGATTTGGACGGTTTCACGGGCGGCCTCTTCGTTAAGGTCGCCGATGGCAACTTTCGCTCCATGTTGCGCGAATGCCAGGGCAACCGCACGGCCAATACCCGTAGAACCGCCTGTAACCAGAGCAACCTTGCCGCTAAAATCCAGCAGATCTATCGCCATAACACCCACAGTAATCAGGTTAAGGTACGCCGGGCCAGACCGATGAGCATGATGTACCACCCGGTGCAGTGCTCAGGAATCCTGCTTCAGCCGGTAGACATAATCCCTGTTTCTCCGCATAAAGTCCACCGATCCCAAGTTTTTTACACTCCTTCGCCCCAGTGCAATGGGTAAACCATCTCACCGACAAACGGTCCAAGGCCGCTCGACGGTCTCCGGGACAGGCAATGATCGAGGGTGAATGGTCCGCTCTGAATCGAACCGAAACGTCATCTGGTCTGGTCAGGCTGCAATAATCCCCTCAGGGCGACTATGCTCCGTTGAACGACGTTATAGCCTTCCTCGATGGCTGGCCGGCTGTTCGTGAAATCCGACCACGCTATATGGCTGACCCGGGGCGTGAGAAGCAGATCAGGGGGATCACCTGCAAGCCGGCTGCGCGTGATTCGATCTTGCATGATGGAGAGCGACGCGTTGACGACCCAGTTGATATTGGGAGGCTTTGCAGCTGCCACTCGTTCAGGTTCTGCCTTCTGACCAGAGGAGACGTCCGACTTTTCCGAGTGGTCGCGTACGACGGCTGACTGGATCTGGGCATCCTGCTGACGGTATGCCGCCCTCACGAGCCCCTGGTTCAGATCCACCCCGATCACCAGGTCTGCGCCGAGCGCGCGACAGAGACTTACAGGCACCGGGTTCACCAGTCCACCATCCACGAGCCAGCGTCCACGGACGAATACCGGGGTAAACACACCGGGAAGGGAGATCGAAGCCCGTATGGCCGTCAACAATGGACCATGCTGCAGCCACACCTCCGAACCCGTATTCAGATCGGTTGCGACCGCAGCATACTGCCTGGGAAGTTCTTCGATGGCTATGTCGCCGAGATGTTTGCGGTACAGATCCATCAGCCGCTGCCCCGCTATCGGACCGCCACCGAACACCGTGAAATCCAGAAGAGAGAGCACCTCCCGGCGATTGAGATTCGTGACCCAATCTTCGAATTCGGCCAGCTTTCCCGCCGCATACATGCCGCCCACCATCGCTCCGATGGACGTGCCACAGACAATATCCGGTTCTATGCCGTGCTCTGCGAGTGCTCTGAGCACGCCGATGTGCGCCCACCCCCTTGCTGCACCACCACCGAGCGCAATACCGATGCGTGGCTGAATAGATTCAGTTGACATTGCGTACCGTATCAGGCCGGCAGTGGATGGTTTTCGAGAGCAGGAGCGGCGGACAGCCCTGTGATTTCGCGAATGTCCTTTTCATCGAGCGTCTCCCGTTCGAGCAATGCGCTGGCAAGTGCATCGAGTTCTCTGCGATGTTTCCTCAAGAGACGCTTGGCCTCTTCGTGACTTTCCGAAATGATCGCGTGCACCTCTGCGTCGATTGCACGCGCCGTTTCCTCGCTGAACGGCTTTGTGGCTCCATAGCCTTCCAGGCGGCCAAGATAAGGATTCTCTCGTGGCGCAAGTTGCACCATCCCGAGCCGGTCACTCATACCCCAGCGCGTCACCATGGCACGGGCCAGTTCCGTGACCTGCTCGATGTCGTTCTCCGCCCCCGTCGTCTTTGTTCCATATACGATTTCTTCGGCGGCCCGCCCTCCCATCATGCCGATGATCTTGGCGCGTATATAACCTTCAGGGTAGTTATAGCGATCGCTTTCGGGGCGCTGGTACGTGACGCCGAGCGCCTGCCCGCGCGGTACGATGGTGACCCGGTGTACGGGGTCGGCACCGGGCACGACGAGCCCCAGGATGGCGTGGCCGCCCTCATGGTACGCGATCCGCTCCCGGTCCTGATAACTCAAGAGAAGCGGGCGTGCAGGTCCGAGCACGATCTTTTCGAGCGCATCCATGAAGTCATCCTGATGCACCTCGTTTTGATCGCGCCGCGCGGCGAGCAGCGCCGCCTCGTTTACCAGATTCTTGATGTCGGCTCCGGAGAAGCCCGGCGTCGCGGCTGCGATTTCTTCTGGACTCACGTCTGCCGCCAGCGGCACGTGGCGTGTGTGGACTTTCAGAATCGCCTCGCGCCCGTTCCGATCCGGCAGGTTGACGACAACCCGGCGGTCGAAACGTCCGGGTCGAAGCAAGGCTTTGTCGAGCACATCGGGCTGGTTCGTCGCGGCCAGGACGATGACCCCCTCGCGGCTGGAGAAGCCATCCATCTCTGTAAGAACCTGATTCAGCGTCTGTTCCTGCTCGGTCGAACCGCCGATCACGACCTGCTCGCGGGAGCGGCCGATCGAGTCCAGTTCGTCGATGAAAATGATAGCCGGCGCGTTCTCCCGGGCCTGCTTGAAGAGGTCACGCACCCTTGCTGCGCCGACACCGACGATCATCTCCACGAACTCCGACCCGCTCATGGAGAAGAACGGCACACCGGCCTCCCCCGCAACGGCCCGTGCCAGCAGAGTCTTGCCCGTCCCGGGCGCGCCTACCAGCAGCACGCCCTTCGGCGCTGTGCCACCCAGGCGAGTGTACTTCTGCGGGTCTTTGAGAAAATCGACGACTTCGACCAGTTCATTTTCGGCCTCATCAATACCGGCCACATCGTCGAAGGTGACTTTCTCCGCTTTTTCCTGATCGAAGCGCCGGGCTTTGCTCTGCTCGATACCCATGAGGCCGCCGCCGAGTCCACCCTGCCGGGCCGCCCGCCGGTAGATCCAGACGTAGAACAGGATAAGCAATATGGCGGGCACAAAACCGAGCAGCAGAGTGGGCCAGAGGCCACCTTGCCGGATTGGCTCCGCACTGATCTCCACATCATGCTCAAGCAGGAGTGTCTCCAGGCCGGGATCAAGGAACGAGGGAAGCGTGGTTTCGAACGTCGTCACCTCCCGCGGCTCTGCACCAGAGACCGAATCCGGCACTGTGGGATACAGGATCGGCGCTTTGAAGTGCCCCGTGACCTCGTCGCCCTGGGTGAAGATCTTCCGGACATTCCCGCTTGCGACCTGCTCCTTGAACAGGGTATAAGGCACCTTCGCCGGAGCCTCCGCTCTGGAAAAGAAAAGCTGGACGAGCAAGTAGTTGGCGAGCAAGATGAGCAGGAACACGAGCCACGTACGGCGCGGCATAGACGCCGGTTTGCCGGAACCATCCGAACCATCCTGCGCAGGCTGCTTCCGCGCCGGCGGTGAGGCTTTGCCGTTGTGCTGCGGGTCCGCTTGCTGTTCCATCATGGTTGCTGGTTCCACGTTCGGCGGAGATACATCTATCAGCAATAAGAATCCGGGTGCTCCGACCGGCACAATTACCGTGGATCCACGCTCGCCCGAGCGCCTGTGGTGCACACATGCCGGAATAAAACGCGCGTGCCGCTCATTGCTATTCTGATCGAGACGTGCGCATACACCGAGTCATGAGCGCTACACCTCATGTGGAAGGCTCAAGAATGTCACTATCCTCGGGAACGTGTCACACGGTGAATGACACAGAATCGGCATGCGAACACCGATAGTCGATCATCGGTGTTCGCATGCCGGCGAATCGACGTACGCACACAGAACGCGACACAACTTCATCAATACGGGCTCCAAACCGCTCAAGCTGTTCACGATCTACGTGCCGCCGGAGGAAGCGCAAAGATGTCTGTATTGAAAATTGCCATGGTGTTGCTCCATTTCGTTTTGCTCACTCAGAACGTCTTGCCGGTTTGTGACGAGCGGAGAAGCAACCGGGATCTGGGCCATTCGAGGAATTTCCAACACCTTCGATAGTTTGTTACAGAAATCCAACGGCATGTGCCGCCCCTTAAAGATGCAACAGCCGCTGGAGTTGATGCGTGCTCATCCGTCACGTGCGACTCAAAGCACGTACAATGGCCTTGCTGATCTCCCGGAGCCACAGAACCGAGCTCGCAACGCCCATGCAGAGCAACCAATCCGCAGGGCTCAACGCGACGGCACCAAACGCGCGCTGCAAGAACGGGGTGTAGATGACTACTACTTGCAACGCAATCGACAGGCTAACCGCACCCAGCAGCCATGGATTTCTGACCAGGTCGGCAAACGCACTCCGCTCATCCGAGCGCGCATTGAAGACGTTGAAGATCTGGAAGAATACGAGCGTGGTGAACGCCATCGTCTGACCATAGCGCAGATCGCCATGGCCGGCCAGGAGACCTCCGGGCATACTGGCATCCAGCACCAGCAGTGTTCCGGCGGCCATGATGACACCGACGAAGAAGATGCCCCGCCACATCCGCGCCGTGATGACGCCCTCACGCTGCGACCGGGGTGGTTGGCACATTAACTGCCGATCCACGGGATCGAGACCGAGCGCCAGCGCGGGAGCACCATCCGTAATCATGTTGATCCACAGGATCTGGGTCGCCAGCAGTGGTAGCACGACGGCATCATCCTCACCCTGCAGGCCGATGACCCTCGCCAGCAGCACACCGAAGAACATCGTCATTACTTCGCCGATGTTCGATGACAGCAGGTAGCGCAGAAACTTCCGGATGTTGTTGAAGATGCCGCGCCCCTCCTCCACCGCCGCAACGATCGTGGCGAAATTGTCGTCGGCGAGTACCATATCCGCGGCCTCCTTGGACACGTCCGTGCCGGTGATGCCCATTGCCACACCGATGTCGGCCGATTTGAGCGCCGGGGCGTCGTTGACGCCGTCTCCCGTCATCGCAACGACGGCACCACGCCGCTGGAGTGCATCTACAAGACGTAACTTGTGCTCCGGGTTCACCCGCGCGAATACGGACGTTTCCGCAACCTTCCGGTCGAGCACGTCATCACTCAGCGTTTCCAGTTCAGCGCCGGTAACGACCTGCCCATCACTGGCGATTCCCAGTTCACGCGCAATGACGAGCGCCGTCACGGGGTGGTCGCCCGTGATCATCAGCGGACGAATCCCGGCCTCCCTGGCCTGCCGGACCGCTGTCCTCGCCTCCTCGCGCGGTGGATCGATCATGCCGATCAGGCCGAGAAACACGAGATCGGTCTCTATGGGTTCGCCTATCTGCGCCGGGTCGAGTCCCTCGCTCGGTAGCGAGCGCGCTGCTACGCCGAGCGTGCGCAGCGCCTGCCCTGCCAGTTCCTCGTTCGTGCGCAGGATTTCCTCTTTCCGCCTCGCATCGAGCGGCCGCAGCTCCTCTCCGACCAGTTCGTACGTACAGCGGGAAAGCAGCACGTCCGGCGCACCCTTGGTAAAGACAAGCACGCGTTCCGGCTGCTCGGTGTCTCTGTGCACGGTAGACATCAGTTTTCGCTCAGAGGAGAACGGCACCTCCGCAATGCGCTCCAGGCGCGACCTCAGGACCTGCTTCTCCAATCCGGCCTTGTACGCAGCTACGATGAGAGCACCTTCGGTCGGGTCTCCCTGAATCGTCCAGCGCCCCGCTTCTTCCTGCACCACGGCGTTGTTGGCGCGCTCTGCGGCGGCAAGCGCACGCACCAGCTCGGCACGCAGTGCACCCGAGACGTCACCACCTCCCTCTGCCGTCACGCGACCTACGGGTGCATAACCGGTCCCTTCGAAGTGAACACGTCCGCTGGCAGTGACCACGGTACGCACGGTCATCTCGTTGCGGGTCAGCGTGCCCGTCTTATCGGAGGCGATTACGCTGGCCGAACCCAGCGTCTCGACGGCCGAGAGGTGGCGGATGATGGCGTTACGCCGTGCCATACGCTGCACGCCGATGGAAAGAACGGCCGTGACTACTGCAGGCAACCCTTCCGGCACTGCGGCAACGGCCAGCGCCACGCCGAAGATGAGCACCTCGACGAGGCTCGACAGGCCATGGATATCTTCGACGAAGATGATCGTCGTGATCATCACGACCGCGATGGCGACGACAACAACACCGAGGAGCTTGCCCGTACGGTCGAGTTCCCGCTGAAGGGGGGTTACTTCACCCGGCGTCGCCCGCAGGAGCCCTGCGATGCGACCCATTTCGGCGGATGAACCGGTGGCTGTCACGACGGCCTGGCCGTGCCCACGCGTGACGGTCGTACCGCTGAAGATCATGTTGATTTGATCGCCCAGACCCACCGTATCGGTAATGGGTGTGGTGCTTTTCATGACGGGAAGGCTCTCCCCTGTCAGAGCCGCCTCGGAAGTCTGCAAGGCGGTTGCCTGGATCAGCCGCGCATCCGCCGGAATGGTATCGCCTTCCTCGACGAGGATGATGTCGCCGGGTACGATCTCGGCTGCGGGAATGCGCCTCCGCTCACCACTTCGTACCACGGTAGCTTCCTGGGCTGTCATCGCCCGCAGCGCCGCGACAGCAGCCTGGGCACGCGATGCCTGCAGGTAGCCCATCACCGCATTGAGCAGTACGATAGCGAGGATGGCGATGGCCTCATAGGGAAGCGGCGATGTGGGCTGATAGATCCACATGCCGGCCGAAATGGCTGTCGCCACCAGCAACAGGATCACGAGCGTATCCTGAAATTGAGCCAAAAAAAGCCGCCAGGCCGATGGAGGCGCCTCCGAGGGCAGTTCGTTTTTTCCGTAACGCTCGAGCCGCTTCCGTGCTTCCTCTTCGCTCAAGCCGATCCGGATATCCGTGCCGAGCGCTAAGACGACATCGTCTATCGACCGTTGATATGCGTCTTCCTGCGCTGGTTCGATCGCTGCAATGCTCATCTGAACTCAAAAAACTCGTACCGGACTCACGGTAAGTACCCAGGGGATCGCATATCCGTGCGAGAAACACTTCCGGCACATGCCAAGCCGTACGCATACACGCGCAGAGAAAAGGTGTGCCAGACCTACCCCCGAGTCGCCATCCCTCTCAGGCCGTGTGGATCGTAATCCGATCACGGAACGAGGAGGATGCTCTCAGGCAGCTCGGCACGCCAATGTACGGGCACGTCAGCCTGCCAACAATCCCGGTGCTCATGTTTACAAGCTGATCAGGATGCCGCACGTTCCTCGCGTTCACGGACGCTCTCATACTCATGCGATCGGTCGGACGGGTGGACGACAGGCAGCGTGACCGTGAATACGGTACCTTTATCCGGTGTAGACCGGACGGTGATGGTGCCATGATGGTGCTCCACGATGCGGCGACAGAGAGCTAGCCCGATCCCCGTTCCTTCGTAACCCTCCCGGTGATGAAGTCTCTGGAACGGGGTAAAAACGCGATCTAGGTACTTCTCATCGAAGCCGATGCCGTTATCAGCCACGGTGATGACCGCAAAAGACGAATCGCCGTTGTTCGAAGGTTGCAATTCGCCTTCGATGCACAGATGCAGTGCCCGCTCCGGATGCCTGAACTTGACGGCATTGTCGATCAGTTGCTCGAACAACAGTTCCATCTGCCGGGCATCCGCGTACACGACCGGCAACGGCCCCAGTTCGACCACCGGCGGCGGATGAAGGGCCTCCATGTCCTGGTGCCGAAGTGCCGATTGCACGACGCGGGAAAGATCGACCTTCTGAAACGACAGATCCTGTGCCCAGGCCCGTGTATACTCCATATAATCTGTTATGAGCTGCAACAGACGCTTCGCGGCACTGTCGATACGGTCGATGTAATCCTTACCTCGACCCATTACGCTGGCCGCGTACTCGTCTTCCAGCAAGCCCGAAAACATCACAATCTTACGGAGTGGCTCCTTAAAGTGATGAGAAGCCGCGAAATAGAAATCACGTAGTTCGCGGTTCATCCGCTGTAGCTCCTCTACTGCCAACTCGAGCCGCGTGTTCGACGCCGTTAGCTCTTCGGTGCGAATCCTGACGCGGCGTTCGAGTTCGACGTTCATACTTGCCAGCGCCTGCGCAACCTGCTCGCGTTTCTGCACGTCTCGCCTGACATACACGTATACGAGCAAGAGGAGACCTATAGCGGAAATGGTAAGTAATCCGATGTTCAGAGAAGCCCGTACTCCGTGTCTATAAGCTCGCAGCCTCTGTCGTGCCTGCCTATCATCGACCGCACGCATGATACTAAGCGCCGCAGCGTCTGTAGCCTCGTACAGCTGCTTGTCTCGATTGCGCAAGATAAACGCACGAGCGGCGTCGAACCCGCTGGTCTGCCGAATCTCAACCGCCTTCCGTACACTATCCACCTGCACGTGAGCGATGCTTGCGAAACGCAGGACCCTTTCCGAGAGCGCTGTATCTTCCTCTACCAGGGAGTTAAGCCGTATCAATTGCGTATCCAGGTTTCTGAGCGCCCGTTCGTAGTCCGGCAGCACCGCAGAATCTCCCATGATGAGATATCCGCGCGACCGCATCTCGAGGTCAGTGAGCGCCAGAAGCACCTGCCTGGTAGCGGTTCTCGCTTCATAGGCTTCGCCCAGTTCACGGTTCGCGATCCGGAGTCCGTCAACAGCCCGAAACGCGATCACCGCAAGTACGATAAGCACACCGAGTGCGACGGCGAATACCGCTGTCACCTGTAACCGGCTGCCAGGACGGGCCCAGGTGTCCTTCGTTTCCATTTGCATGCCTCTGCCATGGACTGCTCCGGAAGGAAATCAGGGGAGCAGAGAGACACCACTGCCCCGCATCATACACGGTCCGCATCCGCTCCGGATCCCATGATCTCGCCTCGACATGTTGCGCATGGTGGTTGGTTCGACGGATACCCTCGTTTACTACGACATCCTCAGGGCATGAGGCTACCCGGTATCGGTGCACACCGGGATATGGCGGCGACGTTCGTGTAATAACACCGCACTAGCGACTATATGCTGCCGGGGCGATTAAACAAGGGGATGTTCATTCCGGTCTATACAACACAATCTCATACAGGACACTGCCGATATGCTCACACCCGGCATGAAGTAGCAGGCGGAATGAACCACGAAACCACACAGGGGAAGGCCGGAGATCTACGTGCCGTTCCGTCCACGTCGCATCCGAACGATATGGTCTGGATTCCTGGCGGCACCTTTCTGATGGGGTCGGATTCGTTTTATCCCGAAGAGCGTCCAATTCATCGCGTTACGGTCGACGGTTTCTGGATGGATGAACATCCGGTGACGAACGAGGCGTTTCGCCGCTTCGTGGAGGCCACCGGCTACATCACGGTAGCCGAGCGTCCGCCGAATCCCGCCGAGTATCCGGGCATCGACCCTGCCCTGCTGGTGCCCGGCTCGCTCGTCTTCCGGCGCCCGCCGCATCGCGTGAGCCTGCGCGACTTCCGGGTCTGGTGGGCCTACGTCCCCGGCGCATGCTGGTACCGACCCGAAGGACCGGGGAGCACACTCGAAGGGCGTGAACATCACCCGGTCGTACACGTGGCCTATGAGGATGCTGAGGCGTACGCGGCATGGGCGGGAAAGGAATTGCCGACCGAGGCGGAGTGGGAATTCGCCGCGAGGGGCGGGCTGGAAGGCGCCACGTACGTATGGGGCGACGAGTTTGCACCCGGAGGCCGCCTGCTCGCCAACACGTGGCAGGGTGAGTTTCCGTGGCAGAACCTCGGGACGGACGGCTACGAGGGCACCTCGCCCGTCGGCGCTTTCCCGCCCAACGGCTACGGCCTGTACGATGTCGCCGGTAACGTGTGGGAGTGGACGTGCGATTTCTTCAGACCCCGCCACCCCGGCGATGCCCTGAAGGTGTGCTGCATCCCCCGTAACCCGCGCGTCAGGTCGGCCGCGCAGAGCCTCGCATCGGGCGAACACATTCCGCGCCGGGTGCTCAAGGGCGGCTCGCACCTGTGCGCGCCCAACTACTGCCTGCGCTACCGTCCTGCGGCCCGGCAGGGCGAGGCCGTCGATACCTCGGCATGCCACATCGGCTTCCGGTGCATCGTTCGTTCAACCCCGAGCACCCCATCTGGTAAATAGGTAGACCACAGCCCGATCCGGTTATGAATGGCCCATACGGAAAAGTGATGTCGAGAGAACCCCACACCCTATCGATGCCCCAAGGCGAGCATGCCGGGCAGACGCCTGCAAGCAGGGATCGCAAGGCTCTGATCCTTCCGAGGGGGTGTTAGCAAAATGGAGGTGAGAAGATGGTAGGCACACTCGCACGGAACTGGAGCTGGGTGCTGGTGCGTGGCATTGCGGCCTTGCTCTTCGGCCTGATCACCCTGTTCAATCCCGCCATAAGCCTTGCTGCGCTCGTGCTGGTTTTCGGAGCGTATGCACTCGTCGACGGGGTGTTCACCATCGTTGCGGTAATCAAGAAGGGCCGTAGCGAACCCTACTGGGCGGCACTCCTGATCAGTGGCATCCTGGGTATCGGCATCGGTATTCTCACTTTCATCATGCCCGGCATCACGGCGATCGCCCTGCTCTACCTCATCGCAGCCTGGGCGGTCGTCATCGGTATTGCCGAAATCGTCGCGGCGATCCGGCTGCGTAAAGAAGTCAAGGGGGAGTGGGTGCTCATCCTCGGCGGCGTGCTCTCGGCCGCATTCGGTGTCCTGCTATTCCTCTTTCCCGGACCGGGCGCACTCGCCGTCGTGCTATGGATCGGCGTCTACGCCATTGTAATCGGTATCCTGCGGATCGTGCTCGCCTTCCGGTTGCGGCACGTGCACCGAGAGCGGAGCCGTGCGGGCACGGCGCCGGGGATGCCGTGACCTCCCTCTGCATGGCCCCGTAAGGTGAACGGCAATGTCTGAGATCCTTTCTTTCCTCTTAAACTTCTCGGTTCTCACCTTCGCTGTGAGCAGCATGCTTTCAGTGGGTTTCGGCTATTCGGCTCGGGAAATCCTCGGGCCTCTCCGTAACATACGTGGGGTCATCCTGACGCTCCTTGCCAACTTCGTGCTGGTTCCGATCCTGGCGGTACTCATCTTGCGCATTATTCCGCTGGACATCTACTACAAGATCGGCCTGTTTCTGGTCGCAACGGCCGCCGGCGCGCCTTTCGTAATCAAGCTGGCGCAACACGCCAATAGTAACCTGGCGATCACGACTACGATGCTCGTGATCCTGTTACCGGTCACTGTCGTCTACATGCCCATCGTCATACCCCTGGCACTGCCCGGAGCGGAGGTCAATCCCTGGGCTATCGCGAGGCCTCTCTCCCTCACGATGCTTCTGCCGCTGACCGCAGGCCTGCTGATCAGGGCATGGGCCCGCACCTGGGCAGAACGCCTCCGGCCATACATGGGCAAAATTGCGAGTATTGCAATCGTGGTACTCCTCGCGGCCACCATTCTTCAGAACCTCAGGGGGATTCTGAACCTCTTCAGCACCGATATCGAAACCATCCCGGTGGCGGTTTTCCTGGTCGTCGGAGCATTCCTCATCGGCTGGATCGTCGGAATCCCGCTTGGCGAAAACCGCGACGAATTGGCGCTGGCAACGTCGCAGCGCAACATCGCGGCGGCAACGGTCGTCGCCACGCAAACATTCAGCAATCCGAAAACCATCATCATCGTAGTCGTCACGTCAATCATCGGGCTGGGTATTCTCTTCCCGGTAGCAGCGTTGTTGCGTAAGCGCGAAAGCCAGCGAGCCGCTCGGACCGGGATTCAGCACAAACCACGGACGACTTTCTAGACGCGACAGGCGACACGATCGGGGCAGAATACATCAGACTTCATGCAACATCGACCGTAGCCAAGACTCACGCAATACACGAGAAGAGGGGGAGATGGAGACGCAACAAACACAGACGACGAATGGCGCGGGCAACTCGAACCGACCGAACATCCTGATCCTGTGCATGGATCAGTGGGACGCGCACATGCAGGTGCCCGAGGAGGTAACGTTCCCCGCGATGGAGCGTCTCGAAGCACAGGGCGTCACGTTCGACCACCAGTACTGCACCGTCCCCATCTGTACGCCGTCGCGCGCGACAATGTGGACGGGCATGCACGCGAAAAAGACGGGCCTGTGGGACAACACCAACTTCGCCTGGATCAATGAACTGTCCCCGGACATCCCCACTATCGGGCACATGCTACGTGAGCAGGGCTACTACACCGCCTTCAAGGGTAAGTGGCATCTTTCGGAAGTGCCGCACAGCGAAGACGCGCTCGAACGGTATGGCTTCTCCGACTACCAGCAGTGGGGAGAGATGTTCGGCGCGCCGCTCCAGGGGGAACAGCTCGACGACACCGCTGCATTTGAGACCGTCGACTGGCTGGAGAGCAAGGGAACGCAACTCGATCGACCATGGCTTCTCGTGTGCAGTCTCGTGAATCCGCACGACATCATGTTCCTGCAGTCGGACTCGATTGAAACGCCGCATCCGAAAGGCGCCATGACCGGCCTGCAGACGACCGTACAGCGGCTGGGCTGGTTCGAGAAACAGTGGGATATCACCCTGCCGGACAACTTCGAAGACGACTTCGCGCTCCAGCCCTACGGTGTCCGGCATTACAAGGAGTTGACCGACCTGAACTACGGACACATTCCCGATGATCGAAAAGATCTCTGGCTCGTACGGCGCAACTACCTGGTTAACTGCATGCGCCTCGTGGATGCCCAGTTCCAAAAGGTACTCGACGCGCTGGACCGGCTGGGTCTGTGGCAGAACACCATCATCATCTTCACGAGCGACCATGGGGAGATGAACGGTGCACACCAGATGAGCCAGAAGGGTGCCATCCCCTTCGACGAAGCAGCTGTCGTCAACCTGACGGTGTGCGTCCCGGGTGGTCCGCAGGGCCAACGCACAGCCGCCGTGGGCTCACACCTCGACCTCGCGCCGACGCTGCTGAATTTTGCGGGTCTTAGTGAGGATGAGATCCGCGCGCGTTACCCGCAGCTCAAAGGACGCAGCCTGAAACCTGTGATACTCGATCCGCAGCAGGACGGTCCGCGCGGCAGCGTGAACGCACCCGGTGACGGCGCCCTCTTCTGCTGGGACGGGCTACACTCGCTCGACAAGGACTGGGCGATCACGGGCGTGCTCCAGGAACTTACCGAGATGGGCGACTCCGGCCCCCACGGTTCAGACGTGGGCAGGGGTGAACGGTTGAAGCAGGCCGGAAAGAAGTACGGCGCGCCTGACTTCAGCAAGCGCACGTTCTTCCGCTGCGTCGTAGATGGACAATACAAACTCGTCAGGTGGTTCAGCCCGGAAGAGTACGGAAACCCGTCCACGCTGGACGAACTGTACGCGCACAGCGACGTGAGCCTATACGACCTCGTGAACGACCCCGGTGAGCTGGAAAACCTTGCACATCCGGATCACCCGAACCACGATCCAGCGCTGGTCGAACGGATGCTGAAGAAGCTGCACGCGCTGGTCGAACAGGAAATCGGTGAGGACCGGGCACCCTTCGACCTCGACCTGTTCGGCACACGCGAGATCAAGTACCACATAGTAAGCGAGGAAATCGAACCTGTTGGCAAGGCAGTACAGCGGCAGACAACCGGTAAATAGGCCGGGCGCCCTGGTGGCGATCGGAAATGACGCAAAGGCTGCAAACACAAAGCCGACGCCTAACCCGTACCCGGGAAACGGACCTGCTGAGAACGCCCTGTCCGTTTCCGGATGAGAAGCGGCTGAATGCCGCGCCGGCTAAGGAATGAGGAGAACACTGTCCGGAGGGAAGACATAATGAAGCTGGCAGGCGTGTGACGTCCGCCAGATAGTGTTAACCATGATACGTGCAGCCCCGATAGGCTTCTTGTTGCTAACGATCACCATAGCGGCCACTCCGGTACGTGGCCAACCCGTACCGGAGGATGAACTCCCCCCTCACCCTCCAGCCTATGAACCCAACCGTTTTGACGAGGACTGGAGCATGATGCGCGATCCTTCACGCCGTGTCGACTGGTCGGACGAGCTCAAATACCTTCCGCTTGCAAAGCGGGAAGGCTGGTACGCATCGCTCGGTGGCGAAGTGCGTCCGTTCTACGAACGGTACATCAATGAGCAATGGGGCAGCCAACCACAAGACCTGAGCGGCTACCTTCTGAACCGCATCATGCCTCACGCCGACGTCCACTTCGGTGAGCGCGTCCGTTTCTTCGGCCAGCTAAACTCCAGTATCGAAGCGGGAAGACGAGGCGGCCCGAGACCCATGATCGACGAAGACATCCTCGACGTCAATCAGGCTTTCGTCGATATCATATGGCCTTTCGATAGCGAGCGTTCCGTGACGCTGCGACCCGGCCGCCAGGAACTCGCCTACGGAACCGGACGGATCATAAGCTCTCGTGAAGGGAAGAATGTGCGACAGAGCTTCGATGCGGGAAAACTGATGCTCCGCATGAGATCCTGGAAAGCGGACGGCTTCCTCGCCAGACCCATAGAAACCAACCGAGGGGTTTTAGACGATAGGGAGATTTCCGGACAAACTTTCTGGGGCGTCTATTCCATGCGCCCGGACTCGGTATTGACCATCGATCTGTACTACCTCGGCCTCGACCGCCAGGACGCCATATTCGATCAGGGACAGGGGGACGAGCTACGCCACACCATTGGCATCCGTCTTTCTGGCGAATGGGGCCCGTGGGACTACAACCCTGAGTTCATCTACCAGTTCGGCAGCTTCGACAGGGACAACATACGCGCCTGGGGGATTGCATTCGAGGCAGGCTATACGTTGCAACGCATGCTCTGGCAGCCCCGCCTCGGACTTAGAGCGGACGCGGCCAGCGGAGATCGTGATCCGGACGATCCCGACCTGGAAACATTCTACCCCCTCTTCCCCAGAGGCGCATACTTCGGCCAGCTCGCCTCAGTCGGGCCGTTGAACCTTCTCGACGTGCACCCCTCTATCGGGCTGAGCCTGCCGAACGGGATATCGCTCACGGCCAACTGGGTATTCTTCTGGCGACAGAGCATCGATGACGGCCTCTATAGTGTTCCCGGTGCTCTCCTGCGGACGGGCCAACAATCGCGCGCACGCTTTATCGGGCATCAACCCGGCTTCGACATTCGGTGGCGGATAAACCGGCATACCGAGCCTGCCTTCAGCTTCGGACGCTTTCTCACCGGAAGATTCCTGCGAGAAACCCCGCCGGGTAAGAACACGACTTTTTTGGCTGCCTGGGTGACCTACACCTTTTGAAACCATATAGACACTCGCTCATGCGCATGAACGAATTCGACCAGATGGAGAACCTGGCGACTCAGGATCACCCGAATCATGGTCCGGCGCCGGCCGAGCGAAAGATCGGCGAGGACCAGGCCCCCTTCGACCTCGACCCGTTCGGCACGCGCGAGATCAAGTACCACATAGTAAGCGAGGAAATCGAACCTGCTGACAAGGCGGCACAACGACAGACAACCGGTTAGCCGCCAAGGCCGAAGATGGATTGCTCTTAGCAATGAGTACGGATGTCAGAAACCGCACCTAGACCCCTCCCGCCCTGTTGCTGGACGGACACGGCGGCGCCCGTCCTCTGGACCGTGATGCGTTTGAACGCTGGCGTTTGGAGGACGGACCGTCGGGATACGGTCGGACGAAAACTGCGGGCCAGACCGGGCATGACTCGGGACGAAAGGACCGGGGAAGGACTACCGCGCGCTCTTCTTGCCGCGGCCGCGGCTGGCCGCGCGCATGCGCACAGGCTCGCCCGATCCAGATGCCGACCTGCACGCCACCTGCTCCGCTTCTGGATCGCGCCTCGATGTACGATCACGATGAGCGTGCGGGGAAATCCGCATCTGCAATACCTCGTCGAGCGACTCGATGCCACCCCCGGCTGTTGGCGGATGAGATAAAACGACCTGGCATATACACGGTGGCAACCCTGCATACAAGGAGCGGCATTCGCCTATGACGACGAAGCCTGACGACAAGAACACGACGCAAACATCTGACGACGAACCAGAGGTTCACATACCGGGCTTTAGCAAACTGCGCGAAGCCGTCGCGAACTATACGGTTCAATGGCTGCCGGGCAAGAAGACGATCCGCCAGGACGGCATCGCGGGCCTGACCGTCGCCATCAGCAGCGTGCCCGATGGAATGGCCAGCGGGCTCCTGGCGGGCGTCAATCCCATCTACGGCCTGTACGCCAGCCTGGTCGGTCCGATCGTGGGCGGCATCTTCGCCAGTACGATGTTGATGGTGATCACCAACACCAGCGCGACGGCGCTCGTGGCGGGCCAGGCGATCACCGGGCTCTCGGGGGAGGATCGAGACCGCGCCCTGTTCCTTCTGGTGATGCTCTCCGGCGCGTTCCAGATCGTTTTCGGCCTGCTCAAGCTGGGACGGGTGACACGATTCGTTTCCTACTCCGTCATGACCGGCTTCCTGGTGGGAATCTCGGTGATCCTGATCCTCAGTCAGCTTCCTACCATCACCGGAGTACAGGTCGCCGGCGACAACAATATCATACAGACCTTCAACCTGCTAATGAACCTCGGGGAGGTCCACGTTGGCTCGCTGGCCATCGCTGTCTTTTCTGCGGCTATCGTGATCGTGATCATGCGGACCCGGTTCAACAAGTTCGGTCCTCTTGCGGCAATCGTCGTGACAAGCATACTCGTGCTGTCTGTTGGAACGGGGAACGTTCAGATCGTGCAGGATGTCGGGGATATATCCGGCGGCCTGCCACTCCCCTATCTGCCTTCGATATCCGACCTGTCGGTGGACGTCGTTACGGGAGCGCTGTCACTCGCCGTGGTCGTCCTCATCCAGGGCGCAGGCGTCAGCCAGAGCGTGCCCAACCCGGACCAGTCCAGAAGACGTCTATCGCGTGACTTCATCGCACAGGGCGCTGCCAACATCGCAGCAGGATTCGTCCGGGGCGTGCCTGTGGGCGGATCGGTAGGGGCGACGGCGCTCAACGTAACGTCCGGCGCCAGGAAACGGTGGTCAAGCATCCTGGCGGGGCTATGGATGGCGGTCATCGTCATCGTCCTGCCCGGCCTGGTATCTCTCGTGCCCATGCCTACACTTGGGGCGATCCTCATCATCGCGGGCGTCCAGAGCATCAAGCCTTCAGAAGTAGCGGGGGCCTGGCGCGCCGGCTGGCCCGCCCGGCTGGCAATCGTCGTCACGTTCTTTTCGACGCTCATCCACCCGATTCAGATCGCTGTGGGCATCGGCGTGCTCCTCTCCGCCCTGCTGTACGTAACGACTTCCCCGACTAATGTAACCGTTGTAGAGCTTGTAAAGCGGTCCGATGGACGTATCGAAGAGCGCAAGCCGCCCCGCGAACTGCCGGGCGAGCATGTGACGATACTCGACGTGTATGGACCTCTGTTCTTCGCAGGTGCGCGCACACTGCGCGAGCAGCTTCCCAGGCCGGGGAAAGAAAAAAATCCGGTCGTGATCCTGCGCCTGCGAGGACGCCAGACCATCAGTGCCACACTCATCGAAGAAGTGCTGACCGGGTACGCCGAGCAGTTGCGGTCCATAGGCGGCCGACTGTATCTCTCCGGGATCAGTAAACCGGCACTCGATCGCGTGTTAGGGAACGGCAGATTTCGCCTGTCGGGGCCCATGCGCGTCTACGAAGCAACGCCCATCGTTGGGGAATCCACAGAGAAGGCACTTGAAGCGGCAGAGGCGTGGCTGGTCGACCTGAAGGCGGAAGACTAGTCTGCTGAGGAGCATCCGACGTGTTGAGAGCCATGAGAAGGAGCGAATGCTCGAGACGATATCACATACGATCCAGGTACTGCTGGGGCTCGGAAGCGAAGCGGAAGACCTGACCACCGCTCAGATGGCACTACGGACCATTATCATTTATATCGCAGCACTGGTAATCGTCCGCCTCGCGAGTCGTCGATTTCTGAGCAAGGCAAGTGCGTTCGACGTCGTCGGCATCATGCTCGGCTCCATTATGAGCCGGGCGATCAATGGATCGGCCGCCTTCTGGCCCACGATAGCAGCATCAGCCATCCTTATCGGTATGCACTGGGCTTTTGCCGAGTTGGCGTACAAAACCGGATGGTTCGGCCCCATCGTGAAAGGCGATCGGATCGTACTGATCAAGGATGGAGAAATTCAGCGTAGGGGTATGCACCAGGCAAGCGTTACCAGGGACGACCTCAGCGAAGCCATCCGGCTCCAGACCAGGCAAACAGATCCCTCGAGGATTCGCCTCGCGTACATGGAGCGGAGCGGCGATATCAGTGTCATCCCCTACGAGCAGGAGCCACGCGTTCTGGAAGTGGCCGTAGAGGCAGGCGTGAAAACCGTTCGTATCGAACTGGACTGACCCCGATCAGACCGTACCACTAGGGTGTGCCTGTAAGGCTCACCCTGAACCACCTCAGGGCGAAACGATGTCAGTCGATTCGAAGGGGAACAACGTGCGATCGGATGCCATCGTCGGCCTCATAAACGCGGTAGTCAATGTACCCGATGGCCTGGCGAATGGCGCTCTGGCGGGAGTCACCCCCGTATATGGGCTTCACGCCACGATGGTAGGCCCTATCATGGGCGGTCTCTTATCCAGTACGCGGTTGATGGTCATCTCGACCACCAGTGCCTCATCGCTTGCCGCGGGTCAGGCAATCTCGATTTACCCCGAAGCGCAGCGCGATCAAGCGATGTTTCTGCTGGTTGCGCTGACCGGAATCTTCCTGACCCTCTTCGGTCTGCTGCGGCTGGGACGACTGATGCGATTTGTCTCCTACTCGGTCATGACCGGCTTCTTGATGGGTGTAACGGTGGTACTCGTCCTCGATCAGGCCGCTCCCCTGGTGGGCTTCAATCCACAGGGTGCGAACGAGATCGTTCAGTTCATCGACCTGCTCACGCACGGTGCGCAGTTCAGCGTACCGACGATCCTCACGGGCCTGCTCACGCTGGGCATCCTGGTTGGGCTGGAGCGCACCCGATTCGCGACGCTGGCCTCACTCGTCGCGCTCGTCGTGCCGACGCTTCTGGTAGCACTGGCTGGTTGGGAGGGCGTGCAGCTCGTTACCGACGTTAATCCGCTCCCACGCGGACTTCCCACGCTGGTACTGCCGGATCCGACACTGCTCACACTCGACTTGATCGGGACGGCGTTTGCCGTCGCGGTCGTCATCGCTATCCAGGGCGCCGGGGTGAGCCAGAGCGTGGAGAACCCTGATGGCATTCCGATTAGCCTCTCACGAGATATGGTTGCGCAGGGCGTGGCGAACGTCGCGAGCGGGCTGCTGTCCGGCATACCCGTGGGCGGATCGGTCGGCCAGACCGCACTGAACGTGAGCGCCGGAGCGCGCAGCCGCTGGGCCGGTGTACTGGGTGGTATCTGGATACTGGTATTCGTGCTGCTGATGCCAGGGTTGGTCGGCCAGGTGCCAATGGCCGTGCTCGCGGCCTTAATGATCGTGGCCGGTATCCGTGCCATTAACCTCGACGAAGCACGTTCGATCTGGAACGTCGGCGGCGCAGCCCGATGGGGTATCTTCATAACATTCCTGGCGACCCTGGCGCTATCGGTTCCGATGGCGGTCGCAGTCGGCGTACTGCTATCCATTGTGCTCTACCTCTCCTCTTCAGCGAGCGATGCATCCGTTCGGCAACTGGTCCCACTGGGCGGTGGGCGCTTTTCTGAGAGCGAGCCACCAGCGCGCCTACCGAGTAATACGGTGACGATACTCGACGTATACGGAAGTCTCTTTTTTGCGGGCGCACGCATGCTGGCGGAAACACTACCCAGCCCTCACGACGCAACGCGCCCGGTAGTCATCTTGCGCCTGCGGGGGCGTACGCGCGTGGGTGCCACACTGATCGAGGTCCTGGACCAGTACGCCGATGACCTCGCCGACGTAGGCGGGCGTCTATACCTCAGCGGGGTGGATGCAAGGACGGGCAGGCAGTTGCTGAGAACCCGCAAGCTCGATCTGAACGAGAACGTATACCTGATCGGGGCGCGCGAAATCCTGGGCGAATCGACCGAGGAGGCCTGGGAGTCGGCAAACGAGTGGCTCGGCAGCGCACGTACCGATCCGCCACGGATCAAGACCTCGTAATATGATGCAGGCCACCATTCCAGTCTAACCCTTCGTAGGTTTGACGTGCCCGAAGAGGCGACGAACCGCCTTGTGAAGTGCCCCTTGCTATATGTGATCTACGTACCGCCCATGTCACTGCAGATGCAAATGCCCGAACCGTCCTTCCAGGGCTCGAACGAGGAACGCGCAACCGGCATGCGCGGGAGGGCTTGAGCATGGCTGGGGAGCAGATGGGCCCGATGCCGATACCCGATTCACAGCCCGAGGTCAACCAACCGGGGCTGGGCAAATTGCGTGAAGCGGTATCGAACTACACCTCACGGTGGCGATTACACCGCCCGCGCCCCAGCGAAGATGCGATTGCCGGACTGAACACAGCAATCGCAAACGTTCCCGATGGCCTAGCAAATGGCGCACTGGCGGGGGTCAACCCCGTATACGGGCTTTACGCCACGATGGTAGGTCCTATCACGGGCGGTCTCTTATCCAGTACGCGGTTGATGGTCATCACGACCACGGCTGCTGCGTCACTGACCGCAGGGCAGGCGCTTGCTCCAATGCCCGAGGAAACGCGCGACTCCGCCCTCTTCATCATGGTGGTACTGACGGGTGCCTTCCAGATCCTGCTCGGACTGCTGCGCATGGGACAGCTGTCTCGTTTCGTCTCCTACTCGGTCATGACCGGCTTCCTCGCGGGTGTCGCCCTGCTGTTGATACTCGGCCAGATCCCCGTCATTTCCGGCTATGAGGCTGCAGGCAACAACCGGATCACCCAGACGATCGATCTGCTCCTGCATATCCGCCAGGTCAACCTGCTATCGGTCGCCCTCGGCCTCCTCACCCTGGTGCTCGCGATTCTGCTGCCACGAACCGGACTGGGTAATGCCGGCAGGCTGGTGGCTATCATCATCCCGTCCCTGTTCATCGCCCTTTTCCAGGTAGAAAGCGTGCCGACGGTCCGGGACGTCGGTACCTTTCCAAGCGGCCTTCCATTGCCCATCCTGCCTTCCTTTGCGGATGCATTCAATGTGCTTACCGGCGCGCTATCGGTCGCCGTAGTCATCCTCGTACAGGGGGCAGGTGTCAGCCAGAGTGTGCCCAATCCGGACGGATCGCGTAGCAGCGCATCGCGTGACTTCATCGCGCAGGGCGCGGCCAACATCGTATCGGGATTCTTCCGGGGACTGCCAGTCGGAGGCTCCGTGAGTACGACGGCGCTCAATGTGATGTCTGGAGCGCGCACGAACCGGGCAGCGATCTTTGCGGGCTCGTGGATGGCCGTGATCGTAGTCGGATTCCCCGGTCTGGTGTCGCACGTCGCGATGCCCGCACTCGGCGCCCTGCTCGTCCTGGCTGGGATCAGCAGCATCAAGCTAGGGGATATCCTGTCGGTCTGGGAAACGGGTTGGCCCTCTCGCCTGGCAGGCGTCACTACGTTCGTCGCCACGCTCTTCCTCCCTATTCAGGCCGCTGTGGGGATTGGGGTGACGCTCTCGGCACTGCTCTACGTGAACGAATCCTCGACCGATGTCTCGGTCGTAGAACTGGTCAAGCGACCCGACGGGCTGATCGAGGAGCGGAAGCCTCCCGCACGGTTGCCGAGTGGCAAAGTAACGATACTCGATGTATACGGCCACCTGTTTTATGCAGGCGCGCGTACACTGGAAGGATTGCTGCCCTCACCGAGGGGAGCACGCAATCCCGTAGTGATCCTGCGCCTTCGGGGACGCACTTCCATCGGCGCTACGCTGATCGAAGTACTCTCCGGCTACGCTAACCAGCTACACGCTGCGAATGGGCGGCTGTACCTTACCGGAATTAGTGAGCCGGTACATCGCCGGTTGGTTCGCACCCGAAAACTCCGCCTGACCGGTCCGGTACACCTCTACGAAGCCACCCCGGTCATTGGAGAATCGACCCGCGAGGCGCTGAAAGATGCAGAAACCTGGCTGGTAAGCCACGGTGCAAGCCCGACGCCAGACGATGTTGCAGAGGAGAATGGATGACGAGGAGGTATACGAAAGTGCTGGATTAGAAATGCCCGTTCACAGCGGGTTTTCTCCGGTAGAACGATGGACGGAACTGAAGCTTCTCCGGACCATCTAGCGCAGGCGCACAATCCCACAGACAAATCGGACTCATTTGAACCTTCTGTGAACGCACATTGAATAGCACAGAATCGAAGGCCTACTCCGCTCGCTGAAAGCCTGTGATGCCGCTCTCAGGCTGCCTGCAACCTTGGATCTGGCAGCTATGGCTAGCATTTCCATACGGAAAGATTTAAGTTTGATTCTCTCTTTTACCGGCCGCTTTCCGTCGGCACTATCCTTGCACTCCGTCTAAGGATGTTCATATGGGCTATTGATTCGGAAAGAATAGCACAGGCTTGCAGCAAACTTCTCGCATAGCGCGTCGCGTTTCACATCTAAAAAGATTGATCAGTGGGGATTGATATGAGGTCTGTAGTTTCCCGTGTACCTCCCCTTGTCTTGATCTTGCTCCTGTGTCTTGTCGCCTCACCGGCAAGCCGTGCTCAGAATGTGCAAAACATTCCTCCGGAAGTTCAGGAAGAACTGAACAGACGGGGAATGACACTGGAGCAGGCGAAACAGGAAGCGGCCCGGTTGGGCATTGATCTCTCCAATCCTCAGCAGGCCGCCCAGCGCGCCCGCCAGCTCGGCATCCCGGAGTCGGAGATCCAGCGCTGGCTCCAGGTTGCCGAACAGGCAAACATGGCGCCTGCCGGCAACAACACGGGCTTATCATCATCGCCTGACACCAGCGGTGGATACCCAGAGGATGTATGGGACCCGAACAGCACCCATCCCCTCTGGGTGACGGAAGCACCCGTCCTGAATCCGACGCACATTCTTCCTTCCTCCACCGCTCAGCGGGTGTCGTTCACGGCACCCCTCACGGGCAATGCGGCCTCCGCACCGGTCGTTCGATTCTTACTTACCGGACCAGCGAAAGGCGACACGATCGTGGCGGATGCTGTGGAAAAAATGCCGGGCACAGGCCGGGAAAGCCTCTGGCGCGGCATCTTTGTCATTCCTCCCGATGCTACGCCCGGCCAGTGGGACATGTGGGTCTACACGCTGGACCTGTTCAACAACGAAGCGGCCCTGCGGACCGGCGCAACGTTGACCATTCTCGAGGATCCTTCGTCGCCGCTACAAGCATCCGGAACAGAACCGCTCACCTACTTCGGATACAACACCTTTGAGAACGTGCCCAGGGCGTTTTACCCTGGCGCGATAGAATCACCGAGCGGCGACTACATCGTCGGCCCCGAGGACGAACTCCGCCTCACGCTCTGGGGCGCAGCCGAATTCCAGTACGACCTACCAGTCGATAAGGAAGGCCGCGTCCTCATCCCCCGTGTCGGCCAGATCACAGTCGCGGGCAGGAGCCTGGACCAGCTACGCGATGAAATGCGGCTCTCCCTCTCTCGGAGCTATGCCGGACTCGTAGGAGATCCGCCGAGCATCTTCATGGATCTCAGCATCACGCGAATGAAGCCCATCCGTCTCTTCGTGTTGGGCGAGGTCGAACGGCCCGGCGGCTACACGCTCCCCAGCGGATCCAACCTCTTCAGCGTACTCTATAGCGTCGGCGGCCCGCTCACGCGAGGGTCATTGCGCAATGTGCAGATCATCCGCGATGGCGTACCGATTGCGGCCGACCTGTACGACTACCTGCTGCGCGGGTACGGCGACGACCCGGTACAGCTCCAGACTGGCGACCACATTTTCATTCCACCGCGCGGGAAGACGGTAACCATAGAGGGTGCCGTGCTCAGACCTGCAATCTATGAACTTAAGGAAGGGGAAACGTTCGAGGATCTGCTACGCTTCGCAGGTGGCCTGAAGGCAGAGGCCTATACGAAACGATTCCAGATCGAACGGATCGTGCCGTTTTCGAAGCGTTCGGATCCCGCTGTCGCCCGCACCGTCCTCGACTTCGATCTATCGGCAGTCCTCTCCGGCGAACAGACCATCTCACTGGAAGACGGTGATCACGTTACCATTTCATCCATTCGGGATGCCGCCGATCTCGCCGCCCTGAGCCGGGTTCCATCCGTCACCGTAACCGGCGCGGTCTTCAAGCCTGGACGATACCAGTTGGGCGAGGAGGTCAGAACCGTGCGCGACCTCATCGAACGTGCCGACGGCCTCACGGGAGATGCCTACAAGACGCAGGCCCGACTGGTACGACTTGCCCAGGACCTCAGACGTGAGGTCACGTTGCTGGATCTGAACCAGGTAATGAACGACGTACCAACTCAGAACCTGGTGCTGCGCCCTCAGGACAGCCTGCACGTGCTCTCAGGACACGAAGTCGTTGCCTCACGGACGGTCAAGATTTCGGGCCAGGTACGGAAACCCGGTGAGTACCGGCTCTTAGAACAGATGACAGTGGGCGACCTGCTTCTTCAGGCCGGCGGCCTTGAGGACCCGATCTTCCTGAAAGACGTCTTCCTCGAACGCGCGGACCTCTTCCGCCGCAGCCTGGATGGCCGAAAGGAGGAGATCATCCCGTTCGATCTCGCTGAGGCATTACAGGGTAGAGGGATGGCGACTGAAGTGCTCCGCCCGGAGGACGAGATCCGTATCTACCCGGCGGTCGTTGAAGTAGGTCGGATTGCGGATCGCTACGTCACCATCAGCGGTGCGGTGAAAAAGCCTGGTCGCTATCGGTATCGCGATGGCATGACGTTGCAGGACCTGATCCTCCAGAGCGACGGGTTCCAGGAGGGAGCCCACCTGGAATCCATCGATGTGACCCGGCCGATCCTGGACGGCAGCGGCGAAGCAACAGAACGCGCCCGCGAGATCTCCGTACCGGTCGGAAATTTCGGCTCGGTCGCCCTCGCATCGACATCACCGGCTGGCGTGAACACAAACTCATCTGCGATTACTGCAGAAACGTTTGTGCTCCAGCATCGGGATGAGGTATTTGTGCGCACGAACCCTGCCTTCAAGGAACCCAAAACGGTAACTGTGCGAGGCGAAGTGCAATTCCCGGGGGAATACACCCTCCTGTTGGAAAACGAAACACTCGCGGATGTGATCGAGCGCGCCGGAGGCGTAAAGCCCTCAGGATACATCGGCGGAGGCAAGCTCATGCGTGGAGGAACGCAGCTCGTGATCGAGATGGGCGACGCCGTCGCCCGCCGTTCCGCTCACAACGTCATTCTCCAGGATGGTGATGAGATCATTATTCCCTCCACCCCGAACACGGTGGCAGTCCGGGGGAACGTTGCGCTGGAAGGTCTCATCAAACACGTGCCGGGCCGCCGCCTCTCTTATTATCTGGATCGAGCTGGTGGAGTAAAGGAACGAACGGAAGCGATCTATCTCACACAGGCTTCTGGCGCGACATACCGGGTCAAGACGGGGTGGATGCGCCGTACGCCGGTCGTCGAAGACGGAGCATCGATCCTTGTTACTGCAAAACCACCTAGAAAAGAAGGCGACGCCATAGACTACGGCAGCGTTATCACTGAAACCATGGCCATCCTCTCCAGTGCACTGACGATTATCGTGCTGGGGCGGCAGGCGCTGCGCTGAAAGCTGTGAAGACGAACGGATTGCCAAGCCTACCGAATACACCCGCAGCGGAACACGAACAGCCCACATGGCAGGATGACGAGATCTCTCTTCTCGACCTCCTCCTGGTCCTTGTCCGGAACTGGCGCCTGATTGGTTATACAGTAGTGTTATTCGCGTCGGTTGGGCTGCTCTACACACTAACCGCCGATGCTGAATACACGGCATCAGCAAAGGTGATTCGTGAGGCTGTTGAAGAGGGCACGGCTAACTTCGGTGGACTCTCGATGCTAAGGGGTCTGGGCATCAATCTGGGCGGCACCTCCAGTGGCCTGTCGGTGGACGCTTACTCGGACGTCCTGAATAGCCGAGAGGTACGCAGTGCCGTAATCGCGGACACGTTTTATATCCGTGAGTTGAACAGGCGAATGCCGTTCATTGAATATAAGAACCAGCCGGGTGTGCTTGAGACCTGGTTTGGGATTGGAAACGACGAAGGCCCGGAAAATGGCGACTCGCTGGAATGGCAAACGCTTCAGGTTCTGAGAAAAAAGGAGCGCGCGCTGAAGGCATTAGCCGACATAGTAAGCACTTCCATTGACCGCGAAACTGGCCTGATGACCATTTCAGCAACAACTGGAGATCCACAGCTTTCGGAAGCGCTGGTTCGGAGCATAGTAAACCATCTATCAGACCGGGTAAGGGAAATCCATACGGAGAAAGCGCGCCTCAATGTGGAGTTCATCCGGACTCGCTTTGAAGAGGCAGGCCGAGCGTTGCGAGAGGCAGAAGAGGACCTGGCCCGCTTTCTGGATCAGAACAACAGTCCCCAGACAGCCCGGCTCCGTACGGAACTCGAGCGGTATCAGCGTAACGTATCGTTCAAATCGGAGCTATACAGTGAGCTACAGGCCCAGCTCACCCAGGCCGAGTTGAACCTCCAGAAGATCCAACCGGTAATAACCGTGCTGGAAGAACCAGTACCACCGACGAAGCCTGATGCAGCCCGGTTATCCGTCCCTCTATGTATCGTTTTGGGCCTCTTTGTGGGTATCCTGCTGGCATTTGCTCGTTCTGCATTCACAAAAGCCATTTCATCGGACGAAGAGCGGCACAAGGTTGAAGAAATACGGGTGGTCATTAGCCACCTGAAATGGCCGGGAAAATTCAGTCGAAATCCCAAAATACCTCTCTGATCTTACCGTGTTGGTCACGCTACACGCTAATGCAAGCATGCGTACAAGCTTGAACTGACTGATACACAGGCTCTCATCCCCGGCACATGCATAGAACACGATGGCAGCGCCTACCCTGCTAAACGACAGAAGAGCTCTTCATGTACAGCAGGCCCACTTGAGTCCTGACAGGATCGAACAAGAAAAAATGTCAGATCGAAACGTTGGCGGTCTCGAACACGGAGATGTTTTTTGAATCCGGATGGTGGCATGCGGAACCTCACCTAAGTCGACAAGCTTGAGAGGCAGAGGCGTAGACAGGCGTACATTAAAATTCCGTGGCATACAACACACCTGCTCTGAACACATATGTAGACAGCGATATTGCGACATGACAATTGGCCCACCGAGCCGGATACTTCACTCAGAGATACAAGAAGATTCAATACGAATGTTGCCGTTTACATATAGCGGATAATATCCTCGACAGCTCTCAACGGATTGCCTTGACAGGGGTACGTTGATAGCACTATTGACCAGAATACATTCTATCCACTTGCATGGAAGACATCAATACATCGCATTCGTCAACAAATGGCCAGCTGATTGACCGGTTTAAGACAAGGTCGGCCGTACTCGGCGTGGTAGGTCTCGGATACGTAGGGCTGCCTCTGGCCGTCGAAATGGCTCGGAGTGGGTATCGAACCATTGGCTTCGATGTCAGTGAGCGTGTCGTACCAGGCATTAACAAGGGGATCAGTCACATCGCCGATGTGCCCTCCGAGATGCTCGCGCCGCTTGTGGCCGATGGAACCCTTACGGCAACGACCGACATGGAACGGCTGGCCGAGTGTGATGCGATATCGATATGCGTTCCCACCCCCCTGAACAAGGTCAAAGATCCCGACCTGTCGTTCGTCGTGTCCGCCGCGGAAGCCATCAAGCAGTCGCTCCGCCCGGGGCAACTCATCATCCTGGAGAGCACCACATACCCAGGAACTACCGACGAACTCCTCTTGCCGCTCTTCGAGGATACGGGACTCGTCGCCGGAAAGGACTTTTTTCTGTGCTTCTCCCCCGAGCGCGTGGACCCCGGCAACCCCGTCTGGCAGACTCGCAACACACCCAAAGTTCTCGGCGGGATCACACCAGAGTGTACCAATGTCGGCCTTGCTCTCTACACGACGATTTTCGACACCATGGTTCCCGTTCAGAATGCCCGGGCTGCGGAACTGGTCAAGGTATACGAAAACACCTTCCGGATGGTCAACATCGCCCTGGCGAATGAACTGGCTCAGGCATGTGAGAAGCTGGATCTCAGTGTGTGGGGCATCATCGAGGCAGCGGCCACGAAGCCGTTCGGATTCATGAAATTCACTCCGGGTCCCGGCCTTGGCGGACACTGCATCCCGCTTGACCCGCATTACCTGGCCTGGAAGATGCGGACGCTGCAGTTCAAGACACGCATGATTGAACTCGCCAGCGAAATTAATGCGGAGATGCCGGCCTTCGTAGTTAGAAAGGTATCCGACGTGCTGAACGACAAGGGCAAGGCGCTCAACGGCAGCCGCGTGCTCGTGCTGGGTATCGCCTACAAGAAGGACATCGACGATCTGCGCGAGAGTCCGGCCCTTGAGATCCTGCAACTTCTTCAGGAAAAGAAATCCGAAGTTTTGTACCACGACCCGTACTGCCCTGTGATTGCAGACGATGGACATACGCCGCTACACGGGCTACCGATGCGAAGTGTTCACCTCACTCAAGAGGTATTAAAATGGGCGGATGTAGTGCTGATCGTCACCGACCACTCGAGCGTAGATTACCAGTTCATAGCCGAGCACGCTCGTGTTGTCGTGGATACACGGGGTGTCATGCGGGGGCTAAAATCCAGAGCACATATCGTTGGCCTATCCGGCCATGAGCAGTCACAGCTACTCCCTGACATACATCTCAGTCTACTTGCGGAAGAACTGAAACCACAACCTGCCTCGACTTGAATGCAATCCTCTCTCAAACGTACCAGTACCGCTCATAGACATCTCCTTTCTTTCTTTTATAAGCATGACGCCTGAAAACAACTGGCTTTCCGGGAGTCGCAACAAGTGATTCCGGAATGAGTCGAGGCTGGTAATGATATTGGTGGCTTAATAACCGACATTTCCCTGCTTCCGTTGATGATGGAATCAAAAGCAAATATCGTCCTTCTCGGACATGGCTATTGGGGCAAGAACATAGCCCGTAACCTGAATGACCTGGGTAGCCTCCACGGCATCTACGAAGTGGATGGCGACACACGGAACAGGCTCGCAGAACGATATCCGAAGACCAGGTTGTACGAGTCGTATGAGGAAGTTCTGGAAGACGATGCCGTCGAGGCAGTAGCGATCAGCACCCCTGCCGAAACGCATGCCCGCCTGTCAGTCGATGCGATATATGCTGGAAAAGACGTGTACGTAGAGAAACCGCTGGCTCTCAACTACGCGGACGGCCGTCGCATGATTGCGGCTGCAGAAAAGCATGATCGTATTCTCATGGTCGGGCATCTGCTCGAATACCACCCTGCGATTATCGCTCTAACCGATCTGATTCGGAGTGGCGAAATCGGTAAGCTCCAGTATATCTACTCGAACCGGCTTAATCTCGGGAAATTCCGCCGCGAGGAGAATATCCTCTGGAGCTTCGCTCCCCATGACATCGCTGTGATTCTCCGGCTCGTGGGCGAGGAGCCCATCGAAGTACTCGCAACGGGCGGCGCCTATCTCCAGCCGAACATCGCCGACACCACGGTCACGAACCTGCTCTTCGATAACGGGGTTCGGGCGCACATCTTTGTCTCCTGGTTGCACCCATACAAAGAACAGCGACTCGTGGTAATCGGCTCGAAGAAAATGGCCGTCTTCGACGACCGCGCAGAACCGGGGCACAAGCTCGTCATCTATGATCAAGGCGCCGACTGGGTGGATAACATGCCCGTACCGCGAAGCGGAGGAGGTACCCCCGTCCCCTACCCCGAATCGGAGCCGCTCCGCGAGGAGTTACACCATTTCACCCATTGCATCCGCACACGTGAGCAACCTGTTACGGATGGCCACAATGGCCTGCGCGTGCTCCATGTACTCCAGGCTGCTCAGCAGTCTCTGCAGACGGGTGGAACCCGCGTCCCGCTCTACCAATCCATCCACTCCGTCGCCGTACTCTGACGGTTAGTCCCCAGACACCCCGAGCCTGGTCCACGGACCTGTAACGCGATGTAAAGATGGGGTCGATAAGACATCTGCTGTGGATATCAGTGCGCACTGATTGTAGGTTATCTCGCGCATCGCTGTGCAGGTCACGACTCAGTTCCCCTACAGCGCTTCTAGCCCGCATCATGCACCACCATGTCATTATGAGCCTGCTTTGCATTCCGCATGCTCTCCCAAAAATCCCATATTCCTCAAAGTTCATCCCAAACTTGTTTCGGGATCTCAAAATTTGATTCATCCAGTCATCTCCTAACCTTCCTGGACTCTCTCCGGGATCATTCGGAATCTCCGAATATGAATCTTACTGTCATGTTGCCCGATGCACAGCACGGCACAGAGTGGAGCGACACTAGCATATAATACCAGGCGGCTTCAGTATCAGACATCAGCCGGCATCCACCCGCATCATCATCCATCATACATGAGCAATTCCGTCATTTCGCCGTCCGCCACCCTGGGTGAGGGAACCACCGTCGGCCAATTCTGCGTCATCGAAGACGGGGTTACAATCGGGATGGGGTGCCAGATCGGGCACCACGTCGTCCTGCATACCGGAACCGTCATAGGCGACTATGTCCGCATAGATGACCATACCACGATCGGCAAGCAACCCATGCGTGCCCCCAACAGCGCCGTCACGCAGGACAAAATCCAGCCTCCGGCCCGCCTCGGCAGCCGGTGCCTCATCGGAGCCGGAGCAGTCCTCTATGCTGGTTGTACACTTGGCGAAAAAGTGCTCGTAGCCGACCTGGCCACCATCCGCGAGGAGGTCACGATCGGCGACTTCACCATCGTGGGCCGGGGTGTAGCTATTGAAAACAAGTGTTCCATAGGTCGCTATTGCAAGTTGGAGACAAATGTGTACCTCACGGCCTACTCCACAGTTGAGGATCGCGTATTCATCGCACCGGGCGTCCTCACCAGCAACGATAACTTTATGGGACGCACCGAAGAACGATTTAAGCACTTCCGGGGCGTCACGATCCGGAAAGGCGGACGGCTCGGAGTAGGCGCTGTAGTGTTGCCGGGAAAAGAAATCGCCCCGGATGCAGTAATCGCTGCCGGTGCCCTGCTTACGAAAAACGCGGAAGCAGATACGCTGTACGCCGGCGTGCCCGCCCGTATCTTCCGCACCGTACCGGAAGAACAGAAACTGGACCGGCAGGGATGGCCTGACTAAGGCCAAACGAAACTACGGACCACTCTAACAAATCTCTCTGCATCCTTGAAACGGTGTAAGTAGGAATCGTGGACTGACACAAGATTCATAGCTAGCATTCCGCAGTCCACGTTTGCGATTGCTACTCTACCAGAATGCCGGTGGCAGGCTGCTGCAAAGCCGGCAGCTTTCCACCCACAACCCGAAGCCGACATGACCACCGAAAAGATCCCCGTCCTCGACCTCTCGCCGGAAATCGATGCCCTCTGGGATGAACTGAACGCTGCGATCCAGGATGTCCTCCGCTCGGGCGCCTTCATCATGGGCCCCCCCGTGAAACAGTTCGAAACCGAGGTCGCCTCCTATCTCGGTGTAAAGCACGCGATAGGTGTCAACTCGGGCACGGACGCGCTGGTGATCGGCTTGCGCGCGCTGGACATAGGACCGGGAGATGAGGTCATCACCACTCCGTTCACTTTTTTCGCTACGGCTGAGTCGGTCTCGATGCTGGGTGCAAAGCCGGTCTTTGTAGACATCGAACCGGACAGCTTCAACATCGATCCGGAAAAGATTGAGACTGCCATCACGCCGCGGACGAAAGCGATCGAGCCGGTCCATCTCTTCGGACGTCCTGCCAACATGGATGCCATCATGGACATTGCCCGCCGCCATAACCTGAAGGTGATTGAAGACTGCGCACAGTCCTTTGGCGCAACCTACGGCGGAAAGAAGGTTGGCACGATCGGCGATGTGGGGGCTTTCTCATTCTTTCCGTCGAAGAACCTGGGTGCGTACGGCGACGGCGGCCTGATCGTGACGAACAACGACGAGGTCGCAGCAACCGCCCGCATGCTCCGCGTCCACGGCGCGAAGAAGAAATACCACAACGAGGTCTGTGGCTACAACTCGCGCTTGGACAGCATTCAGGCCGCCATCCTCCGGGTTAAACTGCCTCACATCGACGCGTACAATGAAGGCCGGCGTAAAGTCGCCCGCCGCTACCGTGAGTTCCTGGCCAATGTTCCGGGTATTACCACTCCGGAAGTCACAGACGGACACGTCTTCCACCAATACACCGTTCGGGTTGCCGGCGGACGCCGTGACGAACTCCAGAAACGGCTGGACGATGAGGGCATTGGAACGATGATCTACTACCCCGTTCCCTGCCATAAGCTACCGCTCTATGCCGGAGAGAATATTTCTCTTCCTGTATCCGAACAAGCCGCCACCGAAGTGCTCAGCCTGCCCATCTGGCCTCAGGTTTCCTACGAAACGCAACAGATCGTCTCAGGCCGAATCCGCGAATTCGTTGTATAATCTCCGACTTGCCTTACTCTCGCGCCTCCTGCCACGAGGAAAGTTCGCGCGACATGTATCGATACTCGCCGGTGGAGCGGCGCTAGGTCAGCTCATAGCCATCTTGGCTGCGCCCCTGCTCACTCGGCTCTACACTCCGGAGGATTTCGGTGTACTGGCAGTCTATACATCCATTCTCTCGCTGATAACAGTTGTTGCCTCACTAAGGTACGAGCTCGCGATTCCAATTCCGGCCAGTGATCGAACGGCAGCTAGTCTGCTCGTACTTTCATTTGTGATTACTCTGGGGGTAAGCGGTATACTAGGCTTGTTGGTACTATTACTTTCGGATACAATCTACACCTGGAATACGACCTCCTCCTTAGCGCCATACGCATGGTTAATTCCCTTGGGGACGATAGCCGTAGGAACATACAAAGTACTAAACTACTGGGCCATCCGAAAACGTTCGTTTGAACTGATTGCAAGAACCAGACTAACACAAGGTATTGGAAATACGTCAATCCAGATTGGCATGGGCGTGGCACAACTAGGACCGATGGGACTACTCATAGGTCAGTTAGTTGGTCAAGCAGCCGGAATAACCACTCTTGGAAGATTCCTATTCCGTCGCGACCATCAGGCGATTAGTGTAGTGACACTCAAGGACGTTTCCTCTGCAGCAACAAGCTACAGTAGGTTTCCACTGTACTCTACTCTTTCTGGCTTTCTAAATACTGCGGGATTACAGGCGCCTGCACTGATATTAGCAGCCACATATGGACCTCAGGTTGCAGGGTGGTATGCGCTCGGACAGCGTGTGCTCGGCATTCCCTTCAACCTAGTGAGTGCATCAGTAGCCCAGGTATATCTAGGAGAGATCTCCAAACTTGCGACCTCAAATCGGCCAGCTTTACACAGTCTGTTCACGCGCACTGCATTGCGGCTTCTCTTGATAGGCGCAATACCGGTAATAGCCATAATTCTTGGAGGTCCATGGCTATTCGAACAAATATTCGGCAAGGATTGGAACCAAGCTGGCCTATATTTACAACTACTCGCTCTATCTCTTATGGCCCGTTTTGTTGTTTCACCATTGGCTGATACACTGAACGTTTTAGAACGCCAAGACTTGCAATTAGTATGGGATGCCTTCCGACTTTTTATAACTTTTGGAACACTCACAGCCGCCTATAAGCTTGACCTGCCGTCAGTTTACGCCGTTGGATCGTATGGCGTGGGAATGCTGATAGCATACATAGCGTTATTCTGCATCGTATGGAGCGTAGTGCGAGTCACGCATAACAGAGAATCAACGCAAACCATAATTTCCAAGTAAACTATTACAAGGCGAGTTCATCATTCCGCGACAAGCAACACCATCAGTAGTATTAATAAAAGAGAGACCTCAATGCTTAATGCTGAGCTACAACACTACGAAGATCCAACATTATGGACCGCAGAACGTTACCTAAAGAGTGATGCGGACCGCAGGCGATTTTCAGCATGCTTACAGATGATTCCTGATTCTGTAACTTCCATACTCGATGTAGGATGCGGAAATGGGATATTTCTCGCAATGCTGGAGAAGCAGAATCATAAACGCAAGCTCATAGGAATCGAACGCTCAAGTGCTGCACGCAAGATGTCAGTATGTGATTCACCTGTACTTGATGGAACAATTGAGGCCATATCTCACAAAGACCGCAGCTTTGATTTAGTCGCAGCGCTAGAAGTAATAGAACACCTCCCTTTTCAAGTTTATGAAAATGCGCTCAGAGAAGTTCAGCGTGTGGCAAAACACTTCATATTATTATCGGTACCCTACAAGGAAAAGAGAAGACGATCAACATGTCCTTACTGTGGTTGCACCTTCAATTCCGACTACCACATGCGAACATTCGATAATTACAAGCTCGAAACCCTATTTGATACTTTTCGGCTTGCACGTGTAACTGATATTACAGTTCAGGACTATCTGCTAGGCAAATACATTCGCCAATTACGCCAACACCTCGGCAACAACTTCCAGGGACACTACATATGTCCTCAATGTGGGTTCAACAAACGGCACGAAGTCACGCCTACTGGTGATGTCCCTTCGTCTCCCATTCGGCCTACTTACGTTTCCTTACTCAAGAAAGCAATACCCCAAATCCAACGTGTACGCTGGCGGGTAGCATTGTACGAGCGATTCGAGTAGCACTTCCAATATCAATTTAGCCATATAATTAATACCGTAGAGTTGCTGAGGTGTGCCTAGACTTCTTGAAGCAACCCTCCCTTGGTCATTCATCTGCGATACAAAGCTATGAGGACGACACAAAAGGCTATGTACAAGCTGCATGCCCCAGCTGGCTTCACATTGGCCTTTATAATAGTCCTTGGAACACTTAATAATACCCCAGGCCTTGCCCAGCATATTGGCTTTGCTGCCTTAGCAGGATTACTCTTTTTTGGACTTTTTCTTTTTATGGGGCTAGCATCTGCCAAGCCAGCAGTACCTCGCACCCTTGTTCCTATAGTAACGCGCAGCTTGCTATTCCTCATCACTTATTTTATTGGGATCCTTCAAACAACAAATTCACGCTCCCTTTCTCTATTCGGACAAATAGCACTACTTATATCCCTCTTCATTGTATTCTCTGTAGTACTCTGGAGCAACTCAGCCATAAATGCCTTCGCCATCATCTCGGGGGTCTTCATCCTATCCACATTAATTATATGGATAGCAAAAGGGATGCCTACCAGATTCGCAGGCTATTTTGAGAACAAAAATTCTTTTGCCCCGATTCTTTATTGCCAGCTGTTTTTCATTGCAATCACAAAGGAAACATCTAATACCACATGGACCAAATACTTGCGCCGTATTGCCATAATCGCTGGACTTACCTTGATATTGGCCATTGAGGCGAGGTCCGTCTGGCTCGCCCTAATCAGCACATTGATCACCTACACATTCCTGACCCGCCATGCGATAACAGAGATTCGCTTTCGATCATGGTATTACTTTACAATTATACTTCTCATGATTGGAACAGTGGTCTATGCCTTCATTGCACAATATTCGGCGGCCTATATATTGAATGAGTATACGCGCCAATACACTGGCGGCAACTTGCTTTCAGGTCGAGAAACAGTTTGGCTCCCCCTCATTTCCACCATTCTGGAACGACCGCTTTTGGGATTTGGGTCTGGCTCAAGCATAGGCAATGTGATACAAACTGATTTATCTGCACACAATTTATATATTCAAACTGCTTTTCAAGTAGGCTTCGTAGGGCTTCTTGCATTCTTCGCTCTACTTGCCGCTATTTGGCGCTTGCTATGGCATGGCCGATCAAGCTTCGCAGTAAGACTGTCTGGTGCTTTTTTAATTGGCATCCTAACCCATCAGATGTTCGAGGTTAGTCTTACCCAGAACAATCTTTCAATTGGAACCTTGCAGTGGCTCGTCATTTCTGTCGGCGTAAGCAAATCCTTAGACATCACTATATTGCGCAATAGTACTAAATGGAGAGAAACATAATATTTCACCACCCTCTTCCTATTAGCCCAAATGGCACCTCTGGAAGCAGAGTTCGACCTTATAACATGCTTCAAGCTTTCCAGCGTGAAGGTTACAATGTTGATGTTGTAGCAGGATATGCATCCGAACGGCGCCGCGCGGCTAAACGAGTTGCAGATCTCCTCGCTCGTGGGAAACGTTATAATTTCTGCTACTCAGAAGCATCGACAATGCCCACTCTTTTAACCGAGCGACATCATATTCCACTTCATCCACGGCTTGACTTCGGCTTTTTCGCCACCCTCGCTCGATACAGAATCCCCATTGGCCTATTCTATCGAGATGTGTATTGGCGTTTCAATCACTTACACAGCCACACTGCGCCATGGAAGCGACTCATTTCAAAACTTGCCTATCAATACGACTGGAAAAAGTACGGACAACTCGTTGACCATCTATTTGTACCGTCTCAACGAATGATACGTGAGTTGCCTGGAGTTTGGCCACCGCATAGTGTGAGCGCTTTACCACCAGGCTGCGACATCCAACCATCAACTGATTGGCATTCGGATGCCAAGTCAGATTACTTGAACCTATTTTATGTGGGTGGAGTGTTGCCTCCGCTATACGATCTGACCCCCATGTTTCGTATCTGTGAGAGCGTAAATGGCATTCGATTAACGGTATGTTGTCGTGCAAATGAGTGGAGGGCCGCCAAAGCGCTATATGAGCCAATAAGCGAACAAATTAAAATAATTCACGCACAAGGAAGCGAACTATCGTTGTATTACCAACAGGCAGATGCATTCGCAATGTTCAGATCTGCTGACCCCTACCTGGATTGGGCTGCACCCGTGAAGCTTTTTGAGGCCTTTGGTCATGGCCTTCCTGTTATCACCAACTCCAACACAGAAGCCGCACGAATTGTAAAACAGGAAGATGCCGGGTGGGTGCTATCAAGCGAAGACGAATTCCGTTCATTGCTGGAGTACTTGGCAAAACACAGGAACGTACTCCACAGCAAACGCCTACAATTAATTGAAATTCGCGACCGACATACGTGGGGAGCACGTGTTCGCCAAGTGGCATCCACACTCACAAGAGTCTCCAATTAAGGTGGAAATGAAGATAGCCTATCTTGCTTCCGCAGAGTCCATTCATACTGCCCGCTGGGTTAACGCTATGGCAGAACGAGGTCATGAAGTACACCTCCTGACCATGACTCGCGTCAGCCAAATGTTTGACAAGAATGTGACAATTCACCATCTGCCCTTTCCGCGTCCATATGGATATCACCTGAACCCGCCTTTTACCCGTCGCCTACTTGGGATCATAAAACCGGATTTATTACACGCCCATTATGCCAGCGGCTATGGCACCCTAGGAAGACTATCTAAATTTCGGCCATATATTCTTTCTGTCTGGGGTAGCGACGTTTATGGCTTTCCAATGAAATCAAAATTGAATTACAACTTTGTAACCGCAAACCTGAGGGCAGCTGACCTGGTGTGCTCCACGAGCCGGGTAATGGCAGATCACACTCTAACGCTCACTCCGGACATAAAGCCCCCTGCAATTACTCCTTTTGGCATTGACACGACACAGTTTTATCCCAAACTTGACCACAAAGACACCCAGCACATTACAATAGGGACACTTAAGAAGCTCTCACATTTATATGGCATTGACATTCTGATTAGAGCCTTTGCCGCCGTAAGAGCGCGACTATTTCAAAACCATTCTGAACTATCATCTCGACTGCGCTTACTTATCGTCGGTGGGGGACCAGACCTCGCTTCCTTACAAGCACTAGCTTCAGAACTCGGAATATCCCAGTGCACTGAGTTCACGGGATTTATTCCGCATAGTGAAGCACCTGACTATCTGCGACAAATGGACGTTTATGTTGCAGTGAGTAGGAGAGAAAGTTTTGGAGTTGCAGTACTTGAAGCTTCCGCCTGTGGCCTTCCCGTAGTGGTTTCAGATGTTGATGGCTTGCCCGAAGTGGTTATCAACGGTACGACCGGCATAGTTGTCCCACCGAAAAATGTCTATGAAACAGCAAATGCCATTGAACGCCTTATTTTATCTCCCAAATTACGTGCAAGGATGGGGAAGAATGGCAGGCACCATGTTTTGCAATCTTATAGCTGGAACGAGAGTGTCAATAAAATGGAACGGGTATATCAAGAAGTGCTTCAACTTTATTCACTACAAAGCGTGTAGACAAGCTCTTTTATTTCGACAGCCTGGTTAAATGTAGACTCCAGAACTTTCACCCTCGAAGCATAGGTCTTGATGAAATTACTCACTGTTATTGGTGCCCGTCCCCAATTCGTGAAGGCTGCCGTGGTTTCACGAATGATCAAGGACAGCACTGACATTCAGGAGTTGCTGATACACACTGGCCAGCACTACGACCAGGGTATGTCCGATATCTTCTTTCAGGAGCTGAACATCCCGGCACCCACTGTTAATCTGGGCATCGGTTCCGCAGGCCATGGTGCACAGACGGGACGCATGCTCGAGAAAATCGAGTCTATTCTATTAGCGGAGCGCCCCGATGGCGTGCTCGTCTATGGCGATACGAACTCCACGCTGGCAGGAGCACTTGCAGCAGTGAAGCTGCAGATTCCGGTAGCACACGTGGAAGCAGGATTACGATCTTTCAACCGTCGTATGCCGGAGGAAATCAATCGCATCCTTACAGACCACGCTTCCGATCTCTTGTTTGCCCCAACGGAAACAGCCGTTAAGAATCTCACGGCAGAGGGAATTGCGGATAAAAAAGTCCACATGACCGGCGACGTGATGTATGATGCAGCACTCTACTTTGGTCGGAAGGCCGAGAAAGAGAGTTCGATTCTGAAGGATGTCGGGATTCGGGAGAAAGCCTACGTTCTTGCCACCGTACATCGCGCAGAAAATACTGACGATCCTGTACGCTTGGAGACAATATTTCGTGCACTGGCACAGATTGCTCAGCGCATTCCTGTCGTGCTGCCAATCCATCCGCGCACACGCGCCATCCTCTTGCGGGACCCTCTGCTGAACTCACTTGCAAGCAAGCTCAAGCTCATCGATCCAGTCGGCTACCTGGACATGGTCATGCTCGAACGCAATGCTGTAGTCATTGCCACAGATTCAGGCGGTGTTCAAAAGGAGGCCTACTTCCAGCGTGTACCATGTGTCACTCTTCGGGATGAAACGGAATGGACCGAGCTTGTCACTACGGGCTGGAATACACTTGCTGGAGCTATCTCAACTGAACGGATAGTCACGGCCGTGGAGAATGCACTTCACGGTACCGTAGGAGAGGATGTCCCTCTCTACGGAAATGGTGCCGCAGCTGAGCGGATCGTACACATTCTCCGCGAGCACCTTTCCTAAACGGACTCATCACAGACTAATATACGAGGTCCTTGGGCCAGCCAGCATCTGGTCGAAGTTCATGAGTAGTAACTATCCAGAGTATGAGAGGACCGTTTCTCAGCTTAATAATCTTCAGCGCATCATGATAAATCAAACAACGGTGTCGATAAAAAATAGAGACTCTTCACATCAGGTGGTATATTGCAGCGAAACTATGTCTCCGGCAGATGTTTGCCAACTGAATAGCATCTATAGGACCTGCCACTGCGAATCGGCCCTACAATAATGACCGGGTATGCGCATTATCTATCTTCATCAGTATTTTAACACACCTCAAATGAGCGGCGGAACTCGTTCATTTGAGATGGCGAAGCGGTTTGTATCGCAGGGGCACGAAGTGCACGTAGTTACTTCATTTAGGGAAAACACAAAACATAAAGGCTGGTTCAAAACAAAGGAGCAAGGCATTCATGTTCATTGGCTTTCAGTTCCATACTCTAACAAGATGAGCTTCGCGCGCCGCAATCTCGCGTTTGCGCATTTTGCCTTTGCTGCACTGAAGCGAGCAATCGACCTTAATGGAGATGTTGTTCTTGCGACAAGCACGCCATTAACCATTGCGATACCCGGGGTTGGTGCTTCAAAATTCCTGAATGTCCCCATGGTCTTTGAGGTAAGAGACCTGTGGCCGGAGTTGCCAATCGCAGTGGGTGCCCTCAAGAATCCTCTATCTCGCACACTTGCGCTGTGGTTGGAACGGTTTGCGTATAGAAATGCAAAACGTATCGTTGCGTTGTCACCGGGCATGCGAGATGGCATTGTGCGTACAGGTTATCCTTCTGAGAACATCCGAGTCATTCCTAATAGCTGTGACATCACTCGATTCCGCGGAGAGAGTGTGAGCGCGGAGCGGTTCCTGGCTAAGTATCCGCATCTTCGTGGAAAGCAGCTTGTAATGTATACCGGCACAATGGGGTTAATCAATGGGGTCAGCTACCTCGTTTATATAGCCGCGGAGATGAAAAAATTAAAGCCCGATGTACATTTTGTAGTTATTGGCAGCGGAAAAGAAGAACATAAAGTCCGGCTTGAAGCTGAGAGAAACGGGGTACTTGGCATCAACTTCACTTTGCTTCCCCGGTTAGCCAAAGCCGAGATGCCTGATGCCCTTGCCGCTGCAACGATTGCCACCTCATTATTTGTGGACCTTCCCCAAATGTGGCATAACTCCGCAAATAAATTCTTCGATGCACTTGCTGCAGGCAGGCCAGTTATGATTAACTACCAGGGGTGGCACGCGGACATAATTCGGAAAAACGGACTTGGAATCGTCGTTCCCGCGAATCACGCCGAGCATGCTGCTCACCTGCTTGCTGATTTCCTCAACGATCCGGTCGGTATCCGAAATGCAGGAGTTGCGGCCGCACGGATCGCAGAAGAAGAGTTTGACCGTGATCTTCTTGCTTCTCAGCTACTCGAGGTGCTTGAAGATGCCGTCGGCGTGAGATCGAAACTAAGAACCATACCGCAAGAACCATACTGATACAAGCATGCTTCTGCTCGAGTATTCATCTTGCACTATCGCAATGACATACATGACATAAAAGTCGTGTTGTGACCGGCGGAATCACGCTGACACAGTCGAGTACAATTGTAGCGACATGGTTATACAGATATGTGCCAGATGTAACACGCGGGATCTACCTCAGGGCACAAAGCACAAATGAATAACAAACGTCTAAAAAGACTGATTGATTTGCTTGGCGCAGCCTTTGCGTTGGTATTCTTATCTCCGCTCCTAGCAGCTATTGCATTGGCTATCAAGCTTGAAGATGGGGGACCTGTATTTTTTCGACAGGAACGGCTCGGATACTTAGCCAAGCCATTTTCCATATGGAAGTTCCGCACGATGATAGTAGATGCAGACCGATACCTAGACGAATTGGGTCGGGCCACTCGGCCGCGTCTAACGAAGGTGGGAAAACTACTTCGGTTTACGAGCCTGGACGAACTCGCCCAGTTGTTCAACATCTTACGCGGCGACATGTCGATCGTAGGTCCCCGCCCAGTGCTCCCAGACCATCTTAAACACTTCACAGAGACTCAAAAGCGGCGTTTCGCGATGCGTCCCGGTATTACCGGCTTGGCACAGGTTAGCGGACGAAACCAGCTTCCCTGGTCGCGGCGTCTCGCGTATGATGTCGAGTACGTGGAAAACTTCACATTATTTCTCGACTTCAAAATTCTTCTGAAGACCGTAAGGGTGGTACTGCTCCGCGAAGGCGTATCCATCGACCGAAATCCTGAGGAAGTAGACGACCTTGGCCTGTTGCAACCGGTTCACAAGGATTCAACGAGTTAATTCATTATCAGCATTCAATGCGTACTATTGAACCGATTCTGGCTGCGCCATACCGCAAGGATCCTCAGGACGAGGACTTCCTTCGCACACTAAACACGCGGCTCGCCATACACGAGTCCTATGAACCACTACCTGAGCGCTACCCGACACTCCATATCATAGGTGTGGCACGATCGGGTACGACGCTAGTAAACCAACTCATCGCGCGGCATCTTGATGTAGGCTACATTAATCACCTGATTGCTGCTCTTTGGAAAGCCCCTATCACTGGAATTCGACTGTCTCGCAAGGTGTTGCGCGATGCCCGACCACCATCCTTAGAATCAAACTTTGGGCGAACCAGCGGAGTAACACACCCCCATGAATTTGGTTACTTCTGGAATGATCTTTTAGGAACTTCGGAACTTCGGGAACTCACGAGCCAAGAGGCAGACTCTGTGGAGTGGGACCATATAGCTCGAGTTCTGACGCATATGACCTATGCGTTCGAAAAGCCAGTCCTGTTCAAGTCAGTACAAATTGGTCCGCTGCTCGATCGACTACAGTCTGTACTTCCTAAAACGTGCTGGATCTGGGTACAACGTGATCCCGTTGATACCGCTAGATCCATCCTGAAGATGAGAGAACAGTTTCTCGGCGATCGCGAGCAGTGGGCATCCGTGAAGCCACTGGCATATGCCAAACTGATGTCACGTCCAGTTTGGGAGCAAGTGGCCGGCCAAGTTCTGGCCACTGAGCAATCAATCGCAGCAGCAGTTAAAGCTGTCAACGGCTACAATGTACTTCAGGTGCGATACGAGGAGATATGCGAGGATCCCGTTAAGTTTCTTGAAGCGGTTCACTCTCTCCTCCGGAAGAACGGCTCGAAAGTTTCATGGACAGATGAGCCGCTTCCGAAGCCCCTCCAGTACCGCCATGCCCCAGAAGACGAAGATACAGCACGCATACGTCAAATTTTTCGGAAGTTGAGGGATTCACTTTCCTGCTTGTGATAGTTGCTTCGCTAATCGCATTTCACGCTGCATTGCGTGCTCAGTCGACGTTATCCGAATGCGACTACTACCCAATCTTTCACGGAACGAACATGGATCTGAATTCCATCTCCCAGATCTTCAATCGATATCATCCATTGAGACAGGGCTAAGTGGGTCAATTCGAGTTGGGACAGGCCGTGATGCACTCGCACTTCTTCTGACTCACGGTGCTCAGCACCGCGGGTGGAGACGAATCTTCATTCCTACCTACTACTGTGAAGATGTAATGACGCGTCTCTACGAGACCGGTGTAGAGATAGCCAGATATCCAGCAGGACCGGAAGGAATTGAGGACCTGCCACGAGCTAAGCCAGGTGACGTACTTCTACGGGTGGCATATTTCGGATGGGGCCTTGCGCCGTTACCTGAGGAATTCAATGGCGAGATAATTGAAGATCATACCCATGATCCTTGGGGATCTGCCCATTCCGCAGCACATTTTTGCTTTGCATCACTTCGAAAAACATTGCCTCTTCCAGATGGCGGAGTATTGTGGTCACCTCGTGGTTATTCCCTGCCATCAAAGCCCCAGCTTGATCAGAATCATGCTAATGCTGCACTTAAGAAGTTAGCCGCGATGTCGCTAAAGCGGGTCTATCTTTCAGGCGGCAATGTACCGAAGGAGGCATTCCGAGCCCTCTCCATGGAGGGCGAGCGTGCATTCGGAGTTGGCCAGATATCGGCGATGCTCCCTTGGAGTGAAATAGTGCAGGAAGCAATGCCAGTCCTTGAATGGCGAGATCGCCGACGGTATAACCTACAGGCATTCCGTGAAGCTATTGGACATACACCCGGTTTGGAGATACTAGGCCCTCCTTATGCAGAAGGTCCGTTTGCGGCAATCCTTCGGGTTGGAAACAAGGCTGTTCGCGACGCATTGCGGGCAGCACTCTTGAGGGATGCAATCTACCCTGCTGTACTCTGGCCAATAGACCCTGAACGGCTGCCTCTACTTCCTTCCACTCAAATTCAGTTTGCGGAAACCACGATGGCTCTCCATGTGGATGCTCGTTACGATGAGAAAGACATGATTCGTGTAGCCGAACGTGTGAAAGTTCATGCAGAACGTATCGTTTCCTGAGGCAGCAATGCCCTCATTTGTACGCCCGGAAGATCCCCTCTGGGCTGACTCTCTAGCCCGATGCCCTCACGATTTCTATGCACTTCCATGCTTTGCAGCATTAGATGCGTCCTGGAGTAATGGTGAGGCAGTCGCATATATCGATCGTGAAAATAACATCCTAATCCCACTAGTTCGCCGTGCGCTCTCATATGGTTATTTCGATGCCACCAGCCCCTACGGCTACCCTGGCATAGTAACAAACGCGTTGACTAAAAAAATTCGCAATGCGATAGAACGATACCTTGAAGCGGGTCAAAAAGCAGGACTCGTGACTTCGTTCTTACGGCTCCACCCATTGCTCAACGCGAACATCCCCCACGCATTGAGCGGGCTTGATTCGTGTATGATTGTCGAGCATGGCCCAACCGTCTCAGTTTCACTTGCCGAGGAAGACGAGAACTGGCTGGCTCAACTCCCAAAGGGACTCCGGAGGGATATCCGCGTACTCCAGAGAGAGGGATATGTCGCCGAATTCAATGGACCAGATGCACTTAATGCTTTCATGGACTGTTATCATGCATCCATGAAAAGACGGGGAGCCGCCGATACGTACCTCTTTGACCAAAATTACCTAGAGCAGCTAACTGAATGTCTCGGTGCTCGAATCACAGTATGTGTCGTACGAAGCGCCCAGGGCGAACCTGCTTGCGCAGGTCTTTTCACATGTGTTAACCGTATCGCGCAATATCATCTCAGCGGAACAAATCCCTCCCACCTGTCGCTTGGTCCGAATAAACTCATGCTCACAGCAGCAAGGAAGTGGGCCCGTGAACAAGGTGCCCAATGGTTCCACCTCGGAGGCGGAGTGGGTGCGCGCGAAGATGGATTGTTTGCGTTTAAGAGGCGATTCGGCAGCCACCTGAGTTCATTTTGGACACTTCGACTTATTCATGACCGAGATCTCTATGAAAATCTCCGGACCAGATGGCTACAGCGTAATAATTTGACCGAGGCGCCGAATCCGAACTTCTTCCCTGTGTATCGCCAGCAGGTTTGTCAGTAAGCTTATTCTTTCCGATAGCTGAATCGGAATTTTGCTGCAACATTACTGAAGTCAGTAGAGGACCAGATTTCATTCCCTCTCCTACACTGCTGCCTATCCTTTGATTGAATCCGATAGATCCTTGAATACCGAACCAACCACCTGCAAATCACTGAACTCGCGAATCTATCTCTCTTCACCTCACATGGGGGGCTTAGAGGAGCAATACGTTCGCGATGCTTTTATAACAAACTGGATTGCTCCTGTAGGCCCGCATGTGGAGGCATTTGAGCGTGAGTTCGCTGATGTCGTTGGAGCATCGCATGCAGTCGCGGTGAGTTCAGGAACGGCCGCCTTGCATCTCGCACTCATCCTGGCTGGAGTGTCTCGTGGGGACGAAGTGTTTGTCTCCACACTCACGTTTAGTGCGAGCGTAAACCCTATTGTCTATCAGGGGGCCTGCCCTGTTTTCGTTGATAGCGAAGAAACGTCTTGGAACATGGATCCGGCACTCCTGGCCGAGGAATTGGATAAACGCGCCAGGCACGGAAAACTCCCGAGGGCAGTAGTGATCGTTCACCTCTATGGGCAATCCGCCGATCTGGACCCGATAGTCGAAGCATGCGAACGCCATGGAGTCGCGCTGATAGAAGACGCGGCGGAGGCTCTCGGAGCAACTTACAAGGGAAGGTCACCCGGAACCTTCGGTAAGGCGGGCATCTTCTCGTTCAACGGAAATAAGATCATCACGACATCCGGCGGGGGAATGTTGGTCACGGAAGACGGAGATCTGGCCGCACATGCTCGAAAGCTCGCCACGCAGGCCCGTGAACCTGTACCGCACTATGAACATCGTGAGATTGGATACAATTACCGCCTGAGCAATGTCTTGGCTGGAATTGGCCGGGGACAACTCTCTGTCTTGGAAGATCGGGTTCGTGCACGTCGGAAAAATTTTTGCTTTTATAAGAAGCATCTTTCTGACCTTCCGGGCATTGCCTTCATGCCGGAGGCTGGCTGGGGGCGATCTACTCGCTGGCTCACGTGCATCACCGTCGACCCCAATACCTTTGGCGGTACTCGGGAGGATATCCGCTTAGCGCTAGAAGCCCAGAATATCGAGGCCCGCCCGGTCTGGAAGCCCATGCATCTCCAACCGGTGTTCTCCTGTTACGAGAGCATCGGTGGACATATTGCAGAGAAGCTGTTTAAATTCGGGCTTTGCCTACCGTCGGGCTCTAATCTTACCGAATCAGACCTCATTCGTGTTATCGACGTGGTCCGATCAGTCTGCGTCACGCAGGAAGGCACGAGTCATCCTACATAAAAGCAAAGTCAGATTGCAAGGAATCAAACAGGCCAGTGCTTATCTGCGGGACCATTCTCCACATCATAGATGATTGGTGGAGTGTCCCCTAAAAATGAGACAATTGGTTACGATGGTATCTTGCCCTTGGGGGAAGAACCAGTATGAGTCTCAAACAGCAGTACACGACTGAATTCAAGCTGCATGTGCTTCATGAAGTTGAGGCCGGCAAACCTCTGGCTCAGACTGCCCGTGAGCATCAGATTCATCCGAACCTGATCTATAGGTGGCGTGAGCGTCTTGCTTAACAGGGGAAACAAGCTTTTAACGATAACGGTCAGGACAACCAGGCCGAGATCGCTCACTTGGAACGGCTTATCGACCAGCTCACCGTAGAGAACACGTTTTAAAAACGTCTTGGCCCACCGAGAAGCCAGGCAGAACGAGGCGAGATGACCCACGCTATCGACCAAATCGCCTTCATCTAAGAAATTGCCTCGATAGAGCAGCGGGCATCGCCTCCACTCCAGAGTTGATACTTCCATCGATGAGATAGCTGCTTCAGGTGACAGACCGGAACTCCTTACCACCCTCCGGCTAGTCTGCCAAGGGCTGTCTGGAAAAACGTGGCAGCATGTTGCTCGCCTTGCCGGGAGCAACATGCTGCCCAGGTTCTACAGGTATGACTGGCATTATCCTGGCGCAACAACACAGACGCCACATATACGTACGGCAGAAAGTGTATGCGATAAAACTGATGGCATGCTATCTTAGACTTGGCCGTTACTGCGATGGGCACTATGAAGGTTGAATGAACTGTTCTAGATCCCGTGCCTGTGATCAACTATATTTATGTCGCTTCCATAGATTTAGGGGTTTTGGCACTATATGCAGAGGTCGAGAGCGGACTATTCTGCACGATCAGCGGCCCCTTGATGGCCTTTCCCTGTGGACGACATAACGTGGGCGCCTGGACAGCGTGCCTGCCTTTATGAGTGCGCACGCAACCGCTACCCAGCACCCGCATAAGAATCCATGACTAGGCGACTGACCGCGAAGTTTTTCGTTGACCTTGCTCTGTGGACCGCAGCCATCCCCCTTGCGTTCATTGTTCGGTTGGAAGCACGCGTATGGGACTTCTTCCCCCAGTTGCTGCTCCTGACCGCCATCGCAACGCCGCTGCAAGCAATTACCGCATACGGCTTCGGACTGTATCGTTGCTCGTGGCATCGGCTCAGCATACGAGACCTCACGACGCTTCTGGCGGCTGTCGGCACCACCACCGCCATTCTACTCATCGGTTCATTCGTCCTCCCGTCTGAGGTGGCCCCTCCTCGAAGTGTCCCCATCATTGCTGGCATGATCGCCATCCTTTTGATGGGCGCCACGCGATTAGGCACGCGACTGTACTATGAGCAATCTGGATATTTGGCCGTAGCCCGTCGCGAGAAGGCACGTCGTGTACTGGTCGTAGGTGCCGGTGAGGCGGGCATCATGATCGCACGGGAAATGCTCCGGCACCGCCGGTCCGGACGTATTCCCATCGGCTTTTTGGACGATGATCCAATTAAACGTCGGCAAAGATTTCTAGGCCTGCGCGTCCTCGGTAGCGTGGATGACCTGATCGACATCGTCAATTCTCATATCGTAGATGAGGTCCTCATTGCCATCCCATCGGCGACGGGAGATGCTATTCGCCGTATCGTTGACCTGGCCCGCAAGGCAAGAATCGAGTACCGAATTATTCCCGGTTTTTATGAACTATTGAATGGTCACCTCTCCACATCGCAGATCCGCGAAGTACAGGTAGAAGATTTGCTTCGCCGCCAGCCGGTACGGCTGGAAATGGAACACATCGCCGGGTATATCCGAGATCGCGTTGTGCTCGTGACCGGTGCGGGAGGGTCGATTGGTTCTGAGATCGTCAGACAGGTCGCTCGTTTTGAGCCCAAATCTGTCATTCTGCTCGGTCGAGGTGAGAACAGCATCTATCTCCTCGAACAGGAACTGCGGCGCACCCATCCACTTCTCCATCGCCAGGCCGTCATCTGTGATGTTCGTGATCGGGACTCCCTTGCGAATGTGTTCGACCGCTTCAAACCAACGGTCGTCTTCCATGCCGCCGCCCATAAGCATGTCCCCCTGATGGAGGCCAACCCGGAGCAGGCCATCCTGAACAATGTTGTCGGCACCCGGAACGTAGTGGAGCTTGCACTCAATTACGATGTCAAACGCCTCGTCAACGTCTCCACGGATAAGGCTGTTAATCCGACCTCAGTAATGGGTGCATCGAAGCGTGTGGCTGAAATGATTGTCAGTACGGCATCCCAACGCTGCCGCCCGGGACAAGCGTTTGTCTCAGTCCGGTTTGGAAATGTACTGGGAAGTCGCGGATCCGTAATTCCCATCTTCCAGGAACAGATTCGAAATGGTGGACCCATCACCATCACACACCCGGAAATGACACGCTTTTTCATGACCATCCCGGAAGCATCTCAGCTCGTCCTCCAGGCCGGCTCGATGGCTGAGAACGGAAACGTGTACGTCCTGGACATGGGCGAGCCCGTACGAATCGTAGATCTCGCCCGTGATCTCATCCAACTCTCTGGCCTACGCCTGGAAGACATCGATATCGTTTTTACTGGCGTACGCCCCGGCGAAAAACTCTACGAAGAAATCCTTACAGCCGAGGAAGGCACAGTTGCCTCCCGCCATGAAAAGATCTTCGTCGCCCGCAACGGCGCCATCAACGATCCGATCTTCGAAGCACGCTTGGATCAGCTCGTGGAGGCTTCGTCCACATGCGATGAGTCGGAAATACGACGCCTGCTCGCAGAAATGATTCCGAGCCATCAGTTCGAGGCAGTAGCCGATAAAGCCGAAGCAGCCTGAACGATAGGAGCAGGCTGCGCACTGATACATCACGATCAAGTACTCAGTGCGGCATAGGCGTCATCTCATACCTGTCTCTTCCTTGTATGGTTCGAGGTCGCCTTACAACACGAGGGTTGTAGCAGGTCCACACCTGCGTGAACCGCTGTCTGATCGTAGGAGCAGGCTTAGAGGCCGGTTCCTACGATATACGGATCCAACCAGCAAGCCCTCCGAGCCCCTCTCAGCACATCATATCCAAGAAGATTCTCGCTGAAAAACAGCCGGACACTCGAAGGTATACCGTACGACCTCCGCTTAGGTCGATACCAATTACCATGTCCTAGCAACCCGCAAAAGTATATTATCTTGACAGGTTAGACTCCATTGACCTTTTGCTGAAGTCCGGTTCCTCGTGAGGAGTGGAATGTCATGACGATTCCCAGGACACGATCTTCCATACCTGCCCTGGTTTGCTTCCTGTTTACCGTATGGGCACCTGTCCGCCTCGCTGCGGCACAGAACCTCCCTGTGGGCGATGTTATGGAAGATTATGCCCGATACCTTCAGCTTGCGGAGCAGATTCCATCATTCTCTTTCAATATCCGGCCTCTTCCCATTCGCGATCTATATGGCGAACTCGATGCAGTAGCTATACACCCGTGGCGCAATCGCATGGATTTCCTGCGGCGTATGACGCATCAGAAGGGACTCGCGTTGAGTGCTTTCGACCCTGAGGTTCGCCTCTTCTGGAATTCCACCAGGCCTTTCGGCATGAATGATGCCTCGGTCTGGCAGGGCAGAGGAGCCACTCTTGCCCTATCGTCGGGCGCATTCCTCCGGATTGGCCCCCTGTCGGCATCACTCCGACCCACGATTCTGTACAACCAGAATCGTGCATTTGAACAGTGGTCAGAGTCATCATTTCAGCATCCTACGTACAGCAGCATCGATATGCCGGAACGGTTTGGCCCGGATCCGTTCACGACGTTCGACCTCGGCCAGAGCTACATCCGTCTCGACTACAAGGGACTGGCTGTCGGACTCTCCAATGAGAACATGTGGTGGGGACCCGCCCTCCACAATCCGATCGTCATGAGCAACAATGCTCCCGGCTTCCCACACCTCTTCCTGGGCACTTCCGGACCACAGAACATCTGGATCGGCCAGATTCAGACACGCTGGATCTGGGGAGAACTGACGGAGTCGGACTATTTCGACGAGAACCCGGATAATGATAAGCGATTGATTACCGGCATCGTTCTCGATTTTGCACCGGCATTAATTCCTGGCCTTTCATTCGGTCTTACGCGCATCTATACATTCTATCGGCCGAACACCCTTACCAGTGATGACTTTCTACTCGTTTTTCAGGCTTTCCTGAAGAAAAACACCACACAGAGCAACGGAGGAGATCAGAAAGACCAGATACTATCCGCATATCTCCGCTGGCTAGTACCCGAGAGTGGACTCGAAATCTACGGGGAACTGGGTCGTGGAGACCACAGTGAGGATTTCCGCGACTTCTTTCTCGAATTTGAGCATGGTACCGGATACACACTGGGTTTACAGAAAGCCTTTGTTGGTCCATGGGATAAAGACATGCGCCTCTCAGCGGAAATAACGCGGCTCCAACATCCTAAGACATCCCTGTTGCGCAACCCTCATCCGACCGGAAGCTACTTCTATACACACTCGGGAGTACGCCAGGGTTACACCCAACTTGGGCAGGTCATTGGCGCAGGCATTGGCCCTGGATCTAATAGCCAGATCATTGCACTCGACCTGTTTGAATCCTGGGGAAAAGCTGGGCTATACGCGCGACGCACTACGCTGAATGCCGACTACTTCTATTACATACAATACCCAATCGTCAATGCAGAGGATGAAATGGGAGTAGATATAACAACCGGTCTCAACGCCTATGTATTCTGGGGCAAGTATGAACTGGGAGCATCCCTGGCTTTCTCACAACTCCTCAACCAGCAGTTCGAGCACAAGAGAGATGCCTCCAACCTCAACGCTACCCTCACCATCCGCAGAACACTCATGGGCTCCCGATAATGCAATAATATCGGATACTGTGAGATCGCGGGGACACGGTAGCATCGAACCGTTGATGCCGGTCTATCCCTTTGTGAACACTGTGCCCTATCTTCTCAACCCACAGAGGACATCTCCACAGTACCGTTGCGGGCTTGTTTCCTGACCGACGCACATGTCTCAAACAGCACTTATATCCCTTTTATAGCCCTTCAAAACCTTCTTTATTCGGGCTTACTCGCCCACCTCACCTCTGAGTGGCAAGCAACTCGTATGAGTGGTTTTGTTCATACGCGGATGCAATGATGAATTGTAATGTCTCATCTCCGGTTTTCCCCATGCTTGCCCGGCGCTACGCTGACCGGGTTCTCACATCGAGCATGGATATTTCTGTCCTGATTCCATGTCCGTGGGTGTCCTGACAATGCGTTGGGGTGATAAGTGTCAGTCGATTTCCAGAGTGCCACAGGCAAAGGCGCCTCAAAGAACGTACCTCCTGTACGCCTGCATTCTCGTACTATCTCTGATCAGCGGCCCCAATGCCCGGGCGCAGATGTTGCCGGTGGGCGATCCGATTGAGCACTATAGCCGCACCCTTCAACTCAGTGGACTGGTATCCGGGCCTTCACTCATGGTCCGGCCTGTTTCCATCCCTGTTGCTTTTGATACGCTGTGCGCCTGCGCAGTCCATCCGTGGCAGAACGTTGTCGCCCGGTACATAGGCAATGAACCGCCTGACCAAAACGACCTGAGGTATCGCCTGTTTTACCCATCGCTGCAGAATTTCTGGAACTCAACGCGCCCCAGTGGCACGAACGACGGCGCAGTATGGCAGGGCCGGGGCAATACCGTCTCCGTATCGGGCGGGGTATTTGCCCGATATGGTATTCTTTCCATGGCCATCGTCCCGTCCGTCATCTATACGGAGAATCAGAATTTCGAGCCGTGGCCGCGCATGCCCCTGAATATAGAGTCGCCGTTTGCGCACCCGACTCGTTCGGACATCGACCTGCCACAGCGGTTCGGCGCGGATCCGTTCACGACGTTCGATCTCGGCCAGAGCTACATCCGTCTCGACTACAAGGGACTGGCTGTCGGACTCTCCAATGAGAACATGTGGTGGGGACCGGCCCTCCACAATCCGATCGTCATGAGCAACAACGCTCCCGGCTTCCCACACCTCTTCCTGGGCACTTCCGGACCGCTCAACGTCGGTATTGGAGACCTCGAGGGACGATGGATATGGGGTAACCTGACGGAATCCGAGTATTTCGATACGGACGATAGCAATGACCGCCGGTTTCTCACGGCACTCGCACTCGCCTTACAGCCAGACCTCGCACCGGGTCTGTACCTGGGATTTGCGAGCTCGCTGATGCTGCATTCCGAGTACAGCACACCAGGCCTGCGCAGCTATCTCGGGCTCATCGACGTGCCCTTCAGCGAGAACAACCGCTGGCCCAAGGGGAAAGCAGATCGCATGTTTTCCCTGTCTGCCCGCTATGTACCACCTGGGGCCGGCTTCGAGGCCTATATTGAATGGGCGCGTGGCGATACGCTGAAATCCGTGCGGAACTTCCTGGTGCAGCCAGACCGTGGACGCGGGTATACCCTCGGACTCCAGAAGCTCTTCATACTCAACCCGCGCATGTATTTGACCCTCTCGGCCGAGCGAACACGACTGGAGGCTACTCGCGACCTGTATACGCGGACTATACTGGGAGGGCAGACCTATTTCTATGCGCACGAGGGTATTCGTCAGGGATATACCCAGCAAGGGCAGGTCATAGGCGCTGGAATAGGCCCCGGCTCCACAAGCGAGCGGATCGACCTTGCCCTTTATATCCCGCGAGGCGGGCTAGGGCTGCACGGGTTTCGCATCGTATACGACAACGATCGTTTCTACCAAGAACCTATTCCAGACATTCCGAGATTCTATCACCTCGTTGAATTCGGAGGCGGTGTGCAAGGCACGTTGTTCTTATTCGGTTTTGAGGCGCGTGCCTCCTACACCTATAGCCGTATGCTGAATCAGTTCTGGATCCGCAAAAACGACCAAAGCAATACGCGCCTTACGTTCTCTCTCCGCCGCTCCATCAGCCCGTGGCGATAGCGCCGCATCACAGAAACCGGGTTCCAGGTAAGGAAGGATGGTCTGGATGAGTTCCGGAAGAGATCCCACGGGAGGATGAACCTGCTCCAAAATCCGTAAAGCCGGATCGGGCATTGACGATGTGTGGTGAATCACCGACCTTCCATGGGTTCGACGTCCTGGTGCGTAATCTGGGCGACAGGCATGCTACGGAAGGCTGTGCTCGTATGATCCATTGGATCGAGCACCAGTTACCTAATACGATGACGAGGAGCGCGATCCTGTTTACTGGATACTCAGGGGGAGGCCCCCATGTGTATCGCTCCAACCTCCCTGATCTAGATACAAAATGTGGTAACGCAGTGGGAAGACACACCTGCGGACTGTACATTGGAGACCGTACAATCTAACCAGATACCAGACCATGAAGCACGTTTACCGTATTCAGACCGGGCTGCTTGCATTGTTCATGATCCTCGTTTCAGCGTGTGGAGGTGGAGGAGGTGAAGGCACCACAGAAGGCGGAGAGACCGCAGGTGGAGAAACCGTGGATCAAGCCCTTGTGCAGCAGGGACAGCAAATCTTTACGAGTACGGGCATTTGCTTTACCTGCCACGGCCAGAACGCAGAGGGTATTTCGGGACTGGGGCCCAATCTTACGGACGATCAGTGGCTGAATATCCAGCAGCCAGTGACGGTTGAGAAGATCGCGGATCTCGTTCGCACCGGAGTTCCGAACCCCGTTGAAAGCCCTGCCCCCATGCCTCCCATGGGAGGCGCCCAACTCACGGATGAACAGATCCAGGCAGTGGCTACTTACGTGTACAGCTTGAGCCATCCGGCCAGTTGAGCAGACCTGCCAGGCGGCGGGAATCGAATCGACTCTCAAGCAACCCTTTCGCGCGCACCTGCCGGTCACGACAGGTGCGCTTTTTATGCCGGCTGTCATTACTCGTCTGCTCGCCATACACGTACTACCTGTGCCGGCGGTAATGGAGTCTGGTCAGCCTATTGCCGGGGGCTACGGTCTGGACACCCGGGTGAAATCGAATGATTATCGCCGTAGCCGTTGCCCTGGAAGTAAGGAAGGATGAGTTGGCAGGAAAGGGCTGCAAGCGCTACCGGCCTGAATAGCTTAGAGGAGTATGCTTTAACTATGTATTAATAGCGGGTATACTCTGGAAAAGATCATGCATGTAAGGGGGCCTGATCTGCGATAAGGGTTTTGGGATCTGCATCTCCCGTTCTATATTATGGCGCGGAAGCACATATGTATTCCTGCTGCGGGGACCAACCCACATCGCCCCGCCTCTCTTCCTCTGGTCAGGCCTGGAGCAATGCCATCCATGGAAGGGAGCTTCGGAGCGCGCATGAGACGCTTATCAATGACAGCTCCGACCAGTCATACTCCACTCTAACGTATCCACCAGATGTCGAAGACCAGCTCGGCGAATGAGGCCTGGGGAAGCCGCATCGGCCTCATCCTCGCGATGGCGGGCAATGCGGTAGGCCTCGGTAACTTTCTGCGCTTTCCTACGCAGGCTACCGCCAACGGCGGCGGCTCGTTCATGATCACGTACTTCATTGCCCTGTTGCTTCTGGGCATTCCGCTGATGTGGATTGAATGGGGTATCGGACGGCATGGCGGACGCTATCGCAAGGGGCACGTGCCCGGCATGTTCGCCTCGCTCTGGCGCCACCCCGCTGCGAAGTACGTCGGTGTCATCGGGCTCATCATCCCACTCGTCGTCCTGATCTATTACACGTACATCGAGAGCTGGACTCTGGCCTACACGTTCTTCTCGCTCACGCAGGACTACTGGGGACGTGAGACGCAAGAAGCCATGGTGGAGTATCTCCAGTCCTTCCAGTCCATTGGCGACTCTACCGTACATGGCGCCTGGAAAGCGTTCACGTTCTTCTTCATCACGCTGACCATCAACATCTGGGTCGTTTCGAAAGGGATCTCGGGCGGAATCGAGCGGCTGGCGAAGATCGGCATGCCCATTCTGTTTCTCTTCGCGCTGGTACTTGCCATCGTGGTTCTCACCATGAGCCCCCAGCCGGGAATCGGTGCTTCACCCCTGGACGGACTTCAATTCATTTACAGTCCCGACCTGTCGGGGCTCAGCCAGCCTAGTGTATGGCTGGCCTCTGCCGGACAGACCTTTTTCACGCTCTCGGTGGGCATGGGTACGCTTCAGACGTACGCTTCCTACCTGAGCAAGCGAGACGATATCCTCCTCAACGGAGTGGCTACGTCCGCGACGAATGAAACTGCCGAAGTGATTCTCGGTGGCTCCATCGCCATTCCGGCGGCGGTGGTGTTCTTCGGCGTGACGGGCGCGACGCAAATCGCCACATCGGGTTCCTTCAACATCGGGTTCGCGACGATGCCGGTTGTTTTCCAGCAGCTCCCGTTCGGCAATATTCTCGGGTTCATGTGGTTCGGCCTGCTCTTCTTTGCCGGTATCACCTCATCGGTTGCTATGTCCACACCGATCGTGGCCTTCTTCCGCGAAGAGTTCGGACTCAAGCGGGAGCGCGTGGCGTGGACACTCGGTGCAGTCGTTCTGGTCATCGGCCTGATGCACATCTTCTGGCTCCAATACGGTGTCCTCGATGAGTGGGATTACTGGGCGGGTACCTTCGGCCTGGCGTTCTTCGCCGTAATCGAGGTGATCCTGTTCATGTGGGTCTTCAAACCGGAGAACGCCTGGCGCTCCATCCATGATGGTGCCGATATCACATTGCCGCAGGTGTTCAAATTCATCATGACCTACATCACACCGGCCTACCTCCTCTTCATCTTCCTGTGGTGGGGGATCGAAGATGCCATCCCCATCCTTGCCATGGATAAAAGCCCGGGCGGGTCGGCGTATCCCGAGGAGTCTGTTCCATACGTGCTCTTCTCTCGCCTCGTCATCGTGGCTTTTGCCATCGTATTCCTGATCCTAGTCCGGCTCGCATGGAAGCGAAACGGCTATAACGATCGCGAGGGCTTCGAAGAGGTAGATCCGGCGAACCTGGACTCTCTGACACGCGCCCGGGAAATCGCCGAAGTGAGCCGTCCCAACCTTTCCTGACGTCTAACCGCAACGCACTATGTCTACCGGCGCCGTTTTGTTCATGACTGGAAGCTGGCTCTTCGTACTCGGACTAGCCGGGTGGTCGTACAGCAAAATTCTGAGAAAACAACAATAGGGAGAACGCGCGGGTCCCGTCGGCGTTGAGTTTTAGCGTCGAGGCGCTGTCACGTCATTTGTGAGTGACCTGTCAGGGGCACGACTTGTCGTGCCCCTCTATTTTATCTTCCATGTACGAACTCATCGACTTCATCCTGCACGTCGACCTATATCTGGCCGGAATCATCGAGGATATGGGGCTATGGACGTACGCGATTCTTTTCCTCATCGTCTTCTGTGAGACGGGGCTGGTTATCACGCCTTTCCTACCGGGAGACTCGCTTCTTTTTGCAGCAGGGGCACTTGCCGCAACGACCGTGCTGAACGTCCACCTGCTTTTCGTCGTACTGCTCGTGGCGGCCATCATCGGGGATGCCACGAACTACAACATCGGCAAGTTTGTCGGGCCGCGTGTCTTCACGACCCGTTCGCGACTGATCAAGCGGGAGCATCTGGACCGAACGCGGGTGTTCTTCGAGCGGCACGGCGGGAAGACGATCATCATCGCGCGGTTCATGCCCATCATCCGAACGTTTGCGCCTTTCGTTGCCGGTATCGGCGAGATGCAGTACGTGCGGTTTGCGATGTTCAATGTCATTGGCGGGCTTCTGTGGGTATCGAGCTTCCTCTACGCCGGTTATTTCTTCGGCAACCTTCCGGTCGTGAAGGACAATTTCTCCCTGGTGGTTCTCGTCATCATCATTCTCTCTCTCCTCCCCCCCGTTATCGAATTCCTGCGTGACCGGTCCGGGAAGTCGCGTGCCGAGGCGGCCAAGTCCTGAAGCTGGATTCAGGCTGCGGACCTTCCCCTCGATGCGCTCAGATTGTGAAGCCGGTGTAACGTAGTTTACAAATTCGGCGGTGTCAGGGGGTGTATATTGCGGATTGGCAGCGGTGGGATGGTTCCGGGGTCTGAGGGCTGCGATGGCACAGATGGCACACCGATCACGGGGTTTTCTTCGGGTATGCCGTCGCCGAAGGGAGATGCCGGATCGAGGGTGGAGGGTGAGGGCGCAGCACGCTGCGCCCCTACGGCATGGGTGGCCTGTGCGGCATGATCGGCATGGCTCTGTGGTGGCAGGGGTGGACGGTCGGCTCTGGCCTGGGTCCATCCGGCTCTGTGTTTGAGCCAGAAGAAGAGGGCACGCAGGTAGCGGGGATCGTCTGCTGCTTTCATGGCGCATGCATAGGCGAGGTCTTCGGCTTGGGCGATGGCTCCGGATTCGGCTTCTTCGACGGCCTGGGCGAAGGTGGGATCGGCCTTGATCCAGTTGTAGAGGGTGCGTCGGCTTACGCGGGCGCTGTGGCAGGCGGCAGTGCGAGAGGTGCCTCGGGCGAGGCTGGCGAGGATGGCCTGTTGCCGGGGAGAGAAGGTGGGTGTAGCAGGAGTGGGTGTTTGCATGGTGACCTCCTTGTTTTCAGAACAAGGTAGGAGGCCGTAGGCGTCGTGTCGAGGTTATTCTTATAACCTACATATGTGAGGTGGGGCGGTCAGTGGTCAGCGGTCGGCAAAAACCAGAAGGGGCAGCGGTCTGGAGGAAGCAAGCTAGTGAATTGGGGAACACCCTCAGTCGCTTGCGCGACAGCTCCTTCGAGGGAGCGGTTGGGCTTTGCCGGATGGTGCCGTGGTAGAAGTCTTTCAGGTTGTGGTGGCTGGATGTCCGGTCGGGGCCGGGCTTGACGTTGTGGGGGAGGGTAGGGGTGAAATAGGGACGGGTGTTCTGTCAGAGGACTACCACGCCTTTCTGACAGGTATGCGTATGTGCGGGGCAATGACGGGAAGTGGAACGCTGTACGGGAGCCGCTCAGGTTACCCGTCCGAGGTTATTTCAGGAGTGTGGCCTGTCGGGCGGCGGTGAAACGTTCGCCGCGAACGCGGTAGATGTAAATGCCGCTGGGGAGGTCGCTCCCATCAAAGGTGAAAGTGAGCGTTTCGCCTGCTTCCATGATGCCGGAGTGCAGTTCGCGGACCGGCTGTCCCAGAATATTGAATACCTGCACTTTTACCAGCTGGCGCTCGCGTACCGTCACGCTGAACCGAGTGGTGGAAGTGAAAGGATTCGGGAAGGCGGAGGTAAGAACGTAGGGCTCCGTGATCTGATCACCGACGAGGGTTGCCGGAGCAGACTGGGCCATAGCGTGCTGTGTGTAGCCCGCCAGGGATGTGAGAAGCAGGATTGCTAAAAGTTGTAGCCAATGCTTCATAAGGTCTCACATGCGCTATACGAGACCGGACCTACAAGGGAGTGTGGGTCCGCTGAGTATACATTACAAAAATAACAGCTTCGTATCAACAGGGTTACCGCGTTACTAACCGAAGGTTTCAGTGTTACGATGTAGTCCGTTTCGTCAAAAAGCCAGGATCAAGCGGGTTTTCCCGTGCTGTAACGCATATCTCCGCTCCAGCCGTGCTCTTATGTTGTAACGTGACGTGCGGCGCGAATCTGCCATGACAATCATGGTATTGTGTGGCGGATTAGCGTGCATTAAACCAGGGAACGGGGTCAATCGGGGCGCCATTCTTGAACAGGCCGAAGAAGATGCCCTCGCCTTTCGGGTCGTTCCGCGTACCAGCTTTTCCGATGATCTGGCCTGCTCTCACGTGGTCGCCTGCATGTACGTAGAGCATGGAAAAGTTGCTGTAGACGCTTTTGTATTCGCCGTGGTCGATGGTGACAATCGTGCCGAAGTCCGGCATGACGTCCACGAGCATGACATCTCCATCGAAGACGGCGCGTACATCGGCACCCGAACGTGTAGCGATGAGGATGCCCGGATTCGATGTGGTCGTGCCGTACACCGGGTTTACGACGTCACCGAAGGGCTCTTGAACGACACCTTCCGATGGCCAGGGGAGTCGTCCTTTGTTGTGAGAAAACGTGCCGGTGAGTTCAACGTAGGGTGTGCCAGCGTCAGGACGTGCGGATACGTCGGATGCGGGTTGTTTCGAGCCTGCGGCCGTCAGCCTGCGCATCATCGATTCGAGGGCCTGTTGTTGAGCTTGTTTCCGCCTCAACTCACGCTCAATGTCAGCACGCTGATTGCGGAGCCGGGCTATGAGTTGCTGGCGATCTCGTTTCAGTTCGATAAGCGAGTGTTCTTCCTCTTCTACCTTGGCGAGCAGTTCTTCCGTTTGCTGGCGCATGGCAAGGAGTTCATCCTGCCGTGCTTTGAGCGACTGGCTCATGCTCGCGAGGGAAGCCAGCTTGCGTTCACGTTGTTCGCCGAACCGCTGCAGATAGCGCGCTCGGATAAGCATCTGGTTGATGGAACTGGATGCGAGGATGAGTGCGAGGTCATGCAACCGGCCGTACGTATATGCGTGAACGGCACGGGTACGGTACTGTGCTTTCAGGCGCTCTACGTCCTCCTGCAATGCAGCCAAGGATATTCGGAGCGAGTCACTCGCAAAGCTGAGTTGCTGGAGCCGGAGGCGGTAGGTACGGGCCAGTTCCTCTCGTAACGCGATCTCGCGATCGATCTGGTTGAGCGCCTCCATGGAGGTCTCTTCGGCATACGATGCATCCGAGAGACGCCTGCGGTCGAGTTCAATCTGTTCCTCCAGGCTGAGGAGCCGCTGCGCGGTTTCATCTTCCCGGGTGGGAAGCTGACCGTACGCAAGAGGACAGAGTGATAGTCCAAGGAGGAATATCCAGAGTAGGATGCGGTACGATACCATGCGGCCAGTGCTCAGAAACAGTCGCTGCGAATGCGGAATGCGTTCGCACCTTTCCATTGAGCAATTGCCGTTCCAATGCCTGGAGCAATCTCAGGCGAGTCGATTGCAGGGGCCGGTTCATGGTGTCTAAATGACATCCATCATCATGGCTACCCACAAAACCCCACTCTGTGAGAGGGGAGACAGAGACAATTTGTACCGGGAAGGAGAAGAGCCGGACTGCGCATATATGGTGTTTCCAGCCGGCGTCAGTAGGAGATCGGGATTCTATCCGCAGATTCGCTGACGCGCAGGTCAAACGAGAGCGATCCGGGGTTCAAGTCGAGTTCGCGGTAGTACAGTGACGCACTCGAGTGGTCGAGGGGGCGTCTGAACGTAATCCTACGGGGGAGATATGTGCCATCGAAGAGGGTGAACTCGGAGAACGCACGTTCTTCGATAAGCTCTCCCGAGGGAGTCCGTTCTTCGTAACGAACGACACGCCAGTATGCCGGGTCAATCGTGTAGATGTGCTGCCCGGAAGGGTCCCTGGCATAGTAGAGAGAGTCACTCGACGTGAGGGACCATTGCACATCAGGCTCTGGGAAAATAATTCCGAGCAGGTTGCGGAAAAGATCTTCGTTTCCGACGGGGACACCGAGTGAGCCTCCGGCCGCATCGACCGACCCGTACATGAGTTCGTTCCGAATGCGGTCGTACAGGAAGAAGCTGTCTGGCGTAACGAGCGCCCGAGCAGCTTCGATGCCGAGCCCAGGGCTTATGCTGAGGAATACGGAATCGCTTTTATGTGCACGGACGGTTGCTGAAAAGCGGCCGCTCTGGTCCGGCGTATCCACGACGAAGCTGGCCCGGCCACTGAAGGAAGCAAGCGTGTCCGTCGTGAACGCGATATTCTGGCGAACTTCTGCAATGGAATGATTCGGAAAACGCGCAGGCAGACCGGGCCTCGGTTCAGCAACTTTGCGTGTACCTGCACAGCCGGCAGAGAGAAAGAGCGTGACGAGGATAGCGTACAGGGTAATGAGATGTCCGTGCCGGAGCATGTGTGGCATCGAATGCAAGGGTATGGTAGGCGTCGAGATGGTTCCTGATTGTCCGGGAGGCCTAGAACGGTCGGGGATCAATCCAGCTTCTCAATGATAGTGCGGTTATTTGGATCCAGTTGCAGGGCCTCCCGCCAGAAATGCCGTGCCCGTTCCCTGTCGCCAAGTTGTTCGTGTGCATCTCCCAGGTGCATGAATGCGCGTGCATCCACACTGCCCGCTCCGATGGCTTTTTCGAGCCACACTCGGGCTTGCTGCGGGTCGCCCTGCATCAGGTAAATGTGCCCCAGGGCGTGGAGTATGGCCGGATCTTCGGGAGCAACCGAGGCGGCCTGCTGGGCGAGAGACAATGCGTGTTCGTTATGCCCATCACGAGTGGCAAGACTGACGGCATACTTCATCAATGCCAGGCTGTTTTGCGGGTGAAGGTCGAGTGCCGCATTATACAATCTGTCCGATTTCTGCATGTTGCCCTGGCGTTCGTACACTATGGCCTGTCCGGTCAGTAGCATGGATCGAAGTTCCACGTCCTCGACATCATCTTCAGCCAGGTAAGCAAGGGCTTCTTCGAGTAAGGCGGCGGACTCTTTGAGCCGGTTCATGTCCAGAAGGGTGAGGGCCGATGCGCTGAGGAGTACCGGCTGATCCGGGAAGAGCAGCAGCGCTTCTTCGAGGATCGCATGGGCGCGGTCGGCATCTCCCATGCGGCGGTAGGCTTCCGCCGCGCGCGCCCACAGATGCAGGTCGCGCGGATCGGTTTCCAGCATCTGGAGCAGAGTTTCCGCTTCTGCAATTGCCTCCTCTTTGTTGGAGCGGGCCGTGGCTGTCCCGACCGATTCCGAGGTCAGCGCCGCTGCCAGCCGAGACTGGCCGGGTACAGGAGTTGACGCGGCATTCGCTTGCGAGTGTATGACGGGTTCGGACCGGACCTCTGCCAGCGGCGCGGCTCCGTGGGTGTCCGTGATATCCTGTGTTCTCCGGAGATCGGCAAGCGCCTGACCGGCCCGGGTATGGGTAGGGTCGGATTCCAGAACCTCTTCAAACAGCGCCGCAGCCTTGTCCGGCTTTTCCTGGCGGACGTAGAGCTGAGCGAGTCGTTCTCTGAATTCGAAACGAGCGGGCGCCAGCCGGAGGATCGTTTCAAGCGTTTGCCGGATACCGGACGTGTCGTCTTGTATGGTATAGAGGTTGAGTATCTGTTCATGGATGTCGAGGACCTCTCCACGGATGGCAAGTAGATGCTGGTACGCATCTATCGCTCCCCGATAATCACCCGTAGCGGCAAGCATTTGAGCGAGTTCCATCCAGGCTTCCTCGTTGCGGGGCGTCAGTGCGAGTACGGCGCGGTAGGCCGCAATGGCGGCGTCTGGATTGGAAGAAGCCCGGTAGAGTCGTGCCAGTGCGATCTGGTAATAGACATTATTCGCGTCGCCTTCCGCAGCCGCCTGCGCATAGGGAAGCGCTGTTGTCAGGTTACCGAGAGCCTGGTACGACGCTGCAAGTGCCGACGCGATAGCGGGGGAGTCCGGCGCGAGTTGCAGCGCCTGCGACAGGAGTTCCACCGCTGCCACATGATCGTTCAGTTCGGCGCGGGTAAGCCCGCGAATAAACAAGCGGTGGAGACGCACCTCCGTTTCCGAAAGTTCGTCCCGGGAACTTTCGGAAACTGCGTGAGCGTGTGTCCGAACGGGCTGGCCCAATACACTGCCTGTGCTCGAGAGCAGGAGCAGCAGCCCTAGTGTCCACTTCCTCAAGTTGGACAAGAAGATCATGGGGGTACAACGCAGGCGTGGACGGAAACCGATAATTTGAGATCGGATCTCCGCAGAGATCTGTACAATGCCGGTTTCCCTGTTCACACCTGATTTCCCGCCTGGTTTCCTGCTCGCCGTGTCTTTAGCGTCAGGGGAGGGCAGAGAGGCCTAAAGTGGCGGGAACGTCATAAAAAGAAAGAGGCAGACCCCCCTGCCTGGTCTGCCTCTTTAGCCCACATGGTATCCTTTATAGACATCACGTGGCTTTCTGGACCTAACGTACGAAGATGCGATCGCTCGTTTTGCCGATTTTCGACCAATGTAGTTCATTGGTCGATGAATCAAGAATTTTGTTCGATGGATGCCGGCATTTGTCTCAAACAGGAGCGGTGGATCGAGTCCGGACTAGAACTCGTCGCCTAGCTCGTCGTCGATGTCGTCCTCAACATCTTCGTCCACGTCTTCTACGTCGTCGACATCATCGACGTCATCGACATCGTCGTCTTCCTCGATCTCGATATCATCGATGACTTCCGGCTGCTCCTCGACCTTGGTGGCAGCGGCAGGCTTCCGCTTTACTTCGACGGGCGCGACGTTGTCTGCAAGGCGGTACATGATACCGAGGGGATGTTCGCCTACCTCGACGACCTGACCGTCTTTTACGAGTTGTTTTGCTACGTTGTACGGGCACATCTCGAAGCCCTTCGAACGCAGGTAGAAGTTGGCAGTCCTTTTATTCTTACCGATGATCAGGGAGTACCCTTTAGAGAGTTTCACCTTTGCGTGGTTGACCCACTTATCTTTAGAGACAGTAGGCCCGACGCGTCTTTCCTGAAAATCGCTACTGCTTGTTGATTCCATACGTAACCTTTATACGACCACTGGAGGGATGCGGGAAGGTGCGCCGGTCAACCCGAATTTGTGCCAGGAGTTCCAGGGGAAAGGCCCGTAGCCAAAGTTTAACGAATTCCCGGAATTCCAGCTCGGAATGCATGATAGACTGTGGTCCCAGCGGCAAATCCGTATGCACCCAGGGTACCGGCGTACCCCATCCGATTCGAGCTCCATGCCACGTGTATCTTCGAACACTCGCCTCCGTTCAGATAGTAGCGTTGAACAATCCGGGTAGATATGAACGATCTGTTTCCAATTGAAAGCGAATACCTCGACTGGACCATCTACGGCGCGACGCTTCGTGAATGGCTCATCTTTCTGGCGGCATGGGTGGTGATCAGCCTCGTACTATTGACGATCCACCGCCTTCTTGCGAAGCGCATTGGAGAAATGGCCAGTCGGTTGTCTCATCGTTACGGAGATTTGTTCGCATCCGTATTGAGCCAGACACGGGCATTTTTTCTGATCGCAGTAGGTCTGTTACTTGCAGGCGGAGTCGCAGCCACCATAACGGATGCGTTCGATTGGATCGGTACCGTCGTTCTGATGGTCGTCCTGCTTCAGGTCGTCATCTGGGGAAACAGCCTGATTCACCTCCTCGTCGAGCGGTTCCGCGCAGAGAAACTGGAGAGCAATCCGGCCGCTGTGACGACCATACAGGCGTTTGGGTTCGTAGGACGGCTGGTGCTCTGGACCATGGTGTTGCTGGTTGCTCTGAGCAATCTGGGCGTAAACATTACGGCTCTGGTGACCGGACTCGGCATCGGTGGTATCGCTGTGGCGCTGGCCGTACAGAACATTCTCGGCGATCTTCTCGCGTCCCTCTCCATCGTGATAGACAGACCGTTTGCCGTCGGTGACTATGTGGTCGTGGATACGTTTCAGGGTACGGTGCAGGATATCGGGTTGGAGACGACGAGGCTCCGTAGCCTGAGCGGTGAAGAGATCATCTTCTCGAATAGCGATCTCATCAAGAGCCGGATACGGAACTACAAGCGGATGCGGGAGCGGCGCATCCAGTTTACGGTACGTGTGATCTATCAAACGCCCACCGCGAAGCTCAAAGCCATTCCAGATATGCTTCGCGAAGCCGTAGAGGCCCAGCAGATGACCCGGTTCGACCGGGCACACTTAAAGGAGTTCGGAGATTCTGCCCTGGTATTCGAGGTGGTTTATTACGTGCTGACTCCGGATTACAATGCTTATATGGATATTCAGCAGGCCATCAATCTCATGCTCTACGAGCGTTTCGAGCGGGAAGGGATTGAGTTTGCCTACCCCACACAAAGCGTGTTCGTTGAAAAGTTACCAGATGGGATCATGTCTAACCTGAACGTAGACGTGGGGGCTTCGTGAAAGGCTCAGTCCAGTCAGTTCACAGGGGTAAGAGACGTGAAGAGAGGTACCGTGAGATTGCCCCCCAGGGATGGAGCGACAGGCATCCCGGGTTATGTCAGGATGATGCTGCTCCGGGCAGCAGTAGTCTCGCTCATGTTCTTTTCTGATTCCATTGCTTCACCCGGCCTGTACGTCTGCGCCTTTGCTCAGGATCGCGAGCAGGTAGAGCAGGATACGTCGTGGGTTGAAGAGCGGATAGACGACCTGCAGGACGTGCTCGACCGGGATGAAGCGGAGCCGGTAGAAGGTGTTGAGACATTACGGTTAGCGCCGCTCGTCGGCGGGATTCAGAGCGGCGCCGGTATCACGGTGGGCATCCGATTCATTCCTATAAGGAGTGAGCATCTTTTTACCGCTGTTGATCTCCGAGGCAGTCACCGTAACTATTACTCGGTCGGTGCGCAACTGGGTTACGAGTGGGGATCGTTCCTGCTACACGGATTCGGGCGGTACCGGCATATGCCGGAAGAGAATTTCTTCGGGATCGGACCCGATGTCTCGGATGATGACGAAACCGACTACCGTCTCAATGACCTGATTACGGGAGCACAACTGGGCTATATCGTGGCCGACGACCTGCTTGCAGGCGTACACGCGTCCTATCTGGCCAACTATCTCGGATCAGGGAAAGACGATGATGAGCCGGACATCGAGGATGTTTTCGATCCTGTGGAGGTCCCGGGCTTTGGGGTAGATACGCGCTACGGTCTCTTTGGGGCATGGCTGCAGTATGATACGCGTGATCTGGACTACTCGACGGCGTTCGGGAGCCGGCTTGCACCGACAAGCCCACGGATACGGAATATCTCCTTTACGGCCACACGCGGACTATATGGCACCGCAGAGGTGCGGCGATACAGTCAGGTCGATGGAGATGGCTTCAGCTTCACGGAAGGAGAGGTCGAACTACAGCAGTACCTGCCTTTGTCCGGGGGGAAGCACGTTATTGCATTCCGGGAATACGGTCTCTTTACGACGCCGGATGAAGATGATGAGGTGCCGTTCTATCTGCTTCCGACACTGGGTGGATCACGTACACTGCGCGGGTACGAGACCTTTCAATTCCGAGATCAAAACGCGCTGCTCGCGAACATTGAGTATCGATGGAACGGGTGGCCCTATATCCAACCGGCTGTGTTCTTTGATGCGGGCAATGTCTTTCCTGGATTTTCCGACATTGAAATCGAGGACACGAAAGTGAATGTGGGGGCCGCACTACGCTTGATCATCCGCTCCCGCGCCGTCTTCAGGGCTGAGGCCGCGTATGGCGAAGAGGGAGTACGGGCATACGTTCGCCTCGGGTTTTATCGATAGAGCCCATCATGAATGCTTGCTCTTCCTCTTCAGAGTTCGTTGAGACAGGTCAGGCAATTTCTTTATGGGTCTGGCCGGAAGCAGGCACATTCCTGCTCGAGGATATGACGCCTCTGAGTTGCTCCTGCTCCCAATCATGAAAGGCATCGAGGTCATTGCGGATGGCGCGCACAACGGCGGCGATGACAGCTACATCATCGATGAAGCCCAGACCTGCCAGCACATCCGGAATGAGGTCTACGGGATTAACGAAGTAAACGATGGCGGCGATGATGTAGAGGAGCGATTTCCACGGAATCGTTCTGTACTCACGAAGTGCCCATGCCCTTGAAAGCCTCAGCATCAGTAGCAGATCGTTCTTGACCCGGGTCATGGCATCTTGTTCTCCGGCGAGCTTTGTGTAGGCTTCCCGCGCCAGATGAAGCACACGCATGCGCCGTTTCAACACGATCTCCGCCGCGTTCTTGGCTTTAGCGAATGCACTTCTCTGCCGGCGTGTCAGTGTTTGCTCTGGGCTAGCTTCCATGAGATCAAGATTCGGGCCGTGAATAGGGTTAGGGTTCAGCCGATTCGCGCGTGAACACGCGATATTCGTCGAGGCTGTCTGGAAGCACCTTACAATCATTCTTCCGGTTTTTGTTCTGTTGAGGCGTGTGGAGCCTGGATTTAGAGTGGGTTACGGGGTTTGTTGCGGCGCAGCTATGCTGTTCTCCGGCACATACGTGCGCTGTACGTATTAATTGGCTTCATCTATTCCTGCGCCTCGATGACTGCATGAAGAAGTATCTCTCCGGGCGGTGACAGACAGGGGTGAAGACGAACTGTGAGGATTGCAATGTGGACAATCCTCTTGTTCCTAATCCGGTGATTCCGTATCTCAAGGGGCATGCCGTAGAGGTAACGGTAGGCCGGGCCAGGATCTCCATGTTGATGGACGAGACGGTGTCCCGCGCTTCAGAGATGCCAGCCTGAAGGAAGGATGTGAGGCTGAGCGTTAGGTTAGCTGACCGTTCAATCCAGATTAAGGGGAAGAGATTCATGAGCAGCTTGACGCCTGAGGCGGCACAGACAGAGCAGGTAAATGATCCGATTCAGATGATTCAGCCACGGCGGAAGATCACCGGCATGTCGGCGATTCTTTTGCCATTCCGTGAGGACGAAGAAGGCGTTGACTGGGATGGATTTCGCATGCACGTCGCCCGTACGGCAGAGGCTGGACTTACGCCAGCTGTAAACATGGATACCGGTTACGTGAATCTGCTGGACGAAGCTTCGCGACGGTTGGTCCTCGAGCATACACGGGACGTACTAGAAGGCCGGTCCTTCGTAGCCGGCGCATTCGTGGAAGATGAGTCGGGAGCGGCATTTTCGCTGGAAGCCTACCGCAGGCAGATCGAACTCATCCAGGAATATGGAGGGACGCCCGTCATCTTTCAGTCGTATGGCCTTACCCGGCAGGAGCCCGCGCGTATTGTCAATGCCTATGAGCAGATCGCGCAGGTTGCCCCCCGTTTCATCGGTTTCGAACTGGGGGTTATGTTTGCGCCTTTCGGGATGATCTACGACCTTGAGACCTACGCAGGGTTGCTGGATATTCCCCAGTGCATCGGTGCGAAGCATTCGTCTCTGAGCCGCGAACTGGAATGGGAACGGCTTCGGCTTCGTGACGAGCGCCGCCCGGATTTCATGGTACTCACCGGCAATGATCTTGCCATCGATATGGTGATGTATGGGAGTGATTACCTGCTGGGCCTCAGTACCATGGCCCCGGACCTGTTCGCCCAGCGGGATGCACTCTGGGAATCAGGTTCGCCTGAGTTCTACGAATTGAACGATAAACTCCAGTACCTTGGCAATTTCACGTTTCGTTCGCCCGTGCCTGCCTATAAGCACAGCGCCGCGCAGTTTCTGAAGCTGAGGGGCTGGATCGATTCGGATCGTCCCCATCCTTCGGGAATGCACCGGCCTGAAAGCGATCTGGCCGTGCTTCGAGAGATCATGGAAAGGCTCGGGATATGAGAGGAGGAGATTATGGTGTGGTATGTTGATACGGGCGATAGCCCGCCGATTTAAGCACATTGTTATGACGGTAGCGGACTTATCGACCATAGCGGGTCGGGCCTACCCGGCCCGGCGGCTGACGCAGAATCTCGTGGGAGGTGCCTCTCCGATACAGGCTTCCAATTTTTCGATGGGTTTCGTGACCCTGGAACCGGGTGGGGGGCAAGTGCCGTGGCACAACCACGAGCAGGAAGAGGTGTACTTCGTGTTGGATGGGACGGGTGAGATCTGTATCGGGGAGGAACGGCAAGCCATTCAAGCCGGACAGGCTGTATACATCCCCTCAAACGCGTTTCATCAGTTGACAAACGTGGGGGACCAGCCGCTGAAGATGATTTACTGCTACGGTCCGGCTGGCGATGTAGCTCACTGGAAGCAGGAACTGGAAGGAACACTCCCGCGCGCAGGCATCGATGCACCTCCGCTGCCCGAGGGGGCATGCCCACAGTGCACGCATGTATAGCAGTGTCCATGGGTCAGTGTGTTCGAGTGTTCATGTGTGTCCGACCCAACGTTGTCGACGGGTTTTTCTGAAGACATGAATACGTGAGCACAAGTACAATAAGACTCCTATTCAACCAGGGTTCAGCACATACATGAAGACTCACCGGGTCGGTATCATCATGAATGGCGTTACGGGTCGCATGGGGACGAACCAGCATCTCCTGCGCTCCATCGCTGCGATCATCAAACAGGGCGGCGTGAAACTGAATGCCGAAGAAACGATCATGCCGGATCCGGTGCTGGTCGGCCGCAACCGGACGAAGCTAGAGCACCTTGCGAAACTATCCGGCGTCGACAAGATCACGACGGATCTGGATTCGGTGCTGGAAGACGAGGCTTATCCGGTTTATTTCGACGCGCAGACGACGGATCGGCGCGTCGAGAGCGTGAGCCGGGCTATCGAAGCGGGAAAGCACGTCTACTGCGAAAAACCCACGGCACTTTCCACGGAAACGGCGCTGGAGTTGTTTTACAAGGCTGAAGATCGCGGAGTGAAACACGGAGTCGTTCAGGACAAGCTCTGGCTACCCGGCATGCTGAAACTCAAGATCCTGCGGGACAGTGGTTTCTTCGGACAGATCCTGTCCGTGCGGGGAGAGTTCGGGTACTGGGTTTTCGAGGGGGATCTCGTACCGCCGCAGCGCCCCTCGTGGAATTACCGCGTCGAGGATGGCGGCGGGATCATTCTCGATATGTTTTGCCACTGGCGGTACGTACTGGATAATCTGTTCGGCGAGGTAAAAGCGGTGTCGGCCATAGCGGCGACGCATATTCCAGAACGTCGCGATGAGGCGGGGAAGCCATACAAGGCCTCTGCAGATGATGCTGCTTATGCGATCTTTGAACTGGAAGGGGGAATCATTGCACAGTTCAATTCATCGTGGGCGGTACGTGTGCGGCGGGACGATCTTCTGACGATACAGGTCGATGGGACGCGTGGTTCGGCCGTTGCGGGATTGAGGAAATGCTGGGTCCAACCCTACGGCGCGACGCCCCGCCCGGTGTGGAACCCGGATGTGGACAATCCCCACAGCTATTACGACGACTGGCTGGAGATACCGGATCAGCAACCGTATGATAACGCTTTCAAGGCCCAGTGGGAGCTATTCTTGAGACACGTCATTCAGGATACGCCCTTCCCGTGGAATCTCCTGGAGGCTGCCAAGGGTGTTCAACTCGCTGAGAAGGGGTACGAGTCGTCGCGCGAGCGGGCGTGGGTCGAAATTCCGGAGTTAATGAAGATTGCAGTTCGGGCCTGAATGGTATGGAGGTCGTCAGAACCGAAGTTGAACTGATTGCAGACTACGCCTGTGAAACGGGGGAGAACCCATTGTGGCACCCTGTGGAGCGGCGGCTCTACTGGCTGGACATCCCGGCTGGACGGATCTTCCGGTATGATCCGGATACGGGGGCGCACGAGCAGTGCTATGAGAGCGAAGATGCCATCGGCGGGATGACCTTGCAGGCGGATGGCTCACTGCTATTATTCATGAGTCGCGGGGCTGTTCGCGTGTGGCGGGATGGCGTGTTGACGACGTTGATCGATGAGATCCCGGCGGAACGGCAGACGCGTTTCAACGATGTCATTGCCGACCCGGTGGGCCGTGTATTTGCAGGCACCATGCCGACCGGGGAGCGTCCGGGTCATTTATACAGGCTCCGCAGAGACGGCAGCTATATGATCGTACAAGGAGGACTCGGTGTATCCAACGGGCTTGGTTTCACGCCAGACCGAACGGGTATGTATCATACCGATTCGGATGCTCGGGAAATCTACCTGTACGATTATGAGGCCGTCACGGGCGAGGTGACCAACCGGCGTATGTTTGCACGTGTGCCGGAGGGTGAGGGGAATCCTGACGGGTTGACGGTAGATGCGGACGGGTATGTGTGGTCTGCGCGGTGGGATGGGTGGTGCATCGTACGCTATGCTCCGGACGGGACCGAAGTTTTGCGCATCGAAATGCCGACCCCGAAAGTGAGCAGTCTGACCTTTGGAGGACTGGATTATACTGACATGTACATAACGACAGCGGGAGGCGATGACAGGGACGCTAACGGTCCACACGCCGGAGCCCTCTATCGTATCAATCTAGGCATTCGAGGTGTACCCGAGTTCCCCTCTCGTATTGGCATTGCTGGCTAAATTATGATCTCCATGAGGAAACTTACCGTCCGGCTCTCTGGCATTTTGCTGCTTATGCTCGGCTCCGGATGCAGCACGGCATCGCAGACAACTATTGGTACCATTGCCGTTGAGGATCCTGCGTTTTTTGATCTCATTCCGCGTGGCGCAGGACTGGAGGTCGTCGCAGAAGGTTTTGAATGGTCGGAAGGACCGGCGTGGTCGCCTGACGGTTACCTTCTGTTCTCCGATATTCCGAAGAACACGATTTATAAGTGGGCCGAAGGGGAGGGCCTGAGTGTCTACCTGCGCCCTGCCGGTCACGCTGGTTCGGAGCCTCCAGGGGAAGAGCTTGGAACGAACGGGCTCACCTTCGATGCCGATGGATCTGTGATAGCTGCTGATCACGGCAATCGAGGCATCTCACGGATCGACGGGGATCTTTTCACGAAGACGATGCTAGCCAGCGACTTCGAGGGCAAACGTCTCAACAGCCCCAATGACCTCGTCTTTAACAAGGCCGGTGACATCTACTTTACAGACCCGCCGTACGGTTTGAAGGGCCTGAATAACAGTCCGCTGAAGGAACTGGATTTCAACGGCGTTTATCTGCTCCGGCGAGACGGTAGTCTATCTCTGCTAACGCGGGACCTGACATTCCCGAACGGGATTGCACTATCGCCGGATGAGAACACACTGTACGTGGCTGTTTCGGATGGGAGTAGGCCCATCATCATGGCTTATGCGGTTCAGTCGGATGGAACAGTGGATCAGGGCCGCATATTTTTCGATGGATCGGCTCTGACAGCGCAGGGGAAGCGTGGCGCATTCGACGGTCTTACGGTTGACGTCCGGGGGAATTTGTTTGCGACGGGTCCGGGCGGTGTCCTCGTGATCACACCGGAAGGAAAACTACTCGGAACCCTGGAGACAGGACAGGCAACGTCTAATGTGACGTTCGGCGGGCCCGATCTTTCGACGCTCTATATCACAGCAGATATGTATCTGCTGCGCATTCCGACGAATACACGGGGGATTCGGTCCAGCGATCTGCGTGGGAGCTCCGGCACGAATTCGACCGCTTATTCGCCGCAGCAGTGAGCATGCCGATCCGTTGGGGTATCCTGGGGACCGGCAAGATTGCCGGCAAGTTCGCGCAGGCACTCCCGCTGGTGCCAGATGCTGAACTCGTAGCGGTCGGTTCCCGGTCAGTCGAGACGGCACGGCGGTTTGCGGCAGCAAACGGAGTTTCCCGTGCCTACGGCAGTTATGAGGAATTAGCGCGCGACCCCGAGGTCGATGTGGTCTATGTGGCGACGCCGCACGTGCTGCATGCTGAAAACACCCTGCTGTGTCTTGAGGCCGGAAAGCCGGTGCTCTGCGAGAAGCCGTTCACATTAAACGCGGCGGAAGCGCGCCAGGTGATCGCATTTGCCCGTGAACGCGGCCTTTACGTCATGGAGGCGATGTGGATGCGATTCATCCCACTGGTCAGGCGATTCAGGGAATTGGTCGAGGAGGGTGCCATTGGAGAGCCGCTGTTGTTGCATGCCGATTTTGGTTTCAGAGCAGATTTCCCGCCGGAACATCGCCTGTATGATCCGCGCCTGGGCGGTGGTGCGTTGCTCGATCTCGGCGTATATCCCATTCATCTGGCGTACATGGTCTGGGGGAAGCCGGATACCGTTTCTGGTGTCGCCCACCTCGGGCCTACAGGTGTTGATGAGCAGGGCGGGATGGTGCTGGGCTATGCCGGTGGCCATATGGCCGTTCTATCTACCTCGACTCGTGTGGATACGCCAGTCGAGGCAACCTTGATGGGGGCGGCAGGACGAATGCGACTGCACCGACGGTTTCATCATGCGACACGCCTTACGATCACAACGGAGGCTGGAGAACAGTCCATTGAAATGCCGTTTCCCGGTAATGGATTGCAGTACGAGGCGTTGGAGGTCATGCGGTGCTTGAAGGAGGGCCGAACGGAAAGCGATATCATGCCCTTGGATGAAACATTGAGCATCATGGAGACGCTCGATGCGCTTCGTTCCATGTGGGGGCTCCGTTATCCCGGAGAATCGATCTGAATGTGATACCAGAGGTACGGGCGGCCGACTTTCTGCCGCCGTTTATACCAGTGTGACGCGCCGGAAGTACCATTCGGCATGCTCCCAATCCGGCTTCTGCCGCTGTTTTCGCTTGAGTACCATTGCGAGCGGAAGTCGTGCAGAACTCCAAGCAAGATTGTGCTATGCCGGTACTTGAAACCCTCTTCTTCGGTGTGCTAGCCTTTTCTATCCTGACCTCGATCTACATGCTAGGGCTGTTTTTACATCGCGTTCGGGCCCAGCGGATCGGACTTGATGAGACACTCAGAGCATGCTTCATGGGAGAAGAGGATGCAGAGAGGCATGATCCTTCCCTGGGCGACCCGGTAGGGCGCCAAGTCATTTCTATGCGTAAGCGCCGGATGCACGTATGTGCGTCCGGTCCTGAGTTGCTCGTCGTACCGGGAAACGGGTATGCCGCGGTCATCCTGCCAATGGACGTGGACGCCAATCATCGCGACCTCATCCAGTGCAAGGTGTACCTGAATTGATCATCCGGACCACGACGCTGTTTGGTTGCCTGACGTGTCAGACGTAAGGAGTGCCAGTTCCAGGCACTCCTTTTTGCTATCGAGAGCTCAGGCCTGATTGCGGCTCGATGCTTCGTCAGGCAGAGACCGTCGTCGAGCCGCTGGATGGCGGTAGAGGCCAATCTCGGGCCGTAGCGGGCGACGTCCCATGTTGCGGATCCTTCGTATCGAACTCCCGAAGCAAGATGCGGATGTCGCGCTCCAGTGAAGGTTGATGGTAGCCGGCAAGGAAGGCGGCGTTCTGGAGAAGAGACCGGGCGCGGGCGATCTGTCGGTTCTGGTGTTCGATGTGTTGCTCCAGTTCGGCTACCCGGTGCATCACTGCCTCTTCGTCGTGTGTAACAGTAGCATATGTGATTGTGTCGGGTCGATTCTTCTGCACACCGTCATGCCTGACGAGACTGAATACTTTGCTGAAGAAACGCATGTCTTCTATACCCAGGTTTACAATCATCCAGAAGGGAGAGGGGCCGGTTCCGGTACATATTCCGGTTCCAAAGGACCGGCCATATGCAATATACGGGTGGGCTCAATGAGGGTCCTGCCGATCAGGTGACGCGTTCGTGATATCGGGATAGGCAGCGAGTGCAGGCGCTATAGCATAGGAAAAAGAGCGCGCAATGCTTCTTTGAATTGACTGTGCTTGCAGCGATACCGGGGCACGTACCGCCAGTTTTACATACCCTGGGAGCATGCGCCGGCGAGCATTATGAGCCAAGGACGTGTCGACCTGAATCAGGGTACGGGAGCAGAAGGCGTTGTGGGCCGGATCGTAGAGAACTCGGAAGAAGAGGGTGGGCGAGCTCTGTTTGAGGGCAATAAAAAACCCTCCCGGATGAGGGGAGGGTTAAGTGGTCAGGGAGGGAATCGAACCCCCGACACAAGGATTTTCAGTCCTTTGCTCTACCGACTGAGCTACCTGACCGGGTGTTTTTTCAACTACGCTGGGACGGGCATCGTTCCGGGTTGCCGCCCCGTTTTGAGTAGAGTCCGAATGATACGTCGGGACGGGGGCGCCCGTCAAGTGAAGTTTGTATCTAACGTAGCGTCATCAGTAGGCAGCCTGGTATGGTACGCCTACCTCACCAGGGCTGTAGGATCGTACTGACGCTTCATGAGCAACATACTTTCTGAGTGTGTCTGGGGCATCGCCTAGAAGGTCCAAACAGGATGGATCATGTTTGTATTAGGCATTCAATTTGGCCTTGCGCATTATCACGCAAACGCACTATATACGTCGTACAAAGCTTTTGTACCTGCACAGGATCGGCATTAGCCCGGCCGGGTAGTGGTGGTATCGACCAGGGTTCGATCAGAAGTCGTGCGAGTGCTTGCAGTGAAGCATAGCCGGACATAACAGGTCAGCGGCACGGCGTAATCGAGACCACAGCTACGAATAGTCGGACAGTCGGCCCGAGGGGCTGATCCGAGCGTGTCTTGCAGGTCGGTTCATGCCCGCCAGGCTGACCTCCCTCAGTAAGCCCTCCTCAAGGAACAGCCTGGTCATGTCGTCCAGATGGTCCCTGCAGTGTGGTTGTTTGTCCGGTGCGTTCTCATCACCCAATCACAACCCACTCCACAAAATCATGAACAGATTGGTTCAGTTCCTGTTCGTGCTTGTGTGTTTCTTCGTAGTGACTCCTGTGCTGGCCCAGACGGGCAAGATTGCGGGGCAGGTTACGGAAGCGAGCACAGGCGACCCCCTGCCCGGTGTCAGCGTGGTGCTGGATGGCACCACACAAGGGGCCATCACGGATATAGATGGCTTTTATACCATTCTGAACGTCAGGCCGGGTACGTACTCCGTCCGAGCAAGCTACCTGGGTTACACGCCTCAGGTTCAGCAGGACGTGAACGTATCGATCGACCTGACGACGACGCTCAACTTCCAGCTCTCCGAAGAGACGGTAGGTCTCGATGAGGTCGTCATCGAAGCGGAGCGTCCGGTAGTCCAACAGGACCTCTCGGCCAGCCGTGTGGACGTGACGGCGGAGCAGATGGAGAACCTGCCCGTGACGGACATCACGGAGGTAGTCGGTACGCAGGCCGGTGTGCAGGGCATGAATATCCGTGGTGACGGCGCCAACCTCTCCAAGGTGCTCGTCAACGGCATGGACATGAGCACGCGCCGCCAGAACAACCCGTATACAGGCGTCAGCTATGCCTCCGTAGAAGCCGTTCAGGTACAGTCCGGCGGCTTCAGCGCGAAATACGGCGATATGCGTGCGGGAGTTGTGAACGTGATTACGCGTGAGGGTGACCGTGACCGCTATTCGGGTACCATCATCGCGAGCTATGCTCCAGCGAGGAAGAAGTATTTCGGGATGGACGTCAATGACCCGAATTCCTACTGGCTGCGGCCATACCTCGATCCACAAGTAGCAATGGTGGGTACTCGCGAGGGTTGGGATGAATTTACTCAGCGCCAGTATCCCTCCTGGCAGGGCTACAACGCCCTATCCGAGACGCTGGCCAAGGACTCGGATCCGAACAACGACCTGACGCCGCAGCAGGCACAGGAACTCTTCAAATACTACCACCGCCGGAATCTGGAGATCGATCAGCCGGACTACGTAATCGATGGCGCCTTCGGTGGTCCCGTTCCGCTCGTGAGCCGGGCGCTCGGCGATCTGCGGTTTTATGCGTCGTATCGCACGGAGCAGAACCAGTACATCATTCCGCTTACCGATGACGGCTACAACGACTACACGGGACGGCTCAAGCTGACATCGGACATCCGCCCGGGTATGAAGCTCGTCATAGAGGGTATGATGGGCGTCGAAAAAGGTACTTCCAGCATCAACCGGAACAACGGTACGGACATCATCAAGGACGGTGATAGGCAGTGGACGCTCGGCACGGACATGATCGCAAGCTACAACCGTCCCGAGGACTGGATGTTTGGCACGGGTGCGTTGACGTCAGGCCGGATCGAGAACCGGATGATCGGTGGCCGATTCACGCATACGCTGAGCTCCAAGAGCTTCTATGAAGTCCAGCTCCAGCGCATGGACACCAAGTACCGGACAACGGTGCCGCCGGTGCGTGACACGACCAAGGTGCATTGCATCACGCCCACGTATTGCGTGGACGAGGCGCCCTTCAACTTCTCCTTCGAACCCTCGACCTCGCTGGAGAACATGCGTATGGGTGCGCACTGGAGCGAGTTGCGGGACACCAGCGACGTCGTGACGTATTCCGGTCGGTTCGACTTCACCAGCCAGGTGAACCGGACGAACATGATCGAGGCCGGTATCGAGTTCGAAGTGGCGGACATGAATATCAACTTCGGGACGCCGGACTTCCTGCTCACGGACGACGACATCTACACGAAGTGGAGCAATACGGAGATCTACGGCGCCGCGTACATTCAGGATAAGCTGGAGTTCAAGGGGATGATCGCCAACGTGGGGCTTCGCCTGGATTATCTCGACCCGAATCTCGAGTGGTACACGTTCGAGGATCCGTACGATATCCTCTTTTCGGGTGGTTATGTCGACTCCATGGACATCCTCTTCCCGAAGGAGCGCGTCTCTCCCAAGGTATACCTGAGCCCGCGCGTCGGTCTCTCGTTCCCGATTACGGAGTCGAGCAAGCTCTACTTCAACTACGGTCACCAGCGGCAGCGGTCCCCGGCGGAGTTTCTGTACCAGATGCGGCGTGACTACATCAGCAACCGCGTCCACCGAATCGCCAACCCGCGTGCGCCGCTCGAACTGACTACCTCATACGAACTGGGCTACGAGCAGAGCCTGTTCAACCAGTTCCTCATCCGTATCGCCGGCTACTACAAGGATACCAAGAACCAGATGCGCTGGGTCCGATTCCGGGATGAGGAAAGCCTCGTGAACTACGACATCAACCTGCCGGATAACTACGCCGATACGCGCGGTATCGAGATCAGCGTATTCCGGAATGCCGGGAAGTGGGTACGCGGCTTCGCGAACTACACCTACCACGTCCGGTCCGGTGGAAACTTCGGGTTCGGCCAGTTCCTGCAGAACCGTCAGGACCAGCGTAACTACGAGCGTACGACGACCGACTACTACCAGAGCAAGCCGGTGCCGCAGCCGTTCGCGCGGTTCAACCTGGAATTCCTGACCCCTCCGGATTTCGGCCCCGGTGGCGGGTCGTTGCTGGGTGACTGGCGCCTGAGCTTGCTCGGTTCGTGGCAGATGGGCCCGGCGTTCACGTGGACGGGCGGCCAGACCTCCGTTCAGGGCGTGCAGAATAACATGCGCTGGAAGGACTACCGCATGGTGGACATGCGGATTGCCAAAAACTTCAGCGTGAATGGAAATAATGCGCAGGTTTACGCCACCATCGACAACGTCTTCAACCTGAAGAACTTCAACACGGGTTCGTTCTCCGATGGTAACGACCAGCGGTACTACCTCGAGTCGTTGAGGCTTCCGAAGAAGATGGTGGAAGGCTGGGAGCATGAGTACGACCACAAGGACGAGCAAGGTAATCCCATCTACGGGAATGACGTCCCGGGAGATATAGGGAAGGACCACATCGAAAACCCGAACTATTCGTCGCTGTGGTACCTCTTCCCGAGGACGGTCAACCTAGGCATTCGTCTTTCCTTCTAAGGACCACCCTCACACGCATGCTCATGTCGAGCCGGACGGGAGCGCACGTTACCGTGCCATCCCGTCTGGCCGATCAAACGAGATTTCTATGCACGCAACAGGATATAAAGGGATGTCTATAAAGAGACTTTCTCTGCTTCTCATTCCGGTGCTTCTGTGTCTGGCGTGGTCCGGCGAAGCACGGGCGCAGTTCAGAAACAAGGTGCTGGCTATCGGTGAATTGAACCACGTATATAGCCAGATCGGCGGCGGGACCGAGTGTTACGTCGGTTGCCATGGCCTTCGGTGGCCGGCGATCTGGCGTACCGGTATGCTACGCGCCGAGGCCGTCTGGGTCGCCGCGAAAGCTGGTGCTAATGGGCCGATTAAGGGCGCTGATGGGGTCGATTACCCTTATCGTGTGATTCATGTCGGTCCGCGCGCGACGGGTGCAGGCGAGTACATTCCGATCGAGTTCAAGACTGTCAGCAAGTTCGAGCCGCCTACCATTCTGCTCAAGGACGAGTTCGGGGACGAGTACGAGACCTACGCGGACCGGGTAGGCAATGACGAGGTCGATCCCAACCTACCTGCCGACCGGATGGTCATGAGTAAGGTGAGCTCGCTGCTGGGTATTACGATCACCCGGCGGAACTACGCCTTCAGTGATCAGAACCACGACAACTACCACATCCAGGAGTTCATTCTCGAGAACACGGGAGATGTGGATGGCGATCTGAGCACGCGCGAACTGGAGCAGACGCTTGAGGGCGTGTACCTGCACTTCCACAAGCGGTATAACATGGACCAGAAAATCGAGAGCCCGGGTGGTGGTTGGGGCGCGAACGTCATGAACGACATCGTCGGCGACGGCGTCCATGATTACGGTGTCGACTTCAAGGCACAGTACACCTGGCTGGGTAACTTCAACAATAGCGACGGTTTCGACGACTACGGTCTGTCCAAGTGGAACGACCACTCGTGGGATCAGGATGCCGATACCATTGGCCGCCTTACTTCGCCAGCCTTCATCGGTTTTGCGATGTTGGAGGCGGAGGATGGGGTGGACGGCACGGAGCAGCCGGCTATGACGGGAACGATCGATGCCGACGATCCGCTGCTCTCCGCCAACAGCGCCACCAACATCCCGAAGATGACGGCGGAGTATCAGATGATCACCGGCGAGGACATGGATTCGCCGCATGGTCCGCACCACGCCGATGGAATCGATCAGGATAACAACTTCCTGACCCCGGATGGCGATCCGATGAACGGGCGTCCGGGTGGCTGGGCGATCAAGGAGAGTTACGGTCCGTACACGCTAGCACCAGGAGATAGTGTCAGAATCGTAGTGGTGGAAGCGGTCGACGGGCTAGATCCGAACGAGTCCTCCATCATTGGCCGGCAGTTCAAGCATCTTTCAGGAAGCTCGAAATCCAACGGTACTACGGCACTCGCAACGACCGCTCCTATTACATATCGCGGCGTCACGATGAGCAAGAACGAGTGGTACTTCAGCGGAAGGGACTCGCTTTTCGATACGATCCAGCGGGCTATCGATGTGTACGCAGCAAGCAACGGAATGAGGGAGTATCCGTCGAACGTCGACCTGGTGATGCCCCCCAAGAATTTCAAGGTTGAATCTGGCGTCGGCCGGGTAGCCCTGAGCTGGAGCTTCTACGAGGGTGCAACTCCGCAGCACGTTGAGATCTATCGTACGGAGAACTACGTCGAGGGACGCCTGCGGTACGACAACAACGGCAACTACGAGGACGACCCGTACTTCGATTACGTGTGTATCGCCAGTTCCGAGCAGCCGGAAATCACCGGTAAATGTGCCGCCGACGGAGCTGCACCGATCACCACACCCGGCCAGTTCGAAGACACGAACGTTTCGCGTGGTATCAACTACTACTACTACATCCAGTCGGTGACCGCCGACGGCAAGCGGAGTAACCGGTACTGGACGCAGACCTATGACCCCGCCATCTCGATGCGTGAACCGGGTCCGACGACGAGCGCCTTCAAGATCGTCCCGAACCCATTCAATGTGTCGGCTCAGGAAGGCGTGCGATATCCGGGCCCGCGTAAAGAGCGGATCGGCTTCCTCGATATCCCCGGCAACTGCACCATCCGCATCTTTACGGAGAAAGGAGAGCTGATCAAGACCATCGAGCACACGACCGGTAGCGGTGACGAGTACTGGGATGTCACAACCGATTCCCAGCAGCTCGTCGTCAGCGGGTTGTACATCGCCGTGGTGGACAACAACGAGACTGGTGAGCGTGAGATGAAGAAATTCGTCGTCATCCGCTAATTCGGTAGTGGACCTCCGGGTCACGACTATAGAAATGGTAAAACCATGAAGAAAATCCTTCTCTATACATGTGTCGTCCTGGCGATGGCACAGCTAGCCCCGGATGTTTTCGGTCAGATTGACCGGGAGCGGGAGAAGCGCGGGCAGTCGGGTCTGCAATTTCTGGACATTTCCATCAATCCCCGAGCGGCTGCGATGGGAGATGCCCTGTCTGCGGTGGACTTGAACTCTTCCGTCGCCATGTTCTACAATCCGGCCACAATGGCGCGGCTTGAAGGTATCAGCCTCGGTTTCGGTACGGCGCAGTGGTTCGCCGATATCAACTACAGCAATGCCAGCATGGCCATCAGCCCGGCAAACGGCCGATTTGGCGTGTTCGGCGTATCGGTTATTGCGGTGGATTATGGTGAACTGGAGGGCACCATTATCGATGGCGATCCGGCCGGTCCCGGTTACATCGAGACGGCCAATTTCTCGCCCAGTGCACTGGCAATCGGTATCGGGTATGCCAAGGCACTATCGGACCGGTTTTCGATAGGCGGTAATCTCCGGTATGCCCACCAGGATCTCGGCGACAGCCAGATGACCACGGATGGGGATATGCAGGAGAACACGGTGAATGCGCCGGTGGCCGATTTCGGTGTGCTCTACAATACGGGCTTCCGGAGTCTCAACCTTGCGGTTACGGCGCGTAACTTTTCACCGGCAGTGACTTACGAGGCGGAGAGCTTCGAGGCTCCCCTGAGCCTGAACATCGGCATGTCGATGAACCTGCTCGACGTACTCGCACCGTCTGCCACTGGAGATCATGCCTTTTTGATGGCCGTGGAGGCCGGTCACCCGCGTTCCTACGCCGAGCAGATTCGCCTCGGTGGGGAGTACCAGTTCATGGACCTGCTATTTCTTCGTGCGGGATATACCTTCCCGACGGACGAGCAGGGTATCAATCTTGGAGGCGGGCTCAACCTGGGTGTCGGTAACTTCCGGATCAGCGCCGACTACGCATTCTCGCAGTTCGGCGATCTCGGTAACGTGAATCGCATAGGACTCCAGGTCGGATTCTGAAATGTCCATTCTCCAGGCGACGATACCTGGAATTCGCGGATAAAGAAGCCGCACCGGAGCTTGCGTTCCGGTGCGGCTTCTTTATTGCACATATCGTGAAGATGAGTAGCTTAACGCACGTGTGATCTGTACGAGCGGGTAGAAAAAATTTTCTGTATGCGATTAGATAGAAGTGAGCAGGCCGGGATCTGGTCTGGGCGATTGAGTTTGATGCTCCTGGTGATGCTGGTTGGTGCCTGCAGTGAAGCGCCTGGTGGTGGCCCGAAAGCAAAAGTGAAACTATCTCCGGTTGTGGCGCCGGAGGCAGCAGCCTTTCTGATCCGCGCACAGGAAGCCTTTGAGGCAGGCAACCCGCAGGAAGCTCTCGCGCTGGCAGATAGCGCCGAAAGCAGGGCCGGTGCAGAAAGCTCAGGGTTTCTGGCTGACGTGAACTTTTTGCGGGCGCGCATTCAGACCGGGGTGAATCGGGATGATCTGGCTGAAGCTGCCTACGAGCGGGTGCTTGCCCTGAATCCAGATTACAGAGGTGCCTGGCTAAATCTGGGGAACGCTGCGTTTCGGCGTGGGGCGTATAGCGAAGCACTTGCTTACTACCGCAGGGAGCAAACGAAGTATCCGACGGCAGACATCCAGGTGCTTATGGGCCGAGCTTATGCCGAGATGGGCAACGTAGATAGTGCGCGCTATGCCTACGAACAGGCGCTGAAGATGGATAGCAAATCTGCAGCGGCACACATTCGCATGGCGGAGTTGCTGGAAAAGAACGGCGAGCCGGAGGCGGCTTTGCAACATGCCAAACAGGCTCTTGAACTGGACAGAGATAATCTGAACTATATGTATTTCATTGGTACGCTTCAGATGCGTACGAACCAGCTGGAGGAAGCCGCGCAAGCGTTTCAAGCGGTACTGGATCGGGAGCCTGACCGCCAGGGGGCTCATTATAACCTCGGTCAGGCTTTCGTTCGGCTGGGGCGGCAGGAGGAGGCTCGCATTCACCTGTCGATAGCGGATAGCCTGTTCAAGGTAGAGCACGAACTACGGCTATGGGAGACGAAGACACGGGTGGATCCACAGAATCCGGCTGTATGGGCCACGTATGGATATGCACTTCGTCGTTTGGGACGTGATGCTGACGCACTGCGCGCCTATGGAGTAGCCCTTCATCTCGATCCCAGTCATGCGGACGTGCGATACGAAATGGCCAACCTCTACTTGAAGCAAGGCCAGCTTCCGCTTGCACTCGAACAATACGATGTGCTTCTCCGGCAGGATTCGACCTACGTGGGCGCATGGGTCAACGCGGGAATCGCTCATGCGCGAATGGGGCAGCCGGAAGCAGCCCGACGAGCGTGGCAGACGGCGTTGAGGCTAGAGCCCGGGCATCCGTACGCGACTCGATACCTGGCAGAATTGCCGTCACATTGAGGTCCGGTCGTGCGGAAACATCATTCCCCGACACTCCACAGTGTGCCGGTGTTGCGCCAGAGGGTTACGCGCCCCAGCCGATCATAAGGCGGTTCGAAATGCATGCTGCCCGTGAGGATGTCTGGACGGCCATCTCCGTCCAGGTCGCCGACCGCGGCGGTGATGAGGTGGGTGGGTGAACTGGCGATGCCGCGTGCGGTGAAGTGCTGATTTCCGTCGTTTTCCAGCCAGATGAGGCTCTTGCGCGCTGGATCTCCCCAGTCGTTCAGCAGGCTGGTAACGACGATGTCTATATCGCCATCCCCGTCGAAATCACCTGGAAGAGCGCGGTATGCGCCGTACAGCTGGAGTAAGGGATGGTACGTGAAGTTCAGGTTGCCACGGTTTTCCAACCACTGGACACCGTGGTACGGCCGCACCATCGTGGATTCAAGGTCCACGGCATCGCCATTTGTGAGGAGGATATCCATGTCGCCATCCTGATCCAGGTCCACGAGTTCGATGCCGGAAGAGCCGAATGTCGGGGAGGGGGCCTTGAACAGGAGGTGCGGTTGGAACGTCCCGTGACCATCGTTCAGGAACGCGGTTACTTCCTCATGTTCCTGAGCGATCAGGGCGACGACGTCCAGGTGACCATCCTCATTCAGATCTGTGGGAATCACGTGGACACCACCGGCTTTATCGCTGATCCGATGGTAGACGAAATTGCCATCGGCTATCTGCTCCAGCCAGCCGATCTCGCCCTCTTTGATCCAGCCGAAGATCGAGAGTATGAGGTCTACATCCCCATCCCCGTCGAAATCTCCAGAGCGCACGTCTGAAACCCGGCCAACGTCGGCCAGGTGGGTCTTGCCTGCAAAGCGGAGCGATCCGTCGTTGATGAGAAGGGCCACGCCGCCGCTGCGCCGGTCAGAGGGGATATCGGTGCCGAGTACGGCGACGGCGACATCCATGTGTCCATCACCATTGATATCCGCCACCTCGGTGCGGCCCGGGTACGGGGCGCGTACGAGGGTTCGCTCTCGCCAGCCATCCCCTTCCGGAGAAATCCAGACCACAGCGTTGTTGTTAAAATCGCTGGCCAGAATATCCGGTCGCCCATCCTGGTCCAGATCGGTTATGTTGACGTTCGAAATACGAGGCGGGGAACCGGTCTGTATCGGCGCGCCAATCGTGGTCGGCTGAAAGATGAGCCCCGAAATCGCAGGATCAGGGGGGAGTCTGGGGTCGGTGGTGCTGAACGTCAGGTAGTAATGGAGGACATCCAGATACTCATCGCGCCGGGGCCGTAGCCAGTCAGAATAGGTATCGTGTGCAGGCTCCGGTTGCAGGTAGTACTGGAGCTGGTACATGTACTTGACCGCCTCCGTCCATCGCTCCGAAGGAAGCTGAGCAGGGTCGGGCGTTTCATGGCAGCCGCCACAGGTTGCCGTGAGATTCAGCGTTTCACTCCACTCTTTTCTGGTAAGGCGAGCACGGTCGTAGAGGAAATGCGTGGTATCCGTGGTAGCCGTGCTGCCATGACAGCCTGTGCAGGTTGATATGGCAGCACGTTGAGGGCCTTGCCCCGGAAGGTCACTGCGTTCCCAGCGGTTCGTCATCCGAGGGGTTGTGACGAGCGCCAGCAGGGTGGGGGCACACAGGACGAACACTGCGGCTACGAAATATCCCGGGACCGGCCATCTGAACGTCAAGACAGTACCTGCTTTCAGTGGATGGAGGAAGAATTGCTCCAGGGAGGGAGTAATTCAGGTGAGCAGGTCACGCTACATGAAAGGTAGGAAATGATCAACGCCCTGCCGGCTCATAGCTGCGAGCGCCCCACATTAACTTGGAACGCAGGGTTTTAAAGTAGTGCTGGCCGGGAAGTTTGATCAATTTTACTGTATGCTCTGCGCGGCGAACGGTAACCTTTACGTGGCCATCGACGAGCATGCTCTGCCCATCAGCCGCAAGCACGTAGTCGGGGTGAGCATTCAGCACGTGGGCTTCGATTACGGCATTCTCCGGCAAAACGATAGGACGAACGGTAAGCGTATGGGGCGCAACGGGCGTCAGAATCATTGCACCACATCCAGGGACCATGATCGGACCTCCGCTGGAGAGAGAGTAGGCTGTTGATCCGGTGGGGGTGGCAATGATGAGTCCATCTGCCCAGTACACATTGAGGTGCTCTCCGTCTACAGTGATGTTCACTGACATGAGTCGAGCATCCCCTGTTCGCTGAATGACGAAGTCGTTGAGAGCCCAGGGTTTGCCGAGCGGGACACCGTTATCAAGCCGCGCCTCCAGTACCATACGATGGTCGACGTGGTATTCACCTCGTTCCAGACACTCAATGGCATCCTGGATCAGCCCTACTTCGATGTCAGCCAGAAATCCCAGTCGGCCAATATTAACTCCGAGGATCGGCGTGGCTCGTGTGCCGACCTCGTTTGCAGTATTGAGAAAGGTGCCGTCTCCGCCAAAGGACATGAGCACATCCACGGAATCGGCGAGGTTTTCCTCCGTGTGTTCGGCACAGAGCGCTGCATCCAGAAGTTTGCGCTGCGCAAGGCCCGCGGCGATATCGGCGTGCAGGCAAAATGGAATATTGCGGCTAAGGAGCCACGTAACCGTCTGTGCTACGGGTGCCCAGAGGCTGTCTTTATGCGTATTGCCCGTAATTCCGTACTTCATGTACGATATATCTGTGGTGAGAATCTGAATGGGAACCCACATTCCAGGCAGCGTACCATCCGGACACATGGTACTTGACAGGTCTTAAGCCGGTGACGCAACTGCCTGGCTGGTGTGCCCTGCCAAACTAGACCCACGTTGTCCGAATAGCAAGAAGCCGATCCTTAACGTAATCTGCAGCGGAAGGCAACGCATGCAAACCGAGATCGGTGTTGAGTTTGTCGCATGAGCAGGCACATCGTCATCATTGGAAATGGAGTTGCCGGTGTTACTGCGGCGCGTTTCATCCGTAAGTTCAGCGATGACGCTATCACAATCATCTCCGGGGAAACCCGGCATTTCTATGCGCGGACGGCGCTCATGTACCTGTACATGGGCCACCTCCGGTATCGCGATCTAAAGCCGTACGAGGACTGGTTCTGGCCGAAGAACCGTATCGGTCTCATTCAGGACACTGTTTGCGAGATTGATACGGATATGCGGACGCTTCGTTTGCAAAATGGAAAAGCCATCCAGTACGATGTGCTTCTGATTGCAACGGGTTCCCGGCCCAGAAAACTTGGATGTCCGGGCGAGACGCTGCCCGGCGTGCAGAGTTTGTACGGGGTACACGATCTGGAGCTTCTGGAGGCGAATACGAAGCGGGCCAGGCGAGCGGTTGTCGTGGGAGGGGGGCTGATCGGTATCGAACTGGCTGAGATGCTCCACTCCAGAGGCATTCCGGTCACCTTCCTGGTACGTGAGCCCGGCTATATGAGCCACGTATTGTCGCCGGAAGAATCGGAAATGATTCATGAGGTGATCCTCGGCCATGGCATTGACCTTCGTCTGAATACCGAACTTGCGGCGATTCTTCCGGGCGCGGATGGACGGGTACACGCCGTTGTAACGACAGCAGGAGAGGAGATTCCCTGTGATGTGGTCGGACTGACGGTCGGCGTGGAGCCCAATATTGAGGTCGTCCGATCTTCAAAGATCGAAACAAGCACCGGGGTGCTCGTCAACGAGTTCTTCGAGACGAATATACCGGGCGTGTATGCAGTCGGTGATTGTGCCGAATTCTGTCAGGAGGGAATAGGCCACCGGACTATCGAGCAACTCTGGTATACCGCACGGCTGCACGGAAAATGTGTGGCGCACACGATTTGCGGCATTCGTACGCCGTATACACCCGGCGTTTACTTCAATTCGGCTAAATTTTTCGACCTAGAGTATCAAACGTACGGCACTATGCCCCCTTTGCTGGAGCCCGGGGGGCAGACTCTTTTCTGGAAAGATCCGGGGGCTCGCCGATCCGTTCGGATCAATTATAGGCAGGAAGGAGGTGCTGTGTTGGGCTTCTCGGTGTTCGGAGTGCGTTTTCGGCAGGAGGTATGCGTGCGCTGGATTAGTGAGCAGAGGACGATAGACTACGTGTTGCACCATCTACACGAGGCCAATTTCGATCCGGAGTTTTCCCGGCGTTTCGAACGTGACGTCAGGCACATGTATAGTGGCGAGAGGAATTCGGTAACGGAGAGGGGGCAAGGAGAAGAGCGTTCCATCATCAGCCGGCTGCTTGCTCCTTTTCAGGTGCGGTGAGGGCATAAAGCAGTGCTTGAGATAGACCCATGCAAGATCGCGAAGTGAGCCTTCAATTAACATCTCTGCCCACTGGGTTAGCTTTCGTAGAACGAGCGGGGTTGCTATTAGTGGGTGTCGGCCTGCTTCTATTCATGGTGGCGGCCTCCGGGGCTGGAGCATGGCAGCCGGCGCTACTGCTGGGTGCCGCATTCGGCACCACAACGGCCGGAGCGCTGCTTTATTTCCGGCGTTTTGCGCGCCGAGCAGCAAGCGAGAACAACGATTCGATGTGGTTTTCCGCATTGACAGCCCGGGGAGGGGCTGCCTGGGTGCTCGGGGTCGTGCTGACAGGTCTGTACGTGCTTCTATACTGGTTTCCCGAGTCGCTGGAAAATCTGATTCGAACTTTCGACCCCTTGAGTAAATGGTTACGTGGACGTGCGGCAGACCAGTGGTTCATGTATGGGGCATTTTACACGTTTGCCGTGCTCATCATGGGGGTACGGGCCGTTATCAAGTACCGTCATAGCCGGTATCAAGTAATCCGGACGTTTTCGGTCGTTTTTTTTCAGCTCGGGTTCGCGTTTCTCATTCCATCGCTTTTGGTATTGCTGAACCAGCCTGAATACTATTTCAGTTACTTCTGGCCGCTCAAATACGACTATCTCTGGCCCAGCACGTTCTCATGGCTGGTGGATCAACCCGGCGGTCTAGGGATCTTTATGCTCTTCTGGGGAGCCGTGATGACCTTCATTGCGGCTCCCATTCTGACCTATTTCTTCGGAAAGCGGTGGTACTGCTCGTGGGTGTGCGGGTGTGGTGGGCTGGCGGAGACGGCTGGGGATCCGTTTCGGCATCTGGCCGATACGTCGCTTCGTGCATGGCGCATCGAGCGATGGATAATCTACAGCGTGCTCGTCCTGATTGTGTTGACGACCGTGTTACTCTGGGTTAGTTCGGCAACGGGAGGGTGGCTGTTCGGAGGCGTTTCGGGGATACTTGCGCAGTGGTATGGTTTCGGGATCGGACTCGTTTTTTCGGGCGTGATCGGGGTAGGGTTTTATCCTCTCATGGGGGCGCGCGTGTGGTGCCGCTACGGCTGTCCGATGGCGGCCATTCTGGGGCTTCAGCAGAAGTGGTTCTCGCGCTTTCGCATCACTACGAACGGCGGGCAGTGTATTTCCTGTGGGAATTGTTCTGCCTATTGTGAGATGGGGATCGATGTGCGATGGTATGCGCAGCGTGGCCAGAACGTGGTACGCGCCTCTTGCGTAGGCTGCGGCATCTGCGCCACCGTATGCCCGCGCGGTGTGCTGAAGCTAGAGAACGGGCCACGTGCGGACCGTTACAACGGCCCTGTGCTCATCGACCGTGACGAACTCGGGATTCTAACAGAAGAACATTGGGAAGCACTGAATGCGGCGTCCGTCGTTCCGAAGGATAATACCCTATCGATAGAGCGATAGGGACGTGCAGGGGACAACTGGGCGCTTGTTCATCCTTCGTAACATTGGTGCAAACCTGAGGCACCGGGCCATCTCCCACAGGTATATCACCGAGTACAGGCACATGAACTGGAAAGGGGAGAACACCGATGGAAGGAGGCAAGACGGTCCGACTACAGGTTGCCGGAGCAAAGGGCCCCGATGTAGGGAAAGGCATTGCCCGCCTCAACATGGATGCCCTGCGGCAGTTGGGCTTACGTGAGGGGAGTATCATCGAGGTACTGGGTAAGCGTAATACGGCCGTCATTGCACTTCCGCCCTATCCTGAGGACGAGGGACTGCACATCATCCGGCTCGACGGTCTGGAACGTGCAAATGCGAATGTTACGATCGGTGATTTTGTGGAAGTGCGCGGGGCGGAGGTCAGGCCCGCGAAGCGCGTAACACTGGCGCCTGCCCAGAAGAACCTTCGGCTTCAGGGTTCCGGTCAGGCACTGCTCAGGACCCTGTACCAGCGTCCCCTCGTCGCGGGTGATATCATCTCCACCTCCGTATATCACCGGCAGGCGGCCGGATTCGATCCGAATCTGTTTCCTGACGCAGTCTTTCGCACATTCCTGCAGCAGCGGACGTTCGGGCTGCAGGAGATCCGGCTGGTGGTGACCTCCACGACGCCACGCGGAATCGTACAGGTGACGCAGGAGACCGAAATCGAATTGCTCCCGCAGTACGCCGAACCGGAAGATGTGCGCATGATCGGCGTTACGTATGATGATGTAGGCGGTCTGAAGGAAACGATCGACCAGGTGCGGGAGATGATCGAACTCCCACTCCGACACCCGGAGCTTTTCTCTCGTCTGGGAATCGATCCGCCCAAAGGCGTATTGCTTCACGGGCCGCCCGGGACGGGTAAGACGCTGCTGGCTCGTGCGGTGGCAAACGAGTCCGAGGCGAAGTTCTTCCCTATCGATGGGCCGGAGATCATGGGGCGTCACTATGGGGAATCCGAAGAGCGTCTACGCAATGTATTCCAGGAAGCCCAGCAGAACGCACCCGCTATCATCTTTATCGATGAGATCGATTCAATCGCACCGAGCCGGGAGAATGTGACGGGGGAGGTAGAGCGGCGGATTGTGGCCCAACTCCTTACGTTGATGGATGGCATCGAACCGCGCCAGAACGTAGTCGTGATCGGCGCGACGAACCGGCCCGACGCGCTCGATGAGGCATTACGCCGACCTGGACGTTTCGACCGAGAAATCATCATCGGAGTGCCGGACCAGGACGGGCGTCGAGACGTCCTGGGTATTCATACACGTGGCATGCCGCTGGCTGAGGATGTCGATCTCGACGAAATTGCGCGTACTACGTATGGGTTCGTCGGTGCCGACCTTGCCGCTTTATGCCGTGAGGCTGCTATCGAGACGCTGCGACGCAACCTGCCCCGGATAAACCTGGAAGAGCAGGAAATCCCACAGGAGCTTCTGGAAAACCTTCAGGTAACCCGGGAGGATTTTCAGAATGCGATCAAGCGTATCCAACCGTCGGCACTCCGTGAAATCATGATTCAGGTGCCGAATGTGACGTGGGCGGATATCGGCGGCCTAGAGCAGACCAAGCGGGCTCTCCGGGAAGGTGTAGAACTGCCGCTCAAGGATCCGGAAGCCTTCCGCCGCTTCGGTATTCGTCCGGCCAAGGGCTTCCTGTTGTTCGGACCTCCCGGGACGGGGAAAACATTGCTTGCCAAGGCGGTGGCGCGAGAGGCGGAAGCCAACTTCATCGCGACCCGATCTTCTAACCTGCTTTCGAAGTGGTACGGTGAGTCGGAGAAACAAGTGGCACGGTTGTTTCAACGTGCCCGTCAGGTGGCGCCCACGGTAGTCTTCTTCGATGAAATCGATTCGCTGGCACCACAGCGTGGCGGCGGGCTCGGGGAGCCTGCCGTGACGGAGCGCGTCGTCAATACGATTCTGGCTGAACTGGACGGGTTGGAAGAGTTGCAGGGTGTCGTGGTTCTGGGGGCTACTAACCGTCCGACTCTACTGGATCCTGCGCTGCTCCGCCCGGGGCGTTTTGACGAGATCATCTATGTGCCAGTCCCGGATCGGGAGGCGCGGCTTCACATTTTGAAGATCCAGACCAACAAGATGCCGCTGGCGGATGATGTAGACCTCCAGAGTCTCGCCGACCGGACACGCGGATATTCAGGTGCGGACCTGGAAAATCTAACCCGTCGTGCAGGTCTTCACGCTATTCGCGAGGGTAAGGGGCTCGATAGAATTCCGATGGCATTATTCGAACAGGCGCTGAAAGAGACACGGCCATCCGTGACTCCGGAGATGGAAGAGGAATACGAACGTATGGCTGAGCATCTGAAGCAGGAGCGTCCGAGCGGCGTGCGGAGGTTCGGATTTGCCATCGGAACGGATGGAGATACGGCTGTGTCCATGTGAGTGAGGGTGTTCTGCCGCACTATGCAGCCCGTATCTGGCTCAATCAGGTTACAACGAACGATCAACCAACGAGGTAATTACGATGAAGACTGTATCGCTTTTGAGCATCAATAGAGGTATGTCGACGCCTTCTATGGTCGGAATTCTGAGCCGCAATCCCGACCTGGCGCGAAAACTCAACAGGATGACCGGCCGGAGGATTCCCGCGCTAAAGACAGCGAGCCGTCGCGGCACCCTGAACCGGGGCATGCCGTGGCTCATGGGAGCAGGCATGCTTGCGCTACTTGGAGTCGGATTGGGGTGGGTTGCCCGCAGATTTGGCCGGCCGGGTATGATGACTCGCACGAACGGGAGTGGAATCCTGGTTGAGGAGCGCGGTTTTACCATCAGCGAAAAGTATCCGGCCGGTGCTGCGGCCGAATCCATGTCATCGTCCGGCCGAGCAGCCCGGAGGAGATAGTAGCGCCGTACGTGCAAGATGGACCTGTACGAATCCAAAAGGCGGCGCCGTGCACGTGTCTTCGTGCACGGCGCCGTTTCACTGTTTTGAGGTTCTCATCGCCCTTTATCTGCCGTGTTCTTCGGCCGGGGAGGTGGCTGTGGGGCGTACCGGTTCGATATGCTCTTTCATCTCTGACTTGGTATCGTTCACGTGCCGCTTTTCCCGGACGATCCGAACGGCGCCCTTGGCGGGCAGGATATGCGCTCCGATATGCCTGGCGTAGCTCTGGGTGAGTTCCGCACCCCAGAAGAGGATGAGGGACGAGTAGTAGATCCAGACCAGTATCAAGGCCAGCGATCCGGCCGCGCCATATGCGGAGGCCACGTTGCTTCTGCCCAGATAGAGCCCGATCAGCGTTTTCCCGATCACGAATAAGATTGCCGTGAAGAACGCCCCTATTCCCACGTCCTTCCATCGAATAACTGCATCGGGGAGGATCTTAAAGATGGCGGCGAAGAGGATCGTGATGATGAGCAGTGAAACCGCGAAGTTCAGGATGCTGAGCAGGGGACCGGAGAAAAAAGCGGGTAGCCACTGGGCTAGGATGTCGCCGAATGCAGAAATGGCCGCACTGGCAGCCAGTGAAACCAGCAGCAGAAAACCCACTGCGAGGATCATTCCGAAAGAGAGCAGGCGCTTGGAAAGGAAATTCTTGATACCGCCGGCATCCGGATCGGGGGCCACTTCCCATATTGTGTTCAAGGCGGATTGAAGCTGGATGAACGCGCCTGTTGCTCCGAAGATGAGGACGCCGATTCCGATGAGGGATGCAATCAGACCTGAACGTCCTTGAGCACTCTTGCCTGCATTCGCGATCATGGTCTGTATCTCGGATGCGGCCTGTGAACCTATGAGCGACTCGATTTGCCTCTGGATTTCCCCTGAGGCAGCTTCCTGTCCCCAGATAGCACCTACTATCGTCACGATGATGGCCAGTAGTGCCGGAAGAGAGAAGATGGTATAGTAGGAAAGTGCCGCTGCCTGGCTGGTACAGTCGTCATCCATGAAGTCCATATAGGCGTCCTTCAATACGCCAAAGACGTTCTTGAAAAAGAGGATTACTGAATGCATCGCACGTTCTCCGTTGATCTGTTTACGGTCTGAGGGGAGAAGCCAGATCCTTCCTGATCGCTCGGTTGTCGAGAGTAGCCTATACCGTAACTCTGGTAGCATCGTCAGTGATGGTACCGGTGAGCATGCAAAGATCCTCGGTGGCTGCCGCAGGTAAGCAGATCGTTACACTGCCTGGTGGGCGCGAGCGTTCGTGACAGTGGGCCTGGTGATTAACTCGACAAGAGAAGTGGTGTGCACTGGTTCAGGTGCTGAGGCGCTGAAGATGGACGCTAGTCCGCTGGCAGAACCTGTATTGCCAACGGTTTGCAGTTGTCAGTCTGGCGCGTGTGGACGCTCAGTCAAGGGCGGGTTTTCTGTGCGATATGCTTAGAGCAGCCTGTATTTGTGCTTTCAGGTTCGAATACGGTGGCGGTTACAGGTCATAAAAGCCTTCATCTTGGTTAATTAATGGTGAACGTCTGCACTATAAAATAAATCTGAGTTCATGGTCGCCTTTGCAATGAAGTCATTGTATTGGTTTGTGTTAAATTTGTTAGGATCGAAGTGCTATGGTCTAAATGAAAATTTATTGAAAGCGCTACCATTAGGAAGTGGCGTCCAGGTGCCTTAAAAAGGTGGTGTGATTCTGCGCCTTGACGATTGTTTTGCAAAACATTTTATTGTACCACGTGATCTAACACACCGCACATGACATCAGCCCATCGCCATATCGCCGCAGCTACCGTTTCCACTCGCCTTCATGAGGCAGGCGTTCGAGGTGTGACTGGTGTATCCGTGCTCCCGTCTGTGACGGGGATTGTCGGGGGACGCGTGCTAGAGATCGAGCTATCGATTCTCGTCACGATTATTGTCCTCGTTAGCCTAATTATTGGCTAATAAACCGGTCAATCCCGAAGCCCACCGAAGCAGCGCGTGAGAGCAAAGCATCTGAAAGCTCGGGGATTGACCGACCCGAAAAGCTTCATGATGCTGAAAAAGCTCCACATAGACGCGCAATCAGGCTCCCGCTCATCAGTGTGGCCCAACTATTGTAAGTGGCCGCAAGGACTCTTGTCTGGGCAGGCCGCTGGTTCACGATATCTCGTGGAGTGTATTCGTGGCCCCGGTTATCGGGTGTTTCACCCTTCTGGCGGCTATTCCTTGCTGCATTGTTCTTGAGCCTGACTGTGCATACACCCAAACTGATCGGATTATGAGCACGTTCAACACCACTACGACGGCCAATCCACACTCTGCAACCGGCGACGGCGTATCCGCGGCCGTGCCTGCAACACCGCCTGCTCAGCAGGTTCTTACGGGCGGGGAGATTTTCATTCGTTCCCTTGAGGCGGAAGGCGTCGAGGTGATCTTCGGCCATCCCGGTGGCGCGACGATTCGGATTTACGACGACATGGCCCGGCTGAAGCCATCGTTTCAGCATATTCTCGTCCGTCACGAGCAGGGTGGGACGCATGCAGCAGAAGGCTATGCGAAGGCCACGGGTAAGGTGGGAACGGTGCTCGTGACGAGTGGTCCTGGTGCGACGAACTGCGTAACCGGCATTGCGGATGCCTACATGGATTCCGTTCCGCTGGTTGTTTTCACGGGCCAGGTGCCGACGTTCCTCATCGGCAATGATGCTTTCCAGGAATGTGATATCATCGGCATTACGCGAAGCATCACGAAGCACAGTTTCCTCGTGCGCGATGTGCGTGACCTCGCCCGGACGATCAAGCAGGCCTATTATATTGCGCGGACGGGGCGGCCGGGGCCGGTCGTGGTGGACCTGCCTAAGGACGTCATTACGGCTACGACCACGTTCGAATATCCGCAGGAGGTTTCGATCCGTGGTTATTCGTTCGTTGAAAAGGCTGACCCCGCAGAGGTTCAGTATGCCGCCGATCTTATCGCACAGTCCAAGCGGCCTCTGCTGTACGTAGGGGGAGGCACGTTGACTTCCAATGCGGGCGATCTTCTCACGCAGCTTGCACGCAAGACGCGAATTCCAGTTACTACGACGCTGCACGGAATCGGAGCATTTCCTGAAGACGACGAGCTCTCACTCGGTATGCTCGGTATGCACGGCACATGGTATGCAAACCAGGCCGTTCAGAACTGCGACCTTCTGATTGCGGTCGGTGCGCGGTTCGATGACCGAGTAACCGGTAAGCTGGATACCTGGGCTCCCCATGCGAAGGTCATTCACTTCGACATCGACCCGGCATGCATCTCGAAAAACGTCTATGCCGATTGCCCCGTGCTGGGAGATGTGCGGCTGGCGTTGGAGCAGCTGCTTCCGCTGGTGGAGGAGAAGGATACGACGGAGTGGCTGGAGCAAATCGCTGTCTGGAAGAAGGAATGCCCGCTGGAGTACGAGCAAGACGGACAGCTTCGCCCGCAGTACATCTTGCAGCTTCTTCACGAGAAGACGAAGGGCAACGCGGTCGTATGCTCGGATGTGGGGCAGAATCAGATGTGGACGGCTCAGTACTTCAAGTTCGTTCAGCCGCGCTCTCACATCACGTCAGGTGGCCTTGGCACGATGGGCTTCTCGCTTCCTGCGGCGATGGGTGCTGCCTTTGGGTTGCGGTTCGCCGGCAAGGGAGATATCCCGGTCATCTCAATCAATGGAGACGGCGGGTTTGCGATGAACTCGCAGGAACTCGGCGTAGCGGCCGCACACAAGTTGCCGCTGAAGATTGTGATTTTCAACAATGGATTTCTCGGCATGGTGCGGCAGTGGCAGGAGTTGTTCCATGAAAATCGCTACAGCCATACCGACCTGACGACGACAAACCCGGATTACGTGCAACTCGCTGAAGCCTGGAATTGTGTGGGGCTGCGTGCCACGACGCCCGAAGAAGCGCAGGCGGTCATCGATAAGGCGTGGGAAATCAACGACCGTCCAGTGCTCATCGACTTTCGCGTGGTGAAAGAGGAGATGGTGTTCCCGATGGTCCCGGCAGGCGCCTCGACGGATGAGATGATTACGAAGCGGGTCACGCCCGATTCGTTCGTGTGAGCATCTGCGGAACGGATGTGACTCGAATCTGACCTCAGAATTTGATTTAACCTTTTTGATTTACATCTATGTCCATCAAGGCTCTGACTCCGCAGCAGATCGTCCGGAAGAAGAAGTCGGGTGAGCCGATCCATCCCGATGATCAGGCGCAAATTCATCGCCACGTGATCAGTGTACTCGTGGAGAACTCGATTGGTGCGCTCAATCGGGTGGCCAACATGTTTTCCCAGCGTGGTTTCAATCTGGAAAGCGTGACGATTGGCGAGACGGATGACCCGAGTGTTTCGCGGATGACGCTCGTGACGACTGGTAATGACCGAGTCATTGCGCAGGTGATCCGTCAGCTCAACAACCTCGTCGATACCCTGCGCATCGACGATCTCACCAATGAAGAATACGTCGAGCGTGAGCTCTGCCTGATCAAGGTCCGTTACAACAGTGAGAACCGGGCGGAGATCATGGATACGCTCCATGTATTTCTCGGGAAGGTCATTGATATCACGCTGGATACGATGACGTTTGAGCTGGTCGGCCCGGCAAAGAAAATCAATGCATTCATAGGTCTCATGCGGCACCACGGCATCGTGGAGGTTGCGCGAAGCGGCCGAGTCGCTATGCGGCGGTCACTCGTCTTTGGAGACTGAGGGCTTGGGATAGCCGCAACGAGAACATAAGCACAAAGCAAGGAGAAGGATGAACGTCCATTATGATGCAGACCTGGGAATTATCCAGGGAAAGAAGGTTGCAATCATCGGGTATGGGAGCCAGGGCCATGCTCACGCACTCAACCTCCACGACAGTGGTGTTGAGGTAGCCGTCGGGCTTCGTGAAGGCTCGCCTTCGTGGGAAAAGGCAGCATCCCGTGGCTTGCAGGTCATGTCGATCTCGGACGCCGCGAAGTGGGGCGATGTGGTGGTGATTCTCATTCCGGATCAACACCAGAAGCGGATTTACGACGCCGAGATTGCGCAGCACATCACGCCGGGTAAAGCGCTTGGCTTCGGGCACGGCTTCAACATCCATTACGGCCAGATCAAGCCGCCGCAGGGGGTCGACGTATTTATGGTCGCTCCTAAGGCGCCAGGCCACCTCGTTCGTCGTGTGTTCGAGGAGGGCAATGGGACGCCCTGTCTCGTTGCCGTGGCGCAGGATGCCTCCGGAAGCACGCTGGCGCTGGCATTGAGCTATGCCAAGGCTATCGGCGGTACGCGGGCCGGGGTTATCGAGACGACTTTCAAGGATGAGACGGAGACGGACCTTTTCGGCGAGCAGGCGGTGCTCTGCGGTGGTTCCGAAGCGCTCATCAAGGCAGGTTTTGAGACTCTGGTCGAGGCAGGCTACCCGCCCGAGCTGGCCTATTTCGAATGCCTCCATGAGCTGAAGCTCATTGTTGACCTCTACTACGAGGGTGGTCTGGCCTACATGAACTACTCCGTCAGCGATACGGCAGAGTACGGCGGTTACAGCCGCGGGCGACGCGTCATCAACGATGCTGTCAAGCAGGAGATGAAGAAGATTCTGGCGGAAATCCAGAGCGGACAGTTTGCGAAGGAATGGCTGGCTGAGTGTGAGGCTGGATGGCCGAACATGAATGAACTCCGCAAGGCATCCCGCGAACATCCTGTCGAGACGGTTGGCAAGAAGCTGCGTGATATGATGAGCTGGCTCAAGCCAAAGCGGAAGGCGGATACGGTCGGTTCGCCGGTGGAAGCGTAACGACACCATAGACGTCCGAAACATCAATACCTGAACGCGTTTTCCGTGAGCCAAGGAAGAACATACAAGGTAGTGCTCCTGCCGGGTGACGGGATTGGTCCGGAAGTGACCGAGCAAGCCGTGCGCGTGCTGAATGCCGTTGCCGCGGAGGAGGGGTTTGGTTTTTCGTTTACGGAGTGTGCCGCCGGTGGAGCAGCTATCGATCAGTACAACAGCCCGCTTCCGGATGCAGTGCTGGAGCAATGCAAGCAGGCTGATGCTGTATTTCTGGGTGCAGTAGGCGGTCCGAAGTGGGATGCGCTTCGGGGCGAGATGCGTCCGGAGAGTGGCCTGCTGAAGCTGCGGAAGAACCTGGAGGTATTCGCTAACCTGCGGCCGGTAGCTGTTCCGGATGCGTTGGCGGAAGCATCGCCGCTGCGGCTGGAAGCCGTGCGCGGTACGGACATGCTCGTAGTGCGTGAGTTGACGGGCGGCATTTATTTCGGGAAGCCTGCTGGTCGCACAGGAGAAGGCCTCTCTGAGGAGGCGTTCAACACTATGCGGTACAGCGTAGCCGAAGTCGAGCGTGTGGCTCGCGTTGCTTTCGAGTGGGCGCGCAAGCGACGGGGACACGTGACATCCGTAGACAAGGCTAACGTGCTGGTCGTAAGCCAGCTCTGGCGGGAAACGGTAGCGCGTGTACATGCGGAGGAGTACCCCGATGTGACACTGGATCACATGTACGTGGACAACGCCGCTATGCAGCTCGTTCTGAACCCCGGGCAGTTCGACGTGATCGTGACGGGCAACCTGTTCGGCGACATTCTTTCCGATGCTGCAGCAACGCTTGGTGGCTCGCTTGGACTGCTGCCATCTGCAAGCGTGGGAGGCAAAGTCGGGCTCTTCGAGCCGGTGCACGGAAGTGCGCCTGACATCGCGGGACAGGGTAAGGCCAATCCGACGGCAGCGATCCTGACGGCAGCCATGCTGCTGGATGATCTTGGCGAAGGCCGGGCGGCCCGTGTGATCCGTCACGCCGTAAACGACGTGTTCGACGGCGGGTACCGTACGGGGGATCTGTGGCGTGAAGGACTTCAGCGAGTAACAACTTCCGAAATGGGCGATCTGGTACTGGAGCGGATCGCGCGTAGTGTTCAGGAGGTGCAGGCATGATCGTCGATTATGTTGAGCGGCTTAAGCAAAGAGTGCGCGGGCGTGTCACGCTGCGACTTACTGGCGCCGTTGCGCTATAACGGCGCGCGGCACTCTGTTACGTAAGCAACTCAGCACCGATCATACCTAGTACACATTAGATCATGACAGACCGCGTAGTCATATTCGATACCACGTTGCGAGACGGCGAGCAGGCTCCGGGCGCCTCGATGACGGTACCCGAAAAAGTTGAGATTGCACGCATGCTCGGCCAACTCGGCGTGGACGTCATCGAGGCAGGCTTTCCGATCTCATCGCCCGTGCAGGTAGAGGCAGTCAAACGGATCACGGGTGAGGTGGAAGGCCCGGTCATCTGTGCTCTCGCTCGCGCTACGGCAAATGACATTAAGGCCGCCGCCGACGCACTTTCGGGCGGGGCAAGGACACGTATCCACACTTTTATCGCTACCAGCGATATCCACCTCGACGGGAAGTTCAGCGACCCGCGTTATGGTCGGACGCTTCAGGAGAAGCGCAAGACGATTCTCAAGATGGCCGTCGATGCTGTCGCCTACGCGCGTACGTTCACGGACGACGTCGAGTTTAGCGCAGAAGACGCAAGCCGTACCGACCATGCTTATCTGTGCGAGGTCGTAAGTGCTGCCATGGAAGCCGGGGCAACAACAATCAATATTCCCGACACCACGGGATATTGTACCCCGGAAGAGTATGCGCAACTCATCCGCACCGTCCATGAGAAGTGCTTGCAGGGACGCAATGTGATTCTTTCGGTGCACTGCCATGACGACCTGGGCCTTGCAACAGCTAATTCGCTTGCAGGCGTACTTGCCGGAGCGCGCCAGATCGAGTGTACGATCAACGGCATCGGCGAGCGTGCAGGCAACGCAGCGCTCGAAGAGGTTGTGATGGCGCTCCGGGTACGGAAGGATCGCTTTGGCGGCATCGACACGGGCATCAATGCACGGCAGCTTACGGCAGTGAGTAAGCTGGTCAGCACGTACTCGAGCTTCCCCGTTCAGCCCAACAAAGCCATCGTTGGCAGGAATGCGTTCCGTCACGAGTCCGGTATCCACCAGGACGGGGTGCTCAAACGGGCGGATACATACGAGATCATGCGCCCGGAGGATGTCGGGCAGGATGGAGAAAACATCCGGCTGGGGCGACATTCGGGACGACACGGATTGTTCAGTCGCCTCGAGAAGCTCGGATACACGGTTTCAGAGAAGGAGGCAGATGAGGTATACCGGCGGTTTGTCGAGATGGCCGACCGGAAGAAAGAGATCTATGACGAGGATCTGATGCACCTCGTCGGGATGGTAAATCTCTCGGATCCGGGACAGCACTACACGCTGGAAAGCATGGAAGTGGTGGTCAACACCGCGAACAGGCCACAGGCTACCGTTTGCATTCGTCTTGGGAAGAGTGAAGAAGTGCAGTGTGAGACGGCTACAGGCGACGGGCCTGTCGATGCAATCTACCGTGCCATTGAGCATGCCGTCGGGAGTCCGTACGAGCTGAAGAGCTATACGATCCGATCCGTGACAGAGGGACAGGACGCCCTTGGTGAGGTTACTGTCAGGATAGCATTCGCCGGACGGTTCTTTAGCGGACGTAGCACGAGCACGGATATCCTCCGCGCATCGGCGGAAGCATACATTGACGCGCTGAACCATATCGAGACGCACCGTACGAGCGACGAGTATGTGATCGGTGCGATTGTGGATTCCTACCGGTACGGACCGGAGAATGGATGGTGAGGGGAGGGGCAGAAAGGATAATTCGTATAGGAGAAAGAGGGTATGGGAGTAGAGATCTTCATGTCGGATAGGTAGCGGGGTATTCCATGCGGCTTTCCAGGTGTTGTTGCCTGGACTACGCTCCTATCGAGGCCCCATTTCTCCATGCAAATACAACGGCTATAGCCATGACGCTCACAGAAAAAATACTTGCGAATCACGCGGGCCGGGCGCGAGTCTCGCCCGGAGAAAACATATGGATCACCGTGGACATCCTGATGACGCACGACGTCTGCGGGCCGCCAGCCATCGGGATCTTTAAGCGTGAATTCGGCGAAAACGCGAAGGTGTGGGACCGGGAGCGGGTTGTGATCATTCCTGACCACTACATCTTCACGGCTGACCCGCATGCCAACCGAAACGTCCAGATTCTCCGGCAGTTTGCCGCCGAGCAGGACCTGCCCTATTTCTACGACGTCGGGACGGACCGGTACAAGGGTGTCTGTCACATGGCGCTGGCAGAGGAAGGGTTCAACCTGCCCGGCTCGGTGCTCTTCGGTACGGACAGCCATACCTGTACATCTGGCGCATTCGGGCTCTTCTCGACTGGTGTCGGCAACACGGATGCAGCCTTCATCATGGGCACCGGAAAGCTCTGGGTGAGAGTGCCTGAAACGATGCGGTTCGTTTTCGAGGGCAACCTGCCACCGTACCTCATGGCGAAGGATCTAATCCTCGCTGTGATCGGAGATATCGGAGTAGACGGCGCCACATATCGTGCCATGGAGTTCGATGGTGAGGCGGTATACGATCTCCCGATACACGAGCGGATGACGCTCACGAACATGGCCATCGAGGCGGGCGGCAAGAACGGTATCATCGCTCCGGACGAGAAGACGTTTGAATACGTCCGCGCCCGTACGGATCGCCCGTTCGAACCTGTTTACCGGGATGAAGATGCTCGCTACTTTGGTGAGTGGCGGTACGATGTGTCCACGATGGATCCCATTGTTGCGAAGCCGCACAGCCCGGATAACAAGGCCGCCGTGCGGGAGGTCGTCGGGACGAAGCTGGATCGCGCGTACATCGGAAGCTGCACGGGTGGCAAGCTCGAAGATTTCGAAGCGGCGGCACGCATCATCAAGGGTGAGGAAGTCCGTATCGATACCTACATCGTGCCTGCAACCACGGAAGTCGCTCAGGGCCTACACACGACCCAGATCGATGGGCAGTCGCTCTACGACATTTTCATCAGTGCCGGGTGCAAGGTGGGGCAGTCGAGTTGTGCAGCGTGCCTGGGTGGTCCCGTCGATACGTTTGGACGGACGCACGGGGACGAGGTAGTCATTTCCACGACTAACCGCAACTTCCCCGGTCGCATGGGGTCGAAGCAATCCTCTGTCTATCTGGCCTCGGCGCTCACGGTAGCTGCCTCGGCCGTGACGGGTGTGATTACCGACCCGCGCGAAGTATTGGTCTGAGTTTGTCGTTGCCGGTTGCTGCCAGCCGGGATGAAAGGATATCTCGATTCCTTTCAGATTCTGGTTGACAGCAACTGGTGGCGAGCAATGCATAACAAAAACGGATAACGAATCATGAAACCGATCATCCGTGGTCTTGCCTATGTGGCGGGCGATGACATCGACACGGACCAGATCATACCGGCCCAGCACCTGGTGTACAGCCTGACGGTGCCGGAAGAACGGCGACTTTACGGCCGTTACGCCATGAGCGGCGTGCCTGTCGGGCAGCAGGGGCTGCCATTCGGGGACAAGCCATTTACTGAACCGGACGCTTACCGCAGTGCCTATACGATCATCGTAGGCGGGAAAAACTTCGGGTGTGGCTCCTCGCGTGAGCATGCGCCGTTCGCTTTGCAAGAGGCAGGGTGCGAGGCAGTCATTGCAGAGAGCTTCGCTCGGATTTTCTATCGTAACGCAGTGGATGGTGGCTTCGTGGCACCCTTCGAGTGCATGGAGCGGCTTATCGATAAGATCCGAACCGGCGATGAACTGGAACTGGATACAACGAGCGGCACGCTTACGAACGTCACCACAAAGGAGACATTCCTGCTCCACCCACTCGGAGATGTGGCCGACATCCTGAAGGCAGGCAACGTTTTTGAATATGCTCGCCAGGCTGGCATGATAGCCCGGTAGAGTAGTGCACATTTTAGCGTATTCAGGTACAGGTGCCTGCTGTACCCCTGACCCCTGGATACCTGAGAACATCTTTAATTAATCCCGAACCCACCATGCAGCCGTCTCAGATTGAGATCTTTGATACGACGCTACGCGATGGCACGCAGGGCGAGTATGTTACGCTGACTGCGGAGGACAAGGTGCGCATTGCGAAACGCCTTGACCGGTTCGGGATTCATATTATTGAAGGCGGTTGGCCTGGCTCGAACCCGAAGGATCAGGAGTTCTTCCTCCGCGCAAAGGATGAGGAGTGGGAGCACGCGCGAATCTGCGCGTTTGGTTCTACACGGCGGACGGGGCTTACCCCGGAAGATGATCCCAACCTGAAGGCGATGCTGGCGGCGGATACGCCTGTAGTATCCCTCTTTGGGAAAAGCTGGACGCTTCACGCCCAGGTCGCATTAGGGGTGTCCCTTGAAGAGAACCTGAGCCTCATCTCGTCCTCTGTGGCCTTTTTGAAGGCACACGGTCGACACGTCATCTACGACGCCGAGCATTTCTTCGACGGATACCTGGCGGACGCGGACTATGCACTTGAAACGCTCCGTGCCGCGGCTGAGGCCGGAGCGGATGTGCTCACGCTGTGCGATACCAATGGAGGCACCTTGCCTCACCAGATCTATGACATTGTTCAGGAGGTCTGTCGCCACTTCGAGGTGACGATAGGTATCCACGCACATAACGATGCTGCCTGCGCTGCCGCGAATACGCTGATGGCCGTACAGGCCGGCGCCCGGCATATTCAGGGGACCATCAACGGGATTGGAGAGCGCTGCGGGAATGTGGATTTGTGCTCCGTTATTCCCAGTCTTCAGCTAAAGCTGGGATATCAATGCGTGGGTGAAGAGCAGCTTGAAACGCTGACCTCGCTATCACAATTCGTGAACGAGGTGGCGAATCTCAATCCCGTAGATCGTTCTCCATACGTTGGGCGTAGCGCCTTTGCCCACAAAGGAGGTATTCACGTCTCTGCCGTGATGAAGAGTGCGGAGACGTACGAACACATCTCTCCTGAACGGGTTGGCAACCGCCGTAGGGTGCTGGTCTCTGACCTTTCTGGCCAGAGCAACGTGCGGTACAAAGCCGAAGAGTTAGGAATTAGCCTGACCGACCGGCAGGATGCCCGCAAAGTAGCGGACCGGATCAAAGAACTAGAACATCTGGGCTACGAGTTCGAGGGGGCTGAAGCCAGTTTCGAACTGCTACTGCGTGGGATGCAGGGCGAACAGGCACAGTTCTTCTCCCTGGAGCGTCTGCGTGTACGTACGGAGATGGACGCGGAAGGCGACGAGCACTCCGAGGCTACACTCGTTCTGCGGGTAGACGAATCCCGTGAACTGGTTGCCGCAGAAGGGGCAGGTCCGGTAGATGCCCTTTCCCGTGCACTACGCAAGGCTTTGATCGGGTTTTACCCTGACCTTGCAGATGTACGGCTCACGGACTACAAAGTACGCGTGCTGAATCCCGGAGCCGGTACAGCGGCCCAGGTACGCGTGCTCATTCAGCATAGCGATGGACACAGAAGCTGGAACACGGTCGGCGTGTCCGACAATATCCTGCAAGCAAGCTGGCAGGCGCTGGCAGACGGGATACGATATCACTTGCTTCATACACTCCCTGTAAAGAGCGAGGATACGGCACTTTCCTCCTCTGGTGCGATGCCTCGATCTCAAGGATCGGCTGCTGTTGCATGACCCCATTCGGGGATATGCCACGTTCGGTCTGAAGTGGTCGCTGGGATTTTGTGTCAAGACCGTAGGCGGCTTGCAAACAGCCGTGGTGTCTACAGACGAATTCCGGCAGATCCTGAGATAACACCCCTCATCTCATTCAGAAGTGCATCGCAGGGAGGTGCTATATGTATAACGCAAGCTCGACCGACGGCCTATATGACTTATCACGCGAAAGTGATGCGTGCGGTGTCGGTTTCATCTGCAACATCCACGGCGAGAAGTCGCACGATATCATTCGCAAGGGTATCGAGATCCTCATTAACCTGGAACATCGCGGCGCATGTGGGTGCGATGCCAGGACGGGCGATGGAGCCGGTATTCTCATTCAGCTTCCCGACGCGTTTCTAAGGAACCGTGCAGAACAGCTTGGTTTTACGCTACCGCCGGCTGGCGAGTACGGAGCCGGCATGCTATTCATGCCGGCTGACCCGGCAGAGCGTGACGTTTGCGTAAGGATCATCAATGATTGCATTCGCGCAGAGGGCCTCGAACTGCTCGGCTGGCGTGAGGTGCCGACAGATGATCAACATCTGGGACACGCAGCCAAGGAGATGGAGCCCTCCATCTGGCAGGTTTTCGTCGGACGTGGTGCGCTTACCGGTGACAACGACGCATTCGAGCGGAAGTTATTCGTACTTCGCAAGGTGATCGACAAAGCGATTGCCGGTACGGATCTATCCCAGAAGAGCTACTTTTACCAGTCCAGTTTTTCATCGCGTACCATTGTGTACAAGGGCATGCTCACGACGGAGCAGTTGCCTGAGTATTACGCTGCGGACCTTGGAGATCCGCTCATGGCCAGCTCGCTGGCCATTATTCATTCGCGCTTCAGCACCAATACCTTCCCGATGTGGAAGCTGGCGCATCCCTTCCGTTTCCTTGCCCACAATGGTGAGATCAACACGCTGCGCGGGAATGTCAACTGGATGAATGCCCGTCAGGCACTCTTCGAATCGCCGCTGTTCGGAGATGACATCAAAAAACTCCTGCCCATTCTAACGGAAGGCGATAGCGACTCGGCGACGCTCGATAACGCACTCGAACTGCTGTACTTCACGGGCCGTTCGCTCCCGCACGCGATGATGATGCTTATTCCGGAAGCGTGGGAGCGCAACGAGGACATGCAGGACCCGAAGAAGGCATTTTACGAGTACCATGCATGTCTCATGGAGCCCTGGGATGGCCCGGCGACGATTCCTTTTACCGATGGACGGTACATTGGCGCAGTGCTGGACCGCAACGGTCTACGTCCGTCACGGTATACCGTGACGCGGGATGGGCTCGTGATTCTGGCATCCGAAACGGGGGTGCTGGATCTCGATCCTTCCGATATTGTCGAGAAGGGCCGCCTCCAGCCGGGCCGGATGTTCCTCATAGACCTGCACGAGAAGCGGATCATCAGTGACGAGGAGATCAAAGATCAGATCAGCCGTCGTCGCCCATATCGCCAGTGGCTCAATGATAATCTGCTTCAGCTTAAAGATTTACCGGAGGAGCAGGCGGAGGAGGCGTTTTCGGATGAGGAGCGTGCCACCCAGCAACGTCTCTTCGGCTATACGCTCGAAGACATGCGCCTGCTTCTTCCACCTATGGCCCTGGACGGCAAGGAAGCCCTGGGGTCAATGGGGGACGATACCCCGATGGCGGTTCTTTCCGATAAGCCGCGGCTGCTGTACGACTACTTCCGCCAGCTTTTCGCTCAGGTAACCAATCCTCCGCTCGATGCCATCCGGGAGGAACTGGTGACCTCGCTGTACAGCATCATCGGCGGCGAGGGGGATCTGTTCGAAGAGGGACCTGAGAACTGCCGCCAGCTTCGACTCGATGGGCCGATCCTTACGAACGAAGAACTGGCCCGTATTCGCTACAGCACGGTTCCGCAGCTCCGCGCGAAGACGCTGCCGATGCTTTTCGACGCGGAACTGGGACCTCAAGGGCTGGAGATGGCTCTGCACGCACTCTGCGAAGCGGCGAGCGAAGCCATCGACGAGGGGCATACGATCCTGATCCTCTCAGATCGCGGGGCCGGGGTAGAGCAGGCACCCATTCCGGCGCTCCTCGCGACGGCGGCGGTTCATCATCACCTCATCCGGCTCGGGAAGCGGACCCGCTGTGGCCTCATCATCGAAAGCGCCGAACCGCGTGAGGTCCATCACTTCGCGTGTTTGATCGGGTATGGCGCCAGCGCGGTAAACCCGTACCTCGCTCTTGAAACCATTCTTCAGATCGTACGCGAGGAGAAGGGGCAGGTTGACGCCTACACGACCTATAAGAACTACAAGAAGGCGCTCGAAGGCGGCATCCTCAAGGTGATGTCCAAGATGGGGGTTTCCACCCTGTCAAGCTACCAGGGGGCTCAGATCTTTGAGGCAGTAGGCCTGAGCCGGTCGGTGATCGACCCATACTTTACGGGCACCCCGTCTCGCATTGGCGGGATCGGATTGGACGTGATCGCGCAGGAGGTCCTGGCGCGTCATGAGGAGGCCTATCCCGCTATCGATGTCAACTACAACCTCCATCTGGCGGTTGGTGGCCGGTATGCCTGGCGCCGCAATGGTGAGCACCACCTGTTCAATCCGCTCACCATTGCCAAGTTGCAGCAATCCGTACGCGATGCCGATCCGAAGACGTATAGTGAGTTTGCACAACTCATTAACGATCAGACTCGGAAGCTCGGTACGCTCCGAGGCATGCTGGATTTCAACGTCGATGCGTCGCAGTCCATACCGCTCGATGAGGTCGAGCCCTGGACGGAGATCGTAAAGCGGTTCAAGACGGGTGCGATGTCCTACGGCTCAATCAGCCGTGAGGCGCATGAGACACTCGCCATCGCCATGAACAAGATCGGCGGACGCAGCAACACGGGCGAGGGTGGGGAGGACCCGGAGCGATACGATTTGTCCAGCCCGCTTCGCAGCCGGATCAAGCAAGTGGCATCCGGACGGTTCGGTGTGACGATCGGCTACCTCGTCAGTGCCGACGAGATTCAGATCAAGATGGCTCAGGGTGCAAAGCCGGGCGAAGGCGGCCAGCTTCCGGGAGAGAAAGTATACCCCTGGATTGCCAGGACGCGGCACTCGACACCATACGTGGGATTGATTTCACCGCCGCCGCACCACGACATCTATTCCATCGAGGATCTGGCGCAACTCATACACGACCTGAAAAACTCCAATCCGAGCGCACGCATCAGCGTAAAGCTCGTGTCGGAGGTGGGTGTGGGTACGATAGCGGCCGGGGTCGCTAAGGGTAAGGCAGATGTCGTGCTCATCAGTGGGCACGACGGAGGTACGGGTGCCTCGCCGCAAACCTCCGTGATGCACGCGGGCTTACCGTGGGAACTTGGCCTTGCGGAGACGCACCAGACACTCGTGCGTAACGGTCTTCGTAGCCGCATCAAGGTAGAGTGCGACGGACAGTTGAAGACAGGGCGTGACGTCGCTATTGCCGCGCTGCTTGGAGCCGATGAGTTCGGCTTTGCAACAGCTCCGCTCGTGGCAATGGGGTGCATCATGATGCGGAAATGTCACCTGAATACCTGTCCGGTTGGGATAGCCACACAGGATCCCGAACTGCGGAAGAAGTTCAGCGGGTCCCCGGAGCACGTCATCAACTATATGTACTTCATCGCTGAAGAACTGCGGCAGATCATGGCCACGCTGGGCTTCCGCACGGTGGATGAGATGGTAGGCCGTGTGGACAAGCTGCAGGTTCGGTCTGATATCAAGCACTGGAAGGCAAAACATCTCGACCTCACTCCACTACTCCAGAAGGTCGAAGTGCCGGACTACCTCGCTGGCTTCAGTACGGACCGCCAGGATCACGGGATCGAGAAAGCCCTGGATAACCGGTTGATCGAGCTTGCCAGACCTGCCCTTGAGTCGGGCAAGCGCACAGTACTGGATGTGGCTATCAGCAATACCAACCGGACGACAGGTACGATGCTCAGCGCCGAAGTGGTACGTCGCTACGGTGAGTCGGGGCTTCCGGACGATACGCTCGTGCTGAACTGCAAAGGATCTGCCGGTCAGAGTTTCATGGCTTTCGGTGCCCCCGGCATGACAGTACGTGTTGAGGGTGACGCCAACGATTACTTCGGCAAAGGGCTCTCCGGCTCCAGGCTCATCCTGTACCCGCCCATGGATGCCGCCTATGATGCGGAGGAGAACATCATCGTCGGTAACGTGGCGATGTATGGCGCTACGAGCGGTGAAGTCTACATCCGGGGACGCGCGGGTGAGCGTTTTTGCGTGCGTAACAGCGGTGTGCATGCTGTCGTCGAGGGCGTTGGAGATCACGGATGCGAGTATATGACGGGAGGCCGTGTCGTCGTGCTCGGCCCAACGGGTCGCAACTTTGGAGCAGGCATGAGCGGTGGCATCGCCTACGTGCTGGATCGATCCGGACAGTTTGCAGCGCGGCTCTGCAATACCGAGATGGTGGATCTCCTGGGTGTTTCCGAAGAAGAGGACGTGGATGAACTGCGTGGCCTTATCGAACGGCATCGTGATTATACCGGGAGTACGGTTGCACGGTGGGTGCTGGATCACTGGGACGTTGCTCGCAGCCTCTTCGTGAAGGTGTATCCACGGGAGTACCGGTTGGCATTGGAGCGGATTGCGTTCGAGCAGCAGCAAGAGGCGCAGCAACGCGGTCAGACCGAGTACGCAGCTGCCTGAGGATGTCCACGAATACGTGTTCCGAGTTCCGTGTTTATCGCTGCAGGGTCTTTTGAACACGCAACGCGCAGCACGAAACAACCTGTAAGAGATGGGAAAGCCCACAGGATTTTTAGAGTATACGCGCGAATTACCAGAGAAGCGGCCCGTAGTAGAGCGCGTCAAAGACTACAGGCAGATTTACCGCCCGTTCAGCACCGAGAAACTGAAGCAGCAGGCTGCAAGATGCATGGATTGTGGCGTGCCATTCTGCCAGTCCGGCTGCCCACTGGGCAACATGATTCCGGACTGGAACGACCTCGTTTACCGGGGACGCTGGCGCCAGGCTTTCGAGCGGCTTCGTGCAACAAACAATTTTCCCGAATTCACGGGTCGTATTTGTCCGGCTCCCTGTGAATCGGCCTGTGTGCTGGGAGTGATCGATCCCCCTGTCACGATCGAGCAAATCGAGCAGGAGATCGCAGAATACGCATTCAAAGAGGGATGGGTAACGCCGCGTCCGCCGGCAAGACGGACGGGCAAGCGAGTGGCCATCATCGGGTCCGGACCTGCAGGTCTCGCCGCCGCGGATCAGTTGAACCAGGCAGGACATACGGTAACCGTGTTTGAGCGCGATGACCGGATTGGCGGATTGTTGCGTTACGGGATTCCTGACTTCAAACTCGAGAAATGGGTCGTGGATCGTCGCCTGGACGTTATGCGCGAGGAAGGCGTGCAGTTCGAGACGGGTGTTCACGTAGGGCGGAACTATCCTGTCGAGGAGCTCAAGGCTTTTGATGCCGTGGTGCTCTGCGCCGGTTCTACGAAGCCGCGGGATCTGCCCGTACCCGGGCGCGAGCTTACCGGAATTCATTTTGCCTGGGATTACCTCTGGCAGCAGAACAAGCGCGTAGCAGGCGATTCTCCTGATTCATTTGGTGTTCCGGAGATCTCGGCAGAGGGCAAGCACGTCATCGTGATCGGCGGCGGTGATACAGGCAGTGATTGTGTCGGTACGGCAAACCGGCAGGGAGCCAAATCGATTACTCAGTTCGAGTTGTTGCCGATGCCGCCGAAGCAGCGTCCGCCGCACCAGCCCTGGCCCTACATGCCGATGATCCTCACGACCACCACGTCGCATGAGGAGGGGGCGGATCGGCACTGGAGTATTTCTACACAGGCTTTCGAAGGGTTGAACGGGCAGGTTGAGAGGCTGATTACCGTCGATGTGGTGCCAAAGACAGGCGTGGATGGTCGTCCGGGCTTTGAGGAGGTGCCGGGCACGCGTAAGGAATGGCAGGCCGATCTCGTTCTGCTGGCGATGGGCTACACTGGGCCGGAGCCAGATGGGGTGATTGCGCAGCTGGGCGTCGAACTGGATGAGCGCGGAAACGTAAAAACCGGCACAGATTACATGAGCAGTGTGCCGGGCGTGTTCGCGGCAGGGGATATGAGGCGCGGTCAGTCGCTCGTCGTGTGGGCCATTTCGGAAGGACGTGAAGCGGCGCGTGCCGTGGATGCGTATCTCATGGGGGATTCCGAACTGCCCACCAAAGGTGAGGGAGATCTGCCTCGTTTACGTTAATTCTGTTTATCTTGTAAACAGAAGGCGTGTTGAGTCGATTCCTTGAGAGCGTAGCGTGTGGCCCGCGCTACGCTTTCATATTAACAAGAACTTGTCCGGCAACACTGCGTCTTCGCGAGAACACGGTGTTCGTCGGGTTTGTCAGGTGCAGTCTCAAGCCTGCGGTTTTATTCCTGGCGGCCTTTGAGACAAGCCGCCGTGATTGAAGATGAGTATGTCAGACCGTTTCGTTCCAGATGGCAGTAAAAACGGACATTCTGCCGGGAGGCATCCCGCCATATCATCGCATGGATACGATGTAGAGCAGGCAACGCCGCTTACAGATCACTGGATCCGGGTATTCGGTCCTTCATCTCTGTCCAACCTGGGACCGGGTTACGATACCATCGGGCTTTGCATCGGAGGTATCGGGGATTACATCGAGGCTCGTCTCGACGAGAAGCCCGGGGTGCGGATAGAGTATATCGAAGGCGATCATGGGTTGATACCCAATGACCCGGAACGGAACACGGCTTCCGTCGCGGCGCGGAACGTACTGGAACAGTTGCAATCTCCGTACGGCATGGTTATGCGCATCAAGAAGCACGTCCCATTCGGTTCCGGTATCGGTGGGTCGGCGGCGAGCGCTGTAGCGGGGGCATGGGCGGCGAGCCTGCTGCATGGCGTGGCACTCCACAAGCATGAGCTGGTAGATGCGGTCTTAACGGGCGAACAGGTTGCCTCGGGAGGGCGGCATGGGGATAACGTGCTGCCCGCTCTGTTCGGTGGTCTGGTGCTCGTATCAGCCACGGATCCTACGCGGTATCGGCGGATTCCGCTGGTGAAGGAGCTACCGCTTGCGGTTATCACGCCACAGGTGCAGATATTGACCAAGCAAGCGCGTGAGATGCTGCCCCGGGAAGTACGCCTGCGTGACGCCGTCCAGAATGCATCCGATCTCGCCTTTCTAGTAGATGCATTTCGGTGCGGAGACTGGGAAACAGTCGGGCGATGCATCATGACGGACCGGCTTGTAGAGCCCGTTCGGGCTACATTGGTGCCGTGTTATGAGGCCGTCCGGCAGGCCGCAATGGAGGCGGGGGCGCTCGGCTGTGCATTGACCGGTTCCGGCCCTTCGATGTTTGCTGTCGCTGCGACACCTGCTATCGCAGAGCGCGTCACGGAGGCTATGTTGGACGCGAGCCGTAGCATGGGCATACCAGCTATCGGGTGTGCGACCGAGGCCAACCCAGATGGTGTTACGTCTTGCTAGGACAGAGAACCGCAGTCGATCGACCCTTGTCTCAGTAAGCCCGTTTCCGTTCATCCGTTATGTCGTTTTCTGCTGAATCGCCTCGTTATGTTTCTACCCGGAACGAGAAGAAAGTAGTCTCTTTCCGTGAGGCGCTTTTATCCGGTCTCGCACCGGATGGGGGGCTCTACGTGCCGACATTCATTCCGCATGTGCCCGAAGCGGCATGGCGGGATGCTTCATCAATAGCGGAACTGGGGGCTCGTGTGCTACCGTTCTGGTTAGGAGGGGAGGTGCCCGAACGGGATGTCATGGCCATCACAGCAGATGCATTGAACTTCGATGCACCAGTCGTGCGCCTCGGGCAGGGGGCATGGATGGATACCTACGTGCTGGAGTTGTTTCATGGGCCTACCCTCTCTTTCAAAGATTTCGGTGCGCGTACGATGGCTCGCCTGATGAACTACTTTCTTCAGGATCAGGAGGAGCCGCTGACGATTCTGGTAGCGACCAGTGGCGATACAGGGAGTGCTGTAGCGGACGGGTTTGCCGGGCAGGATAAGATCCGGGTGGTGCTCCTGTATCCACAGGGACAGGTGAGCCCGATCCAGGAACGGCAACTCATCGCGAAGCGATCCGGCGTCAAGGCACTGGCGGTACAGGGGACGTTCGACGATTGCCAGCGCATGGTAAAGGAGGCTTTCGTTGATCCGGATCTGGCGCATATCCCACTCTCGTCGGCGAACTCGATCAACATTGCCAGGTTGCTCCCACAGATGTTGTACTACTTCTGGGGTTATCAGCGGCTGAATATTCCGAGCACGCACTTCTGTGTACCGAGCGGTAATCTGGGTAACCTCACAGGAGGAATCCTGGCAGCGCTCAGCGGATTACCCGTACCCCGGTTTATAGCTGCACACAATGCCAACGATTTTTTTCCGCGTCATCTAGCGGAGGGCTGGATGAAATTCCAGCCGTCTGTACGCACGCGTTCAAATGCGATGGATGTGGGTGTGCCCAGCAACTTCGAGCGGCTTCAGTACCTTCTTCAGGGTGAGGAAATGCGACGCCGTATCTGGGGTACTAGCGTGACGGACGCAGAGACGCTTGCCACGATGCGCCGGGTATATGAGGAAACGGATTACGTTGCAGATCCGCACACGGCAGTCGGATTAGAAGCGGCGCAGCGCTTTCGGCGCGATTCGGGAGAGGAGGCACCGATTATCGTTCTTTCAACCGCACACCCGGCCAAGTTCCCCGAGACAGTCCAGGAGGCGCTGGGAATTGAGCCTCCGATGCCAGAGCGCCTATCCCGGCTGTGGCAGGAGGATACATCAGTCGAAGTGACGGCGCCCACGCTAGAAGCACTCAAGGAGCACGTTCTGGCCCATGTTCGAGTCTGATGAAGGGGCATACCCCACTATAGCCCGCCTACCCGAAACACTGTTCATTCCGGAACAGATCGACCTCACGTTCAGCGGTTTCGGGAAGGAAGCCTTTGAGATTCTCGATCGACTCAAAACGAATCCGCATATCGAACAATACCGGCGTGAGAAAGAGGGCATTCAGCACTATCTGATGAGTCCATTCAGGGAGTACCGGGATGACCTTGTCATCAATCTCGTGCTTCCCAATACCTTGCCGCTGGAGACGGAACGGAACGTCTTTAGCCGTCTTCTCAAGAACGACTTTGGTGCGGGTGGGTGTCATCATCATCTCTGGATGTCCTTTTACCGGCCCGGATACACTCGTCTCAGAGATATCCAGCTTCCACACAGCATTGATCCTGCGGGATTCTCTGTCGGGCTGTATCTGGGCGCTCACGCTCCATCCATTCTGAAGGATGCCAGGCGGCGCATTGAAACCGGCAGGTCCGAGTTCGTCGTGCTCGTAAATGAACTGCTCTCTCTGTCACGCTGGCAGTTCAATTACTATCTTGGTACCGGGGCGGCAGAGGAGAGCAGGGTAGTAACGGCTCCTCTCAATGACCTACCTGCCGAGATCTTGAAAGCGACTGGCCTCTGGTTCAGAGCGCAATTCGAGCGAGATGAGGTCATCGAATGGGGCGGCGAACTCCTGTCATATTCGCTGCGCGCCATGCAGGTTATCTGGCCACTCTACCTGTTCTTTGTGGGGAGTGTAGAAGCCAACACCTGATTTCCTTGCGTTCGTATGGGCGTGCGAACCCGCGTAACCGATTTACTCACCGGCCTGAGATGAATGAACTACTCGAGATACAGAAAGCAGGACCGGTGCTTACGCTGACGTTGAACCGCCCCGACAAGCGGAATGCCCTGAATGCGGAACTCGTCTCGGCGTTGTCCCGCGCACTGAACGAGGCGGCAGACGACGAGACCGTACGTGTACTCGTTTTGACCGGAGCAGGGTCAGTCTTCTCGGCGGGTGCAGATCTGGATGCGTTACAGCGGATGCAAGAGGCTTCCGCTGCGGAGAATCTGGCTGACTCGGAGCGCCTCGCGAAACTATTCGAGCAGATTTATCGACACCCGAAGCCCGTTATTGCAAAGATAAACGGACATGCCATTGCGGGTGGGTGTGGGTTGGCAGCGGTGAGTGATTTCAGTATTGCCGCAGAAGGAGCAAAGCTTGGTTTTACGGAGGTGCGGATCGGATTCGTACCCGCTATCGTCTCTGTATTTACGTTGCGTAAGCTGGGGGAGACCGTTGCGCGTGAGTTGTTGCTTCGGGGAGCGTTGATCACGGCTGAAACGGCGGCTGACATCGGACTTATCACTCGCACCGTTCCGGCTGACCAACTCGACGAGACCGTGGACAGGTTGGCTGCCGAGATCGCCTCAAACACCAGCGGGACTGCTGTGGCACTCACAAAGCGGCTACTGGCGAACGTGTCGGGAATGGGGCTCAAGGAAGCTCTTTCCTATGCGACACAACTCAACGCGTTCGCAAGGGGCACTGAGGATTGCCGAGCGGGGATTGAGGCTTTCCTGAATAAAACGGACCCGCCCTGGAAGCGGGGCATGTGATCGGCGGCCGTACTCTGAAGCCCATTGTCTAGTAGGACAGGTAAGCTTGTCTGGAATTGGCAAGCTTGGCGAAGTGTGCAAAGTCAGGATGCAGGAAGGCCGGAAATAAAGTCGCGAAGAAGCGCATTGAACTGCCCAGCCTCATCAACGAAGAGCGCATGTCCCGCCTCGAAAACCTCCACGCGAGCCGTAGGCACGAGCGTTCGGACCATCTCTGCCTGACTTTCGAGTTGCGGGGTGACCACATACAGGATGGGCCGGTTCACGCGCTGCAGGTTCGGCCGCCAGTCTCCCTTCGTAAGCATGAGGTTGGCCAGCAGTGTGAAGGCCGTATTCGTCGGGGTACGCAGAGAGGCTTCCATGATCCGGTTCAGGTAGGCTTCCGGCTGGGGCTTGCGGTACATGCTGCGCACGAACGCTTCCGTATATCCCTGGCGATCGCGCTGCATGGCCAGGAGTAGCGGGGTGAGCGGATTGGGAGCGGAGGGATCCGCATCGGCACCGATGAAACCGTCTACGAGCACCACAGCGCGGAGTGTCTCCGTACCGTGCTCTTGCGTATAGGTCAGTACCTCCGGCACACCCAGCGACCAACCCACGAGGACCGCTTCCTTCAATCGCAGGTGCTGGAACAGGTCGTGTATGTCGCTCGCCCTGCGCTCGAGGTAATGCCCCTCTGTGGCCTGCTCGGATGCCCCCTGTGAGCGGGGATCCAGTGCGATGACCCGGAATTCACGCGAGAGGTCGCGAAGCTGTGCTTCCCAGATTTCCGCAGGCATCGTCCATCCGGGAACGAAAATGAGGGCCGGGCCTGTTCCGGCCTCCAAGTAATGAAGCCGGACGCCATCGCTGGTAGTAAAGAAACGGCTCTGGATAGGCTGTGCATGAAACGTATCGACGGATTGAGCAAAGAGATCCTGCCGCGGCGGTAATCCAGAGATAAGCAGACCGAGAATGAAGATTACACCCAGGAATGATGGCCTGATCATGTGTCCCTCGGAGAGAGGTGGAGTAAACGGTTTGCGAAAAGCGGGCGAAAGATATTTCAGCAGTTGCGAAAAGTCACTTCGGACATCGTCCAGACGGTAAGGATTGAATGGAAGCGGGATGCGTCCAACCGGCTCACCGTCAGGGTGGAATATCCAGGTTTGTGGTACGGCCATTCGGAACGGGCGAACACCTAGCTACCTTCGACGGCAGCGGTACGCTCGATGCGCTCCTGTCTCAGCAGGTACCTGACTATACCGTACTGAAAGACGATAGTGAGGGGGATCACCGTCAGGTTTTTCATGAAGAGCGTAGCAGCTGCCTGCACCGAGTCCTCATTCGATCCTGGAACGCCCCAACTTGTCATGAGCGAGTACACTGTCCGGGTCTGCGAGACCTCACCAATTACATAATTGATCGCGATTGCGGTTAACCCAAAGAGCAGGATATCTCGAAGCACCGCCCTCCACTGTTCTTTGATGGTTTGGCCCATCCGGGCAAACGCGGCATTTTTCTCGGCCTCTGGTAGACGAACGATGGTCCTCACCTTTTTGAGCCCAGGCCCCAGCGCTCCCTCACCAATTGCGATCAAGGCAATGGCAACCCTCGCGGCCAACACGACGATCTCCAGAATGACAAAGACCACAACCGGCAGGTAGTCTTCCCAGCCGACCTGAATCACTCTGCTGATGGCGACGATGAGGGATACGCTCAGGATTACGGGAGCATGTCTGAGAAAGAACGAAAAGGTATAGGTGAATGCAGACTGGCTCATGGTGAGGTTACTCCCTGAGATTCACATGAATCAATTGGGCCGACACAAGACAGTGGATCAAGCGTAAGCCGGTTACGATGCGCTTATCCTGAAGGTTACATTTTCATTGCGGAGCAGGGGGTAGCGGGGAAGTGGGGATCGGGCCGTGACGGTACTATCACATGCTGCCGCAGTGCCGTATGTCAATCTCGCACATCTAGCGTTAACGCTAAGTTCACTGATCCCATGCGGAGCTTAGATCATCAGGAACAGCGAAAGTCCGTATACTTTGTCGATAAGTTTTACTGGTTCGTTTGCTCAAAACATATCCAATGGCGACTCTACACCCGTTTCGCGCAGTTCGTCCCATCCCCGAGAAAGCAGCAGAGGTCGCGTGCGTTCCGTACGACGTAATCAGTAGTGAGGAGGCGCGAGCACTGGCCGAAGGAAATCCGATCAGCTTCCTGCATGTGATCCGCCCCGAAATCGATCTTCCGGAGAGCGTGGATGAGCACGACGATGCGGTGTACGAAATGGGGGCAGAGAATCTTGAACGGTTTGTCGGAGCCTCTTACACGGTACAGGAGTCGGAGCCTTCCGTCTACGTGTATCGTCTCATCATGAACGGGCGGTCGCAGACGGGTATCTTCGGGTGTGTGTCGGTTGCTGAGTACGATAATGACACGATCCTGAAGCATGAGAAGACGCGTCCCGCAAAGGAGGATGACCGCACCCGGCACATCCTCACCCAGCAGGCGCATGCTGAGCCGGTCATGCTTACGTTCCGTGATGATCCGGAAGTAAACCGGATCATGGAGGCGACGATGAAGACCGAGCCTTTGTACGACTTTACGGCGGTGGACGGGATTCAGCATACGATCTGGCGGGTACCGGAGTCGGATAACCTGGTTCGGGCCTTCCAGAATGTGGATCGCCTCTACGTGGCTGACGGACATCACCGTTGCAAGGCAGCGAGCCGGGCCGCAGAAGAGATGCGGAAAGAATCCGCTTCAGATGGCGAAGCAGAATACAACTTCTTCCCCGCTGTGCTCTTTCCGATGGGGCAGATGCATATCATGCCGTATAACCGCATTGTGCATACGCTTCCGATGTCCGGCGAAGAGTTTCTGCGGCAGCTAGAGCAGCGAATGAACGTGCGCAGGAATGAAGGAAAAGCTGCTCCCGAAAAACCCGGTGATATATGCATCTACCTGGACGGGGTGTGGCACGGCGCGTCGCTGCCGCCATCGAAAGAAACGTCCCCAGTCGATCAACTCGATGTTGCGCGACTGAATGAGTATGTACTGGAGCCGATTCTGGGAATCAAAGATCCTCGCACCGACTCCAATCTCGATTTCGTAGGGGGCATTCGGGGAACCGCCGAGCTGGAACGACTCGTTGATTCCGGAAAGGCTGCACTTGCCATCTCCATGTACGCGACATCCATCCAGGAATTGATCGACGTTTCAGACGCCGGCCTGCTGATGCCTCCGAAGTCCACATGGTTCGAGCCGAAGCTTCGTAGCGGGTTGCTTGTTCACTTGTTCTAGCGAGCGGTGTTCATCACCAGAGAACACACACACACACACAGGTATTTTTCAACGCCACAACGCCAAAGCCTCTATATATTGCCATGATGCAGCCAGTCGATTATAAAACGCCCGCCAGCGTCAACGGACAGAAGCGCCTGCACAACTTCTCGGCCGGTCCTGCCGTTTTGCCCCTGGAAGTGCTGAATGAGGTAAAGGATGAACTACCCGTCTATAAGGGTGCCGGGTCCTCTGTGCTGGAGATCAGCCACCGCTCGCCGGAGTACGACGCCATCCAGGAATCCGCCATCTCGACGCTCAAGCGGCTGCTGGGACTGGGAGACGACTGGCATGTGCTCTTTCTGCAAGGCGGGGCGTCCATGCAATTCTATCAGGTACCGCTCAATTTCCTGCCCAAGGATGGTTCAGCCGATTACATCGTAACGGGATCCTGGGCGAAAAAAGCGCTCAAGGAAGCCAAGTTCGTCGGAGCGCCCAAGGTAGCCGCGACCAGCGAGGATAAGAACTTCTCCTACATTCCGAAGCCGGAAAGCTGGAATCTGAATCCCAATGCAGCCTACCTGCACTTCACATCCAACAATACGATCTTTGGAACGCAGTTCAAGACAGAGCCGGACGTGCAGGTCCCGCTCGTTTGCGACGCGTCGAGTGATTTTCTAAGTCGTCCGCTCGACATGAACCGCTACGGGCTCATCTACGCAGGCGCCCAGAAGAACCTTGGACCGGCCGGTGTGACGCTGGTTCTCATCAAGGACGAGTTCCTGCAGAAGCGGAACCCGAACCTCCCCACGATGCTCGATTATGGCACGCACGCGGCGGACCTTTTCAACACGCCTCCGGTGTTTGCTGTCTATATCGTTGAGAAGGTGTTGCGCTGGCTGGAAAACCTCGGTGGCTTGAACGCAATTGCCCGGATCAACGAGAAGAAGGCGCAGAAGCTATACGAGCGGATCGATCGGAATGATTTCTACCGGGGTACGGCTGAGAAGGAATCTCGCTCGCTCATGAATGTATGCTTCCGTCTACAGAGTGAGGAGCTGGAAAAAATGTTTATCTCGGAAGCCAAAGCTAATGGCCTGCTCGCTCTCAAGGGGCACCGTTCGGTGGGGGGCATTCGGGCCTCCATCTACAACGCCTGTCCGATGGATAGCGTCGATGCCCTCGTGTCGTTCATGGACGATTTCGAAGGGAAGAAAGGCTGATCCCCCGCCAACAAACGACGAGTTGATCTTGAGGGCGTTGCATAGCAACGCCCTCATTGCTATATACAGAGCGAGTGTGCGTCCTTCATGTTCCTTCGAAAGGTAGGCCCTGAATACAGGTGCCGGAATGAGGGCGGCAGGAGGCGATAGTGGATTTCGGATTTGAAGAAGGCGTTGCTATGGCTCTAACGATTGGTGTTCCAGCCGAGACCATGCCCGGAGAGCGGCGTGTAGCGCTCGTACCCGATGTGATATCACGGTTCGTGAAGCAGGGGATCGAGGTCGTCGTGGAGTCTGGTGCGGGGTTGCCCTCATTCATAGACGACGCCACCTACGAAAGTCAGGGGGCGCGCATCGTTGATCGCGAGACTGCCTGGAGTGCTCCTATCGTGACGAAGGTGCAGGCGCCTTCAGAGAAGGAGATCGAATTACTCTCACCGGGGGCTGTGCTCGTTGGCTTGTTGAGTCCGCTTGATCGCCCGGAGTTGTGCATTTTGTTGGCGGAGCGGGGTGTTACAGCCCTGAGCATGGAACTCGTGCCTCGCATTTCCCGCGCACAGAAGATGGATGCCCTTTCCGCGATGAGTGCTATCGCCGGATACAAGGCTGTGCTCGTGGCTGCCAATACGCTGCCGAAATTCCTCCCGCTGCTTACGACGGCGGCTGGTACGATTCGCCCTGCCAGTGTGCTCGTGCTGGGTGCGGGTGTTGCCGGGCTGCAGGCGATTGCAACGGCACGAAGACTCGGTGCGCGTGTGTCAGCGTATGATGTCCGGCCGGCCGTACGCGAAGAGGTACAGAGCCTGGGGGCCAGTTTCGTGGAACTGGCTCTGGAAACGGCAAACGCACAGGACTCCGGAGGCTATGCGAAGGCACTGGCAGAAGAGCAGCAGCGCCGGCAGGTCGAGCTTCTGGTGCCGCATGTCGGTGCGGCAGATGTGGTCATCACGACAGCGTTGATTCCGGGGCGAAAGGCGCCACTCCTCATCAGCAGGGCGGCTGTCGAGGCCATGGCGGCCGGGTCCGTCATCATTGATCTTGCAGCCCCGAACGGTGGGAACTGTGAGCTGACGAAGCCAGGACAGACGGTACATCATGCAGGGGTCCAGATCCTCGGCCCGCTGAATCTGCCCTCTGAGATGCCGGTGCATGCGAGCCAGATGTATGCGCGGACCATCACGGCACTCCTCCAGGAGTTCGTTACCTCTGAGGGCTTCATGCCTAAGCACGATGATGAGGTGTTCCGATCCGTGTGTGTCACGTCTGGGGGCGAGATCGTGAACGAGCGTGTGAAATCGCTGATTCCTGCCTAACCGCACCCTGCTTTGCAGTTAGGCAGGGCTCCCGTTTGCTAACCCTTAGCGTTCTATGGTCGAGAATATCATCATCTTCGTGCTTGCGTCCTTTGTCGGCTTCGAGGTCATAAGTAAGGTGCCTCAGACACTTCACACGCCGCTGATGTCAGGTTCGAATGCCATCAGCGGCATTACCATTGTCGGTGCCCTGGTTGTGGCTGGCATGGTAGAAGGGGTTGCGGCGACATGGCTGGGCGTGATCTCGCTCATTCTGGCGACCATCAACGTGGTAGGAGGCTTTCTGGTGACCGACCGCATGCTCCGGATGTTCAAGCGGAAAGAGCCGGCTCGTCAGAAACGGGCCGCCGATGAGGAGAAACAGAAGAAGGTAGCGGCATGAGGCGCCTCCTTGCGCCCAGATGCCAAAGGTCGGGTACAGGGATTCTTTTCTTTTAAGCTTTTCCTAGCATCGTATGCTCACCAGCCTCATCGATCTAGCCTATCTGCTGGCGGCGGCGTTATTCATTATTGGCCTGAAACGGCTGACTTCACCTGCTACGGCACGGCGTGGAAATCAGATTGCCGCAGTGGGGATGCTCGTAGCCATTGTGGCTACACTGCTTCTACATCGGATTATCACGCCAGTTGAGATGCTGATCGGGCTGGTGATCGGCAGTGTCATTGGTGTCGTACTGGCACGGCGCGTTGAAATGACGGCTATGCCAGAACTCGTAGCGGCGCTAAACGGCTTTGGCGGGCTGGCCTCGGCGCTCGTGGCGGGAGCGGAAATTGCGAAGGAACTCATGGGGGGGCCCGGAGACTACGTGGTGCGGGTTGCGCTATTACAGGATCTACCTGCTGAGACGGGATTCGGGGTTTATGCGGCTGTAACCATTGCTCTCAGTATTCTGATCGGCATGGTGACCTTTTCCGGGAGTTTCGTGGCTTTCGGCAAGCTGGGCGGCTATGTCAGTGGTAATCCGATCACGTTTTCCGGTATGCGTCCTCTTACGCTCCTGCTGGCGCTGGCCTCTATAGCCTCACTGGTTGTCATGATCATAGGAGTGGATGACTTTGCAACCGGACCCGATACGGTGATCTGGGGGGCCATCGTACTTACGGTTGTGGCTTTTCTTCTCGGGATTCTGCTCGTCATACCTATCGGCGGGGCTGACATGCCTGTGGTAGTGGCGTTGTTGAACTCGTATTCCGGGCTGGCGGCAGCAGCCACGGGTTTTGTGCTCAACAATTCGGCGCTCATCGTGAGCGGTGCCCTCGTAGGGGCTTCCGGGTTGATTCTAACGAAGATCATGTGCGAAGCGATGAACCGCTCCCTCTTCAACGTGTTGCTTGGAGGATTTGGCGGGGAATCGGGTGATGGTGCGGTGGCCACCCTCGCAGAAGGCAAGTCGATTACAGAGACGACCGTGGACGATGCCGCGATTCTGTTGAGCTACGCGCAGAAGGTCATCATCATTCCCGGTTACGGTATGGCAGTGGCTCAGGCGCAGCACCAGGTTCGGGAACTGGCTGATTTGCTACGAGACAAGGGCGTAGAGGTCAAGTACGCCATTCATCCGGTAGCAGGACGTATGCCGGGGCACATGAATGTGCTGCTGGCTGAAGCCGATGTGTCGTATGATCTGTTGTTTGAGATGGATGAGATCAACGGCGAATTCGACACCACCGATGTGTCGCTCGTGGTTGGGGCGAACGACGTGGTAAACCCAGCGGCGCGGACGGATAAATCGAGTCCCATTTTCGGCATGCCTATTCTAAATGCAGACCGGTCCGAGTGGGTCATTGTCTTGAAGCGAAGCATGCGGCCCGGATACTCCGGTGTGGAAAACGAACTGTTTTATAATGCCAATACGAGCATGCTTTTCGGTGATGCGAAGGAGATGCTCAATGCGCTCATAGCTGAGGTCAGAGCACTCTGAGATCGACCTGAAGAACAGACATTGACCGGTTTTGTCGGATGGAAAAAGTGATGGTGGTAGGGGCCGGGACGATGGGTAGCGGCATTGCCCATGTCTTCGCACTTGCAGGGCATGAAGTTTACCTGGTAGATCTCGATGCTGAGGTCCTTCGGGCGGGCCATGCCGTCATAGAAAAGAATCTCGGCCGTCAGGTTACGAAAGGCCACGTCTCCGCAGAAGACATGGAGGTCGCTCTTGGCCGGATCAGGACGGGAGAAGTGCTGGAGCCGGGTGATGCCGACCTGATCATTGAGGCGGTTACGGAACGGAAGGACATCAAGGAAAAGGTCTTCCGCACACTGGACGAGCAGGCAAAACCGTTGGCGATCCTGGCATCAAACACCTCGTCAATCTCGATCACCTGGCTGGCCGCTCATACGAAGCGCCCGGAGCAAGTCATCGGCATGCATTTCTTCAATCCCGTGCCGGTGATGCAACTCGTCGAGATCGTGCGTGGCCTGGAGACGAGTGAGGAAACGTTTCAGACGACCTTTCGTTTAGCCAGACAGCTCGGCAAGACGCCGGTAGCCGTGCAGGATTATCCGGGATTCGTCTCGAACCGTATCCTGATGCCGATGATTAACGAGGCGATCTTCTGTCTCATGGAGGGTATTGCCTCAAAGGAAGACATAGACACGGTAATGAAACTGGGCATGGCTCATCCGATGGGGCCCCTTACGTTGGCGGATCTCATAGGGCTGGACGTATGCCTGGACATCCTGGAGGTCCTGCATCGCGAACTGGGAGAGGATAAGTACAGGCCGTGCCCGCTCTTGCGTAAGATGGTCGCTTCCGGCCGGCTAGGCCGCAAAACCGGGCAAGGATTTTACGACTACAGCGCTTCTTGACGCTGTTCAGGAACGGGCAGGATCAGAAAATCCTGCATGATAAAGAGGCCAGACGGGTTTCGAATATCCGTCTGGCCTCTGTGTTTAAGCGCTACCATTATCTCCGCGAAGTGCTCGCCTCATCAACCTCACTATCTTTTGCATGGCGTTCGTACGCGTCAATGATCTCCTTGACGAGCCGGTGGCGTACGACGTCGCTCTTATCAAAGTAGACAAAGTCGATGCCTTCCACTCCTTCCAGAATGTCCTGCGCCTGAACGAGGCCGCTCTGAGTGATGGAGGGGAGGTCTGTCTGTGTCGTGTCGCCCGTAATGATGGCGCGGCTGTTGGCACCCAGGCGCGTCAGAAACATTTTCATCTGCTGCGTGGTCGCGTTCTGCGCTTCGTCGAGAATGACGAAAGCCGAGTTCAGGGTGCGACCGCGCATATAAGCGAGCGGGACGATTTCGACCACATTCTGATCCATGTATGCCCGGAGTTTGTCCGGTTGGATCATGTCTTCCAGCGCATCGTAGAGCGGGCGGAGATACGGATCGACCTTCTCGCGCAGGTCGCCGGGGAGGAAGCCCAGGCGTTCTCCAGCTTCGACAGCGGGGCGGGAGAGCACGATGCGCTTCACCTGCCGGGACTTGAGCGCCGAGACGGCCAGGGCGACTGCCGTGTAGGTCTTTCCCGTACCTGCGGGGCCGATCGCAAAAACGATGTCATTGCTTCGAGCAGATTCTACAAGGCGTGCCTGGTTGGGCGTTTTTGCCTTGATGGTGCCCCCCTGCGGCGTGAACAGTACGACATCGCGTGTGTCTATCTCGGCTCTTCCGATACTGGTACCAATGGTAAACAGGGCGAGAACGGTATCTACGTCGTTCTCGGTAAGATTGCCATTCCGGTTCAGAATGAGAATGAGTTCGTCAAGTACCTTCTCGATGCGGCTTATGGAGTCGGCATCGCCGCGTAGAAAGACCTGATTACCTCGAGCGGTAATCTGTGTGTCGGGGAAGGCTGCTTCGACACGCCGGAGGAAAACATCATTGAAGCCGAAGAGGAGAAGGGGTTCGGCTCCTTCAATCGTGATTTTCTTTTCTGCCAAGTGTATCGTGGATTAGTGTCATATCGTCTAGGAACTTTGCCTGCACAACGCGTCATAAACTCATCGGGCGGCGTGCGAGCAATATCCCCGATTGCAGTATTCTACCTTGTCAGGCGCATTGAGTGCCCGTTAAACAGCAAGTATCGATCGAATCGCTATTTATCACATGGAGAGACGTTTGGTTCTCGAGTTTACGAAAATGAATGGTGCCGGGAACGACTTTGTCGTTGTAGATAACCGGTTCTACAACTTCTCTGGAGAGGAACTGTCCGACCTCGCACGCAGGCTCTGTAAGCGCCGCTTTTCTATCGGTGCTGATGGACTGCTCGCATTCTCGACGCCATCCGATTCGCAGTACCATTACCGAATGCGGTATTATAACGCCGACGGATCGCTCGGCACAATGTGCGGAAACGGTGCTCGCTGTCTGGCCCGGTTTGCCCGGTACGCGGGTATCGAGGATACGGATCTGGTTTTCGAATCGGATGCCGGCATTTACCGGGCTTACGTGCCTGAAGACCCGACGGCTCCGGTGAAAATATTTGTGCAGCCTCCGCGTGATTTTACGCCGAACAAGCCCCTGGCCGGTAGCCTGGCGACCCACGTCGGACCGGTGCATTATATCTGGACGGGCACGGAACACGTTGTGTGTTTCGTAGAGGAGGTCGAGGCGACTCCTGTCGAAGCGTGTGGGCGGGCCGTACGGAGTGATGAAGCATTAGCCCCTGCTGGCGCTAACGTCAACTTCGTGCAGGTGATTCAGAACGGGAAATCAGGCCAGGCCAAGCTTCGTGTTCGAACCTTCGAGAAGGGTGTAGAGGCCGAAACACTAGCCTGTGGTACGGGGGCGATGGCCTCCGCCATCATTTCTCGCCTCATGGGGCTCGTGTCGACGAATCAGATCGAAGTGGAAATGCTGGGTGGTGTGCTGGGCGTGGGGTTTGATATGAATGGCAACGGAGTGAAGGATCTCTATCTGGAAGGTCCGGCTGATTTTGTTTTTCGAGGTACCGTAGAAGTTTGATTGGTGATACGGGTACCGCCAGAAAAGCGACAACGCCCGGCCTCACTGCGAGGCCGGGCGTTGTCATGTAGCGCTAGCGGGAAATTTACAGGTTGAACTGCCGCCGGTAGTCGTCGATATCGGCATCCTCTCGAAGGGAGGACAGCCACTGCTGCATGATGGCAGCGCGACGAGCATTCAGGAGTTGCTGTCTGATCTGGCTGCTCACTTCCGCCGACATGGGGGCTGGCTCGCGGACGTTCGTTGTCTTGATCACGTACGCGGCATTGTCACCTTTCACCACACCCGAAACCTGTCCTTCACTCAGGCCAAGGGCTGTGCCGGCGAACTTCGGCTCACGTCCCAGACCCGCGATGATCGGATTGGAGAACCCAACGTTACTAGCGGTCTGTGTCTGCTGACCAACCCGTTCCGCAAGTCCCTCAAAGCCCCCCTGGTGCAGGGCGCGTTCCAGGCGGTTCCGCTGGATCTCACTCTTTTTCTCGATGCGGACACGCGGCTCGAGTTCGGCCTTCACGCTTTCAAATGGGCGAACACCCGCTTTCTGAACCTCGGCGGCCGAAGCCACTATAAACTGATCGTTCAATTCGATCACTTCGCTTACGTCGCCTTTACGAGCCTCTTCAACGAAGTTCATCAGTGCGCGGCTATTTCCGATTCCCGGAATGAACTCCTGGTCGGCTTCGACTTCTACGGTCTGTACCGGTAGGTTGCGTCTCTGTGCCTCTTCTACGAAGTTGCCTGACTCAGAACTGAAGTACTGTAGGTCGTCCAGTTTCTCCCGGATTGCATTGAGGGTAGCGACGTTGGGGCGGATCCGAAGGGCGTAATCTGCAATTTTCACTTCCCGATTCGAGCGGTCGGTAACCTGAATGAGGTGGTATCCGAATTGTGTTGCAACCGGGCCTACGACTTGCCCGACGGAAGCGGAGAAGGCCGCATCTTCGAACGGTTTGACCATGCGCCCCCGGCCAAACCAGCCAAGATCGCCACCCTGTGAGGCACTGCCGTCATCCGAATGTTGGCGGGCCATGGTTTCGAAGCTAGCCCCGGAGTTGATCTGCTGCTTGATCTGTTCCGCTTCCTGGCGAGCTTGTGTCCGCGCGGCCTCGTCACCTTCGGCAGCACGAATCAGGATGTGCCGGGCACGGATGGCAGGTGCCTCGGCGGAGCGCACATCCTGGATCTTAATGACGTGCGCCTCCGATCCGTCGATGATAGGGCCAACGATTTTACCCGCCTGCGGGTTGTCAAAAATGGCCGACGCGAGCCCGGGGCTCAGGTCATCGGGGCCATAATATTGACCCGTGTACGGTGCTTCCGATCCGTTCTGAGCGAGGAAAGCCGAATCGTTCTCGGCTTCTGCGAAGCGGACCTTGACCTCATTAAGCTCATTCTTGATGGCCAAAGTGTCTTCAGACGAGGGGGCCTTGGAAAGCGTAACGTAGTTCAGCCTGACCGTGCGCGGGCGTTCGAATTCGTCCCGATGCTCGTCGTAGAAGCGGCGGAGATCCCGGTCTGTGATCTGGACGGAGTCATCTGGGATCGCGGCATAGCGGAGCGCGACATATTCGGCATCCACCGTTCGGTTACGGCGGTTGTACTCGTCCGCTACGTCCTGGTCGGTCACACGTACGGAGGCGGCAATGAGGTTGGCGAGCTTCTCGCGGCGACGCTCGGCACGAAGGTACTGCTCGAGCTGAATCCATTGCTCCCGGGCGGCAGGATCCTGCGCGAAGTTCTGCAGGAGCGTACGGTTGATTCCGCCCTGGCCATCACTGAAATAGACGCCGATGATCGGATGCGGATTCTGGCCGAGGACCATGTCATAGACTTCTTGGTCCGTGACCGTGATACCAAGACGCTTCATTTCCTGCTGGGCCAGGCGATCTTCGACGAGCGCATTAAATACGCGCTCACGCGCGAGGTCGAGCAGCTGAGGCGGCATCGGCTCTCCGGACTGAGCCTGATACTGCTCCATCTGTGCGTTGAGCGCATTCTGGTAGTCGTCTATCGAGATCGGATCGCCATTAACGATAGCTATGTTCTGGCCCGCCGGGTTACCGACGACGTCAAATACGCCGGAGTCCTGGAGCATCCAGAGCCCACCGAATGAAAGCACCAATATCCACAAGACCACTCCGGTGTTCTCCCGGAGTTTATTCATTACGCCCATTACTCAACCTCTGCCGCGATTATGTACTGATGTGCTAGTCAAATAGAAAGGGAATACTCGATTTTCTATTTATATCGTCAACGGCTTGCCAGGGGCAATGTTGAAGTCCGCCCATAGCTGTCATGGAGTGACAACCGTGGGCTGGAGCAAGACCAGATGAGAACACCGCGGCTGCAGTCCGCGCGCGACGGGTATCGCGGAAACCTGGTAAGCCGATTAGCTTTTACCGAGCGGCTCTCGGCCTGACCCCACATCCCGAGCATCATTCTCCCCAGCTGTCAAGCCGCGCAATATACAACACTCCGCTCGAAATGTTCGCCTTCGTTACAAACTGGATCTGGTGATTATGATCCCGTCCGGTATGGAAGATTTCTGAAGGGGATGTAGATCCGCAGAGAGGCGTACGAGTGGGCAATGCAGAGGATTCTGGTGCGAAGAACTGGTTTATCTCCTTAGTGAGGTGATGAGGTGCGGTACACCAGGCGGGTTGTGCATGCCTGAGAGACGGCTCAGGCGACGAGTACACGGCTACGATGTAGGCGGGTACGAAGGCCGAGGAGAACCTTGCCAAGAATCTGTGAGATGCGCGCCTCCGTAAGGCTCAGGAGTTGTGCGATCTCACGCAGTGTGAGGTTTTCGAAATAATAAAGCGCAAGGATGGTCTGCTCACGCTCCGGCAGCTCCCGAATGAGCAGTTCGATATGAGCATAGAGCGAATCACGGTCGATTTCATCAAAGGCGTTGTTTGCATCCTCATTTGGGATAGTTTCGAGGATGGATTGTTCGCCGTCCGGCCCTGCTACATCGAATAGAGATAGGGCAAAGCGACGCTGAGCGTCGGTGAGGATCGACTGATACTCTGCAATGGAGACTCCCAGGTAGTCAGCGACATCCTGATCCTGTGGTTCGTCGCCGAGCGTTTGACGAAGGGTTTCAATGGCTTGCTGTGCTTCAGCAAGCTGCTTTCTACGTTCGCGGGGTAATGCATCGATCGAGCGAAGGTAGTCCACAATAGCACCCCGAATACGGCCATACGCGTACGATACGAACGGCGTACCCCTGTCGGGATCGTATCCGTCAAGAGCCTGAAGCAAGCCAAACAATCCCACATTCTCCAGGTCTTCTCGGGCGGCAAGCATGTGATCAGGCAGGCTGAGCCGACCGATGAGCGATCTCACGAGCGGTACTGCGGCGATAACGACGGCCTCGCGGTTGGCTGCGGAAGGATCGGCGGCATGACGCATCGCCAGGAGTTGCAAGTCCTGAGTCATGGCGGGTAGGTTTGGGGGCTAAGAGTATGAGAGGCGATTCCGTTTACACTGCAGCATTAGCCAGGGCAGGCTCTTCAGCATGTGTATGTTCATCTGAAGAGCGGGGAGCGTTGGCCTGCTGTTGGTGGGAGGTGTGAACGGGTTCGGTGCTCGTGTCAGGGAGATTCTGGATGATGATCCGGCGGATCACTAAGTCGCCCAACATGAGGGCGATATACACGGCGAGCGCCGCGCCCATGCCGGTGAAGACAGCATCCTCAATAGGGGCGAGCCTCCACACTCGGGCCAGAAAGACGAAGAGCCCGACAAGTCCGCTGATTTGCGACAAGATCGCGTGCATGCGTGTTAGAAATTTTCCTTGAACTCACTTGACTAACAGGAGGCGCAAGGAGCATGCCACCGAGGTTGTGGCGGGAACAAAGAATCAGGTGTTCCAGAGTTGCTAATCGCTGCGGGGGAGTGCTGGTGGGCGGAAGGAGCTATGCCTGATGCTACTCTACATGGAAAAGTGGCTCGATAGCGGGTTTTCGCCCTGTCATCAGCGTTTCTGCGAGCTGCTCGAATGCATGCTGAACCGGTCCTGGCAGGCGGACAGCAGGAACCTGCTCCTGTACGGAGTACCGAATCTGAGCGGAAAAAGGTACCCAACCCAGGAAATTTGGTACGTGCCCCGTAAAGTGCTCCGTTACGTACCCGAATCGTTCGGCAATCCCCCGCGCGTCCTCTTCCGAATCGGCAAAGTTGACGATGGTAGAGAGGGGGTAGGCGGGATCGGCCTGCCAGACGAGCCGGGCAAGGCGGTAGGCGTCGGCAATAGCGGTCGGCTCGCCAGCGATAAGGAGGATGCCTAGATCGGCGCGGTCCAGAGCCCAGCGGACGGGGCCGTCTGTGCCGGCCGGAGTATCAATAATGATGAACTCATGGTCAGCTTTCAGAGTGGCTAACAGGGTATCCAGATGCTCATAGAGGATCCGCTCGCGTCCCTCGGATTGTCCGGGTTCGGCGATGGTATGGACGAGCGTGAGTCCCGAGGCAGTCCGGTGCGGGACGTCCGAGAGCGAAGCCGTCTTACGGAACACGTCGATCAGCGTGACATCAGGTGTCTCGTTCAACAGGAGAGGACAGGCACCTTGTCCGAAGTCGGCGTCGATAAGGGCGACGCGTCTGCCTGCTTGCACGAGTGATTCTGCCAGGTTAACGGCGACAACGCTTTTCCCCACGCCGCCTTTGCCGCTGGTCACAGCGAGTATGGTGCACTCTCGTTTCATTGAACTGCGTATCGTAATGCTCTGGGAAGGAGGATGGGTGTTCTGAAACAGACCGATCGGATTTAGCTCTGCATCATGGCTTCGACAAACCAAGCTGGAGAGAATGCGGCCAGACCGTCCGGGACCCTGGGGCTGATAGAAACGGTGCGAACGGGAATGGCCATCGACATCAGCCACTCCGCGATACGGCCGAGGTCCGAAATCTCGTCCAGGTGCGTCAGCGACAGGGTATTGGGACGGACCGGCAGGCTTTTAAAGAAGGCCGGATTCAGCCCATCGAGTACGCGGGTGGCATTTACGACGAGTTGAACCTGAAGAGGGACAACAGCCTCGGTCACTCGCCGCACGTGGGAGAGCATTTTGCGCGCTTCCTGCCCCTGGGAGGACATGGGGGCCGTATCGATAATGATCTGATCGAACTGCTGGACGCGATCCAGCGCTTGCCGCATCTCGTCGGATGTGCGGACGGATTTTACCGGGATTCCATAGTGGCGGTACAGTGCAATGGGCGTATAGTAGCCGTATGTTTCTTCCTCCTCCGGCTGGATGAACAGCACCGCTGTTCTGCGACGGCCATAGAAGCTGACGTTTTTTGCCAGCTTTAGTGCAAGGGAGGTTTTGCCAGCTCCGCTGGGACCGATTAGCAGGAGAGCGCTGGAATCGTGTTTCGGGGCGGCAAGGTCAAGCGCGTTGCGAACCTCTTGCGCCAGTGCCCACCGGAGTTCCTCTTCATCCTGATCAGGCGTGTGGCCTTTCGCAGCGAGCCGGTCGAACAGTCGTGCCGCCGTGGCCGGACGCAGGCCCTTTTTCAACATGAATGAAAAGAGCGGGTGTGCGGACCACTGCATCGAGGTCCCAATGACCGTTTCTCCGAAGGAGCTTTCCAGTTGTTTCAGGCGCTCATTGAGCAGGCGTAGCTGGGCTTCCATACGCGCAGCTACCGATTGCTCCTCCATTTCGACGTTGGAGAACTCACGGGCCGTGAACAGACTCCCTCTCTTCCGAATGTCGGGGGAAGTCGGGGCCGGTACCGCAGTTCCACGTTCCTCCAGGTATCCTGGTTCGGGTGGAAATGATGGTGCCTGATGAACTGATCGGCGCATGGTGGAGTACCCACCGCGAGCCACGGAAATTCCTTCGTAGGCTATGGCAGGTTCTTCCGCAGGCATGTCGGCCTCCGTGGCAAGGGTCGGGCTGTACCGCTCTACGAGGCGGCGAGCCTCGCGTAGCGCTGGTGATACCGCAGAGATTGAATGGCCGGGAGGCTCTACCTGTTGTGTCTGTATATCACCGGACTGGAGCTTCTGAGCCGGGGTATCCAGCAGAACGGTAACGCGTGCAAGTTGGCCATCCCGCGCGGGTACGGATTCCAACAGGACCACGTCATCACCAAGGAGTCGACGTGCTTCAGCCAGCGCGGCTTGAATATTCGGGCCAGTTAAGGTTTTAACCTTCATGTACTTCCGCGAGAAGGTTCGAGTGCTGTTATTGGCGGATGGCGAGTGATTCCAGGTAGGAGACCTGGGATTATGATGTCGTTAGCCGGATCTGTTCTCCGACCTCTACCGTCGCATTCGGCAACAAATCGTTGTAGGAGAGCACGCTGATATCTGGAAGCATGGGCGAGAAGAAGTTGTACAGTGTGGGGCGGAGTACCGGGGAGGTCAGAAGGACCGGTGCCTTTCCGGCGCTGATCATCCGCTTCGCCAGGCGATCCGTCTCTTGCAACAAACGCTCGGCTCGTTCCGGGCTCAGACCCAGTGTACTCGGGTTGAGTTCACCAGCCTGAGCCCGTTCAAGCAAGTGCTGTTCCAGGACGGGATCCATGACAAAGGCATGTACTTTCCCATCCGGCCCGGTGAACTGGCGTGTGATGGTGGCAGCCAGTGCCGCGCGGGCGTATTCCGTCAGTACGTCGATATTTTTCGTCATATGAGCGTTATCCGCCAGTGCTTCCAGGATTGTGATGAGATCACGGACCGGTATACACTCTTTGAGTAGCCGTTTCAGCACTTTCTGGATGGAGCCAATGCTCATCACATTCGGAACAAGCTCTTCTATGAGTGCCGGGGCCGTTTCCTTCACCTTGTCGATGAGCTTCTTGACTTCCTGACGATCCAGAATCCGGTAGGCATTCTTACGCAGCACTTCGAGGAGATGCGTCGTGATGACGGCCGGAGCTTCGACGACTGTAAGGCCTAGCCGCTCGGCTTCAGGCAGGTTGCGCTCGGCCACCCATACGGCCGGGAGCCCAAAGGTGGGGTCCGTTACGCGTATGCCGGCGGGCGGTGCTTCCAGGTCATCCGGGAGCAGGGCCAGGTGATACCCGGGGAGCACTTCTCCCTCGCCAATCGGATTGCCCCGTAGCTTGATGACGTACTGGTTTGCACCAAGGCTCACGTTATCGCGAATACGGACGGGGGGGATGACGATACCCAACTCCAGCGCGAGTTGCTGGCGAAGCATTTTGACCCGCTCTAGAAGATCTCCTTGCTGGCCGGGATCGACGATAGAAATCAGGGCGTAGCCGATTTCGAGTTCCAGCGGATCCACGAGCAACAGGTCGGCTGGCGAGTCGCTGGTGGCAGGCTGCTCGATTTCTGGTTTTGCCTCTGCTGCTTTTTCAGCCTCCTCTTTTTCAGCAAGGAATCGATTTCGGCCGATCACCACGATGCCGCCAGCCAGAAGCCAGAAGGGGAGGATCGGAAGACCAGGCACCAGTCCCATAACCATGAGGAAGGCAGCCGTAATGAGGAGCGGGTGAGCCTTTTTGAAGAGCTGGCCCCGAAACTCACCTGCCATATTGCCTTCCCCGCTTGCTCGCGAGACGATGATACCGGCGGCAGTCGATATGAGGAGCGCGGGAATCTGAGAAACGAGGCCGTCGCCGATGGACAGGAGCGTGAAGGTGGCAGCTGCATCGCTGACGTCCATGCCGTGCTGGAGGACGCCTACGATGAGGCCTGCGACGATGTTGATTACAGTAATGACCAGACCGGCGATAGCATCTCCACGCACGAACTTGCTGGCACCGTCCATTGCGCCGTAGAAATCGGCCTCCCGGCTTACATCCGCACGGCGCATGCGTGCTTCCTTTTCGTCGATGAGGCCGGCATTCAGGTCGGCGTCTATCGCCATCTGCTTGCCGGGGAGAGCATCGAGCGTAAAGCGAGCAGCGACTTCCGCGATACGGGATGAACCCTTGGTGATCACCACGAAATTGATGAGCACCAGCACAATGAAGATGATGCTACCCACGACGTAGTTGCCGGCCACGACGAACTCACCGAAGGCATGGATGAGTGCTCCGGCATCAGCCTCACCGAGAATGAGCCGCGTAGAGGCTACGTTCAACGATAGCCGGAAGAGCGTCGTCACCAGGAGGAGACCCGGGAAGATGGCAAATTCCAGGGGGCGCGTGGCGTAAAAGGCCGTAAGGAGGACGGCGAGGCTGATCGCGATGTTCGTCGCGAGCAGCATGTCGAGCAAGAAACTCGGCAGCGGTATGATCATCACGAAGAGGATGAGCACAATGCCGCTGGCGAGGAGTCCTTCTCCGTTGATGAGACGGAATGGCGCAGGTGCGAGTGTGGCCTGACTATGAGATACGGCGTTCGCCACGTTGTCTGGTTATTCTTTCCGGGAATGGCCTTACGGCGGGCAACTTATTCCTGTACCCTCATCCATACTGCGTTCGAGTAGACGTGACGCAGAAGGCTGCCGAGTCTACTTCTGGCCGCGTTTCCTGTAGATTTCAGCCAGAATAGCTGCTACAGCAGGATAGAGGTCTTCGGGAATGGGTTTGCCCTCCTCGACGTTGCCGTACAAGGCTCGCGCCAACGGCCGATTCTCGACCATCGGGATCTTGTGTTGCGCAGCCAACTCTTTGATGCGAAGCGCTCGTTTCCGGATACCTTTTACCAATACTCGCGGGGCATCGGACTCTTCGGGAGCATAGCGCAAGGCGACGGCATAGTGGGTAGGGTTTGTGATCACGACGTCCGCTTTGAGTATGGCGTGGTCGAGACGTGGACGCTGGAGGATTTCACGCGCACGCTGGCGGCGTTTGCCTTTCATCTGCGGGTCGCCTTCCTGTTCTTTGGCCTCGTCCACGACTTCCTGGCGAGACATCTTGAGATCGTCGTTGTAGCGTTTCTTCTCGAAGAAGAAGTCCACCAGTGCGAGGGCCAGCAGGGCGAGTGTAATCTGTGCTACGAGCCCGACGATCCAGTCGCCGGCAATACGGATGGCGTCCTCTAGCGGAAGCGTATGGAGCATCAGGATTTCCGGTAGCCGATCCTTAATGGCACCATACGCGAAGGGGGCGACGATAGCGACTTTAGCGAGCGATTTGAATAAGTCGAAAACGCCTCGTTTTGAGAAGATACGCTTAATGCCCGCGCCCGGATTGATCCGGTTCCCCTTCGGTGCGAGAGGCTTGGCGGAAATGGACCAGCCGGCTTGTAGCACGTTGAGCCCGACGCCCGTTATCAATACGGTGAGGAAAAGTGGCGCCACCAAGATGGTCAGGTGAACTCCGAGATCCCGTAGTAGACTAGCAAAGGTGCCCAGTGTCAGGGGTGTTGAGGCTGCCTGAAGAAACAGTTGCTCCCAGATTTGCTGTAGGCTCGTAAAGGCAGGTGGCAATCCGAAAACCAGCAAACCACCACCCATGAGTAGCGTGATCGAAGAAACGACTTCTCGGGAACGGAAGACATTGCCCTCTTCACGGGCTTTCTGAAGCCTGCGAGGGGTTGGGTCAAATGTCTTATTGTCACGCTCGCTCATCTCGACGCGAAATCAGCGTTTTTCGAGGTGGGTGAAATGAGAGCACATTCAAGCCGTATGTGATCGGTACGGCGGTACATCAACAGCTGTGCCCATCCCCGTGATGATTTGTCACGGTGTAATGGCTTCCAACATGCGCAGGATATCGCCCGTCATGGCGTCGACCATACCGGGAATGACAGGGAGGAAATGCTGTACGAAGAAGTAGGTGACGATGAGTCCCAATAGCAACTTCAGCGGTATGCCTATGGAGAAGAGGTCGGCCTGAGGAACGACACGGGAGAAGAGGGCGAGGGCCGTGTCCACGAGAGCAATCGTAACCAGAAAAGGGGCCGACAGGCGAAGCGCAGTCGCCAGGAATCCACCTGTCCAGGAGATCAAGTAAGGACCTGCCGCTGCAACCTGTGCACCAGCCAGAGGAACGACCTGAAAGGAACCGATCAGTGCGCGCATGATCTGGTGGTGGCCGTCTACCAAGAGAAAGCAGAGCAGGAACGTAAGACTTAGAAATCGGCCCAACGGATTGACCTGGCCATTGCTGCCGGGATCGAAGGCTTGTGCGAGGCTCAATCCAATCTGAAAGCCGATGATCTCTCCGGCGAAGGTCACGGCCCAGAAGATGAGTTGTCCTGCAAATCCGATAGCCAGCCCTGTGACCGCTTCGATGAGTACCGCAATAGCCATACCTACGGTCGTGTTAGCGTAGGGGGGGAGTTCGCCGGGGATGAGGCCGGAGAGCGCATACGCGAGGAGGACGGCGAAGAAGATCCTGACTCGAACAGGGATAGAGTTATGGCTAAAGAACGGAGCCGCAAGCAACACGCCCCCGATCCGGACAAAGATCAGGAAGATGCGTAGCAAGAACTCGGGATTGAGCGCAGGCTCCATACTGAAATGGAAACTGGAGATGTTATCGTTCCGTCCGGAATCAGAAATGCCAGGCTATTCCAGAAACGTCATACCGGGTAGGAACCGTTCTCCCGATCAACAAACACACCCCCAGCCGTTTCGGCGTGACTGGGTGAAGCGGCGGGTGGGCTTTAATGCGAAATGTTGGGGAGGAACGTGATCAGGTGCGTGGTGAAGTCCGATAGCATCTGAAGCATCCAGGGAGTCAGGAGGAGCAGGACCGCAGCTACGGCGAGCATCTTGGGGATATAGGTCAGTGTCATTTCCTGGATTGAAGTCACAGCCTGAAAAAGGCTGACAATGAGGCCGACCGCAAGCGCTGCACCAAGGATCGGTGCAGCGACTATGACGGTCGTTTTGAGGGCTTCCTGTACCCAGAACAGTGCGATATCCGAATTCATGGTGTTCGTCGATGGAAAAGAGGGGTAGAGTTATATCGCGTATCCCTTCACTAGAGACTCTACGATGAGGTACCAGCCGTCCGTGAGGACGAAAAGCAGGAGTTTCAGAGGGAGCGAGATCATCATGGGAGGGAGCATCATCATACCCATGCTCATCAACACGCTCGCGACGATGAGGTCCACGATCAAGAACGGGAGATAGATCATGAAGCCGATCTGAAAGGCTATACGGAGTTCGCTGATTACAAAAGCGGGAACGGCAACGTGTAACGGTACATCGTCAGGGGTGGCATAGCTGCTCGTACCGGCCATCTCCATGAACAGCATGAGATCTTTTTCTCGCGTGTGGATGAGCATGAATCCTTTCAACGGAGCCACGGCCCGATCCATTGCCACCTGCTGCGTGATCGTTCCTTCCAGATACGGTTGCAGAGCCTCATTGTGGATCTTGCTGAACACCGGGTTCATGATGAACAGGGTCAGGAAGAGCGAGAGGCCGATGATGACTTGTGTCGGTGGAGATTGCTGTGTGCCGAGTGCCGTCCGCAGAATGCTGAACACAACTGCAAGCCGTGTAAAGCTCGTCATCAAGATGATGATGGCGGGAGCGAGCGACAGTACGGTAAGGAGAATCAACAGCTGGATAGGCAGCTCGTAATTCTCCGCATCTCCAACCCGGACACTCGGGATCCAGTTAAAGTTGTTTGCGGCTCCGGTGGAGTCGATGGATGCCTGGGCACCCTGAGCGATAGCGGTTTCCGCCGGAAATAGGGCCGTCAGAGCAAGCAAGAGCAGTCCGGCAAGAATAGGCTTACGGAACGAAATCCTGCTGAACATTACCGGGAGGCTGGTCTGGTGGGAGTGGATGCCGCCGAGAACTGCTGCAGAAGTGTGGCAAACGAGCTACCGGGAGTGGCGTTTGGCGGTCTAAAATCGGCACCTGATCTGTTCGATTCTTCAGCAGAGGAAATGCTGTTCTCCGAATTTGCGAAGGTGCTTGATGGAAACGTTTTCAGCAGTGTAATCTGCGAGGAGGTTATTCCGAGGAGAAGCACCTCCTCACCACAGGCAACCAGCCGCAGTTGCTGACCTGGTGCCATTTGCATTGCCCCGACCGTGCGTAGCGGTATCCGGGTCTGAAAGGCAACCCCGGTTCGCTTTCTGAGATACCATGCAAATGCGCCGCCTCCTGCCAGCAGGGCAATGGCTACGAAGTAGCCGGGCCGGAATCCTCCTGAAGTTCGCGGAGACTGTTCAGTAACCCCGGGTTTTGTTACTACGGTTCCGGATGTGTCGCTATACAGCTGAGCGGGATCGGGTGGGGTGGAGGGAAGTAATTGAAATGCGACGAGGAGTAGGAGCAACGCGCCACCAAACAGGGCCGCGCGCTTGAGGAAGGGGTTGTGCTGCAAACCGGAATGCTCGGCCTGAGGTGAGGCGGGATAGCGGAACATTTTACGTAGCACCGGGAAGTTCTTGCTGGTTCAAGCCGCTACTTGCGGCCCGGCACGTATTCGTACCAATAAGATGCCACTGACCGGCAACATTGTGATTTTCAACTCTGCCCAGAAAAGAAGAAGGGGGATGCTGCATATAGCATCCCCCTTCTTACAATATCGAATCGTTGGTGCGAGAAGACTTCAAACCAGAGCTTTCGATCGCTGCCTGGTGGAAGACAGGTTCGTAATGCGCAGGCCAAACTGCTCGTCGATGACGACGGCTTCTCCTTCAGCGATAAGCCGCCCATTCGCGTAGACCTCCAGTGGTTCGCCGACGAGCTTTTCAAGTTCAACGACGCTGCCGGTCGTCAGGCGTAGCAGTTCTGCCAGGGGAAGTCTACGGCGGCCCAACTCCACGGTAATCTCAATCTCCACGTCGGCCAACACACTGAAATTCATGTTGCTGCCGTCTCCGCGCATGTGTTCCGTCCCGAGGTCAGGATAGGCCAGTGGTGCCACTTCGATACGTTCTGCAGAAGCAGGACGCGGGGCAGCCGGCGGGATATTCCGGGAGTGTGAAGGGGAATCCATTGCCTGAACACGTTCCCTACTTTCAACAGTGGCCGGAACGAGTGCAAATCCGTTCAAGGCTTCCCCGTTGAAGGTCATACTGAACGCGACCTTGAGAAGTTGTTCTTCGAGAGAGCCGCTGGGCAGAGAATTACCAGGGGGCAGCATGCGGAAGGATACTTCCGAAAGACTCAAGCCAGCCTGAGCAAGTGTCGAATTAACGGCTGCATGAGCCTGACTGGCGAGTTCTCGTATCAGGTCGCTTGCACTCGGATCTTCAGGAGTCAACGCTTCTCCGAGCATGATCTTCGAGATCAATGCCAGCCATTTCTCCTCAAGCAGGACGCCGTAGCGTAGATCTGGGCTCTCAGCCAGAATAGTCAAATACGACACGGGCTGCCCACTCGCTTCTGCAAACGTCGTGGTGACGGGAGGATCTATTGTAAGCGGTGCGTCGGCTCCGAGGATGGTGGACAGAAAAGTCCGCAATGCCTCCTGAGCGGTGGGGATAAGTTGAGCCACGTTATGCGAGTTCATCTTCTTCGTTAATGGCAGGTAGAGCAACTATTTCTTGAATGTAGAGTGCGCGACGCTTACCGGATTTGCCGACCTTCGCAGAGAAGGTATGTTTGGAACCGACGAACACTCGCAGCGCTTCGTTGACGCGGCCATCGAGCGGAATGACGTCGCCTACCTCAAGCTGCATGATTTCACTTACAGGAAGTCGCGTGCGGCCGAGTTCTGCGCGTATCTCCACATTCATTGCACGCAGGGTCTCCTGATACCGCTCGCGGACGACCGGGCTCACCTCACTGGTAGCGCTGGAAATCCACTGAGACATGCTGGAACGCCCCATCATACGTTCCAGCATGACGTAGGGATAGCAGATGTTGATGAAGCTCGTCTGATCATAGACGGCGACTTCAAAGGTACAGACCATGGCAGGCTCAACGCCCGGAAGGATCTGAACGAACTCCGCATTGGATTCGAAAGAATCTTCGGTGATCTTGAACTCGAAAACCTGCCGCCAGGCCTTCTCCAACTCGTGAAAGGCACGCCCCATCACCTTGCTCATGATGCGCTGTTCGATCTGGGAGACCTCACGTGGCCGCTTCAGGAATTCGCCTGGACCTCCAAAGAGCTTTTCGATCGTGAAAACCACCAGGCGGGGGTCTAGCTCGAAGATGAGCTTGTGGCCGAGGTCGTGGGCATCTGCTACGTAAATGGCAGCAGGGGGGGCACTCGACATCACGTACTCGGAGTAGAGCACCTGGTCGATTGCGGTCAGGCTGATGTCGACGATTGTACGAAGCTGGGCAGAGAGGTAAACCGATACATCTCGGGCAAACGCTTCGTGAACGTGGTTTAGCACGCGCATCTGGTCCTGGGAGAAGAGGCGCGGGCGTTTAAAGTTGTATGGATTGATCCGCCGCTCGACGTCGGCCGTCATCATCGACTCCAGCACCTCGAGATCATAGGTCTCTGAGTTGGCGTTCATCTGGCTGCGGACCTGCAGCAGAATGTCGATTTCTTCCTGACTGAGCGGTTTTGGCATGACGACCGGAAAGACCTGCAAATTCAGGCGGTATATTTTTCTCATCCGGTATGCCACACCCCATAGCGGGCAGAACATACCGGACCCGGGTTTGAGGGCCGCCTGTAGTTACTGCAATACGAACTGCGTGAAGTACATGCGGTCGATCTGACCTTCATGAACGATGGCGTTCACGGCCTCACGGAGCGCGTTCTTGAGTTCACCCCGACGGTTGATATCAGCCAGCTCATCGACGGTTCGCAATCCCAGTACCTTGAGGATGGTGTCTCGAACGACAACCTCTTTGGCTACGATTTCCTCGAGGGTAGCAGGATTGTGGCTCTCCAACCCGAGACTTACCAGGAGGTAGCGTTTTCCGCTGCTCCCGACTGGATTGATGACCATATCGCTGAGCTGTATGAACTGGCCATACTTCGTGGACCCTTGCTGCATCCAAGCATCCTCTGTGCCAAGCTGGATTCCGGCTGCTCTTGCCACCCCGGCAAAGCGTTCGTAGTTCGCGTAAGTCAGGTATGCGCCGGCTCCGATCGGAAGCAGCACAGCCATGACGATGGTAAGGAGGAAGAGATTGCGTCCCCCGCCTGCAGGTTTTGCCTCTTCGGACCCCTCGGTCTCAATGCTGGATTGCAGATTGTCTGACTCGGCCATGAACAGAAGGCTGATGTGAACGCGAAGTATGAATGCAGGTGCTGGAGAGCGTTCTGGACTGCCAGCACGTAATCATGCCTGTCCGTTTATCGGCTGCCATGTCTTATACTTAATTCTCGTCGCACGACTCTCCATCTCGTTTTTACCCCGGTACTTGCTGGAATTCGAAGAAACAGGCGTGTGGCTAATAAGTTGGCTGCATGCCACATCAAACCAAACCGCCTATACGCACGATACTTGCTACGACGTCCCTGCTAGTTTCTTGGCGTTCCCGAACCTGAGCGGTATCAATCCGGCGGGTTTGAGGCAAGCACCCATCATCTCCTCGTTTCGTCGTGTTTCGGGCCGTCGCTGTATTTCTAGTTTGTGCGTTTGTGGCTCTTTCGGATACCCGGGGGCAGTCAATGCCTGTCTCCGGGGATTCGCTCGTAATTCCCGGTCGGAAATTCGTGCCGGTACAAGCTGCCCGGCCGTATGCGTTTCAGTTGTTCACGCCTTTCCCTGGTGCGCACTCCGGTGGTGCGTTGTTCGACTCGATTCATTACCGGTTTAGCTATCCGTACTGGCTCTGGATCACATCCTCATTGAGCGATACGACCGATGTTAAGGCGATACCGGACCAGGTCCGGCCGTTTGAATTCAAGCATGTATATCGTCTTCGAGGGATTGCGACATCCGAGGTGGTCGCAGATTCGAGTGGAAAAGACGTGACCAGGCAGGTGCGTCCGCGAGCGTCGTCTGATCCCTTCGGGGGGACGAGGTTGCAGCGCCGGGGATCCATCACACGGGGCATTCTTGCCGGCAACCGAAGGGATGTGTCCGTGGAATCGGGCCTTCGTATGGAACTGGCAGGCGAACTGGTGGACGGCGTGCAGGTGCAGGCCGTACTCACAGATGAGAACACGCCCATCCAGCCAGACGGCACGACGCAGCGTATCAGTGAATTTGACCGTGTGGCCATTCAGCTTCAGGCCCGGCATGGAAAGGCTGAACTTGGCGATTTCGATCTGGTGTTGACCGGATCCGAGTTCGCCAGGTTCAATCGCAAACTTCAGGGGGCAAGTCTAAGCAGCACATTACCAGCCATAGCAGGAACGCCGTTTTCAGGAGGCACCACGACGGTAGCGGTTGCAACGGCACGAGGGCAATACCGACTGCAGGAGATTCAACCGCTGGATGGTGTGCAAGGGCCGTACCGCCTGGAAGGCGCTGCGGGTGAGCGTTTCATTATCGTACTCGCCGGATCTGAAACGGTGTATCTGGATGGGCAGCGGCTGGAACGGGGAGAACTCCACGATTACGTCGTCGATTACCAGACGGGTGAAATCACCTTTACACCACGCCGGATCATCTCGGATGATCACCGGATTACCGTGGAATTTCAGTATACGACGCATGAGTACACCCGAACGATGGTGGCCGTCTCGTCGGAAACCAACTGGTGGGCGCGTAGCGACGGTCCTTCTCGCGCGCGTCTGGGCGTAAGTTTTCTTCGAGAGGCTGACAGCCGCAGGTTCAGCTCGGAACTGGGGTTTACAGCCGCAGACTCTTTGCTGCTTTCTCAAGCTGGTGACGGTTTGGCCCTCCGAGATGGTGCCGAAGTCGTTGCCGGGCCCTTTGACCCTGAGGCTCCCTTTGTTCAATACACACGTGAACCCCGTGTCGTAGGCGGGGTGCTGGATACGGTGTATGTCGCCCTCAGGGAGGCTCCGGCGCCCGGCGAGCCGGTATACCGTGTGCGGTTTACACGAGTCGGTCAGGGCCGGGGTAGTTATGTGCGAGCAGACAGCCTTGTGAACGGCATTTCATACGAGTACCTGGGGCCCGGGATGGGCGACTACGAACCGGTCCGTATCCTTCCAAAACCGAAAGAACAACGCCTCGTCGATTTCACGGTAGCCGTGGAGCCCCTTGCGGGTATGGAGTTTTTCGGCGAGTGGGCGGGATCATTGCACGATGAGAACCGCCTTTCCCTCTTAGACTCGCACGATGATCGGGGTAAGGCCTACAATTTTGGAACGCGTCTAAAGCCTACCGTCATCCCAGGTCTGGGTACATTCTCTGCACAGTATACGCGCCGCGTTGTGGACGAGCGTTTTGAGGCATTCGACCGGATTCGTCCGGTCGAGTTCAGTCGACAGTGGAACCTTGCCTCACGGGCTGGCGAGCGGGATGTGCCAGCTGGCGAAACTACGCACGAAGCGTCTATTGATCTGGCTCTTTCGGCTCGTACCAGTATCTCGGGAGACTGGGGGCAGATCGCTATGAACTCCGGGTTCAGCGGCACAAGGCAGGGTGCTCATCTACATGTGGAGGAAGCGGGGCTGCCATCACTGGATTACCGGGTGGAGTTGATTCAAAGCCGGGATAGCCTTGTTGGAGAAGTGGGGACCTGGGTGCGTCAGATCGGGGTTGTCCAGTATAAGCTGCTACAGGATCGTCTGGTGCCGCAGATTCGTTTCGAGCAGGAGCAGAGGAAACAGGTAGTGCTCGGCACCGATAGCCTGGCACGGACTTCAATGGGATTCACGGCGATACGGCCGGGCGTTTCGTGGCGGACCGAGCAACTGGAGACTGGCGGAGGCGTGGAAATTCGGCGCGAGCATGAGTGGGCTAATGGCGCTCTGCGAGACGCGGGTACCGAACTGACAGTGCAGTCTCACATAAAGTACAATCCTGGCCGCACGTTTAATTCCGATGCAAACCTGGGCGTTCGGATGCGGCGTTTCAATGACTATTTCCAGGTTCATCAGGGGCGAGAAGATACGGAGTCACTCATTCTCGGCTGGAACAGCAGGGCAATTCCTTTCAATCGCGCTATAGAGGCCACCTGGCATTACGAAGCTCTTACGGAACGCACCCCATTGCTTCAGGAGATCTATCTACAAACGCGTCCTGAGATGGGGCAGTATGTCTGGGAGGACGCGAATGGAGACGGGATCATTCAGGTCGATGAGTTCCTTCCCGAGCGTACGCCCAACGAAGGAACCTACATCAAGACGTTCATACCGTCCGACTCCCTCGTATCGGTAATCGGTGTGCAGGCGAAGCTACGGCTCACTTTGGATCCGGCCCGCGTGTGGAAGGAAGCTCCAACTTCCTGGAAAAGGATGCTGGCGAAGGTTTCCACGCGATCTACGATTGAAGTAACTGAAAAGAGCAGGGACCAGCATCTCGCGCAGATCTATCTCCTGAATCTGAGTCGTTTTCTGAACCCCGGCACAACACTGAACGGACGTATTCGACTGGCTCAGGAGCTATACTTGTTCCGCAATGAGCCTCGTTTCGGCATCGACTTCTCTTTCAATCATGTCGAGGGGTTCAGCGAACTCAGTTCGGGTGCAGAATCCCGCCTATTGCGCACCTATACGGTAGATAGCCGGTATCGTCCATATGACCAGTGGGGTGTGAAGCTGAAAGCAGGGTTTGAACGTAACCGGACGTTTAGCGAACTGTATGCATCCAGGCGATACGATATCCGAAGCATAAGTGTACACCCCGGGGCCTCATTCACGATATCTCAGCGCATGCACGCTGCCGGTGGGATCGCATATTCCCGCAAGCATGAAGTCCTGGGAGATCGTACTGTAGGACTCATTCGAGCACCTCTTGAACTTCGATACGGAGAGGTACAGCGCTTTCTCGTAACGGCCCGAATGGAGTTCGCACATGCGTTCATTTCTGATGAGGCGGTCGGCATGGCGCTGTACGAACTTACGGAGGGAAGGGGACCTGGCCGTTCGCTTCTGTGGATGTTGAATGGCCAGTGCGCCATCAACAGCTATCTGCGCGCATCGATTACGTACGACGGGAGAGCGCCGTCCGATGCACCGGTACTACATATGCTCCGCCTTCAGATGAGCGCTACCTTCTGAAGTGGAAAAGGGGCACGATATGCTGGAATATCGTGCCCCTTTTCCATTATGAATTTGGAACGTTTCAGGATCAGGTGTAAAGCAGGATCCGCTCAGGCAATCTGAGGCTGGAGATCAGGGAATTCCTGGTACTGCTCACGGCGGATCGGAATACCGGCGTCCATGAGTTTACCTTCCAGGTTCTCGTAGCCGCGGTCCAGGTGATAGATGCGTCCGACGTGCGTCTCGCCTTCGGCTACCATGCCGGCCAGAACGAGCGAGACACTGCCGCGCAAATCCGTACTCATTACATGAGCGCCTTTGATTCGGCTGCCACCTTTTACGAGCACCTCGTTGCCGGTGACCGTGGCATTCACGCCCATGCGGTGGAGTTCGGGGATATGCGCGAAGCGATCGGAATAGATATGGTCTACAATCCGGCCATCACCTTCTGCCTGCGTCAGGAGGACTGTCCATTGTGCCTGTAAGTCCGTCGGGAAGCCGGGATATACCCCGGTCTCTATGGAAACCGGGTAGATCGTTTCCGGTGCGTAAACGTCGACGAAGTCCGGGCCGAGTGTGAACTGCGTACCCGTTCGGGCAAATGCATCCACGAATGCCTCACCAAGGTGTCGCGGTTCGGCGTTGGTGATGCGGATACGTTCACCAGGTTCACCCGCAATGGCTGCGGCAATCATGAAGGTGCCGAGCTCAATGCGGTCGGGTGGGTTGTCAAACTCAACCGGCTGTAGTTCATCTACGCCTTCGACCTCGATGACCGTCGTACCGAGCCCGCGGATCTTCGCGCCCATCTTCTGGAGCATCTCGCCGAAGGCAATCACATCAGGCTCGCGGGCCGCGTTCTCGAGCCGGCTTTCGCCTCTAGCAAGGACAGCGGCCAGCAGCACATTGATAGTGGCACCGACGCTTGATGGCTCCATTACGAAGCGTCCACCATGCAGACGTCCCCCCGGCGCTTTTGCTACTACATCGCCTTGATCCAGGTCGATTTCTGCGCCGAGGGCCTTCATGCCCTCCAGATGCAAGTTGACGGGGCGCGGACCCCAAGCACATCCGCCAGGCAGGGAAACACGTGCTTCACCGCAGCGCCCCAGCAGAGCACCCAGCATGTAGAACGAGGCCCGCATCTGTTTGACAAGATCATACGGAGCTTCTGGGAAATCGACGCGTGATGCGTCAACGGTCATGCTATGGGTGTATGGACTATAGTTCACTGCTGCGCCTACGATGCGCAGCACGTGCGCGAACGTACTGATATCTCGCAGGTTCGGAATGTTGTTGAGCGTGGTGGTACCACCCGTGAGCAACGTGCCGGCCATGAGGGGAAGCGCGGTATTTTTTGAGCCGCTAACCTGCAATTCGCCGCGGAGATGGTGTTTTCCTTGTATGACTAGTTTATCCATGGATTGACAAAAGCGGGGGTGGGTTCACGTTACGTGAACACAAGGTGTTATAAAGAAAACGGGACTCCGAAGCGAAGGATCCCGGAAATTCATTCAATACAATAGGCGTGCCGCTTCCGCTGTCTGGGAATGACAAAAGCGAAAATGGAAGCGGCGAAAAGGCCAAGATACGAATCGAGATACAAACTTTGGCGTACTTGATGTCACTCGATTTCAGTAATACCAGTCTGCACAGAGCAGTCGCCTGAGTCTGTGAGGACACATGGACCATCTATGAAACGCGTATATCTCGACCACGCCGCCACGACCCCGCTCGACCCGCGTGTGCTCGAAGCCATGTTACCCTATCTGAAGGATGGCTTCGGGAATGCTTCATCCGTACACACGCTGGGCCGCAAGGCACGTTTCGCCGTTGAGGAGTGCCGGGAGCGTATTGCGGCATTGGTGGGTGCCGAGCCGGGAGAGATCCTATTTACGAGTGGAGGAACCGAATCGAACAACACGGCCCTGAAAGGAGGCATGGGCATACGAAAGGGGCAGGGCTTGTTGACATCGGCGGCCGAGCACGAGGCTATCCTGCGTCCGGCAGAAGCTCTCGGGCAAACCGGCATTCTCGTTCGTGTGGTGTACCCCAATAGCTCGGGCCGCGTCACGCCGGAGCAACTCCGGGCCGAACTCGAGCAGGAGGAGATCGGGCTTGTCTCTATCATGCACGTGAACAACGAGATCGGGACGATCTCGCCGATTGCAGATCTTGCACAGGTTTGCCAGGAGCGAGGTATTTCCTTCCACACGGATGCGGTGCAATCGGCCGGTCATTTCCGCCTCGATGTACAAGCCCTCGGAGTGGATCTGTTGTCACTCTCGGCACACAAATTCTACGGGCCGAAAGGTGTGGGAGTACTGTACATCCGTGCAGGGCAGGAACTATACCCGCTCATACAGGGAGGATCTCAGGAACGGAAGCGACGTGGTGGGACGGAGAACGTTCCGGCCATTGTAGGAATGACCAGAGCACTGGAACTGGCCCTATCGGAAGCAGGTGCCCGAATGAACCACTTAGCGACGTTGCAAGAGCGCCTCATTACGGGCTTGCAGCAGACCGTTGGCTCCAGAATGGTAATCAACACCCCGATGGGAGAGCGGGAAGCCGCTCCCCATATTGTAAACATCGCATTTCCTCCGGTGGATGGGAAGCCGGTCGATGGGGAAATGCTGCTCCTGAACCTCGATATGGAGGGCGTGTGTGTTTCGGCCGGGTCGGCCTGTACAAGCGGTGCACTTGAGCCGAGTCACGTTCTTACCGCCATCGGATTGGACCGTTATACCGGTTCGGCTGCGGTGCGCTTTTCGCTTGGAAAGGATAATACGGACGAGGACATCGATTATGCCATCGACAAGCTCGATCTCGTGCTCCGTCGCATGCAGGTACTCTGAATGTCCTGAGGTCGTTATAAGCGGCAAGCATATTCCTAGCGCCCGCTGTTATATGGAAAACATTGCATGAGAGACGCTGCCCTCATTGTATTCGCCAAAGCACCCATTGCCGGACAGGTCAAAACGCGGCTTGCTCCTGAGGTGACACCGGAGCAAGCCGCCCGGCTTTACAGGGCTTTCTTGCTAGACGCGCTGGAGCAATACAGCGAGCTGGACATTGCGGTCCGGCTCTACGTTGCACCACCCATCGACGCGTTTCCGACTGACCTCGTGCCGGAGGGTGTTTCTCTGCATGAGCAGCACGGGGACGGCTTAGGGGCGCGTATGCAACGTGCATTCATAGATACCTTCGGCGCGGGATACGGGCGGGCCGTTATCATCGGAACGGATCACCCTACGTTGCCGACGGACTTCGTGGCCTTTGCCTTTGAGGCTCTGGAAGAGCCGCTCTCGATCAGTATCGGCCCGAGTGAAGACGGAGGATATTATTTGGTGGGGATGAACGACTTTTTTCCATCCCTGTTCGCCAACATGTCCTACAGCCATCCGGATGTCTTCGCGGATACGATGGACCGCATCAATGATACGAATGCCAACCTGACCATTCTGCCAACATGGTATGACGTGGATACGGTCGATTCCTTGCGGCGGCTGACAGCGGATCTTGCGGATGAGAACGAGGTCGCACCCAGGACCCGAGAGGTTCTCGCGAGCTTCGGCATGGTAAGCTGATTCGAGGGCGCGCAGTCTATTTCGATTGATGTACTGGCTGGCTGTGGGAGTGGCGTGGAGGATCGCTACATTGTAAGCATAGCCTTAACCGTACCGTTTGCCGGATCCAGCCAAGCTGGGAATGCCTCGGCAGCGCGGGCAAGCGGTAGGGTTACCGAGATCCATGGCGTGAGGTCGATCACTTTTTGTTCGAGGGCGCGTATTACCTCGCGAAAGTCAGTAGCCGTTGCATTCCGGCTACTGAGGAGCGTCAATTCTCGGCGATGAAAGTCGGGATCGTGGAACGAGATCTCGCCCTGTACGAGTCCGACGAGGATGAGCCGGCCCCCATGTGCCACATACTCGAACGCTCGCATCATCGCATGTGCATTCCCCGTGGCTTCGAACACGACCGCAGGTAAATCGCCACCAAAGTGGCTACGGATGTTCGGGATTGCGTCATCATTGGCCAGGATGGCATGTTCGAAGCCAAGCTTTTCCAAACAGAACTGAAGGCGGCTCTTACTCCGTTCGAGTAGCACGACCTGCGCTCCGGCCAGCCGAGCGAACGTGGCAACGGAAAGGCCGATAGGGCCAGCTCCGACGACAAGAGCCGTTTCACCCGGAGCAATTTCAGCACGGCGAACGGCGTGGGCACCTATGGATAGCATCTCCACGAGTGCCAGCCGTTCCAGCGACAGCGCATCGGATCTGTGGAGTTTTTCCACCGGTACGGTGATGTACTCGCGCATTCCGCCATCTGTATGTACACCGAGCACACGCAGGTTCGGGCAGCAGTTCGTTTTGCCTCGCCGGCACGTGCTGCACGTACCACAGTTGAGGTACGGTTCCACTGCGCAGCAATCGCCCGGACGTATTGCTTCATCGTGTGCTCCGACCTGAACGACCTCCACGCCGAGTTCATGGCCCAGGATGCGAGGGTACTGGAAGAAGGGCTGATTGCCCCTGTACGCGTGGAGGTCGGTCCCGCAGACACCGACCCGGCGTACCCGGACCAGCGCTTCGCCGGGACCGGGCTTGCCGGGAGGTGTCGTGTCGGTCAGGACGAGCCGGCCGGGCTGCTGGAGAATGAGGGTTTGCACGGCCTCTGGAGCGTGTATATGGTGGGAGAGCGCATGTGGCGAACCGGGCAGTTAGAACACCGCTAGAGTAGGGATCGGTAGAAGTCCAGAGTCTGCTCGGCGATGCGGGTCCAGCTAAAGTAGTCCTCTACACGTCGACGGGCATTCTTGCCCATGATTTCTCGCAAGTGAGGTGATTCGATCAGGCGATTGATGGCATCTGCGAGATCGCGCGAGAAGGCGTCGGGGGCCTGGGGTTCGAAATCCGTTGCGCCACGTGGCGTGAAGGGGACCAGCAGGCCCGTTTCTTCAGGCACTACGATTTCGGGAATGCCGCCCACGGCCGACGCTACGACGGGGGTTTCGCACGCCATCGCTTCCAGGTTGATGATGCCGAACGGCTCGTAGACAGAGGGACATACGAACACGGCAGCCTGGCTGTAGAGTGGGATGATCTGCTCGCGCGGCAGCATCTCATCGATCCAGAATACCTTTCCCTTGCCTGATCGGGCAGCACGGGCGCGTTCCACAGCGGCCGTCATTTCCGCCGCGATCTCCGGGGTATCCGGCGCGCCAGCACAGAGCACGACCTGGAGATCCGGGTCGAGGTAGGGAATGGCATTGACGAGATGGATGATTCCTTTCTGGCGCGTGATGCGTCCGACGAAGAGGACATACGGAAGGTCCGGGTCGATTCCATACCGATGAAGGATCGTGGGGTCGTGGACCGGACGATACTCGTCGAGGTCGATGCCGTTTGGAATGACGCGGATTTTATGTTCGTCCACGCCGTAGAGTTCGTGGACATCCCTTTTCATGGATTGAGAGACGGCGATGACGCCGTTTGCATTCTTATAGGCCGTTTCCTCAATCCACCGGCTGGCGTAATACGCTGAGCCGAGTTGCTCCACCTTCCAGGGCCGGTGCGGCTCCAGCGAGTGCGTCGTGAGTACGAGCCGGGCACCCACGAGTTGTTTGAGGAGACAGCCCGCAAAGTGCGAGTACCACGTATGGCCGTGCACGATATCCGCTTGTTTGACGGATCCGGCAATCACGAGGTCGTGGAGCATCGTGCCCAGGAACTTGCCGTGCCGGGGGTCCTGAGCAGGCAAGGTAAACACGGGATGTACACCCCGGACACGCAGGTTGCCCCGGGTTATGTCCTGATCTCCGAAGCAGAGGACCTGTATGTCGTGTGCATGGCCGTCGAGGCGAGCCAGTTCGCGAGTGAGGTACTCGACATGGACACCGGCGCCGCCGTAGATGTTGGGTGGGTACTCATTCGTGAGTATCGCAATATTCATAGGTTTGATCGATATTGGCCTGGATACGTGGTCGCGGGGTGCGAGGATAATACGGATTCAGCCGTTTGGAATCTGCCAACGGGTGGGGTACACGCTATATCGTTAAACAGAGATTCTTCTATGCTTCGGAAATCCTTTGCCATGCTTGTGCTTGCCACGGTAGTACTCGGTGGATGCAATGACTCTGCACCAGAAGCTCCCGATACGATCAAAGACGTGGAGCGTATCGTTTTCTTCGGGGACTCCATTACACAGGCAGGGGCAGAGCCGGGTGGCTACGTGCGCATCCTCGAAGATTCGCTTACGGCGCGGTATCCGGATAAGGATATCGAGGTGATCGGGGCAGGCATCAGTGGTAACAAGGTGCCGGATCTCCAGGCGCGACTGGAGCGGGACGTGCTGGCTCACGATCCGACCACGGTCGTGATCTACATCGGGATCAACGACGTGTGGCACTGGGAACTGCCCAATCATACCGGTACATCGACGGCTGATTATGAAGCCGGGCTGCGCGCCATCGTCGATACGCTTCAGACGAGCGGGGCACGTGTGCTGCTCTGCACGCCCAGCGTCATCGGGGAGAAGCACGACGGGACGAATCCGCAGGATGCCATGCTGGACGAGTACGCAGGGATCAGCCGTTCGGTCGCGCAGGAGCTTGGAGCCGAAACATGTGACTTACGGGCGGACTTCATCGAATATCTCCGCGCGCACAATACGGAGAACAAAGAGAAGGACGTGCTAACGACCGACGGCGTCCATCTGAATCCGGCTGGAAATCAGTTCGTTGCTGACCGAATCTTGCAGGCACTGGAGCGGCGGAGGGAGCGCATGTGATGATCTCCCGAAAGCGGGATGCTCCGAGAGGTTTTAAATCCATTCCAGGTCGGAGTTTGGAGCGAGGGGGCAGGTGGCTTGCCGGAGGCGGGCGGTCGGGCTGATGGCTGTAGAACACCCCCAGCCGCTTCGCGGCAGCCTCTCGAGGGGGCGGTTGGGCGTGTGCCGGAAGGTGTCTCTGTGAACGTCTTTCAAGTTGTGCTGCCCGGTCGGGGCCGGGCATGATGTTATTGGGAAGGGTTTTGGTTTGATCTGATTTCGGCCTTTACGGAAGTGCTCACGCCAGTGAGGTAGGTAGCCTTAAGGTCGTGCTGCCTGGATCCCCTATCAAGTTGGGAATGACGTATGGGGGAGGATTCTGATTGATTCAGGCCGTTCGGTATTCCTGACCGGGTGCGGACATCCTCCTGCCTTGCTCCGCTGGACGCGTTCGCAAGGCTGTCCTCCTTCGAAGGAGGATTTTGGTGAGGCAGGGTTGGATGGGTGGACGTGTGTGCAGGCAGGGTCGGATGGGTGGGCATGACCTGCCCGTACGAGAGGAGTGGACGCACTGGCGGTATGTCCTTACAGGGGCGGGTTGGGATGTGGGGCACTGGTGCTCGTGGCAGGCTTCGTAGGAGCCGGTCAGCTTGTGCTGCCTGGATGCCTGCTCGGGGTCGGGCCATGATGTTGGGGGGGAGGTGTGAGGTGAAAGGGAGCCGTATCGCTATGGTTTAAGGGGCTAAGGTGATTCGCTGGCGCTTAAGTGGTTGGGGAGGTAGCAGGGCGTTGGTGGGGAGGGTTGAGGTTTGAATCGGGGCGGGCTGTTACCTGGGTGAGATGGATGGGGTGTATCGAACGCGGTCGTTTGGGCCGTACCAGAGAGATGAGGTGGTATCCGTACACCAGTCGTTCAGGTCAAGGGCAACGGGGTGGTGTTTCCAGCCGGAGGCGATCCGATTCTGGACCGTCGCAAGGGGCGGGACGCCGCTGATCGCATCGGCGACTTCGACGCTGCAGGCACCTACACCGACGGCGGTCGCTAGCGTTTCTTCGGGCGGGAGCCGGCGTACCAGACCTGCCAGAAAACCTGCCAGCGTGCAGTCTCCGGCGCCGGTCGTGCCTTTCACGTTGACTTGAAAGCAAGGTGAGAGCATCTCACGGTCTCGCCAGGTTTCGGCCAGTCCGGATGGTTCTTCGCGATCGGGCAGGTCAAGCGTAGCGCCGGTACGGAGATATAACCCGTGCTCGCCCAGTTTGAGGGCTACGATACGGGCGCCCATCCGGAGGAGGGTTTCCGAGACCTCGCTCAGGAGGTCCCCGTCCACGTTGCCTGCGTCGAGGCGCTTATCGCGGTAGCCGAGCATGAACAGGATCTCGTCTATGCTCGGTCCGAAGAAGTCTACGTGCGGCAGCACCCGTTCGAGCCACGCGATCCAGTCCACCCGGCCTGCCGGGGAATCCGGGTCCGGCTGCGCCATATCGACACTGACAAAGGTCCCGAGAGTGCGGGCTTGTCGAAAGAACTCAGCGAGGGCTGTTCCACCGTCTTCATAGGTGCGGCGCATGAGAGGTGGGTAGCCGAAGTGGAGCACGCGAGCATCCTGAAGCGTTTCGGGCGGGACCTCGGACGGGTGGAACGTATCGTTTGCGCCGGGGCAGTGGAAGATGATGCGATCCACGCCCTGCGGGTTGATGATGACGGAATAGGAGGTAGGCTCGTCCGGGGCCATGATCATGCCGTCCGCCAGGTCGCGGCCATAGCCGTTCAGCACGTCCAGTACGGCTCGCCCCAGCAGGTCATCTCCGATCTTGCTGACGAAGCGGGTCGGTATGCCCAGGCGGTGCAGTGCCAGGCCCGTATTGGATACGGCACCGCCCGTCGAGATGACCGGCGGTCCGACCTCGGTGAGTTTGCCGGGGACGAACAGATCGACGGACGATCCGGATCCAGGGGCAAAGGAGGGGAGCACATCCAGGCAGATGTGGCCCACCACCACTACGTCTGTTTGCTCAGGTATCATGGCAGGGCGGGGGCAGAGGGTCGGGCGGTATCGCGCTCTTCCGCACCGTCGCGGAGATGGAGCGGAATCTTTCGCCTCGACCGCTGGGATTCCAGCGCCGCTGTGAACAGGACATGTGAGGCATGCGCTTCATCAGGTGTGGCGCAGCGGAGAGGCTGGCGCATGTCCGGGCCATTGACGAGCTCGTCGCAGAAGGCGGCCCACATCTGGAGCATGGCATCGGAAAACCCGAACTCGAAGATGCCGCCCGTGATGACGGGGTAGGCGGACGTGTGCGGGGTATCGACCGTGCGCCAGGCCTGCTCGCCGCCGGGTTCATACGGCAGGTAGGAGAGGGCTTTCGGGTTCTTTGTGCTGTACTCCGCGGAAAGCTCGGTGCCGTGGATACGGATGAACCAGGTGTTCGCATGGCCCGGCGCGATGCGCTTCGTGGAGAGTAGCATCGGGAAGGATTGCCCGCTCGTGTTGACGTCGCAGGCCAGCACGGCATTGTCCCATGTCTCACAGGGCACGAGGTTACCCGAACCGTCCGGGCGCTCCGGGACGATGTTGGACAGGAACGCATCCACGGACTGCGGGAGCCATCCGAAGCGGAGCGGGAGGTGCAGCACATGCATCCCCAGGTCTCCCATGCAGCCGTATTCGCCGTTCGTCGCGATCCGGCGTTTCCAGTTGATGGGCTTTAGCGGGTTCAGGTCGCTGCTATGCCAGAAGCCTGCCTCGACATCGATGATACGTCCGAAGCGTTCTTCCTGCACCCACTTGAAGATCTGGTAGGCGCCGGGGAAGTAGGGAAACTCCGACGAGCAGCGGACCAGCACATCCGGGTTGGCCTCTATCGCTTCGTTGATGACCCGGTTCGCGGCGAGATCGATGCCGAACGGCTTTTCACCCAGGAGGTGCTTGCCGGACCGGACGATGTCCACGTAGAGCTGCTCATGCAGGTTGTGCGGGACGGCGCAGTAGACGGCCTCGATGGCGTCGTCGTTCAGCACGTCACGGTAGTCTGTCGTAGTGTAGCGGATGCTCGGGACGTTGTCCTTGAACCAGTCCGCGGCGGCGGCATTCGTGTCGCACGCGGCCGCGATCTGCGGGCGGAAATCGAGGTCGAGCAGGTGGAGCCAGCGTGCGGCGGCGCTGGCGAACTCGCGGCCCATGAGTCCGCACCCGATGACGCCGAAGTTAAGGGTACGCTTCACCATGGGTTTCACCGTCCAGGTTCCGTCTGAAGAAACGATAAGGCTTCTTCAGGTGATACATTATCATGGACGACGGCCATGAGGGCGCGTGTCATCAGGCGAGGTGCGGGGTGCTGGATGACGTTGCGGCCATACACGATGCCGGCGGCTCCCTGCTGCATGAGGGTATGTGTCCGGCGCAGGATCTCCTCGTCCGATACGCGCCCGCCGCCCCGAACCAGGACGGGTATGCCTGAGGCGACCTCGATGACCCGGTGGTACTCGTTCGGGTCGTCGCAGGGGTCGGCTTTGATGATGTCCGCGCCGAGTTCGACGGCCTGCCGGACGAGGGGCATGATCTTATCGATATCCCCGTCCACCATGTAGCCGCCGCGCTGCTCGTTCGGTTGCATCACGAGCGGCTCGACCATGAGAGGCATGCCGTAGCGTTCGCAGGCGGGTTTGAGCGCCGCCACGTTAGCGACGCACTGGTGGTACAACTCGGGCTGTTCGGGTAGCAGGAGCAGGTTGACGACCACACAGGCGGCATCCAGGCGGAGGGCCAGTTCGACCGGCTCCTGTACGAGCTGGCTGAAGAGGTAGCGGGGCAGGGTAGAGCCGTAGACGTTCGCCACGTCGGTGCGGAGTACGAGGGCGGGCTTGCGCGGTCCGGGGATTTCCTGGAGCAGGCGGGCCTGTCCGGGTGTGAGCTGCACGGCATCCGGGGCGGCGGCTACGACCGTATCGACGGCTGCTTTGAGGTCCTCGATGCCGCCGAGGAAGGAGCGCTCGTTGAAGAAGCCGTGGTCGATCGCCACGTCGAAACACTTACCGTCCGGCCCGAAGAGCCGGTTCATGCGGGGGAGTATAGCCATTGTGTTTTGTAGGGGTGATTGGGTCGGTGCGGGCAAGATACAATGCATCGCAGAAATGTGGGCAGTGATCTCACGGGTGCAAACCAATCCGAAAGGCGTTAGCTTGCGGCACCCTTACCAGACTTCATGTGCACCTTTATGGAACGACGCGACTTTCTGCACTTGCTCGGCTACGCGGGGCTGGGCGGGGCTCTTTCCGGTAGTCACGGACCGGCTTACGCTACGCCATTGCGCGTAGAGGACAGTCGGGGCTACTGGGTACGGACGCTGGACCGGCTCGCCGGGCCGGTGCTCACCGCCCTGGCAGATGGACAGCTCAAGGCGACGATGCCCGTCGAAGTGAGTCCGAACGGGCATGCCGCGGATCGCAGCCAGTACGCGCATCTGGAGGCGTTCGGGCGGCTCCTGGCGGGGATGGCGCCGTGGCTGGAACTGGGGCCGGATGCATCCGAGGAGGGGCGACTCCGGAGCCGGTATGCGGAGCTGGCGCGGAGGGGGCTGGCGATGGCGACGGACCCGGCTTCGCCCGACTTCATGAACTTCAACCGGGGCGGGCAGCCTCTCGTGGATGCCGCCTTTCTGGCGCATGCGCTCCTCCGGGCTCCGCAGGTGCTGTGGGAACAGACCGAGGAGCGGGTCAAAGAGCACATCGTGCGTGCGCTGGAGGCTACGCGGGTCATCGTGCCTGCCTATAGCAACTGGCTCCTCTTCACGGGCATGGTGGAGGCTGCGCTCGTCCGGTTCGGCGCCGGGGGCGACCGGGTGCGCATCAACCTGACCCTTCGGAAGATGGACGAGTGGTACAAGGGCGACGGGGTGTACGGAGACGGGCAGGAGTTTCATTTCGATTACTATAACAGCTACGTCATCCAGCCTTTCCTGCTGGACATTCTCGAGGTCGTTCGTCCCGGCTCCGACTTTTATACCGCGATGTACGAGCGCGTGCGGAAGATCAGCCAGCGGTATGCGGCCATCCAGGAGCGGCTCATCGCGCCGGACGGGACGTTTCCGGTGGTCGGGCGCTCCATCGCTTATCGCGGCGGTGCCTTCCAGTTGCTCGCGCAGATGGCGTTGCGCGAGGAGCTCCCGGAGGGCGTGAGCCCGGCACAGGTGCGCGGCGCGCTCTCGGCGGTGCTCAGGAGGACGATGGAGCCTGAGGGGACGTTCGACGAGGCGGGGTGGCTACGGATCGGGCTCGGCGGGCACCAGCCAGATCTGGCGGAGACGTACATCTGCACGGGCAGCCTGTACCTGTGCTCCACCGTGCTGTTGCCGCTGGGGCTTTCGCCGGAGCGCCCCTTCTGGTCGGCGCCGGCGGAGGACTGGACGAGTAAGAAGATCTGGGCGGGGGTGAATGCCAGGGCGGATAAGAGTTTGTCGCTCTCGGTTTGAAGGTTTCCTTGAGGAAAGCGCCGGGGATGGATTTGAGGTCGAATTGTGACGGGGGTGTAACGAATCTTACAAAATTGAACGGGGTGTGGGGTGGAGAGGGCGCAGCGCGCTGCGCCCCTACGGCGGGGCGGGTGTGGATGCGGGTGTTCGTAGTGGGGTTGTGTAGGGGCGTGCGGCCACACGCCCCTACGTGGTCGGGTGCAGGCGG
>JAWLHQ010000007.1:0-211829 GCA_041690215.1 Rhodothermales bacterium
TGAGTTCTGGCAGCGTGCGCGGGATCGCAACCGGGCCACGGCGGCTCAGATGAACAGGCTCGGACTGCCCGAATTCTATGCCGCAGAAGCCTTCGTGACGACCTATGTCATGCCGTAACGTCAGGCTTCGTCGCGGGCGACCTGGGCCCGTACGTATCCTGGTGCGGAAAATAGATTCCGTTTGAGAAGCAGAGGTCGGAGAGTAGCCACGCCCTTCCTCGGCGATAAATTCCGTTTCGGCTACGGCTGTAGCCAGAGCATAACCCTGTAGACCTGGCAGGTATTCCTAACAATCAGGTTTTTTGTTATCTATCCAGTGTAGTAGGCCGCGTTCGATTTGTTATCGGTGCATAGCTGCATGAGTGCGGTAGGTGTAAGTACGGCTACTCCTTAACAACCGCTATCGATAGTCGATATTGCACGGAATTGAAGGCGAGAACAGTGGCGCGTTATGTTCTCTCCATTTCATGAACGTTGCCGCGTCCGGACCGTGTCTTCGTTGCTGCTTCGTGTGGCACCAATGGCACTGCTCAGGTCGATTTACAAGCAGACCGTACACGCGTGGGTGATTCCAGGATTATGTGTGCAGCCCATCCGAATACCTCCGGTAGCCTCATCCGGGAAGCCGTGCCATATAGTGTTCGCGATTGCTGGATGCGAACGATTCTCATTGCATCTACGCTGTTCAACGTAGGGATGCTATCCGCCTGCAGTACACCTGGATCAGATGCGGCAGCGTATACCACCGTGAGAGGTGATTCTCTGCGTGTGCAAGATGCCACGAGAGAAAGGGATGCCGAAGAGCTCATGCTTCCTCGAGGTGAGGAAAAGGATAGCGTACAGGTAAATCCGGCTGATCTCCCTCTTCTGACGCGTGTCTCTGATGCACATCTCCTGACCTTCGAGGAGGCAAGCAAGCGGTATCCTGTCAAGCTACGGGCAGTCGTTACGTATTACGATCCCGAGTGGGATATGCTGTTCGTGCAGGATGAATCGGGCGGGATCTATGTCAACATGGAGGGGCAGGATCGCTATAACCTGGTGCCTGGTGATTTGGTCGAGTTGGAGGGGAGAACCGATCCGGGTGATTATGCCCCGGTCATCAAGGAGCCGAAGATCCGTCGTATAGGGAAGGGACCGCTGCCCAGCATCGAAAAGAATGAGCACGATCACGTGCTTTCCGGTCAGGCAGATAGCAGGTGGACTCAACTGGAAGGCATCGTCCGATGCATGCACCGGATTGGGGACACGCACGTGATGTTCGATATCGTGCAAGGAGGGCATCGCGTGAGCGTCTATATGCCCGTCGGACCTACCCTTTCAAATCCTGAGCGGCTTATCGATGCGCACGTAAGGGTTCAAGGTGCTGTCGGGACGATCTTTAACAACCGCCGGCAACTGATCGAGGCGAGGCTCTTCACACCGAGCATGGAGTATGTCCATGTCAACGTACCTGCCGTAGAGGATCCCTTCTCATTGCCCATACGGGAAATCTCGCAAATTCTCCGTTTCACGCCGGGCGAGCCCATCGGTCACCGGATCCGGATTCAGGGGGAAGTGCTCGCGTATAAGCCAGGTGAAGAAGTCTGGGTACGAGATTCAACAGGCGGCATTCAGGTCAGGACGCCTGAGGTCCTCCCGCTCCAACTCGGCGATCGGGTGGACGTTGTGGGCTTTGTAGAGTCAGGCCGTTTCGCACCTTTTCTCCAGGATGGTAGCCTCCGGTATCTTCGCAGTGGACCGTCACCCACCGCCATTCCATTGACGGTTGCGGAGGCGCTGCGTGGAGATGCCAGCGGCCAACTCATAGAAATAGAAGCAGAACTCCTGGAGCAGACCCTGACCGCTGCACGATTACAACTCATGTTGCAGGCTGATGGTCATGTGTTTTATGCGACACTCACGGGGCCTCCGGCTCAAGTTCTGGCCAGGTCGCTCCGCCCTAGAAGCGTACTGCGGATCAGAGGAATCTGTGTGATTGAGGACTATGAGTCCGGTGGAGCGTACGCACAACCCAGTTCGTTCATGTTGATGATGCGGTCTGACTCAGATGTTTCCGTCACCAAACCGGCTCCTTTGTGGACGTTTGAGAATCTGTTAAGGGCGATTGCAGCACTGGCTGGTGTAGTGCTGTTGATGGCGGGCTGGGTCATCGCGTTAAGGCGCAGGGTCAGGCAGCAAACGCATATCATTGCCCAAAAACTCGAAATCGAGGAGAAGCTAAAGGAGCAGGCGCAAATGGCAAGCGAAGCCAAGAGCCGTTTCCTGAGTGCCGTCAGTCATGAACTTCGTACGCCACTTACGTCCATTCTGGGATATACCGATATCCTGGAAGACGAGGCAAAGGAGCGGCTTCGACCTGATGAGCATGAATATCTACGAACGGTACGAGAAAGTGGAGAACGCTTGCTGAGCCTCGTTAACGATCTTCTCGACGTACGAGCTGCAGAATCAGGTCATTTGCAGGTGGAAACGGCGTCATTCGCTGCGATGGATGTCGTTCATGAAGTGGTGAGGCAGCTTTATCCACTGGCTGAAGCGAAAGGCATTCATCTTTCCGCACATGGAAAGGCCGGTCTGTGGGTTCGCGCAGATGAGGCTCGACTACGACAGGTACTGCTTAACCTGACTTCGAATGCGATCAAGTTCACAGAAGAAGGGGCTGTTACCATCGAGGTGACAGAGGGAATGCTACCCGGTTCAGGGGATACATCCAGCTCGGGGATCGCGTTCAGAGTGCGCGATACGGGAATAGGGATCGCGCCAGAGTTCATGCCGAGTCTCTTCGAGTCGTTTACTCAGGAGAAATCGACGCGGAGGAGCGCGCAGATGGGTACGGGTCTGGGACTGGCGATCTCGCGGGAGTTGGTGCAGCGCATGGGAGGCGTCATTTCGGTCGAAAGCGAGCCGGGACTAGGATCTGTGTTTATGTTCGTACTGCCTGCAGCAGCTATGCACGAGGTACCTGTAGTTGCAGATATGGCGACTACTACGCACGGGGGTTCGTGAAGAAACGTGCTCTCTGGCCCCGGGAGAGATTGACGTGGTGGGAGCGAGATGCCTGAGAACATCGGAGGGGAAGTGCCGTTTGTTGTGTTCTACTTCAGAACTGTAACAAACGTGAGTAATAGTACAGGCTACCATGCATAGAGCAAGCGGAACGTCATCGCCAAGGGGGCGGGGCTCCGCTGAGCGTTTGGCTCGACAGCCTGCATCCCGTTCCGTTTATGCACGATTCTTCAGGTTCTCGGCCGGGCTGGTCTGCCTGATCGTTATCGTTGCCTTTCTGTTCGGATATGCATCGCCCTATCTGCCGCCGGATTCCTTCTGGTGGTCAAGCCTGCTTGCGGCTGTGCTTCCGTATCTGGCTGTTCTTGCGCTACTGACCGCATTGGTGGCGCGTGTGGCGTTCGGGCGGAGGTGGACGTTACCCCTGGTCCTGGTTGCCGTTCTGGTTCTGGTCCGATTTTTTCCTGTTGCCAGGCTCACAGCGCCTTCGATCGAGCCCTCCGGCGATGATCTCGTCGTCATGTCGTATAACGCGCCGGTGCGAGGTCCTGACCCCGATACCCTTGCGCGAACCACGCTGCAACTGATCCAACAGGTGGAGCCGGATCTCCTCGCTTTGCAAGAGCCCGCTATCTGGATTCAGGAAAAGGAGAAAAAGCGGCGGGCGACGGCGCACATCCAGGCTGTCATCGACTCTCTGGATTACTGGGCTCCTATGCCGGGAGGCGAAGGTTCTCAGTTTACCATTCTTCAACCCGTTCTAGCACGGTTCTCGCTCGGTCGGACCAGCCGCTACGCGTTCTCATCCTACCACGGGTCTTCGTCGCCGACGTACGTTACCCGTGTGCCGTTCACGTGGAAAGGGCAGGATGCGGTACTGTATAACGTCCACCTCCATACGACCGGAGCGCGCAAGCCGTGGCATGAACCGGCCAATTTGCTCCGTCCGGCTGTCTGGATCGATTACATGCGCCAGTACCGGGATTCCTATATGCGACGGACATCGGAGGCCAGGCAGTTAAGGACGCTCATTCAGCGTGAAGCGGTGCCTGTCATCATAGCCGGCGATTTCAACAGCACGGTGCATGGCTGGGAGCTTCGCCACATTATGAAGGGGCTCACTGATGTCTTTACGGCAAGGGGCAAAGGGTGGGGCGGCACCTATCACGCTCGCCTGCCCATTTTCCGCATCGATCATATCCTGGTCAGTCCCGAGTGGGAAATCGTATCTGCCCACGTGCCGGATATGCTTACCTTGTCGGATCATCGGCCCGTCGTAGCACGCCTCCGCTGGCGCCAGAATTGATCCAATGAGGCTGATATGGGCCGGGTTCGGATCAGAGGCGGGGGCTGGATGGGAGATTCCCGGGTACAAACCGGCCGGGAAGGGTCACAGGGGTAGCCCGAGTTGCTTTTGTTTCCGGGCGAGCCTGGGATGGATGAGCGCCATTGTCAGGAGGGCGGCATGCGGTGTCCCTGGCCGAAATCATATCGGCTATGCGGACCAGCTTGACACGGGGACGGCCCAGCGGTTTACCCCGTTGTGTCTCGTACTCGTCCAGCCGTCGCCAGTCGTCAAACGTAAAGGCATGGGGCTGGCGTTCTCGCACCAGTTGCTCGGCGGCTTCAGCCTGAGGCGTTTCCGGTAAAAGGGTGCGACCATTCAGCGCATCTTCCACCATGCAGGCAACGGTTTCCAGGGCATCCGGCTTATTGGTACCGATCACCCCTGACGGTCCTCTCTTGATCCAGCCACCGACATACAGGCCCGTCAGCGGCCTGTCCGTTGCCGGATCCAGTATGCGCCCATCCCGGTTTGGCACGATACCCTGTTTTTCATCGAAGGGAATTTCCGGTAGGGCGACGCCACGGTACCCGATAGAGCGGAATACGAGTCCGACCGGGAGTTCTTCCGGCTCTCCCGACGGCCGTGCCTGAATCCGTCCATCCGGCGTAGCGACCAGTTCATTTCGTACGACTTTCAGCGCAGCGACGTGCCCTGACGCATCGCTTTCGATCTCGACGGGAGACGTCATGAACTTGAATATGAGCCGTTTCGGTTTACCAGCAGGGGGCCGGGATGCAAACTCGCGAAGGATCTCGACATTCTTGAGCGCAGTACGGTCACCCGTCTCCTCCAGTTGCTGCAGGCTGGATGCATCGAGTTCGACATCTGCCGCCTCCACGAAAACATCTGCCCCTTGTAGCTCACCTAGCTCCTTCAATTCAGGCGTCGTGAATGCGGCCTGAGCGGGGCCGCGCCTGCCGAGGATGTAGACATCACGCACGCGACTCGAGCGAAGTGCTTCCAGTGCATAATCGGCAATGTCCGTCCGGGCGAGTTCCTCGGGCGTGCGGCATAGAATGCGTGCGACGTCCAGCGCCACATTGCCTACTCCGATTATGGCAACGCGCTCCTGGGATAAGTCGAACGTCAGATCGCAGAAATCCGGGTGACCGTTATACCATGCTACGAACTCCGTAGCAGAGTGGCTGCCTGATAAGTCTTCGCCGGGGATGCCGAGGCTTCGGTCGGTTTGTGCGCCTGTCGAGAAATAGATCTGATGGTAATATCGTTCGAGGTCGGCTAGAGTGACGTGAGATCCAAACTCGACATTTCCGAAATACCGGAAGCGTTCATCCGAAGCGGTCCGATCGAAGACGCGGGTGACAGATTTGATCTTCTGGTGGTCGGGAGCGACACCTCCGCGTACGAGACCGTACGGCGTCGGCAGCCGGTCGAACATATCTACTTCGACGACAAGCTCGTTTTGCTTGAGTAACTGTTCGGCTGCATAGAAACCGGCAGGTCCTGCACCGATGATGGCAATACGCAGTGGATTCGATCCTGTACCAGGCAGATTCATGCGTTGTGCTGTAGTAGATCGACGGATGTGAACATTTGAACTTTCGCCCGCGATGCTCTCGGAGACTGCAACCCCTGCTCATGAAAAAAGCCGAACAGGATCTGCAATCGCATCTTTCATCATAGGCATCTCGCAACGAAAGAACAATAGCCGATCTCATCCACCTTAAGATGGCACCTTTCTGTGTCGATTGGGTGCTGTTTCCGTTGGGCCGTTGTTCGGTGCCGGAAGGGCTGGTTCAGTCCCGGAGGTCCGATTACAGACGGCGGATGCTGAACCAGACACAGTGCTTTGCACCAGCACGACGCCTGTAGCGTCGATCTTTCGTTAGATGCCTTCGGCTACTGCTTTGATGGCTGCTTCCGCATTGATGACGCGACCGGTCAGGGTCACATCGCGGGCTTGAGTACCCGTTTCAACGAGGATCTGGTAGATTTGATCTGCGGACAGATCCGGGTTCAGGGCCAGGAGCACGCCTGCCAGTCCGGCGACAAGCGGCGTGGACATAGATGTGCCGCTCAAGTTCACATAGGAGCCGCCAGGTTTCAGGGATAGAATATCTACCCCGGGTGCTGCAATAGGGCGTGAGAGGTTCGTATTTGTGTTGGAAAAACTGGCCTTGTGCAGGTCGCGGTCGACAGCGGCCACGGCGATGACTCCCGGCAGATTCGACGGCATATGTCTCGCGCCATCCTGCCCTGCATTTCCAGCCGATGCTATGATGAGTGCGCCCTGCCTCTGGGCGAACTCGACTGCTTGTTGGACCACCCGAGGAGGGGAGTCGACGTGGTTGCCCAGCGACAGGGATAAAATGTCAGCACCGCTCTGGGTAGCGTCGATGATCGCTTGCGCAATGGTTTCATACGTGCCGAAGCCGCCGCCGGGCAGGGCTTGGAAGCTGGCAATCTCGATGTAGCGGCCTTCCCAGTTAAGGGAAGCGATGCCCAGGCTGTTATTCGTCGCAGCGCCTGCGATCCCTGCGCAGTGGGTGCCGTGGCCTTGCGTATCGGTCTGTCCCGGGCTGGGGTGAAATATGCCTAGCAAGTCCTCATGGGCTGCATCTACCCCAGTGTCCAGAATAGCGACAACGGCTTTTTTTCTGGGCCTGAGTTGTGCCAGTAGGCGGTGGGCCTCGTGGATGTGGGTGGCTTGAAGAGCCCACTGAGAGGCTGCAAGCGGATCATCTGCCAGGAGGGGAAGGCGCTCCGCTTCCGGTGATTCCGAAAGCACCGTCGGTGGCAGTGTTACGGTCCGGTTCCACTCCAGGTGATCTACGTTGTCGCGGTCTGCACGGAGCACGTCTACAATGGATTCCAGCGCTGGTTCGGGACCATAAAGGAGATATGTCTGGGCCAGGTCCTCATCGCTGGAAAGCGTTACGGAAGGAAAGGCGCGTTCGTACCGAATGTTTTTCAGCCTGAGCACCGGGGCGATTTCTTCAATATGGTCGTCGGGTCCTAATTCGACGAGGAGGCTTGGAGGTGCCGTTTCTTCCGGACGGGCAGCCTCCAGACCGGCACGGATCACGTGTCCTCCGGTGAAGAGTAAGGTCGCGGTTCCAAGTGCAAGGATGCCCAGCGCAAAGAAGGGAAATGCGTGTGCCCTCCGTAGCCTCATCACTAGTGACGCCAGGATGAATGCGACGCCTGCGTCAGTGAAGAAGCCAGCCACGCGTGCAAACAGGCTGTCGTTTCCCGCAAAGCGTACAGCGAATGCTACGATCATCAGGAGAAGTCCTCCCAGCGCAACCAGGGCATTACGTTCCTGCCGGGATGCATTCCAGGCTAGCAGGAGCATCGCCACGACGGCGATCAAAGTAGCGGGATCTGCTGCAACGAGCATCTCGGCAAAAACGTTACTGGGGGTTGATGGCGAGGAGTCGGACATTCTGGCCCCACATCGTGAAGGAGGCTACGTTCGTTGGTTCTACCTCTGCTACGATAAGTCGGCCATCTTCACGAAGCGACCTGGGAATCTCGTCAACGGGCTTGAATTTCCGACCGTCTGATGCTTCGATGCCCCAGAAACCACCTTCGATTGGTACGTAGACGAGAGTACCTTCGATTTTCATGGCGTGCTAACGATATTCGTAGAAATGACGGGCCTACCATGCAGTACGGTAATGGTCTCCAGGTAGTTGCATCAGGTCGTAGCGTGAGTAAGTGAGATCCCGTTGCGACGTTTGTGCATCGCGAATCTGTTGAGCCGAGACACTTCCTCATTCAACCTAATCGATTTTCTCCTTCAGGGTGTTACTGATGAACAGGGCAGGTTATCTGTGCGAAAAAGACATAGACCGGCGCCACTTCATTAAGGAAGCGATCATGGCATCGCTCATGGTATCTATGACAGGGTGTGCAGGGGCGGTGCGTGCCCGGCGTGAGATTCCACCTGCCGGCCGGTTCATAATGATCGATATTCCGGGACCTGAACTGGATACGGAGACGGCTGCCTTCATACGTGAGTACGGTATCCGGGCGATTCTGCTTTTTCAGCGTAACATCGTTGATAGCGAACAGGTCCGACGACTCACGGCGCAACTTCGGGATGTGATCGGGCCGGGTGCGCTCATTGCGGTGGATCAGGAGGGAGGAGCCGTCGTCCGTACGAGCGATCTGCCGTATCCGCCTAGCGCCATGAGTCTGGGCGCCAGTGGGGATACCGAACTTGCCTATCAAGTCGGGAACGCCGTCGGACGCTCCCTGAACAGCCTGGGTATCAACTGGAATTTCGCGCCCTCTCTGGACGTCAACAATAACCCGCTGAACCCGGTAATCGGGGATCGCTCTTTCGGAAGCGATCCGAAAGAGGTTGCGCGGTTGGGGTTGGCCTGGGCGGAAGGATGTCAGGCCGGAGGTGTCGCGACGTGTGTCAAGCACTTTCCCGGTCACGGTGATACCGTAGTCGATAGCCACCTCGGTTTGCCGGTGGTCAACAAGAGCAGGGCCGAACTGCAGGCACTAGAACTGTATCCCTTCGAGCAGGCCGTCAGGGCAGGTATACCGGCCATTATGACCTCCCATATCGTTTATCCTGCACTGGATCCAGAGTATCCCGCTACCCTCTCTCCGGCCATCCTTACCGGCCTGCTGCGCGAGACGTGGGGATACGACGGCGTCGTGATTACCGACGCCATGAATATGCAGGCGATCACCGAGCGGTATGGTAGAGGGGAAGGTGCGTTACGCGCCCTTCATGCCGGGGCAGACATGGTGTTAGCTCAGGGTAGCCGGGCGGATCAACGTGAGACGGCACAGGCCATTGATCAAGCTATTCGTGAGGGGGCGTTTTCTGAAGACCGTCTCGATGCCAGCCTACAACGCCTTATTCGCTTGGCCAGCCAATTCCCCAGTGAACCTGAACCGTATACGCGAGAGCAACGGCAGGAAGATGAGGGGCTCATGCGCCACGCATGGGAAGCGGGCCTTACCGCCTACCTGGATCCGCGGCCACCTGCACCGGGCACGAAGGTGCTGCTACTCATGGCGGCCAGCGCAGCCGGCGGTGGCGCCAGCGATCGCGGGCTGAGTAGTCGTGAATTGATCGACGAGCTTCGGGGATTGTATGATCTCGAGGTCGTGACCTACGCTCCACAACGGCCACTTGATGCACTGGATGAACTCGTCGCCCGGAGAAAGCCTGAGAGTACGGTACTGTTCGTCTCGACAAGCAGACTGCGAGCCGATCAAGGACTGAGGACGTTGATCGGAGCGGCAAATCCGGATCTGCATATCGCACTCTGGAATCCGTACCTCGTGCTGGACGTGCCCGCTCCGGCCCTGATCACGTACGGGTTCCGGCCGGAAGCACTGCAAGCCGTGCTGGCATGGCTCCGGGGTGAGATCGATGCGCGTGGGCGTATCCCCATCGAACTTGCGTAGCCGATTCCTGTCGGAGCATTACGACAGGGGAGATAAAGATGAGGGCGTGCCGGAATGGGCACGCCCTGAATCAGACCGAATCTCTTGTTTCCAACCGCTCATCCAGCGGTTGAGAACGTGCGGTGAGATGAGATCAATTCTCGAAGATGACTGGCAGGTACTGAAGGCTCGGATCAACGCCTTCACACTCCATGACACAACGAGCAAATTCTTCCTTGATGCGTTCGATCTCTTCCTGAAGAACACGGTGTGCTACCAGATAACGTCGACCATCGTCGTACCAGAAGCCGAGGCTATAGAGATAGCTGCCATCCAGGTGTTTTAGTATCGAGAACATTGCAGGTGTGGACTGTTAGTGTGGGGGTGCAAGCTTCTACGGAGCAGGGGGGAAGCGCTCGGTTTGTCGGGCTGCCACCTGAAAGGCTCCTTTGGCGTAACATCCATGTTACAATTAATGTAACGCGAGCGTTACATGCAAGTGCCTTCTTAAGAAAAATCGTGTCTAGAGTACCGTTTCGCTTAGACTTAGCTAAGAAACCCTCTTGAAACCCGGGCTCAGGCCTGGCGGTGTTGCTTGTTACGCGCCTGTTACGTGCAAATGGTGTGCCGGTCTGGCATTACACTGATTCGCTTCTATACGAGCGGTGTGACACGAGCGAAGAACGGTAACAGTGCAGGCTGTGCGGCATTGGGCGGAGATGCAGCACCGGATATGCTGTACAAAATCATGCGCACTATGACCTCGGTATTACCGTCACAGTACGACGATATGTGTGCTGGCTCCTTGCCGCGCTCGTACTGATTGTGGTCCAGAATGGGGCAACTGGAGGGTTGGTGCCAGCAGGTAACTGTGAGAGACAGGCGGTGCCAAGATTGGGTATGGGAAGTGTCTCGTTTTTATGACGCTTTCTGCCGGAGGCGTCGGAAAATCATGGCCGAGTCGTCGTTCTGCGGTTTGGGTTGTAAGCGATAAACCGGAAATCGCTCGGCATGCTCGCTCAGTTGCGGGAGAACTCGAGGTAGCGTTGCAGATAGCTTACGATGCCGTTCACATGGGCAGCGGCAAGCCTGTCCAGGAAATCCGGATTGCGCAGGGCGGCTTCCTGGCGGGGAAACATCATGAAAAGCGATTCTGTGAGCGTGGACGGGAACCACGTCGGGCGTACGAGTGCCAGGCTCCTCTTTTTTGCACCCAGGTTGGGAATGCCGGTTACAGACCGGATTTCGCGTAGCAGCTCGTAGGCAAGAGGTGCAGAGAATGCATGGTAGTAGTACGCCTCCGTTCCGAAGTTTTTGAACGGGTTGATACCTTCGGGGAATGCGTTATTGTGGACGGAGATCAATAGATCCACATTGAGGGCAACGCTTGTATCTACCCGTGCCAGCAGCTCTATAGACGCACTGGTATCGCTGACCAGCGGCTCCGGGGTCTGCCGCGTCATCAGCACGGTAGCGCCGCGTTCCCGGAGCATATCGGCAATTCGGAGACTGATGTTCAGGTTGGCATCGGCTTCCTTCAGTCCTGTCGGTCCAATGGCACCTCCCGGGGGGTGGCCCGGATCGACAAGGATGTGGAGGCCTCGAAGTGGTTGATCCGGATCGATGTCCGGCGCATGTCGGATGCGGATGACAAGGTCTCCGTTCCGTTCGTAGAATGCCTTGAATCCCCAGAGGCCCTCATTCAGGTCCAGTAACAGTTGAGAGCTATCCTGACTGGTAGATATCCAAACCGCACGTTTTACAACGCCATCCGGTGTAATCGAGCCCGGAGCCCTGGTTCGTCCATAGACCGTGAGATCAAGATGTCGCACCTGTGCATTGATGTGGAAGGGTGCGAAATCGACGGGCAACGTGACATCGGTATAGTGCGCTTGCGGAAGAATTCGTACCGGTCCGATCGGTGCCAAACGGTATCCGCCGGAACGTTCGATATCGACAGTTGGCGTGTCGAGCCATCCTTCTGTGGAATCGGTCAGTTGGATGCGATATAGACTACCGAGTTGACCCGTCAAAACGACTTCAGAACCGATAGGAAAGAACCAGCGGCGGTCGCCATCCGGTGTGGGTGCAGCACTTGCGATCCCGGAACCCGAGTCGAGGGTATCCCTGCCTGCCACGACGCGTGCCAGTTGAGGCGTCGTGAACTTCACCAGCATTTCGGTTGCGACCTCGGAAGGCACGGGCGGCCCAGGTTGTGCATAAGTAAATCGTTGTGTGGCGGTTCGGCTTCCGAGTTTTGCTTCGAACCGGAATGTTCCATCTGCAGGGATGGGCATGAAGGCCAGAAAAGCACCGTTAGGCGCCACATTCACGTGCTGATCGTTGATCGTAAGCCGTGCGGCGCCGCTTCCAGTCGTTCCAAATAGAAAAGTGGAGTCTACCGGCGGTCGGATGCTACCGGCCGCCGGATACTCGATTTTCAAATGTAGCGGACCCAGCCTGGCGGGGATCGGCGGTAATTGCGCTTCCAGTGTATCGATATCTGTAGGGGAGGCCGGCTTGGTAGTCGCGCAGGCATTGGCCAGTAGGAATGAGGAAGCGAGCAAGAGGGTCCGGATCGGATGGGATGGGTGCATATCGGGTTCAACGCAACGCATCAGGAATGGCGTGGGCTTCGGTTTCAGCCAGAGCGTAGGTAGCGATGAAGGTCATTAAGGCTGCATGAGCAGCACCGGTTCACTGCAGGTGGGCCGTTTGCCGCCCTTCGAAGCGTTTCTTACCGGAAAAGAACGCATCTTAAGCGCCGCCGTTTGTGGAGATCTTGTCCTGAAGAGCTACGCTGGTATGACGTATAACAAAACGGCGGTGTAGTGGCAGGTGCTCCCGCCCATCACAAAGAGATGCCAGATCGCATGGCTAAAGGGTAGCTGTTCCCAGAGGAAGAACGCGACACCTCCCGTGTAAAGTAACCCGCCAGCCAAAAGCCACAGGACACACGCAGCCGGGAGGGCACGTAGGAACGGTTCCAGAGCGGTCATGGCAAGCCAGCCCATGAGCAGGTAGAACGACGTCGAGAGGCGTAGGAATCGCCCCGTGAAGAACAGCTTGAACAGTGTTCCCACCAGGGCAAGCGTCCAGATTGCCGCCAGCAAGGTGGTCTGATACCGACCTTCGAAGTGGACGAGCAGAAACGGGGTGTAGCTACCTGCGATCAGGAAGTAAATCGCGACATGGTCCGCGATACGGAGAATGCTCTTGACACGAGGATCTCGGAACGCATGGTAGAGTGTGCTCGCCGCATACATGAATACGAGCGATCCGCCGAACACCCAGGCACTCGTGATATGCGCCAGGTCGCCCCTTGTAATGGCAGGCCAGACCAGTGCGAAGAGGCCGATCAGGCTTAGCAGCAATCCCAGTCCATGTGTGAGCCAGTTGGCCGCTTCTTCAGCATCCGTAACCAGTCGAGTTAGCCAGGCCATGTCATCCTCGTTCATGCCATGCCGTAGTCCGTATCTCAGTCGTGTGTCTGGATACAGGACCTACGTACGGTCTCGTAGGAGAAGATGCGGGAGGGCGACCGTAGTCCCGCTCATGTTGCAGTTCAATTACATCCCACCCGTCATTGTGCCGTACAAAACAAAACGTGCCGGCTCGGCACCGGCACGTCGAAATAAATCTGGAAAACTGGATCGATGGATTAACGCTGGAGGATATTCACGCTGCCTCCCGAACTGCGGAGTGACAGGGCTGGACCGCCGCCATTCAGGTCGCCTCGCACGTGTGTGCGCTCTAGGCTTCCAGCGATGGGCAGTTCGGAATTGACACGGCCACCGGATGCACTGGCGACAACGCTGGCCCGTATGCTGGGATCGACGCGAACGGTTACAGACCCGCCCGATGTACTGAGGTCCAGTTTGCCGGCCGGTTGGCCTAGAACATCTGCAGTAACACTTCCGCCTGAGGTACTGGCTTCAGCGCTACCGCGCAGTTCAGCCAGCCGTACGCTTCCACCGGAAGTGTGAGCATACAGATCACCATCGACTCGTTCTGCCGTAATGCTCCCACCGGAGGTCTCGAGCTTGATGGCGCCTTCCATGTCACGTACTGAAATGCTCCCGCCAGACGTTTCCAGGGTGGCATTACCCACGATGTTGTCGGCCGACACGGAACCACCACTCGTATGTGCCATCACCATTCCGCCGATGTCGGAGACGCTTATGGAGCCACCTGAGGTTCGCATGCGGACGTCACCGTCTACCCCGGCTATGCTGATCGCCCCGCCCGCCGTCTTCAGGTCTACGTCAAATGTGCGTGGTACCTGTATCTCATAAACAACGCGCAACGGATTTCTGCCTCGCCGGACGTTCGGGTTGTCGTAATGGCCCTCAATCTCGACCCCCTGATTCGTCTGTCGCATTTCCACCTCGAAACGGTCGAAGTAATGTTCCGCGCGGGCCCTGTCACCAGATTCAACCCCTTTTATTACACGCACGATCAGGTTATTGCCGGTTCCGCTCGTGACCTTTACGGCTCCCAGGTCGGACACAAGGGTGAGTGTCTGACCCGGTGATACAGTGAATTCCTTCTCAATCGTTTGCTGGTGATCGAGGGGCTGTGCGCTGGCTGCCAGTATGGGGGCGAGCAGCAGTGCGATGATGTTGCCCAGCCGGAGAAAGTGATCGCGTGGTATGTCCATCGGAGGCCTCCTTGCGTGGTTGATATCACACGCTGAAGCTAGACGTGAAAAAGACCAGCGGAGTTACACCATGTGAGGCACCAAACCCAAACTTTTTTGTGCTGGGCACAAGGGAATTAGCCGGGATTTCGCTTGGTGGAGGAGGAGATCGGATGGATTATGCTTGCCCATTCATACACTTCAGCATGGGTTCGCACTCGCTATGCCGCTCCTGCCATTACTCCCCATTCCGGATTCGCTGCGTGGACGTGAGGTTGGTACTTTCGCGCACAAGACCGTCACGGTGCGTATGCCGGGCACGGTTCAGCGTGTCCTTGCCGAAAACGAGCTTCCACCCGAGGCCGTCGGAGCGCTGGAGACACTGCTCAGTGAATTACCCAACGGGACGATACGACCGCTACGGGACAGGTCGGCGCCCGACGTGAAGGCGTGGGATACCTACGTAGCGCCCTATACAGGCCAGACCTGGCTAGACGTGCCGTGGTTTTTCGCGGAGACGTACTTCTTTCGTCGGATCCTCGAGGCTACGGGATACTTCGAGGCAGGGCCGGGGAGAGGGGCGGATCCCTTCGCTTACCAGAAGCGGACGGCGCTGGAGGTCTCCCGGGAGGATATCCGGAGCCTGGTTCACCGACTCCGAAAGGGCCTGATGCCGGGTGTATGGGATCCGGATATGTTTCAGCATCTCCTTCACGCGGATCTCTGGGGTAATCAGGCCGATCTGAATCTCTGGCCGGCAGATGAGGAAGGACGGCCCCGGCACTCGGGTTCCGACGTCGAACGGGAGCATCTGCTGGCCGATGATACGGCGCAACTGCTTACGTACCTGTCCGGGCTGGCCGAAAGGGGGATCCGCGTCGATATGATCGTGGATAACGCGGGACTCGAGTTTGTATGCGATCTTGCGCTGGTGGACTACCTGTTGACGAGCCAGAAGGCAAGCGTCGTCAATCTTCATCTGAAAATGCATCCGGCGTTCGTGTCCGATGCGACTCCGGAGAATGTCTGGCAGACCCTCGCATTTCTTCAGGCAGACGCGGATAGCGACGTACAGGCATTCGGGGCGAGGCTTCGGGGGCATATCGAAGGTAATAAACTTCGCCTGCATGCTGATCCATACTGGACGTCTCCGCTCAGCGGATGGGAGATGCCTGACACGCTGCGCCAGGAACTGTCGGGCGCGGATCTGCTCGTGAGCAAGGGAGACGCGAACTACAGGCGGTTGCTGGGCGACCGCCACTGGCCGTTTACGACGCCCTTCACCGATATCGTCAGCTACGTTCCCGCCCCGATCGTAGCCCTGCGTACGTTGAAATCCGAAGTAGCTGCTGGAATCGACGCTGACAGGTTGGATACACTCGACCAGCGCGATCCGGACTGGCTGGTGAATGGAAAATGGGGTGTGATCCAGTTTTGTGATCCCGGCGCAACACGATGAGCATGCCGTGTCGGTTCACCCGGTGCTAGCTCACACGTGAGGTATCGAGCGGCTGCTCTGAAAACCAAGCCCCCGCGCGATTTTGTACCCGTCTACTCTTGCGGACCACGTTAATAATTCCTAAATCAAGTGGGTTCGAAAGCGCTTTTCTCTATCGCGTGAGGCTTTATGCAAGTAATTCGTTCGCCCAAGGAATACGACGTATGTATCGTGGGCTCTGGGGCGGGTGGGGGCATGGCCGCCATGGTTCTCGCGCAGGCCGGTGCCGAGGTCGTCATGCTGGAAGCCGGGCCTATGTGGGATTCGGCAACCGATAGTGCGATGTTCGCATGGCCATATGACTCACCCCGGCGCGGCGCGGCTACCCCGGAGCGGCATTTCGGTGAATTCGATGGCTGTATCGGGGGCTGGTCATTGGAGGGTGAACCTTACACGGTCGCGCCCGGAACCAGCTTCCGTTGGTTCCGCGGACGAATGCTTGGCGGGCGGACTCATCACTGGGGGCGAATCTCGCTGCGTTTCGGTCCGCACGATTTCAAGGGGAAGAGCCGCGACGGCTATGGTGATGACTGGCCCATCAGCTACGACGACATCAAGCCGTACTATGACAAGATCGACCGGCTCATCGGCATCTTTGGCAGCAACGAAGGCATTGAGAACGAGCCAGACGGGATCTTCCTGCCTCCACCGAAGCCTCGTTGTTACGAACTGCTTATCAAGAAGGCCGGTGACAAGCTCGGCATTCCCGTCATTCCGAACCGGCTGTCTATTCTCACACGCCCGCTCAATGGTCGTCCTGCCTGTCACTACTGTTCGCAGTGCGGGAGAGGGTGTAGTACCCACTCAAACTTTTCCTCCCCGTCCGTCCTGCTTCCGCCCGCACTGGCCACAGGCCGACTGACGATCATTCCGCATGCGATGGCGCGCGAAGTTACCATCGGGCCCGATGGGCTGGCAAATGGCGTCTCGTATGTCAACAAGCAGGATCGGTCCGACAATCACGTCAGAGCCAAGGTCGTCGTACTGGCCGCGAGTGCGCTGGAGTCCGTCCGTCTGATGTTGAACTCGAAATCGTCCTTATTCCCGGAGGGCATCGCCAACTCCAGCGGGCTCTTAGGCCGGTACATCACCGACTCCACGGGTACGGACGTGACGGGCCTCATACCCTCGCTCATGGATGGCATCCCGCACAACGAGGACGGGACGGGTGGTGCGCACGTCTACATGCCCTGGTGGGGTGATAACAGCAAGCTCGATTTCCCGCGCGGTTATCATATCGAGGTGTGGGGAGGCCGCCGGATGCCAAGTTACGGCTTCATGGGTGGCATCCACAATTATAACAGTGGCCAGTTTGCGGGAACTGGTATGGTCCGTCCCAACGGAGGAGGGGGCTACGGTAAGGACCTCAAGGATGACTACCGCCGGTATTATGGTGCCATGGTCGGTTTTGCCGGGCGTGGCGAGATGATTGCCCGGTACGACAACTACGTCGAGATCGATAAGAACACCGTAGATCAGTACGGTATTCCGGTGCTCCGATTCCATGTTACCTGGAGCGATGCTGAGTACAACCAGGTCAAGCACATGCAGGAGACATTCAGGGAAATCATCGAGGCAATGGGGGGCACGCCACTCTCGCCGATGCCGACGAAAGAGGAGGGATACGGAATCTCGACGCCCGGGTCGATCATTCACGAGTGCGGCGGTGCACGCATGGGGGATGACCCGAAAACCTCCGTACTCAACAGATATTGCCAGGCACACGACGTGCGAAACCTCTTCGTTGCCGACGGTGCTCCGTTCGTATCGCAGGCGCATAAGAACCTGACGTGGACCATTCTGGCACTTTCGATGCGGACCTCGGAGTATGTGGCCGATCAGATGAAGAAGCGCAACATTTGAGAATCGGAGAAGGAAGGGGAAAGGGAAGGTGAGTGCGTATGCCTCGTTCCCTTGTCTTCCAATCCATTCTTCTGCTTTCTAATGAATATGAACCGACGCGACTCTCTCAAAGCGCTGGCACTGACGCCGCTTGCAGCCGGTCTATCGTGGACTGGCCACGATGTGGCCGTTGCTCGTGAGCAAATGGCGTCCGCTGCCAGGAAGGCTGCTTCTCCAGCACTTCAATTCTTTACGGATCACGAGTATCAGACCGTCCGTGTGCTGGTCGATATGATCATTCCTCGGGATGAACGATCCGGCAGTGCTTCGGACGTGGGTGTACCAGAATTCATGGACTTCATGATGATCGATCAGCCATCCAGGCAAACGGCGATGCGTGGAGGGCTTGCCTGGATCGATAACCGTGCCCGGCTGCTCTTCGGAAAGACTTTTCTGGAAGCATCCGATGCGGAACGCCGCCAGTTACTGGATGAGATTGCCTATCCCGAACGCGCCAATCCCGAACTGAGTCATGGAGTAGCCTTCTTCAACAGTTTTCGGGACCTCACCGCAACAGGCTTCTGGACAACGCCGGAAGGCATCGCCGATCTTCAATTCATGGGTAATGTGGCGGTGCCTGAATGGAAAGGGTGTCCCGAAGAACAGCTCCAGCGCCTGGGTGTGGCGGACATTGCCTGGCCTCAGAGTGACGTACCCTCCTGGACTGAACTAGAAGGCATCGATTCAACATCCCAGACTCAGCACGAGCACTGATCTGGACACCTGTCGTAGAGCATAGATGTGTGACGTTTCTGTAAGCGTGCTCCACGGACTGGTTTCGAAGCCTATCCGGCACATAAAACTATGAACCTGGTCGTATGCAGGCCGTACGAACGGCGCGTCTGTTTTACACGGACGCGCCGTTTTTTCTAACAAACCTGCGCACACCATGTCGATGTTTACTCCATGCCGGACTTCGTTGACCATTATGGTGCTCATGCTGGCGGCCTGTGGCGGTACCGAGGCTGTACCTCCAACGCCTGAGGAAGAAGGTGGCCCTGATACGACGGGTTCCGTACAGGCGCCTCCAGCCGAGCCACCTGTGCGTGTGGATAGTCTCCCGGAGACGAAACAGGACACAATCCTGCTCGAAGGCATGGCGGAGCCCATCACGCTCAACCTGTTCCGTACGCCGCAGGGGTTTGAGCCGTCCTTTTACACGTACTATCCGGTAGACTTCATCCCTGAAGTGATGCGGTCGGATGGCAGCGAAACGGTCCGTTTTACTGCCAATTTCGGGGGCATAAGAACGGACGAGGCCTTCGTAGAGCTATTCACGTATCCGCCCGGCACAACACTTCAAGCTGCACGGGAGCAGCTTGAAGTAGCGGCAGAGGGCTGGCAACGCGTTCCTCGATCAGAGCAGCGGTATTCCTGGTCCGAGGAGGAGTATGCATCCGTCGAGGATGGAAAAATAGGGCGGTACATGCTAGGAGAGCATAACGGGCGCTTCTTCCATATTCTCACCACCTATCCGGCCGAGATGGGTGATGGATTCCCGCCCCGAGCGCAGATCATTTTCGATCAGCTCCGATGGCTGGACGACGGTAGCGGACTGAAGTGATCCGTAGCTCGCCTGAGGGACCTCTTCATGTATGCCTAAAGCACGTAAATAGAGATATGTAGATCATGAGAGGGCCACACATGTAATCCTCCGGGAAAGCATACCCTTCGCCCAAATCCGAGAGCTGCATCGGAGGGTTTACGTCGCTACCATTGACATCCGTCACGTGGGAGCCGGTCCCCGTGGAGTATGAGAAACTCCTTTCGTGTAGTGGATCTGCACGTGCCAGAGTGGGCCGTGCCTTGGGTTTCATAACCGGCTGCTTAGGCGGGCGGGAGGAAATAATCAGGGGCGATGCCTCACATACGAGCGGTGGGATTATGAAGCGACAGTCGAACCCCGAGCAGTACGAACTCCTCACTCAGATGAGCGACGAGGATCTCATGGCACAATTCCAGGCCGGAACCGTCGATGCCTTCGATATTCTGGTGAGCCGACATAAAGATCCCCTTACGAACTTCATTTATCGCTATCTGGGTGATATGGAGACGTGTGAGGATTTGTTACAAGAGACATTTTTGCGCGTTTACCGGAATCGCTATTCGTATCAGCGAATCGCAAAGTATACAACCTGGGTGTACACGATTGCCCGTAACCTGGCTCTTTCAGAATACCGGAAACGTAAGTCAAGGCAGATGTACTCGCTCCAATCGTTGACGCGTGATGAGGAGGAGTACCAGGTCGAAATTCCCGACGATACCAATACACCGGACCGCTTCACGGAAAGTCAGATTCAGGATCAGCATATCCAGCAGGCACTGGGGAGAATCCCCGAAGAGTTCAGGGAAGTCGTCGTACTACGCGACGTCCAGCAGTTGTCCTACGAAGAGATCGCGCAGATTACCGGTCTTCCGATGGGCACGGTAAAAAGCCGGATTCACCGAGGACGTTCTGCCCTGATGTCACTCTTGTCGGATGTTTACGAGGCGTGAACGCCGGTAATACCGTGGCTGCTGCATATCCGAACCCGGAACCATGCCGCCACGTGATCCGGCCGTCGGTAACGGACGGGTAGAGCGCCGGGAACAGATCGTCTTCCAAACACACTGAAGCGATTTCTTCATTAAGTGCTTCAACGTGCCGTGCGCGTGATCGATGAGGTGCCTCGATCCTTATCGTAAGGTACGCATAGGGATGGAGGCTCCTCACGCGTCTTCGCCTAATACATTCCCGGCACCGTCTGCTCAGCAGTCGATCTCGCGAACGCTGCCCGGCGCTTTTTTTTCAATATCTCATTGAGTTCAACCAAGACCTCGTTGCGATCGCGGCCTTCGAGCTTCGCCAGAATGCAGGCTTGCAGGTCGAGGATCGTCTCAATACCGGTATGCTCATGACGATGAGTAAGAATGCTGCGTGCATGCCAGGCTCATCGCTTCATCGACGTTGATGGCAGACACTACTCCGACCCTTTTAAAGAAATGCTCGGGTCTGTCATCCATACTATTCTGGCGAGAACGCATGACCAGAGGGCTAAGTGCGTTCACGGTATGCTGCTACGAAGCCTCATGGGATTCCGGATTAGCCTGTGAATCACGCTATACGTCCCGTTTCTGATGGACCAAGACCGGCGGCCAGTGCCCCGAACATAAAAACCGTCTTTGCCGGACTCATGCTGGGCATGTTTCTGGCAGCCGTGAGCCAGACGATCATTGCCCCTGCAATGCCGCTTATCGTGGCTGAACTGGGAGGTATCGAGCACTATAGCTGGATCGCGGTATCGGCATTGCTTGCGTCTACGGTAGTCGTTCCCATCGTTGGCAAGCTATCCGACCTGTATGGACGCAAGTCATTTTACGTGGGCGGTATCCTTGTTTTCATGGGCTCATCGCTCGTTGCAGGGCTGGCGAATGGGTACGAGATGTTCATCGTTGCCCGCGTGCTGGAAGGCTTCGGGATGGGAACAATGATGCCGCTTTCACAAGCGATCATCGGCGACATCATCGCTCCCCGCGAACGCGGCAAGTATCAGGGGCTCATGGGTGCAGCTTTTGGTCTTGCATCCGTGATAGGGCCTTTCCTGGGCGGATTTCTGACAGACGCACTGAACTGGCGGTGGCTCTTCTTCATCAACATACCACTGGGCCTCATCGCTCTCGGTTTTATCGTGCCGTACATGCGGTTGCAACACGTCAGGCGTGCGCATACGATCGACTATGCAGGCTTCGTGACACTCACAGTCGGATTGACAACAATCCTGATGGCAATTGTGTGGGGTGGTACGGAGTATTCCTGGAGTTCGGGCGTGATTCTGGGGCTGCTGGCAACCGGGGGCGTATCGCTGGTGGTGTTCGTGTTCGTGGAACGACGAGCCGTGGAGCCGGTCATGCCACTGGATCTCTGGCGAAACAGCATTTTCACCACGGCCAACATCGCCAACATGGCTGTAGCCATGGCAATGTTCGGATCCATCTACTACGTACCGGTCTTTTTGCAGGGCGTACTCGGGCAGAGTGTGACCAACTCCGGTGCGGTGCTCACACCGATGACACTGGCAATTGTAGTAACGAGCGCAATTAACGGGTTTCTCGTCTCACGGACAGGCCGTTACAAACCGTCTGTGCTGACGGGTATACTCGTGATGTCAATCGGTCTATTCCTCCTTACCCGCATGGGTCCCGAGACGTCCTATGGGCAGGTGATACGCAACATGATTATCATCGGCCTGGGATTAGGGACGGCGATGCAGATGTTCGTTCTCATCGTTCAGAATGCCGTCGCGCAGGAGGACCTGGGTGTGGCAACGGCTACGACACAGCTATTCCGTTCAATCGGAGCGAGTACAGGCATCGCCGTGCTCGGGTCGATCATGACTCGCCAGATGCGGGTGGAGATGGGCCGTTTTCTGCCGCCGGATGCACTGGCTGAAATGCAGCAAGTAGAGATAGGTGAGGCGGGCGCAGGTATGGTGCTCGATCCCGACTTTGTGGCTTCACTTCCTCCGGCTATGCTTGAAGGACTTCGGCATGCGCTCAGTGCTGCTCTGCATTCGGTTTTCGTCGCGTCGCTCCCTTTTGCCGCCATTGCACTCGCTGCGGCGGCCTTCATGAAAGAAATTCCGCTTCGCCGCACGTTGTATCCAGAGGTTAGCGAGGCGGGGCGGGAGATCCTGGCCGAGATGAACCAGGCAGGGGAGGCAGACTACGAACCAGCGCTCGGAGCGCCCGATCCTGCATACCAGGGACGTGCGGCGATGCTGGGGCTCGTTTTTGCACTACTTGCTGCGCATCCGGAACGAGTAGGAAAACATTCACGCCTTGCTGATATCCTGGCTCAGATAGGAGAAGGGGATCAGGAGAGGGGTAGGGCACGTCTCGGAGCCGTGGCCTATGCCCTGGCGGCTGAATGTGATGGATTGAGGGACAGCGCTCGGCGTGGCGATATCAGTGAGATGATCTCTTCCGTGTTTTCCTCTCTCGACCACTATGATCTTCGAGTTGCTTTTGAACGTGCGATGCGAGGAGCGACGCCAGAACTGTATAGCCAGCTGAAATCACTCGTTCATGGAGAAATGGCCCCGGACGTCGTGATGACACCAGACGATCTTACGCTGCTGGAACAGGCAGGGATCATCGGAGCCGCAGCGCTTCTTCTCGATGAGCGCGAGGCGGGTGAATCGGATGAGGATGCCTCTAAATCATCGCATGGAAACCGTGCGTGATCCGGATCCTCTCCGGTATCCATTGTTACTCAGATCGGAAAGCCCGGTAACACGGTATTCGAACGACGTTGTACGCATGCTCTATGAGAATAGCATGCGTATAACTCAAGGGGAAGACGTGATGATCGCCGGGACTGCCTGGATTTTGGCATTCTCTGTTGCGCTTGGCAGTGGCACCCGTGAGGTTACGCCTGAACCCCAGTATTCCCGTTCTGCCTCTGGAGTGAGCAGAAGAATCGTAATGCGGCGGTTCGCAGGATTGAATGGGTTCTCTGGGTCGAGCAGCGTCGTTGAGGATAAGCCCTCTACACGGAGGATCTTGCCTTCCTGTATGCCTCCCGCAACGAGGACGCGCCGCGCAGCATTGGCCCGGTCGGCAGAGAGTTCCCAGTTGCTGTAGCCAGCTTCCCCGCCTGCGTAGGGCAGCGCGTCAGTATGACCTGCGATCGTGATCCTGTTCGGAACAGCATTCAGGAACTGCGCGATCTCACGGAGAATTGTCGTCGTATACTCCTGCAATACCGCACTCCCGCTGGCGAACATTGGGCGATTCTGCTGGTCGATGATGAGGATGCTCAGACCATCCGGTGTCAGTTCGAAGCGGAGTTGGTCTGCGAAGGGGCGCAAAAGCGGATTGTTCTTTACCTCCTCTTCCAGTGCTTCACGCAATCTCTCGAGCTGCACCGTATCAAAATAGCCCGCGACTGTATCCGAACCGGGAGACAGGAGCCCCGGAGAGGGGCTCCCGTCGCTCGTAGAAATGAGTTTATCTCCACCTGCGTGTTCCCCTCTCGTAAAAACGCTCTTCAGGGGACGTTTGAAATAGCTCGCGATTTCGGCCCTGTCTTCCGGGTTGACGCTAGCCAGCAGCCACATCAATAGGAAAAAGGCCATCATGGCTGTCACGAAGTCGGCGTAGGCTACTTTCCACGATCCTCCGTGGTGCTTGTGGCCTTTCTTCTTGACCTTCTTCTTTATGACAATCGGACGTTCTCCGGACATACGTCTACCCGTGCAGTGCGCTGCAGTAAGGCTAGGTTGCTACTTTCGTTTGACGTGGGCTTCCAGTTCACCGGCTGTCGGGCGCTCTTCCGAATAGAGGACCTTCCGTCCAAACTCGATGGCAACCGCCGGAGGATAGCCGTTCAGAAAGGTCATCAGGCTTACCTTGATGCACTGCAGTACTTTGATGGCCTCATTCAACCTATGCTCCATGAGCGAACCCAATGGTGCTACGAATCCATAAGCCAGAAGAATGCCCAGGAACGTACCTACAAGTGCGGCAGCGATGAGCATACCGAGTTCTTCCGGCGGTTTATCCATGGATTCCATCGTATGCACGACACCCATTACGGCCGCAACGATTCCAAAGCCAGGGAGCGAATCAGCCATCTTTGTGATGGCGTTTACCGGAACTTCCCCCGATTCTCTGAAGGTCTCGATTTCCTCATCCATCAAGGCTTCCAGTTCGGTCGTCTCCATACTTCCGCTAACGATGAGCCGGAGGTAGTCTGTCAGGAACTCGACGAGTGGAGCGTTGGCGAGGAGGGCGGGGTACTTCTTGAAGACGTCGCTTTCGCGAGGGTTGTCGGCATCTTTTTCCAGCGTAATGAGGCCCTCTCGGCGGGCTTTTACCTGGAGGTCATATAGCAGAGAAAGTACCTGCAGATGCAGCTCCTTCGTGTAGATCGAAGGTTTGAGCAGTTTCGGGATTTCAGAGGCAACGTGTTTGGTGACTTTCAGGCCATTGGAAACGATGAATGCGCCGATTGCGGCACCGCCAATCGTGATAAACTCAAAAGGCTGAATCAGCGCGGCGATATGACCGCCGGCTCCAACGTAGCCTCCCAGAACAGCAACGATAACGATGGCATATCCGATCAGAACCCACACAGCAGAGAAATAGATTTCGTGGCGGAGTTATGTATTTCCGGATGTCTGCTCCAGAATGATTTCAGGATCGCAGGTATGGAAATAACGATGTGGCCAGAGCGGCAGACGCCGTGGAGCGTCAAAGCCTGTGCCACGGGCATTTGTAAGAGCCTTCTGTAGGATGCGTATTCGCATCGCAGCAGTCTCCATTCCGTTGATATATGCTAGATCGGCTGTTGTGATAAGAACTCAAGTTGAAAAGCTGATACAGTAGTGATCGGAAGTCCGGATACTATGCGACAAGGTCATGGCAAAGCAGTACAGGGTGCGGAAACAACGTCCACTCTCCAAAAAGCGAGCGGCAAGCCTCCAAAAGACTTGCCGCTCATAAAAGGGTGTATTGCTGGTGGGGATCATGCCTTCATGCCAAGGCCAAGGACTTCCTTGCAGTATCGGATGCTTTGTTCGAGTTGAGCCTTCTGATATTCCTGTTCGGCGATCTTCGGATCGACCCCTTCCGGGGCCTTGAATGGTTCCATAGGACGACCCCGGCGAGCCATCGCGAGAAAGCGAACAAACTCGGATGCGCGTACGTGTTCGTACCCTGCCCAGAACCCCTCCTCTAAATAGTTGAATGGGCGAGAAAATCCTGATATGATCTCCAGTTGAACGGGCACCCCCGGTGCCAGTGTACCCAGCCTGTCCATGTAGGTATTGAGATCCATAAGCCCCTCGCCCATAGCCGTCCATTGCACGCGAACGCCTTCCGGCGTTTCCCACACCATCGAGTCTCGGATACCAGTTGTGACGGCGAAGGGTGCTAGAGCTTCGAGGTTGACCATGGGGTCTTCAAGCGTCCACGTCGCATTTCCGGAATCCAACGTGGCGCCGACATACTCCGGACCCGCGGCCTCGATCAGGCGGGCGAGTTCCCAGCCTTGCATATCGCCGGCATGGTTCTCCACGGCAATCTTGATTCCGCTATCCAGCGCAAGACTGCGCGCAGTTTTGAGGACCTGGACTGTGTCTCGAATGCGTGCCTCGATTCCGCCCTCGGATTTCCGATCGTCAGAGGTGCCTAGATAACAGCGGACGACTGGTGAGCCTACGGCCTGTGCAATACGAATCGCAAGAGCTAAATGCTCCTCAGCAGAGCCGTATTTCGAATCGAATGCAGAAGATGTGGGGCAAATACTTCCCGTACCTGCGTGAATCTCAATACCGAGTTGCTGCGCATGAGTACGAATCTCACGGAGGTATACCGGGTCGTGGCTCTCGTACACGTCGAGATCTGAAAGCAAAATGGTATCGACCCCGACGGACTGTGCATAGTCGAGAAGCTGAGGCGCTTTCCAGCCGAATGCCCGGATGGAGAAGTTGTCGAATCCGAGCTTGATATTGCGACGGGGGACTGCAAAAGCAGATCGCGCAGCAGTTGATGCGCCAATAGTCAGACCTGCTCCGGCAATGGCTGCCGATCGGAGAAAATGACGACGATTCATGCTCGAACCTATTTTTATATATCCGGGTGATGAATGCGATCTTCGCTGTACACAATGGCGCATGGATAGTGGGCAAGCTAAATCACCCGTTGCTCTCGAACAATGGAAAAGAGCATATCGGAGAGATCGGGCTGGGGAGTATATTCTCATGCCCCTGAATCTGTGTTCTGCTGGCCTGGTGTACGATCCGAGATATGCAGAAAGGGGATGGTCAGATCGGGATAATGGAATAGCGGCCAGATACGATAGAGGTGTTTATTGTGAATCGTCGAGATTTCTTGCAACGGACCGCAGCCGTAGCGACTAGCCTGGGTGTGTTTCCAGCCATGCGTGGCTGGAAAATGAGCGGACCGGATACACCGTTGTTCGAAGAGAACGACGTATACGTGGCCGGTGATGGCTATCCGACGTACCGCATACCAGCGGTCGTAGTAACGCGTGAAGGTACAATACTGGCTTTTGCAGAAGGACGTGCGAGCCAGTCCGATGCCTCGCAGAACGACCTTGTGCTCCGTCGTAGTCTGGACGGTGGGCGTTCATGGACGCCGGTCCAAGTGCTAGCGGAAGATGGCGCTAATGTTCTGGTAAACCCGACCGCCGTGGTTCTTGACACGGGGCGGGTGCTGCTCATGTATCAGCGTTACCCCCATGGTTTCCACGAGCGTGAGGTGGAGCCTGGTTATACCGGAGACCGGATCTGCCGCTCGTACCTCATGCATAGCAATGACGATGGAGTATCCTGGTCGGCACCCCGTGAGATCACGCGTTCGGTGAAGCGGCCAACCGGTGTGACGTCTATCGCTAGCGGGCCTGGTATCGGAATCCAACTCCGGTATGGGCCGCATGCAGGCCGAATCCTCATGCCATTCAATGAAGGACCGTGGGGGGCATGGAACGTATACGCTGTTTACAGCGACGACGATGGGGAGACCTGGCAATACGGCGAGACGGCGCCGAAGAACGCTACCGGCCATCCCAATGAGGTTCAGATGATCGAACGTATGGATGGCACTGTGCTACTCAATGCGCGCAGCATTGGAGGTGTCCGGCGCCGCAAATCCGCCATCAGCAGGGATGGCGGGCATACGTGGACGAGCCTGCGCGATGTCGATGTGCTTGTAGAACCCGAGTGTCAGGGCACGATCATCCGATATGATACGCCCCTCGTGGCGGGGAAGGATGTTTATCTGTTTGCCAACCCGGCATCTACGGAAGCGCGTGTGAACGGGACAGTGCGTCTGAGTTACGACGGCGGTGAGACGTGGCCGGTTGCGCGGACCGTCTATGCAGGCCCTTTTGCGTACTCTTGTCTTACGGTATTACCCGATGGGACCATCGGTTTGTTGTATGAGCGGGACGGCTACGAACGCATCACCTTTGCCCGTTTTAATCTTGCCTGGCTCACAGAGGGAAAGGACGCCCCATAATCATTCTCGAAGTAGTCGTTATTCTGGACGCCTGCCGGGCGGCTCGCTGATATGAGTGCACTTGCGGACACACACCGTAGCTATCTGATGAACCGCCGTTGCTTCTTGCTCGGCCTGGTTGCAGCGATTCCCGGTCTGGCCTGCAGGCCGGTCGCTCAAAGCGGGAGGGAGCCCGCAAAGCAGATCCGTGTGCTGAGTTACAACATCCATCACGGTGAAGGTATGGACGGCAGAGTGGATCTGGAGCGCATCGCTGCCATCATCAGGTCTGTACGACCTGATCTTGTTGCCTTACAGGAGGTAGATGTCAGGACGCAGCGCTCAGGTGGTGTGGACCAGGCGGCATACCTTGCCAACCGCACGGGAATGCAGGTCGTATTCGGTAGCAATCTCGAGTATCAGGGCGGGCTGTACGGTAATGCTGTGCTTTCACGCTTTCCTATTCTGGAATATCGGAATCACGATCTGCCCAATCCCGCAGACACTGAGCCGCGCGGTGTGCTCGAGGTGACGATCGATCTGGAAGGGAATGCAAGAAGGAAGCTTATATTTCTGGCAACTCATCTGGACAATCGTGCCGCAGTGAATCGTATTGCGGCAGCGGAATGGATCAACACATATGCACAGGGGCGTGAGGATGTGCCGTTGTTGCTGGCAGGAGATCTGAATGCCATTCCGGAGGATGAGGTGATGGAAGTGATAGCTTCCTCATGGAACCGGGCAGGACAGGAGCCGATGCCGACTGTCCCCGTGGATGATCCGCAACATCAGATTGATTATGTGTTGTATCGTCCGGCAGGTGCCTGGAAGCCAATAGAGGCTCGCGTTCTCCCAGAGCCGGTTGCTTCGGACCATTTGCCGGTGCTCGCCGTTCTGGAGTTGCTGTCAACCCACAGATGACGATATCTCATCTCTGGCAGGTAATCACCGGGCGCATTGTTCAGCCCTGCGATCAAGGTTACCGAGTGTCCGGGGAGAAACGCGCAGCACTCCTCGTGACCATTCCGGCTCTGCTACCAACAGTGGCAGGGCCGGTATAACCCATTACAGACTCAGTTTCGCGCTGTTCGTTGCATGTTCTGATGCCATGAGCAACGCACCCATTAATGGGGCATCGCCTCCGAGGGCGGCAAGAGATACTTCAGGAGGGAAGAGGAGCGTTTCTGCCATCACCTCACGGATACGTGCGGCGATGGGTGCTTCGTGCTGAGCAATGCTGCCGCCGAGCACAAGAATCTCGGGATCGAGCAGAGCGCTTATTGCAACGGCGGCCTGGGCCAGGTAGGTCGCCGCGCGGTTGACCAGTGCGATAGCATCGGTATTGCCCGCTCGTGCAAAAGCAAAGACGTCAGCCGCCGTTGCAGTCGAGTTCGGATCGCCTGTCAGAGCAGCCCAACTCCGCGCAAGTCCGACACCACCAGCCGTTAGTTCCAGACACCCGTTCGGTTCCCAGTCGCCGCCGACATGGGAGGAATCCGGCAGAAAACGGGCTATCTCGCCTGCAGCATGGCGGTAACCGCGCACCGGTTTTCCATTCAGAATGATGCCGGTAGAGACGCCGGTACTGATCGTGAAGTAAACGAGCGACGTACGTCCCTTGCCTGCGCCGTGCAAGTGCTCGGCCAGTGCGGCAGCACGGACATCATTTTCCACGACGGTTGCCAGTCCGGTGTGCTCCTCCAGAAGCGTGGCCAGTGGCACATTGTGCCAGCCCAGGTTGGAGGCGGTGAGTACGAGGCCCTCGTCGTTAATGATGCCCGGCGAAGCACAGCCGAGCGCGACCAGTGCGTTCAGGGGGAGCTGTGCGTCCGCAAGGCAGCTACGCAAGCCTCTCCCGATGAATTCCAGGAATTGTGGTAGGTTTTCTGGATTCTGAGTGCGCTCTGTCCAGTGCGCGAGGAGACGCGTGGGCTCGTGGAGGGAAGCTATAGCGCAACGGGTATTCGTACCGCCAATATCGATACCGGCAATGTACGCCGGGTCGGAATCATATTGCATGAGGTCGATGTGCGTGGGGCGAGCAGATAAAAAGAGTAGGACAAGAGCTTTAGATTGAAGAATAAGGACTATGAGGGCGCTGTCGCAATGGAAGCAGGAACCGGCAACCACTTTGCTATGGGTGGAACCGGTTTCTCTCAGTTTAGGACTCTTCCTACGGAAACTACCTATGTTTCATGCGAGGACAGTTCTATTTTTTGGTCGCAATTACATACATCATTTCTTCTGCCTCGCAAGACTGATCGGAATGTTTCGGCGGGGTACCGTGGATGGATCGTGCTGATGCGCCGTAGCATGGTTCCCCATCTGCAGGGGCGATTGTGGGCCAAGCTTCTAGGTCAGGCATCCCGCTATAAGGTGGGGCGCGTTTTCGAACGAACGCTTACTTTATAGCCCGCGAGGACAGGAGGGTGCTCTACCCCGGTTTCGGTTTACATCCTCGAATTGGACATTGTAGTCTCGTGACCTTCAAAACAGCCGGTATACGCATGATGAAACATCAGTTGAACAGACGCGGATTCCTGAAGAGCACGGGAGCCGGTCTAGTAGGGCTCGCCGCTATGAACTATACCGCTCTGGCGAAAGGGCTTGGTTCCACCGGAGTATCTCCGAACGATAAAATCGTCATTGGAATGATCGGTGTGGGAGGGATGGGGATGAGCCGGCTGAATGGGTTTCTAGAGCACGCCGATGTGGAGATCGCGGCGATATGCGACGTCGATAGCCGCCATGTGGATCGGGCCGTATCTACGGTACAGCAGAAGCGTAATCATACGCCTCGCAGAGTGCATGATTACCGCGACCTGCTGGATATGACGGATATCGATGCGGTAGCCGTGGTCACACCGGACCACTGGCATGCGTTGCCCACTGTACACGCGTGTGAAGCCGGAAAGGACGTGTTTGTAGAGAAGCCGTTGAGCTACAGCGTGGGAGAAGGTCGTGCGATGGCGCGGGCGGCCGAGACATACCAACGCGTCACCCAGATGGGTAATCACATCCACAATGATCTGCCCAACTACAGGAGGGTAGTGGAGCGCATCAAGAGCGGGCAACTGGGGAAAGTTACGCGTGTTCAGATCTGGAAGTCTTCAGGAGAAGTCACCCGTGGCAATCTATCTGAAACCACGCCACCGCCGGAGTTGGATTACGATTTCTGGCTGGGCGTAGCTCCGAAACGCCCGTATAGTCCTCTGCGGTCACATGGCACCTGGCGTTACTTCTGGGACTATTCCGGCGGTGATTTCATGGATTTCTGGTGCCACATTTCCGATGTCGCATACTGGGCTCTAGACCTGAAGGCGCCGGATCGTATCTCGGCCATAGGAGGCCGCTTCTTCAACCTCGACGGTGCTGAGACACCGGACGCATTCGAGGCGCAATTCTCGTTCCCTGGTCTGAATTATACGTTCAGCTTACATCCCGGCCCGATGCCCGGATTCGAGCACATGGGCAATATTGTCTGTGTCTTTCAGGGCACAGAAGCCACGCTGGTTACCACATATGGCAAGCATGAAGTGTACGTGGATGGGAAGAAGGTCGAGGATATGCCGGAGCCCACGCTACACATCCCGGATTCACCGGGCCATCTGCGCGAGTTTCTCGATGCGATTAAATCCCGCAATATGAATACGACGTGCAACGTCGGTTACGGACACCAGCTGACGAAGGCGGGCTTGTTAGCAAACATCGCCTACCGGAGCGGTTCTACCATACTGTGGGATGATGAGCGAGAAGAGATTATTGGAAATCCCACGGCGGCTCAGATGCTGAGCGAGTCGTTCCGGCTTTCCTGGATGCTTTGATGCGTTGCTACATACTCTGGTACCATTCATGGCCTTGTTACGGACGAGTCTTCTGCTGATTCTTTTTGGCACCCTGGCCAACGATGCTGTTCGAGCCCAGGATGACGGATTCGTGTCACTGTTCAACGGACGGGACCTGTCGGGATGGGTAGAGATGGAAGGATCTGGCGCCTTCGTAGCTGAAGACGGTACCCTCTTTCTGAAGAACCCGGCGAATTACCCGAATTGGCTTCGTAGCGAGAAACACTATGAAAACTTCGTGCTGAAGCTGGAATACCAGACTCCGGGATGGTCGGAGACGGGGATCTACCTCCATGCGCCGCTGCATGGAAATCCAGCCAGGTCCGGCATCAAAATCCATCTCCGGCATGACCGGACGGACGAAGGTGCGCGGTCCACGGGTGCCATCTATGACGTGCAGGCGCCCATCACACTCGCCAACGAACCGGGAGATGCCTGGAATACGTTGGAGATCACGGTGAACTGGCCTTATCTGAAGGTGCTGCTCAACGGCATCACCATTCAGGACGTTAACATGGAACTCTCCGATGCGTTACGCTGGCGTCCGAGATCAGGGTATATCGGCTTTGAGGATATCGGCACACTGATCCGCTATCGCAATATCCGCATCAAAGAACTTCCGGATACGGAAGGTGAATGGACCGAGCTGTTCAATGGGCGCGATCTGGAGGGCTGGGACGCCAGTGGAGAGGCCCGGTGGGAGATCGTTGATGGGGTACTGAGAACGGGCGGCGGTGACGGAGTTCTGGCTACGAAGGAGTCGTTCAGTGCGTTCGAGTTCCGGACATATTTCAGAACGACTCCCCATGCAAACGGTGGGATCTTCTACCGGCTACAAGAGCGTGAGAACCAACCGAGCCACTATGAGATCCAGATCTATGATGTCCCAACGGCTACTAACCCGACAGGGAGTATCTACGGCATCGCACCGGCGAAAGACGGAGGGTGCCGCAGCGGATCATGGTGCTTCATGCAGTTGATCTCCGATGGATCGTATACACGGGTACTCATCAACGGAGAGACAGTCGCTGAGGCCACCGACCTAATGCTTCCGAATCAAGGCAAGATTGCCATCCAGAATCACAGCCAGGGTGTCATCGAGTACAAGGGCATACAGGTAAAGTCTCTGCGTAGAGGGATATAGAACACGAGGCCTTCCCGTTGAGATCGGCAAGACGCGACCGGATGGCGACTCTGCGCAGTCAGGATATGGCTTTCCCGTAAGAACGTCGGTTCCCTGCGCGAGCCGGGCGTGGTCCGGAATCACCGTATAACAAAACGCCACGCCCGGCATTCTACACGGTGACTCCGGGTGATGGTCGTGCTCGAATACTGTGACGCCGGGAAAGCCTTTGAAACGTTCCCCGGCTTTCTCCCAGTCAGTGCAAGTTGGTGCCCTCAGAAGGGGGGCAGAAGGGGTATAAAGCAAAAGCCCGAACCTGCTCGATAACGCAAGTTCGGGCTTTTATAGAGTGCGGTCCGGACGGGACTCGAACCCGCGACCTCCAGCGTGACAGGCTGGCATTCTAACCAACTGAACTACCGGACCGACTATCTTGTGGAGTGAACATTCTATCGATTGCCACTCACTATGTTCCTCGTCTTTGATTGACGGGCCGCTAAGATACGGGCATGTCTTGTCGATCTGCAAGCCATTGACGGGTGAAGCATTCATGAAACCCCTTTGGGGCGCCGTGACCGGCACTGAAAGCATTATTGCCACAGTCTGGTGATCTAGTCGTTGCAGCGTGGCCTCGCACGCCGGGCGGATGCCCGGCAACTATACCGGTGAACCTTTGCAGAAAGGTGGCGTTAAGAATCAGCTATCTAATAGGGCGGTTCACAATGATTGAAACTCTTCTGGAATTCCTGCAGAAGCACGACAGCTTCGTCATTTCGACACATATCAAACCTGATGGCGACGCTCTCGGTTCGCAGCTTGCACTGGGCTCGTTTCTGAAAAAGCTCGGGAAGCGGGTTGCAATGATCAACAGCGACCCACCTGCCTACAATCTTTACTGGCTGCCGGACGCCAATGAACTGCAGGTCTTCGATGGTTCGCTGGATCAGCGTGAGTGGATAGCCAATGCGGATGCCATCATCGTGGTGGATACGAATGCTCTGGAACGGCTTGGAAAGGTGGGGCCAGCAATAGAGAACAGTACATCGTATAAGATCCTCATCGACCATCACACGCATCCCGAGAAGTGGTTTGACCTGAGTTATGCCCGGGAATCGGCTTCTTCCACCGGCGAGCTCATCTATGAAATCATAACGGCGTACGATCCGAATCTGATCGATTCGGACATCGCTACAATGCTGTACACGGCGATCATGACGGATACAGGATCCTTCCGGTACAGCAGTGTGACTCCCGAACTGCACCGGATCGTAGCGGACATTCTTGAGCGCGGAGATATCGAACCCGCCCCCATTCACACCTCATTGTATGATACGCGCTCGGTTCAAGGACTGCGGTTGTTGGGTGCTGCTTTGGAAGGGATACAGTTGAGCTTCAATGGACAGGTAGGATATACCGCCATCACGCAGCGCATGGTGAGAGATACCGGTGCCAGTCTGGAAGAGACGGAGGGCTTTGTGAACTATGTGCTCGCCATAGAGACCGTCAAAGCCGCATTGATTTTCACAGAGTTGGCCAGTGGGACGAAAGTCAGCTTTCGCTCCAAGGGTAGCACCTATGTGAACGAGTGGGCGCGTAGTTTCGGCGGAGGAGGCCATCGAAATGCAGCAGGTGCCTTTATCAAGCGTCCTCTTGAGTCGGCAATTCGCGACGTGATAGATGCCGCACCGAGATTTATTGAGCTGGAGGAGTCTAAGGAAGAAGAGTCGGATGCACTCTCACCGGAGGACATGCTGTATCTTTCGTCGCTGCTTGATTTGAAATCGCAAAAAACGGCACAATGAAAGCCTCGATCACCGGAATACCGCTTGCTCAACTGGATGTAGATATGCTACTGGTCCCCCTGGCGGAAGATGCCGCCGATGGGGAGAAAACATCGCTTCAGGATGCTCTAGGAGAGCCATTCCGCCGCGCGATGTCGGATTTTACAGGTAAAGCAGGTAGTAATCCCATATTGCTGTATCCAGAGAGTTCTCGTGCCAAGCGCGTGGTGCTCGTCGGTCTCGGCACTGTGAAAACGATCGACGCGGAACGGCTACGGGCCGCAGCAGCGCAGGGAGCGCAAGCGGCAATCAATATGAAGGCCAAGACAGTGGGGGTCGTGATGCCGGAAAACCCACTGGATGCGGAAACGGTCAGTCAGGCGTTGGTGGAAGGATTTGTACTTGGTTCCTACCGTTTCCGTCGCTATAAGACTGGCGAAGAGAACGGATTCGAGGGTATCGAGCGGATCGTACTCCACGCGGAGCAAGACGAGAAAGTCGGGCGGCGGGGAGCGGAGCGGGGACGCATCGTTGCCGAGTCGGTCATTACGGCGCGGGACCTCGTAAACCTCTCTCCGGACGAGAAGACACCCACGTTGCTATCTCGGGCCATTGAGAAGTCGGCGAAGAAGTACGGCTACGAGATCGAGATCTGGGACAAGCAGATGATCGAGGAGGAGGGGATGCGGGGACTCCTCGCGGTGAACCGTGGCAGCATGGAACCTCCAACCTTCACGGTCCTGACCTGGCATCCGGAAAATGCCGTGAACGAACGGCCTATCGTGCTGGTCGGCAAAGGAATCGTTTTCGATACCGGAGGGCTCTCCCTGAAGCCGACGAAGGATTCTATGGATCACATGAAGTCCGACATGGCCGGCGCCGCAGCTGTTGTGGGGACATTTGAGGCCCTGGCCCGACTGGACATGCCGCTGTATGTGGTCGGCTTGATCCCTGCTACGGACAACCGGCCCGGCGAGAATGCGTTCGTGCCGGGAGATGTGCTCCGCATGCATTCCGGGAAAACCGTCGAAGTGCTTAACACGGACGCGGAAGGACGCCTGATCCTCGCCGATGCGCTTTCGTATGCGAAGAGCTACCGTCCTGAGCTGGTGGTGGATCTGGCCACGCTAACGGGCGCTATCGTCATTGCGCTTGGTTCGGAAGCTGCAGGTGTCATGACGAACGATGTCGAAGGCGCCTCGGAGCGCCTCGCGTCGATCGAAGCAGCGGGTGAGCGGAGCGGTGACAGAGTGCACCGCATGCCGATGTATGATGAATACGGCAAGGCGCTCGAAAGCGATGTGGCGGACTTGAAAAACATCGGCGGACGGGATGCCGGTAGTATTACCGCCGCCAAATTCCTGGAGCACTTCGTCGACTATCCCTGGATTCACCTTGATATCGCGGGAACGGCGTTTCTGGACAGTCCGAAGCCTTACCGCCCGAAAGGGGGAACGGGTTTCGGCGTGCGGCTTCTGGTAGAGTTTCTGCGCGACTACGCCAACCCGAAAAGACGGCGGTAAATAGGTAGCTCACCACTTGTCCGGATTATTTTGCCTGTACACAGGTTTTGGATACGGACGTAGTATGCAAGAACGGTACCCTGACGGAGCGGAAGGGAGTAGCTGTCCGGATTCGGGTGAACGGGGATGAGCTACCCCGTGCGTCCTGTTTTATATAGAATTACGAGATGTCATCGGATAGAGAATCTTCGCAAGCTATCGCTGACGAGCGGCGTAAACGCCCACGAATTGCGATCACACTCGGAGATCCCAACGGGATCGGTCCGGAAGTGGTGCTGCAATGCCTCATGGATTCGAGGCTATTGAAATTCATGCAGCCCATCGTAATCGGGTCGGCACACGTATTGCAAGTGCATGCGAAAGCGCTGCGGTTCCGTGATGTGCGTGTTCATGTCGTGCGGCAGGTTCCGGACGAAGTGCCCGAGGACGGCATCGTGGTTCTGGATGTAGCACACGGGGAGAAGCCGGAAGTTCGATTTGGCGAGATAACAGAGGAGGGGGGTAGGCTGGCGATGAGAGCCGTAGAGCGTGCTACGGATCTGTGTATGGAAGAGCTGGTGGATGCGATGGTGACGGCTCCCATATCAAAAGAGGCTATTTCCCTGGCGGGATATAAAGATCCTGGTCACACGGAGTTTATCGCTCGCCGGACTGGATGCAGCGAATTTACGATGATGATGGTAGCCGGTGACCTGCGTGTGGGTCTTGTGACCGGTCATATGGCCATCTGGGACGTACCTCGCGCTGTTACTCAGGATGCAATCCTGAGTAAGATCCGGATCATCAGCGGAAGTCTTGTACATGACTTCGGCATCGTGCGTCCAAAAATTGCCGTGCTTGGACTCAATCCGCACGCAGGGGATGGGGGGATCATGGGGACGGAGGAGCGTGAAACCATCATCCCGGCTATTCAGCGTGCCTGTGATGAGGGCCATTTTGTATTCGGACCGTACCCGGCAGACGGTTTTTTTGCCGTTGGTGGATACCGTGCCTATGATGCCGTACTGGCCATGTACCACGATCAGGGATTGATTCCTTTCAAGACGATTGCTTTCGATAGTGGAGTGAATTTCACGGCAGGCCTTCCAATCGTCCGAACTTCGCCTGACCATGGTACGGCCTACAACATTGCCGGACAGGGTAAAGCATCACCCGGGAGTATGCGCAGCGCCATTTTTCTCGCAATCGACGTAGCCCGTCGTCGTTATACTACGGCTATGCAACGAATAGCAGGATAGGATTTCGAATCTGAATCCTACCTCACGTGACGGTGTAGTCACGAACCCCATTACAGTAGCGTGTCGATTTCTAACGTGCCGAACGAAGAGCAGGAAGTTCAGCCTTATACAGCCCTGGCGGCAGGATACGACGTAGTCATGGAGCACGTCGAGTATGAGGCATGGGCTGAGTACACCCACCATATCATCCAGGCGAATTACCCGAATCCGACAAGCATCCTCGAGTTGGGGTGTGGAACCGGTTCGTTCGCTTTTGAGCTTCAGCCGCTTGGAGCTTACCAGTACACGGGTACAGATAATTCGGCGGCCATGGTACACGTGGCTCGTGAGAAGGCCAGGCTATACGGGCTGCCCATCCAGTTCGATGTCGCCGACTTCACGAACTTCCGTGTGGACCGCCCGGTTGACGTCGTCATACTACTGTACGACGGTTTGAATTATCTGCTGGAAGGGGAGTCGATTAAGGCGCTTCTCGCCTGTGTGTACGATGCCCTCAAGCCAGGCGGTCTTTTCTTTTTCGATCAGAGCACGCCTTACAATTCGATCAATAACGAGGCCTTCTTCGAGGATGAGGGCGAAGCAGATGGTTTCTCTTATGTCCGGCACAGCTCGTACGACCGCTCGACCCGGCTGCACACGACTACGTTTGACATCCGGGTGGATGGAAGAACGTATTTTGAACGGCATGTTCAGCGTGCGTACGATATGTCAGAGATCCGTGCGCTTCTGAAAGAGACTCCGTTTGAGCAAGTCGCTGCGTTTGATGGGTTCTCTATGGATCCTCCTACAGAGGCTTCTGAACGTATACACTGGCTGGTTCGGAAGCCCCGGTCTCGTGCATAACGGTGTGCTCGTTCACATTCTCGGAAACCGGTCGCTGTACTCTCCATGAAGATCGAGCTCAAAGGCGTATCTGCATCATATCCCCTCCCGGATGGATCGCGCCGGACGGTGTTGGAGAACGTGTCTACTCATATAAACCGGGGTGAGATGGTATATCTCGTGGGTCCCTCGGGAAGCGGCAAGAGCACGTTCCTGCGCTTGCTCTACATGGACATGCGCCCGGACCGGGGCGTTACCTACGTAGGCGAATACGCCTCCAATACCATAAAACCTGAAGAGATCCCCTTTCTGCGGCGCTCGCTTGGCATCGTATTTCAGGATTTTCAGTTGCTTCCCGACCGGAGTGTATACGACAATGTTGCGTTTGCCCTTCATGTGACAGGCCAGAAGGGGCTTTCCGTTCGTGGGCGGGTATTGAACGCGCTGGCCCGGGTGGGGCTTAGCCACAAACAGCGCCGGTTTCCGCATGAGCTTTCGGGAGGGGAACAGCAACGGGTGGTCATCGCGCGCGCGATCGTGAATGACCCCTGGATCTTGCTGGCCGATGAGCCGACCGGGAATCTGGATCCGTCCGTAGCAGACGAGATCATGAAGCTGCTTGTGGCGCTACATCAGCAGGGAATGACGCTCGTCATGGCAACACACGATTACCGGTTAGTGCGCACATTTCCGGCGCGTACGCTCGCTTTTTCAAATAGACAGATCATGGAGATCGAATCCCGGCAACTCGCTCACGGCACTCCGCTTATCTGACTACGTCACTTGAAGACGATACGGCATGGCAAGCCTCACCGTCGTAGATCACCCACTCCTCAAACGAGACCTCACGATTCTGCGCAAGAAGGAGACGCCTCACGGACTTTTTCGTCAGACGCTCTCTAATGCTGCCGCTCTGCTGGCTTACGAGGCTACGCGCAACCTCTCACTCGAGGAGACGGAGATCGAAACGCCGCTGGAATCGGCAACGGGTTATTGTTTACGTGATCAGGTTGTCATTGTGCCTATTCTGCGGGCCGGGCTTGGCATGGTGGATGGGTTTATACGTTCAGTTCCGGACGCCAGAGTGGGGCATCTTGGGATGTACCGCGACGAAGCGACGAAACAGCCAGTCGATTATTACGCCAGTCTGCCGGACGACCTCGAATCAGCTGTGGTCTTCGTTACGGATCCCATGCTGGCTACAGGGGGAAGCGCAGCCAATGCCATTTCATTTCTGAAGAGCCGGCAAGCTGATCGGATCTGGTTCGTGTGTCTCGTTGCTGCACCGGAGGGCGTCAGTGTTCTGAATGAGGTTCATCCGGATGTTCCTATCATTGCAGCGGCATTAGACAGGGAGTTGGATAGCCACGCCTTCATACGCCCCGGTCTGGGCGATGCAGGAGATCGCATATTCGGGACCGGAGCCTGATACAGACAGATCTGGTCATCGGATATCCTTGTAGCACCGCATACTCCACCCGGTGCTGCTAACCGCAACGCAACTTCGACAAGTAATTAGAAATAGTATGTTCATCGATTCCGATAACCGCCCCTGGGGCCGTTGGGAGGAATACCTCAATGAGCCGGGCTATCGTGTGAAGCGCATCGTGGTGTTTCCCGGAAAGCGGCTCTCCCTGCAGAAGCACAACCACCGGAGCGAACACTGGGTCATCGTGCAAGGCAGGGGCACCTTCACGCTTGATGGTGAGGAGCAGCGTGTTCAGACCGGAGATTCCCTGTTCATCCACACAGGCGGCGTTCACCGTATCGAAGCAGATGCTGATTCGTATCTCGTCATCATCGAGACGCAATTGGGTCTCTGCCTGGAGGACGACATCATCCGTATCGAAGACGACTTCGGACGCGTCTGATGGTGTGTCGTCCGGTTGAAGTCAACCGGGCGTCCGCTTGTCCGCTCGTTGCGATCCTGCTACATCGCACGTTTTTCTTCCTCGTCGAGTACGCGGTGGGCAATGGCCTGCGCGAGAGCAGGGGCATTCCCCCAGGCAGGGTTGTTGGCGATCACATTCAGGAGCACGCCCTGGTCTTCGGCGCGGTAGGTGAGCGCCGTTACATCCAGCACCATTTCCCGAGCCTGCTTCGTGCCGGTGATGGCGTCGACCGGCTTATCGAACGGGTGTGTCAGGGAATAGGCTTCCGCGTGGCTCATATCCAGGGGAGTGAGCAATCGCGCGACACACGTGCCGTCTGCGGCCGTGAAGCGCCCTTCGCAAAGTTGCCACTGTCTCCGAATCTGTGGTAGCCAGGTCCAGTGGCTGAATATGAAGCCGATTCCGCGGCTCTCCAGCCAGTCGAAATACGGCCGGACGAGCAGATGTGGCGACCGAAGTTCGATATGAGATTGAACGGTGCCGGGGATCTGGGCGAAAAAGGCATCCAACTCAGCGATGTTGTCTTCCGGTGATGGGGCATCCTGGACGCGCTGGTACTCTTGTTGGAAAAGAACACCTTGTAACCGCTCGCCCAGCACGTCTAGAGCCGGATCGAGAAACTGCCGGATGTAGGCATCGGCATGTAAAAAATTGGGATTGTCTTCGTAGGAGACGCCCTGACCTTTTTTGCTTCGGCGGAGCTTCCGAGCGAAATACATCTGCGGCACTTTCAACAGGAAAAGTGCGTCTTCAGGTGCATACTCGGCATATTGCTGCAGGGTTTTTAGCGTGCTCGTGGGCGTTCCATCCTGACCGAGTAGCGGGCTGTAAAACGTGAAGTCGATTTCGAGTACGTTGAAGTGCTCGAAATAATCGCGCACGGACTGCACGGGAATCGTACGTTCTTCGTAGATCTGCCCATCCATGCGTTTCGATCTGCTCTCGATCTCCTCTTCGTAGTGCAGCGGATAGATCTGCCCGATCCAGCCGGCAAACCGATCGCTGGCCGTACCGAAGTGTAGAAAGGGATGGACTTCACGGAAGTCATATTCCGAGACACGGGCTCGCCGCTCCGCTATGCTCTCATCCATGAATTTCGACTAAGCGTTTTGGGAATGACGTTTATTGGGAGAGAACGCGCAGGCGCGAAGGTCTTATCTCCCTGCAGTGATGAATCGATCCGTGGTTTCAATTGGGCTCGCCTATGATATCTTCCTGCTCGCAACGTGGTGTGTCTTTCAGTTTACCATGGCCGGCCTCACGCTTGCGGCGGATAGAGGTGTGTACGTGCTGCATCGAGAGATAGACTCCGGCGAACAGAAAAACGTAATAGGCAAGGAAGCGCCACGCCAGCAGGGTAGGGGCTACCAGATGGGGGCTGAGGAGCGGGCCGATGAAAAGGGCATAAAGTCCCTCAACACCTCCTGAACCACCCGGTGTAGGTAAGACGATGGCCGTGATGGACATCGCCATCGTCCGGAGAATCGTCAGGGCTGTATCGACCTCGGGATACACGCTCATGACGATGAGAAGCGGCAGGCTGAAGCGGACAGCCCACACGGCGCCGGTAAGCACGATTCCGGTAATGAAAAAATGAGCAGGTTGCGTGCGTAACAGCCTCGTTCGTTCACGAAGTTCATCGGTTTCTCTCGTGACGCGCTCTCGGAAACGCCGTAACCATTTGATACGGATGATTGCGATGATGATCCGTTGCAGGAGGTCAGGCCGGTATAGTACGGTGTAGCCAAAACCGAATACCCACAGCATCAGACCGAGAAAGACGACGACAAAAGCACCTGTGCCGACCGGACCGAGGGAGGCAGGGAAAATCGGCGCGAACGGCATCAGGATGAGGAGAAGAGGGATCAGAAGTGCGAAAAGGAACTGATCCAGCAACATGGTGAACAGGATGATCGCCGTAACCTCACCTACGGGTAATTTCCTGTCCCTCGCAAGAAAGACCGCCGCAACCGGTCCTCCTCCAATGGCTGAGGGCGTTACGTTGGAAAAGAAATCCCACGCCAACTGGCCGCGCACGCCAGCATTGAGGTCAAACCTGCCGTTTGAAATGAACTGAAGCCGCCAGCCGCCCAGGATCACCCGAAGTATCACGCTGCCCACGGCAGCAGCCAGGTACCAGGGGTTTAGTTGCCGGAGCGTTTCCCGAAAACTTTCGATATCGAACGTGAAGTACGCAATGACCAGTACTACGGCGAGGCTGAGCAGCGTCGACCATAGTACTCTGCTGTATGAAACGTCAGTGGCAGCGTTGTTACGTGGTTCTTCACTTCCAGAATTCTCATCTACGGAGGGGGCGTGGTCCAGGTCTAGAGGCTTCAGCGTTTCAGGTGAAGGGGTGAGGCCTGTATTATCGCGGGTGGCTTTCACGAACTAAGAAAAGAGAGTGCAATAATGTACCGTGCGCCCAGAAGAACGCGGGCGCGTATGATGGCGGATAAGAACTCATCCAACAGGATTAACTGAGTGCAGTTTCCTCGGCCTGTATGGCCTTCCGTAACTTGCGGTACGTATCGCGCATGGCCTCGGGAATCACTTTCACGTCCCCCAGGACCGGCATGAAGTTCGTATCTCCACTCCAGCGAGGAACTACGTGAACATGCAGGTGACACGGAATCCCTGCTCCGGCCGCCTTGCCGATATTCATTCCCACATTGAAACCCTCTGGAGCCAGAGCAATTCGTAGCCAGCCGATGCACCGGTCGATTACATGAGCGATCTCGATCTGCTCATCTTTCGTCAAGTCTCCATATTGAGCGATTTCACGGTAAGGGACGATGAGGAGATGTCCGTTATTGTATGGGTAGGCATTCATGATGACGAAGACATGCTTGCCCCTCCATACGATCAGATTCTCCTCGTCACGCTCTTCCGCTACAAGGCGAGAAAAGACCGACTGGCCCTGCAAGTCGGTCTGCTGCGTGTCATCTTCTTTTTTATCGAGCAATTGCGAGCGCCAAGGGCTCCACATTCTCTCCATTCTTGGTCGAGCCGGAATTACTGTATGCATGCGCGCATCTCTGATCGCGCTGATCTATCAAGATAGGGATATCGTGCATGGCATACCGAGTGGAAATGCCATGCAGGTCCGTCTTGGGGGGCATGAAGATGGATCGTTCGGATTTGCGAAAAACATACGAGGCGGGCGGGAGTTGTACGTAATCGTACCAGATGCATACACTTTTGTTGTTGGCTGCTCGATAAGAGCGGTGTAAGTCGACCTATGACAGAAGCCCAGGCGGATCTACATCTCCATACTACATGCTCGGATGGCGAGCTTTCTCCAACGGAACTCATCCATAGAGTCGCCGCAGCGGGGCTGAAGGCGGTTGCCATTACGGATCATGATACGATTGATGGCCTGTCGGAGGCGATGAGGGCGGCGAAGCAGCTGGGCATCGAAGTCATTGCGGGTGTGGAGCTAAGCGTGAGCACGAGAGGATACGAGATCCATTTGCTTGGATACGGCTTCGATGTAGATCATGCGGGGCTGCGGGAGCATCTGGAGTTGTTTCGGCAACAGCGGTTCGACAGGGCCGTGCAAATGGTGGAGCGGCTGAATAAGGCTGGAATCCGCATCACGTTTGATGCTGTTTTAGCGTGCTCGAAAGGTAAAGCACTTGGTCGGCCGCACGTGGCTGCTGCCTTGCAGCGTGCCGGCTACGTCATGACGAGGCAGGAAGCATTCGCGCGCTTCCTGGGACCGGATGGAACAGCATACGTTGCAAAGCCCGAGTTTCCGGCGCAGGATGCGCTCGCTCTGTTGCACGATGCGGGCGGTATCGGCGTGCTCGCTCATCCGAGTCACTGGACACCTGACGCCGTCATTAAGTCCCTCATACGACTCGGGCTGGATGGGATAGAGACGGTACATCCGTCGCACGAATCCTGGCTCACGGCCTTTTATACACAACTGGCCCAACGGTACGGCCTGGTAGAAACGGGAGGATCTGATTTTCACGGCTCGCGTCCTCAGGACGAGGAGAACCTCGGCAGGTACACCGTCCCATTGTCGCGGCTTCAACTGTTGCGGAAACGTGCGGCCTGAACGCGTCTGATCGAACGAGTCGCTCGTTTGAGAGCGGCTTGGCTGTGCATTTCCCATCGTCGTATCTTGGGTCCGGTTTGCGGCATCCGCTCGGGTGCCAACCGTTCAACATCTGAGCAAGAGGCCTTTGTAATGCCCGATATCATAGAGGGGAATCTGGTTGCAGACGACGCCAGTTTTGCGGTCGTGGTCAGTCGTTTCAACGCGTTTGTAACCGAACGGCTGCTTGAAGGGGCGCTGGATGCATTGAAACGCCATGGAGCGGACATGGACAGGGTAACGGTAGCCTGGTGTCCCGGCTCCTACGAAATTCCGCTTGTAGCCAAGAAACTGGCAGAGTCGCGGGCTTATGATGCTGTAATCTGCCTCGGTGCGGTCATCCGTGGTGCAACCCCGCACTTCGATCTGGTAGCAGGCGGGGTTGCTAACGGGGCCTCTCGTATCATGCTCGATACGGGCATTCCGGTCATCTTCGGTGTGATTACCACGGATACGATCGAGCAGGCCGTCGAGCGTGCGGGTACGAAGGCTGGAAACAAGGGGGCAGAGGCAGCAATTTCCGCCATCGAGATGGTCAATCTGCTTCGCCAGCTCTGATGGCTGTGTTGGAACAGAGGCGTTTCCGGGAGGAGATAAAGTCCGCGCTGAATCTCTCCTGCTGTCCTCCAAGCGATGCCCGGTGTTTCAAGGTTTCATCCGACTCATTCTCGCGCGATCTCGTTATCGATGCAAAGGCTACCACACGACTCCGATCAGTAACTCTGCCTGAAAACGATTCGGCAGCGGTTCGGAACACTCTCTTCGGGACCCATCATTCTAGGGGTTGGAGGTAGCGCATGATCTGCACGTTCGTCCGGTTGCGCTGGAAGTTTTCATCCTCGTATTGGTCAGGTTTCTTGCTCCTGTGTTTACTGGCAGGCAACCCTGTCCAGGCTCAGGTCGGCCAATGGCGTAGCTATGTATCCCTGCGGGAGATAACCGCTCTGACAGCGTCTGAAACGCAAGTATGGGTGGGGACGAGTGGCGGTGTTTACAGCTATGAGGTCGATACGGGCGAAATCGAGCGTTTTACCACGATGGAAGGACTGCACGGGACTACTGTGCGCGCCATCACGTTCGATTCATCATGTGGACAAGCCGGTTGCGTCTGGATCGGTTATAGTGATGGTGTGTTGGATCGTCTTGACGTGGACACCCGAGGGGTTCAGGCGTACCGGGATATCCAGCGTGCGGGCAGGTATCCGTCGCGGGAGATTCACCGTATCGTCGTCCATGGCGATTCTCTGTTGATCGGTACCGCATTCGGCCTCGTCGTTTTTGATAAGCAGGGCACCGAAGTTCATGATACGTACGACCGGTTTGGCGAGATCACGCCGGCTACACCCGTGTATGACGCCCTCGTTCTTGCAGAACCGAGTGGGCAGCGTGTGCTCTGGGTGGCAACCGGTCAGGGTATTGCACGCGCAGCGAGCGATGCGTCCAATCTGAAGGATCCTTCCGCATGGCAGGTGGAGACATCCGGTTTGCCTGCGCCGGAGGTGTTTTCGCTGGCCTACTTTCAGGGAGGCCTGTATGCAGGCACGGCAGCGGGTATCGCTCGGCGGGGTGAACATGGTTCGTACACCAGGCTGTCAGCGACGGATCAGGCCGTCCGAGAGCTACGCGTAACGGAGCAAGGGCTCCTCGGACTCGATCTGTACACGCCGCTTTTGATACGGGATGACGGAAGCCAGTGGCGATTGCAGATACCAGGATATGAACAACCCGTTTCCATCGTGCTGATTGGAGGCGACCGCCTCTGGGTTGGCGACCGGCAGGCTGGACTTGTGCCTGGTCGGGTCACTTGGAATGGACAACCCGAACTTGCTTTTTTGCGGGACTGCACATCGAGTGATGCCCGCTGTTACCCGGATGGCCCGTATTTCAACCAGTTTGAACGCTTAACGGTGGACGAGTCCGGTAATGTCTGGGCAGCGGGCATGCTGGGCCAGGGAACGGGTTTCCACAAGCTTGATGTCCAGGGGGCATGGACGGACTACGTAGAGGCACGGACCCCGGGCTTTAACAACCGCAATAGCTATCAGCGCATACATGCCGCAGCGGATGGGAGCATATGGGCTGCATCGCAGGGAAGTGGTCTAGTTCAGATAACACCGGAAGGAGAACTTCTTTTTTATACCCGTCAGAATTCTACACTGCTAAGTCCGGAGGGCGAAAGCAACCTGGACTATCTCTATGCAGGTGGGGTGAGCAGTGATCGTGAAGGACGGCTCTGGGTAACCAACGTAGGTTCTCCGCAACCGCTGCACGTTCGAGATCTGGACGGGAGCTGGACAGCCTTACAGTTCCCAACAGGCTGTGGAGGGCTCACTTCAATCAATGCCACGTTCCGCGATATCTACGTCGATTCATTCGATCAGAAATGGATCACTGTTTTAGATAAGCAGAACTTTCGGCGCAAGCTGGGCCTCATCGTTCTGGATACGCGGGATACCCCGAGCGATCAGAGTGACGACGTATGTCGCTATTTCCGCCGTGGAAGTCAACGTGGGCAGGGACTGCCGAGTGACAGTGTATCGGCCGTCGTCGAGAGCGGAGATGGGCTCACTTATGTGGCTACGGAGAAGGGGCTGGCTTATATCGTAAACACCGGGACAGTAGCTCAGGACCCGAACGCGGCACTAAACTGGCCGGTGTATGCAGAGCGGGGTGCAGATGGCGGATCGTATCCGCTTCAGGGACTTAACCTGAGGGACGTGGTTGTAGACCCTGCAAAACAGGTCTGGGTTGCAACGGACATGGGGGTGTGGCTTATCGCTCCTCTGAATGGCGGATATGAGGAAGTGCTACACTTCACATCTGAGAACAGCCCCTTGTTGTCGGACGATGTAGGTGCGGTCGAAGTGAATCCGATTACGGGAGAAGTGTTCTTCGCAACGGCACTGGGCTTAGTCGGTTACCAGGGCAGCGCAACCCGGCCGGTAGCCGAGGCTCAGGATCTACATATCTATCCCAATCCGGCTCATATGCGTGATACGGGCGAGTTGTCTATCTACATTGACGGATTGGTGGCGGCCACGGAAGTTATGATACTTACGGTGGATGGATCTCTCGTGAACCGTTTCGCAGTACAGGGCGGGCGTGCGATATGGAACGGACGCAATGTGGATCAGCAACTCGTGCCGGGCGGCGTATACCTCGTCGTAGCAGTGGGGCGTAATGGTGAGGACACAGCTTACGGCAAGGTTGCCCTGATTCGGTAGATTGAATGAAACAGGTCGAATCTTCACGGGTTAAACTAGAATAGGAGCTTGCTCGAGCCCGGTCGCGGGACTTAATTTGCGAACTCTCTTACATGGTGGTCGTAGCTCAGCTGGTTAGAGCGCCAGGTTGTGGCCCTGGAGGTCGGGGGTTCAAGTCCCCTCGATCACCCTGATTCAGATATGAAAGCGTTCCGGAGTTTTAGCACTTCCGGGACGCTTTCTCTTTATACTCGTTCTGCCAGGACCCTATGCCTGAGCTGATACGCACGCCAGGTAGATCGGATAGCAAGCAGCAGGATGATGGGAAGTATTGCGGAGTGAAACTGCTGAGGCCAGGCCCACCATAGTGCGACCGTTAGCACGTTCACGGCTGCTGCTGCACCGAAGTATACCTGAAGCCAGCCAGGTACAGATCGGCGCCATAGGAGTACGGCAACAATGAGGTGGGTCGGCCATGCCCAGAGCAGGTTCATGTTATTCGTGGTAACGTTGTGTTCCGTAAAGAACCACATGAACGTGGCAACCAGACCCACGACTCCGGCTACTCCGAACACAAGGGCATCGAGGTATCGGTTTGCATGGCGCCCGCTTCGGCATTCAGAAGCCGTGAGTGCGGCTCCGGCAATGAAAACGATCCACATAAGGATGGAAGCCCAGGGCAGTGCCGTTTTCGGAGTGTCGGCGCCGGGAGTCCAGTAGACCGTATCGGTGCGCGCTACGAGCGGCTGCACGTTGCCGGCTGACTGCACGGTTGCATGCTCGAACGACTCCATCAGTATCAGGGGCAGAAACGTGGCTTCCTTAGGCGAAGCTACTCGGTCTGTCTGTACACCCAGAAGCAAATCGAAACCGAGATCGAGGAAGGGACGATCTGCTACATAGGGATCCAGCAGGTGCCGGAAGCTCTTTTCCGGGTTAGGCACGGGCGCGAATCGTATATCATCGCCAAGCGTAATCTCTAGTACATCCCGGAGCCGTGTGGAACAGTTGTCGAACAGGAAATCATAGCGGTAGGTACGGTTTTCCGGGAGCGCGTTGATCGAGAGATAGTGATAGACGCTCTGCGCTTGATCGGGCGACAGGTTTAGTACCTGCTCTATAACCGGCCGATGCTCATACGTCGCATACGCGTACAGGGATCGGGGGTAGGATTCGCTGGATAGCATATAATCCAGCTTCCCGTAAGCAAATCGAAATGCGAAGCTGAGCGGATCCCGGAAATCGAACGTTCCGTAGTTAAAGAGTTCATCCAGGCCGAGAACGGGATCATAAACCCTGAATGCGCTATGTCCGAAAAGGGAGTAGAGTTCCTCGCCAGGAAGCACTGTGATGAGTGAGATCCGAGCCTCATTAGAGAGCCTGTCCGGCAGCTGTGCGTATGCTCGGTGCGGGAAACTCAATGATGCCCATGCGATGAGGAAACAGAGAATGAGTAAAGGCTTGCGCATAGGATGCTGACGTCTGCTTACAATGGGGCTCCAACCAGAAGCAGCGCTTGAGGTTCTTCGCAGCCTGTATGCCGGTCTGTTCGTGTCAATTTTTCGAGAGCACGGGCGCGGTATTTTGAATGCGAGAAGCCCTGTCCTCATATTCGTTACACAGTACACCGGGCATGTCAACGCTTCTACGGGATTTCTTCGATGTAGCAGCGCACCGGTACGATAACGAGTGCAAACTGGACGATCCAATCGGGTACAGCATTACGTGACTAGACGAGAGCGTGCGCAGTTCGCCATTCAGGCGCTGCGCCAGACCATACCTCGGCCTCAAACCGAGCTCGTTTACAGGAACGAGTACGAGTTGCTGGTTGCCGTCATTCTTTCGGCTCAGTGTACGGACGCGCGAGTCAATAAAACCACTCCCGCTCTGTTCGAAGCCTATCCAGATCTGGAAGCGCTGGCCAAGGCTACGCCTGAGGAAGTATACCCGTATATCAAGTCAGTCTCATACCCTAACCAGAAAGCGAAACATCTCGTCGGTATGGCCCGGCGGATCATCGACGAGTTTGGGGGTAAGATCCCGGAGACACAGGAGGATCTGGTAAAGCTGCCCGGCGTTGGTCGCAAGACAGCGCAGGTCGTACTTTCCGTGGCCTTCGATAAAGCTGCATTGCCTGTCGATACGCACGTCTTCCGTGTCGCAAATCGTATCGGGCTGGTGAAGGATGCCAACACGCCACTCAAGGTGGAGAGGCAATTGAAAGAGATCCTGCCGCGCGAGGAGTGGGGAGAAGCGCACCATCTACTCATTCTGCATGGCCGCTATACATGCACGGCGCGCAGTCCGAAGTGCGAAATCTGTCCGGTAGCACCGGTTTGCCAGTACTACCAGCGCTTGCAGGAACTGCCGCCGCCACTCACGGCGCTGGATCCGAAGCGCGGGAAATACTATTGCAAGACGCGTCAACACTATTTCGATACACCTGCGCTGCGAGTGGATCGGTACGGTGTAGAGCAGATAGCCTGCCCCGTGTGTGGCTCGATGAACGTTTACGAAACAAAAACAGGTCAGACAACCAGACGCGTTCCTGATTACCGTATCTGACGTGTCTGTGCCCGGTCTGCATCTTTCTTCGAAACCGAAACGATGGACAAAAAACATATTCTGATCATCCTGGACGGGTATGGCATAGCAGAAGACCCGTCGGTTAGTGCCATTGATCATGCAAAAAAGCCATACCTGGATTCACTTTTTGCCCGGTATCCGCACGCGACGCTGGAGGCGTCCGGATTGGCCGTCGGTCTTCCGGAAGGGCAGATGGGGAACTCCGAAGTTGGGCATACAAACCTCGGTGCAGGGCGCGTAGTGTATCAAGAGATCACGCGCATCGACAAGGAGATCAAAGACCGCGACTTCTTCAAGAACCCTGAACTCGTGGAAGCTGTGCGGCATGCGGAGCACATGGGTTCGAAGCTTCATCTGATCGGCCTGTTTTCAGATGGCGGTGTTCATTCGTCCATCGATCATCTCTTCGCGTTGTTAGAACTTGCGAAAGAGGTCGGGTTGCAGCCCGCTCAGGTTTGTGTTCATGCCTTTACTGACGGCCGCGATACCGATCCTAAGTCCGGGGTCACCTACGTGAAGCTTTTCGAGAAGAAAGCACAGGAGATCGGAGTGGGTAGGATCGACTCGATCGTGGGACGCTACTACGCGATGGACCGCGACAAGCGCTGGGAGCGAACGGAGATCGCGTATCGGCTACTGGTTGATGGAGAAGGAGAGGTATTCCATGATCCAGTGCAGGCGTTGGAGGCGAGCTATGCCGAGGGTGTTACGGACGAATTCGTGAAGCCTCGCATCATTCAATACGATGACGTCGATGTCAACTTCGGCAAGCACGGGACGCGCATCGAGAACGGAGATTCCGTGATCTTCTTCAATTTCCGCGGCGACCGTGCCCGTCAGATCACACGTGCCTTCACCGATCCGGATTTCGACGGCTTTGATCGGGGCGAAATGCTCGATCTTCACTTTGTCATTTTTTCGCCCTATGACGAGACGTTCGATCTCCCTGTAGCATTCAAAAAAATTAATCTCACAAATACGCTCGGCGAAGTCATATCCAGGCATGGCGGTACGCAACTCCGCGCTGCCGAGACGGAGAAGTACCCGCACGTTACCTTCTTCTTCAGCGGAGGACGAGAGGAGCCGTTCGAAGGAGAGGACCGCATTCTCGTCCCGTCTCCAAAGGTTCCAACCTATGACCTGCAGCCGGAGATGTCCGCACCTGAGCTTGCGGAGCGTGTGGCAACTGCGATTGCCAAAAAGGATTACAACTTCGTCTGCCTGAATTTTGCCAACCCGGATATGGTGGGGCACACCGGCGTATTCGAGGCCGCGGTGAAAGCGATAGAGGCCGTGGATGCAGGAGTTCAGAAGGTTGTAGATGCCGCGCTTGCAAACGGGTATAGCGTGAGCATCATCGCGGACCATGGAAATGCCGACAAGATGAAAAATCCTGATGGCAGTCCCAATACAGCCCATACCACCGCACTCGTTCCGCACCTCATCATCTGGGATGATTTCAAAGGACCCATCCGCGATGGAAAGCTTGGGGACATTGCCCCGACGATTCTGAAAATCCTTGGAGTGGAGAAACCGGCCGAAATGACCGGGGATGTGTTGATCTAAAAAACCGGGGGAGCGATCGACGCTCCCCCGGTTTCGTTTGTGGCGTTCTCGTCCGTCTGAGTAAGGTGGGCGGATCAGTCGATGGTTATATGCATGGGAAGACGGGCCTGAACGACACCTTGCATATCGACAAGTTGCTGGACGAGTGAGGCCTGCCGGAGCAGTGCGCGTTCGGCAGGGGTCGTGGTAAGTCGCATGAACAGGGCTTTGGCTCGGGATTCCATGGACGATGTCATTTCCTCCAGGAGCGTCTTGGGCCGCGGCAGTATTCGCGTGCCATACGTTCCCGCTTCCAGCCCGGCACGTTCGGCGGCGATGTCAATTGCCGTATTCAGATCTCCGAGCACGTCGACTAGCCCGACCTCCTTTGCCTGTACGCCGCTCCAGATACGGCCCTGTCCGATGGAATCTACCTGTGCAGTACTGATGCCCCTGCCTTGTGCAACGTTTTGCAGGAATGCCTGGTAGGTCTGCTCCGTGCTGGTTTCCAGTAAAGCTCGTTCCCGGGCAGAGAGCGAGCGGAGCCCCGAGAACATGTCAGCGAACGGGCTGGTGCGTATGAGATCGAACGTGATGCCAACCTTGTCCTCTAGAAGTTCGCTGGCGTCGAATAGTACGCTGAAGACCCCGATGGAGCCGGTTAGCGTAAGCGGGTCTGCGACGATCGTGTCGGCAGGTGTAGAGATCCAGTAGCCGCCCGAAGCTGCGTAGTCGCCCATGGACACGATCAACGGTTTCTCCTGTGCGGTCAGGCTGATTTCTCGCCACATGGCATCCGAGGCGGAAGCGGAACCACCGGGTGAGTTCACGCGCAGGACGACCGCCTTCACGCGGTCATCTTCACGAGCAGCACGCATGGCTTTGTTGAAGCTTTCTGAGCCGATCGTTTCGCTGCCGAAAATGGCGTCTGGTGTATCCCCTGTTACGATTGCGCCGACGGCATAGACAATGGCGATATCGCCTGTATTACCACGCCTAAGGCCTGCTTCGGACGCCGGCACATTGGCGTATGATGCCGCGGAAATCTCACGTAGTTTATCTTCTTTATCCTGCCCGGTATGCTGCTTGAGCAGATCGATTACCTGATCGCGGTAGAGGAGTCCGTCAAGCAATCCCGCTTCATGGGCATCGCGGGCCGTTATGATTGCGGATGTCTGTAGATGGGCCTGGAGCTTTTCAACCGGAAGATCCCGGCTCTCCGATACCGCAGTAAGGAATACTTCATTCCAGGAGTTGAGCAGAGCGCTCAGTTGTTCTTCGTTCTCGGGTGAGAGGTCGGTACGCTGGAACGGCTCTGCGGCACTCTTGTATTTCCCGGCCCGAATTACCTGCGGCTCCACGCCTACCTTTTCGAACAGGTTCTGGTAGAATTCCGATGCCAGATAAAAACCGTTGAATTCGAATGCTGCCTGAGGTACAGCAAAGACACTGTCTGCTACGCTTGCGACAAAGTAGGCTGCCTCATCCATGCCATAATCGTCGCTGGAAGCATAGACCGGCTTTCCACTCTGTTTGAATCGTTCCAGAGCCGTACGGACCTCCTGAAGGGTCGCCCACGATCCTCTGAGTCCTTGAAGCTGGACCCATACGGCAGAAATCCTATCATCCACGGCGGCTTTCTCGAGACCCGTGGTCAAGTCACGCAGATCAAGGCTCGGGCCAGTGCCAAAGGCACGCAGGAAGGGATCATCAGCGGCTATTTCTGGGATTTCTCCGTCCAGGGTGACGACCAGGACAGAATTGTTCAACACGCGTGGTGCCGTATCCGTCGCCGCAGCGAGGGCGAAAATGAACAGAAAGAACAGAAAGAAGACGAGAAACAAGGCAAGCAGCGTACCGAGGGTGCTTGCCAGGAGGTTAGACAGGAAACGCATGGACTGTATGCTAATGGGCGAGAAGATTCGGCAGGCTATAAAGCCTTAAAGGGGTTCATTCTACAACGTAATCAACGTACGCTCAACTCTAGAGGTAGTTACACCAGCATCTTCACGTCTCGTGGCCTGAGCGGCAGCACGGAGTTGAGCTGCAAAGTGGATGCTGTTGATTGGAAGGTCTTGAGTGGACCCACACAAGGCACGGACACGGAAAAGAATCTGCTGATAGGCGACGTGGGTAATGGAGTCGTAGCCGGTCAAACAGCTGATTCTGGCATGGTTGAGCTTTAACGTGTTCTGCGAAACTCCAAGGTTTACAACGGGTTCAGCACGAGAGGGACATGGTTTCGGAGGCGCTTGAGGACGGCAATGTCCTGGTGTGTCAGCATGGCATACCTCGCTGGACAGAGGGAGATATCATGGTGGCGTACTCTGCCTATTCGTCCTATTTTAATTGAATCCCTAACCCGGCAAGGCTTTTGCATTCAATGGCGCGTATGTCCGTACAGAAACAGTCATATGGAGCGCTGAACAATGAGAGTCCGCTCACGGAGCGGGAGCGGGAGATCTTGCGCTTGGTCGTGAAGTCTTTCATTCAGACAGCGGACCCGGTAGGAAGCAGGTTTCTAGCCAGCCGGTTCCCGATCGGGCTTAGCGCGGCCTCTATTCGCAACACAATGAGCGATCTCGAGGAACGGGGCTACCTGGATCACCCATACACATCGGCAGGTCGCGTTCCTACTGAACTGGGTTACCGGAAGTTCGTGGATGAACTCATGGAGACGGCCGAGCTTACGCCTGCCGAGAAGCTTATGCTTCGTTCGGAGATCGAACGGCTCGCCGGTGATACAGACGATCTGCTCCACAAGAGTTCGCGTATCCTGGGGCGCCTTTCGAATCTACTCGGGGTTGCCCTCATGCCCCGGCTCTCCACAGGCGTGCTGGACCGGCTCGAAGTCGTGCCGTTGTCTACGAACCGTGCGATGTTCGTCATGAGTATGCGGGGTGGTCTGGTGAAAACGATTATGGTGGAACTGGATTCTCACCTCAATCGCAAAGAACTGGACCGTGTGGTGCCTATATTGAACGAGCGGCTGAGCGGATTGACGCTGGAAGAAATTCGTCGTACGTACGGCGCACGACTTCGAGACATCGATGCGGACGACAATGGCATTGTACGGCTGGTTCTCGACGAAGCGCCAACCCTCTTCAGTGAACAGGCAGAGAGCAAGCGCGTCCGCTATGGTGGGGCGAAGAACATGCTGCTGCATCCTGAATTTCAGGAGCCGTCGCACTTTCGCAACCTCATGGAGATGATGGAGGATGAGAACGTCGTTATTCAACTTCTCGAAGAACGGACAGGAGCCGATGAGGTAGGGATAGGACGAGCAGTCATCAGTATCGGTAGCGAGAATAGCGACGAAAAGGCAGAGCACTGCTCGCTCGTCGCGGCGCGATATCGGATGGGAAATTCCATTGGCACGATCGGTGTCCTGGGACCGATGCGGATGGATTATCCAAGAGCCGTCGTGCTCGTGGAGGCTATGGCTGCCATGCTCTCTTCCAGAGATTAGTGTGAGTACTCTTTGATCAGGAGATCGTAACAGCCATGAAGAATGAAAATAACAGATACGAAATAGATAGTAACCTTCAGGATCAACCACCCGTGGACCAACCGGAGCCCAGCCTGGATGTACAGGCTGATGCTGCGGAAGCGGGAGCGACGAACGAAGTAGAGCAACTGAAAACTGAGCTAGAGCAGTTGAAAGCTGAACTTGAAACGTTGCAGGATCGCTTTGTACGGCAAGCTGCCGAATTCCAGAACTACAAGAGGCGGACCGAGCAAGAGAAGCTTTCGCTGATGGATCTGGGCAAAGTAGCCGTTCTTAAACCAATGCTCGGCATTGCCGATGACCTGACCCGTTCGCTGGAAGCGGCTGCTGCGCAGGCTGAGGGAGAAAGCAGTTCCGATGTAGCCTGCCGCTCTCTGAGAGAGGGCATCGAACTGGTCCATCGCAAGTTCATGGAAGAGCTTGCTCGGCTTGGCGTACAGCCTATCGAGGCGGTGGGTAAACCATTCAGTGAACTGGAACACGAAGCACTGATGCAACAGCCCGCGCCCGAGGGAACCGAGGTTGGAACAGTACTGGCTGAATTCGAGAAAGGGTATCGGTTTGGTGACAGGATACTACGGCACAGCAAGGTAGTTGTGGCCGGTTGAGCCTGGGGCAGCTGGCAGAATAGAGTATGCTTATATATCAGGACTGGTGTCACAAAGAGGCCATCAGCCCTTTGCAAATGAACAATGACGAAGAGAGATTATTACGAAGTATTAGGGGTAGCGAAGGGGGCCACAGCTGCTGAAATCAAGAGTGCATATCGGAAGCTGGCGCTGAAGTATCACCCTGACCGGAATCCGAATGACCCGGAAGCGGAAGCCCGGTTCAAGGAGGCTGCCGAAGCCTACGAGGTGCTGTCTAATGCAGACAAGCGCGAGCGCTATGATCGTTTCGGACACGCCGGAGTGCGCGGCAACGGAATGGGTGGCGGTGCGCAGGGCTTCCAGGATATCAATGATATCTTCAGCGCCTTCAGCGACATCTTTGCGGGGTCCGCTTCGGGGAGCATCTTCGAAGAGATGTTCGGCACCAGGACGGGGGGACGCACCCGAGGCCAGGGACGTCCCGGCAGCGACTTGCGTATCAAGTTGCCGCTGACGCTTGAGGAGATCGCCGAAGGGTGCGAGAAGAAAATTAAGGTCAAGAAGCTCGTTACATGTGACGTATGTAGCGGTATTGGCGCTGAGGGTGGGGCCGACGGCTACGAAAACTGCCATATGTGCGGTGGTGCCGGAGAGATCCGGCAGGTGACTCGCTCCGTGTTCGGCCAGTTTATTAATGTCCAGCCGTGCCCTACCTGCCAGGGTGAAGGGCGGATCATCAAGAACCGCTGCCGAAATTGTAACGGCGAGGGTCGGGTTAAGAGCGAAGAAACAATACCGGTGGCTGTTCCTCCCGGCGTTCTGGAGGGCAACTATCTTACGCTTCGCGGTGCTGGAAACGCAGGTCTTCGGGGAGGACCTCCGGGCGACCTTCGCATCGAAATTGAAGAAGTGCCTCATGAGCACCTCGTCCGCGATGGACTCGACGTCTACTACGATGCGTACATTTCCTTCCCCGAAGCCGTGCTTGGCACCGAAGTGGAAGTGCCGACCCTGAAGGGCAGGGCACGATTACAGGTTGACCCGGGTATCCAGTCAGGCAAAATTTTGAGGATGCGGGACCGGGGTATTCCTGAATTGAACGGCATGCATAGGGGTGACCAGATGGTACGCATTCACGTCTGGACACCGAAGAAAGTTACCAGCGAGGAGGCACGGATTCTCGAACAGCTTAGTGCATCTCCGTCGTTTGTGCCCACGCCGGAAGACCGTAGCGGGGAGCGAAAGACATTCTTCAGCAAAGTGAAGGATGTGTTCTCCTGATTCGTAGGGCCCTCAGGTACCTTCTTGAAACTTGCCTGCAAACATGCGGTTAGGAGATACGGCGTGCCCAGTAAAAGGGTATAGCGGGTGCGCTCTGGCGGACGAGCGGCCGCCACTTCGCCGCTATCACCCGATCTCCTACGAAAGCGGATGGAAATGCATATAGATGGCGAGGCACTTCGCTCCATCATGCGGCGAGTGCCCTCGCCAGTCGTCGTGGTAACCGCAGCTGCGCATGAGGTGCGAGGTGCTACCATTGGCTCTTTCACAAGCGTATCTCTTACACCTCCCCTCATCTCGTTCAACGTCGCGGTCGACTCACAGATGTATCCTGTAATCACGGCAGCCGAACGCTTTGCCGTTCATGTCCTGCGTGAGGAACAGGCTGAACTATCGCGACATTTCGCATTGCCAGACTTACCGGGCAAGGAGCAGTTTCTAAACGTGCCGCACCGGAAGGAAGAGGACGGCTTACCTATTCTTTTTGATGCGCTTGGGATTTTGCTCTGCCGCCGGTACGCAATTCACCCCGCCGGAGATCACGCCATCATCGTTGGCAAGGTGGAGTCCGTCGAAGAGCAGGGGGCAGGGCGGCCGATTCTGTACTACAACCGGTCGTACCGTGCTCTAGGCGACGTCGTAATGCCTGCGTTTCCGCTAACGACGAATCTCTCATCCAAAGAGAGCCCTGCCGCGCCGGATCCGAAGAACGCATAGTCATATCGCGCAGGATCTTCCGGGCAAAGCTGCCTGCACGCTTCACTCAGTTCAAGCGTAGCTCGCCAGTCGTTTGCAGGACGCGTAAGCAGACCGAGTGCCCGCGCCGTTCGGCCCGAGTGTACGTCCAGCGGAAGCAGCAGCTGTGAAGGAGCGATTCTTTTCCAGATACCAAGGTCTACCGGACCGGAGCGGACCATCCAGCGCAAGTACATATTCAGGCGTTTGCACGCGCTGCCTGTGCTGGGGCGGGCTACATGTTTGCTCAACCGGGCAGGTACGTCCGGCACGATGTTCAGCAGCGTCGTGCTGAATCCCTCGATGGCTGCACCGGTATGCGGTGCGCCGGGAGGAAGGAACTGTACAAACAGCTCTTCCAGCGTACCATACTTTCTCAGCACGGCGGAGAGGCAACGTGTGAACCAGAATGCATCCTCCGGTTGAAACGTGCGATGCTTGAATCCTTCCAGTCGGTCCGCTTCTCGGGATCCGAAGTGCAGCACGAACTCGTAAGGCCTGTACCGCATGCGCTCGCACAGTTCTTCCATCTTCTTCAGGATGGTTGCTCGCTGCCCCCACGCGAGCAGCGCTGCATACAGGCCGATGATCTCTTGGTCACGTGGATCATCGAATCCATGTGGTATGACTACGGGATCGGAGGGAATGAAGGAGGGCTTTTCAATCTCATCGACGAGTGTATCGAGATAGCACTTCAGGGCGGGGTCAAAGGACATGCGGCGTAGTCTGGTATGGAATAACTGAACACGAATCAGGAAGGATGCTGACCCCTCGTATGCCGGATAGGGCCTCAGGTTCGCATTCTGGACGGCCCATAACGGCTAGATGGGTGTCCATTCGCGTTCGAGCTGTTGTGCATTCTTGAGTTCGGTGGCCCCTTGAACTATTTGCATACATGTGATAGCATAGGGCTGGCGTTCTGTAAGCCTATAGCGTGTGCTACAAGATCAATAGTTCAACAGTTCAACGGGAGGTTTGAATGGCAACACTGACTCACCAGGTATGGATTGACGCGCCGGCGAGGAAAGTATATGAGGCGCTGGCCACTGCTGAAGGCCTTGGACGTTGGTGGACGCCACATACGTCAACGGAAACGGAGGAGGGGGTGGTGCTGGCACATAGTCCCGGGCCGGCCCACGGCGACGTCCAGATGAAAGTGCTCGACTGTACACCCGATAAACGGGTCCAGTGGGAAATTATCAGCCATCATCCCGAGCAGAGCCCGGCCTCCGCATGGACAGGCACGCAAATCATTTTCGAGATCGAGGAACGCGAAAGCCCGGGCCACTGGATGGGTATGGACAATGAGGGCCAGAAAATGACCGTCGTGACGTTCAATCACCAGGGCTGGGATGAAAATAGTGCATTTTTTGGATTCTGTAACTACGCCTGGGGTGTTACACTAGATATGCTCAGGCAGTGGTGTGAATCGCAGTGATGCGTTCCGGCGGGATGTAAACGGCGTATGTACTCTACGTGTCAACTGCCTGGTGCTCCGTCAGACCCCATGGGATGAGTGAGGTGCGCATGAACCGGGCACCGCAATGCCCTTAGGCGCCTTCAGATATTCCCCGGTAAGGCTTAGATCGTATTGAGACGCTGCAGAAGATTGTCCCGGTAGGAGGAGCCGATCGGGATGACTTCCCGGTCGATGAGGATCGTCGTATCCTCGATGCCGTCGATCTGGTCGATACTGACGATATAGGACCGGTGTACGCGGGCGAAGAGGGTGGAGGGAAGTTTCTCTTCGATGGCCTTCATGGTCGAGTGCACGATCAGTCGCTTATCCTTCGTACGAATGACGACGTAATCCCCCTGCGCCTCGATCCAGCGTATCGAGTCGAACTCTACCTTTACCAGGCGGCCGTCGCTCTTCACAAAAACGTGAGAGAGATTCTTGTGCTCGGTACTGGCGGATACCCGGGCTTGTCGCTGAGCACGCTGGACGGCTTGCAAGAAGCGCCCGTAGGTTACCGGCTTCAGCAAGTAATCCGTTACATCTACGTCAAAAGCCTCTAGTGCGTACTCCTCCTTAGCAGTCACCAGAATGATCTGAGGACGCTTCGTGAGACTGCGGACGAATTCCATGCCGGACATGACCGGCATTTCGATGTCCAGAAAAACGAGATCTATCGGGCTCTGATTCAGCAGATTAGCTGCTTCTACAGCACTGGCACAGGAACCGACCAACTCCAGCGCATTATGCTGCGTGATGAAGTTCTCGATCACCAGCCGTGATAGCTCGTCGTCGTCAACTATAATGCAACGCATAACTACACCGGTGTGCTTGCAAGCTGGAGTATAGAACATCCGGCTCGCCAACTACAGACACCATTGACGCCGCATGAGGGAGAGAATTGGATAACTACTTCAGAGGATTTGTACCGTCAGGTGTATCGGTAGCGCTCTGCTTGTAGTTCCGTGACGGCTTGCACACAGATCCGAGTGACGTCATGAACACACGCCTCCAACTGCTTCGTGCTCTGGACCGTTTGTGGTTCCACCGCCTCAATCTGGCGAAGGGTTTCTCTGAGGGGCTCTATGCCGAGTAGACCGGCCGCAGATTTGATCTTGTGTGCAGAGAGGCGCACAAGGGCGTAATCCCCCTTTAAAAAAGCTTGATTCAGATCAGCAACCTGTTCCGGTAGCTGGTCCAGTAAGACATCGATGGCCTGGAGGATGAAGTCGGATCGTCCGAAGGAACTCGACTCCAGATATGCCAGATCGACTACGCCTGGTGATTTGAAGACGTCTGGGTACGCCATAGATACAGGGGTTAACATGCAGAGGGCAAGGAAGAGTCACTGCACGCCGCTCGTCTGCACTTCGAGTCTGCCCGCTCAGCCTCCTACTTACGGAAATTTAACACATGTGTGGCAGAATGTTGCACAACTTGCTATCTGAATTTCGAGGCGTGCTTCCGGGTAGTATCGACCGAGATTGCAGAAAGAAAAGATTTGAACGAATCTTACGGGTAGGATCGGCAAGCTGCCGACCAAAGGACGATCCCGGTCCCCTTATCTGGGAATCAGTGTCGGTCTTATCCCGGTCATCTCACATCTGCCCAGTATTACCGGCTTTCATGCGGAATTAGACCTTTTCATGTGTGTATGGCCTGGATCCAGAAGCGTATAACGTTAACTCCTCGTCCACGCGGTTTCCATGTCGTCACGCGAGAGATTGTTCAGCATATTCCTGAACTGGCGGGTATCAACGTGGGGCTGATGCACGTATTCATCCTCCATACGTCTGCATCTCTCACGATCAATGAGAACGCGAGTCCGGACGTTCGTCGAGACATGGAGCGGCATTTCAATGCTATGGTGCCGGAGAATGCGCCATACTACGAGCACACGCTCGAAGGCCCGGACGATATGCCCGCACACATCAAGGCATCTCTGCTCGGCAGCAGCCTTACGATTCCCGTTTCAAACGGCCGATTGCTGCTCGGCACGTGGCAGGGCATCTATCTCTGCGAGCATCGGGACGACGGAGGGCGGAGGGAGCTAATCGTCACCCTGTTCGGTGAGTGAATAACAGCCAGCGTATCATCGATTGGGTATCCGTGCCGGAAGCAAGGATTAGTATGGCCGGTCTTCTCGCTCCAGCAGCAGCGCGCCGAGTGGTGGGAGTGTAAGTACGAGGGACGCCGGTCGGCCCTGGTATTGCACAGGTGCCGTTTCCAGTTCGTCCCAGTTTCCGATGCCGCTGCCGCCGTAGCGCAGGTCATCACTGTTGAGTACAGCTCGATACCATCCTTCTTCTGGCACGCCGATACGGTAATTGTGCCGGGGTACGGGCGTAAAGTTCAAGACAAAGATGATATACCGCCCCTCGTTTTTCCGCATGTAGGCGATGACACTATTGTCTCGGTCGTCGAAGTTGATCCCTTCGAAGGACGAAGGGTCGTCGCACTGGAATACGGGATGAGACCGGTAGAGATGAAAGAGATCCTGTACCCACATCATGATGCCGTAGTGAGTCGGGTCGTCCAGCAGGCTCCAGTCAATGCTTTCGTTGTGATTCCATTCCTTCCACTGGCCGAACTCACTTCCCATGAAAAGCAGCTTTTTACCGGGATGGCCAACCATGTGGCCGTATAGAAGGCGCAGGTTGGCGGCCTTTTGCCAGCCGTCACCGGGCATCTTGCCCCACAACGACCCCTTCCCGTGAACGACCTCGTCGTGTGAGAGGGGGAGCACATAGTGCTCCGAAAACATATAGATGAAGGGAAAGGTGAGGTCGTTGTGATGGTATTTGCGGTGGATGGGGTCCTTGCTCATGTAGGTGAGCGTGTCATGCATCCACCCCATGTTCCACTTGTAGAGGAAGCCGAGCCCGCCATTATAGGTTGGCTGACTCACGCCGGGCCACGCCGTTGATTCCTCCGCTATCATGTTGATTTCCCCGAACTCGGAGAAAGCGGCCTCGTTCACCGTCTTGAGCAGATCGATGGCCTCCAGATTCTCACGTCCCCCGAACATGTTCGGCGTCCAATCTTCACGGGAGTAATCGCGGTACAGCATGGAGGCAACGGCATCGAAACGCAGACCGTCCACGTGGTAGCGATCAAGCCAGAAGAGCGCGTTCGAGACCAGGAAGCTCTTTACTCCGGGTTTGCCATAGTCGAACACGTAGGTCCCCCAGTCAGGATGGTACCGCATACGTGGGTCGTCGTACTCGAAGAGGGTGCTGCCGTCGAAAAAGACGAGCCCCTGCGGATCCGTAGCGAAGTGCGCCGGAACCCAGTCCAGGAATACGCCGATGCCGCGTCCGTGTAGATAGTCAATGAGGTACATCAAATCCTGTGGCGTACCATACCGGAACGTCGGAGCATAGTACCCGACCACCTGATACCCCCAGGAGCCATAGAACGGGTGCTCCAGAATGGGCATAAACTCGACATGGGTGAAGCCGAGCTTTTCGACATGGTCTGCGAGTGGTTCCGCGATCTCACGGTATGATAGAGACCTGCCAGGTGCCGAGTGCATCCACGAGCCGATATGGACTTCATAGATCGCCATGGGATCATTCAGCCCACTCGGTCCCTTCCGGGTTGCCAGCCACTCGCTATCGCCCCAGTTATAGTTCAAGTCCGTAACGATTGAGGCGAGTCCAGTCGTATGGCTTCCGGACGATGCCGGAGCTTCCATGGCAAACGCGTACGGGTCGGTCTTGTCGACAGCGTAATACCCGCGCTGGATATGGTACTTGTAATGTGATCCTGGTCCGGCTCCGAACACGTATGTTTGCCACAGACCGGCGCCAACGTGTTCCATCCGGTTGGCATTCACATCCCACCCGTTGAAGTCCCCGATGACAGAGACGGATTCCGCATGCGGCGCCCACACGGCAAACCATGTTCCATCGTGAAAAGGATGCGCGCCGAGCCTGTTGTAGCTTCTGAAGTGTATCCCGTTCTGCCACTTATCGATGTCTTCTTGGGTGATCCAGGTCATACGTGCCGTGTGGATATTCAAGTGTTCATGGATCCGAGTTCTCGGGTCCTCGAAGTCCAGAGTGGGTGTATTCAGGTGTTTGTGATAACAGGTTAGCGCTTTAGTGAATGCGTGAGGACCTGAGTTTTTTCGTCACTTTTCGTTTATTGATGAAGAAAGTGCATAGGTGTTGGATTGCTGTGCGGCCTCCAGAAGGCGTTTCAACCCTCGGAGTGGCAGCCAGACCCAGTCTGGCCGGTTGTTGAGTTCGTACCGAATTTCATAGAGGGCTTTCTGGAACAGATAGGCCCATAGGATAGGCTCCCGGATCCCACGAGGAAGGATAAAGTCACACCCCTCGGCAGTACTGAAGTACGCGTTCAGAAAGACGGCTTTGCACCACTCCACCAGGATGGAGGTCCAGGTCTCGAGAGCCTGCCCCTGATGCTGTGCCTGGAAATCCTTCCAGGACGCAAAGGCTGCATATTCGATTGACCGCAACATACCGGCGACATCGCGGAGGGCATAATCGCGTTCTCGGCGTTCCTCAATCGTCCGAGCCGGCTCTCCCTCGAAATCTAGGATGTAAAATTCGCCATCAGCACGGAGGACCTGCCCCAGGTGGTAATCGCCATGGATGCGGATTTTCTGGCGCGTAGCCTCAAGGTTTTGCAGGTCATCCAGACGGTGAAAGGCCGTCTCCCATAGCCCTTCATCCAGAGCCTCCCTGTCGTCGATTTCAGCTTCGGCAAGCAGGCTCCGGGTCTCCTCTGCCTCCTGGCGAATCCGGGCGATACGCCTGGGCACGTCGTCGGGATCGCCCTCGATTGGCTTGAGCGTAGGAGAATCGGCTCGCGCGAGTGCTTTGTGTAGTTCCGCCGTGCGGACGCCTAGCATATGGGAGAGATACAGCATTTCAGGGGCCACCTCTTCCAGCCAGACGGGCGACGTGTCTGTATAGTCAGCAGGTAACAGGGCCTCGGGTGCCGGTGTATAGGCAATTCGTTCCAGGAATCGCCGCATCATCTGAAGAGCGTATACCCAGCCGTTCGACTCAACTGGCAATGCTTCCTGTAGAATGCCGATGGAATACTGCTTGCCCAGCGAGGTGAAAGTGGCGTTGCCGTAAAGCTTCGGAATGAAGCGGAATCCCGCGCGTGTGAGGTATTCGAGCAGTTCTGTTTCCGGGTTCACACCCGCCTCGAGACGTCTGTAGAGCTTGATAAAGAACCGATCGTTCAGGATAGCGGCCGAGTTGCTTTGCTCTCCCGAGAAGAGGCGGATGCGCTCCGGGACGACGTCTCGAAGCTCCTCGCTGATGGAAGCGGTGTACAACCCGCGGAGTGAGCGTCCCTTGCCGCCGGAACGCCACCACTCGAATAAGGCGCTCCAGAATGATTCCGTGGTTGTTGCGTCGTGAAGTAGGCTGCGGCCGTCCGGGCCATCCAGCCACGCGAGCGCAGCATTTGGCTGGGAGCTTAGAATCTGCTCGGCGTCATCCCCATAAGCAACGGTGAGCGGGAGTACGTAAGTAACCTTCTGGCTGTCGACCTCGACGCTGAGGATGGACATATAGACCGGGAACGGTTTCGCAGTGAGGCGCACGGCATCCTCGATCGAGACGCTACGGATAGCACCACCTTTCGCACCAAACCAGCGTTGTTCTGTCAGGAAAGCCGGTAGGAACTCTTCCAATTGCTCCATGGCTCGATCTTGCACCATGGTGCGGACGAGCAAGTTTTGGATGCCTTCCCGTACCCGGATGAGGGGCAGAGCATCCCGAGCATGCGCGGGCGCAAGGCGGGAAATCTCGCGTGCTTCAAGCGCAAACACTTCTTCGGGAACGAGCGAGAACCAGTAGAAGCCGCATGGGCCGAGGGACACGTGATAGGGCTGTGATCCAATGGTCGGGAACGGCGTCTTACTAAAGAGTTCGACAGGTACGAAGCCATGAAGCTCTTCCGAAGACAGAAATGCCGACTGAGCAAACCGGGACAGGTTGGCGATAACCAGCAGTCGCTCATCTTCATACTCCCGCACGAACGCGAGTATGCTCTGGTTATCAACGGCAAGGATGGTGAGTGAGCCCCGGCCAAATACTCTGGCGTACTGGTGCCGGAGGGCCAGCATGCGTTTCATGAAGTGGAGCAACGAGTGCGGATCGTTTTCCGAGTCTTCCACATTCACGAACTCGAAGCTGTACTGCCCTCGGTTTATTGCGGGCATAAAAAGCCGGTAGTGCGGCGCGCGGGAAAAACCACCGTTCTTGTCCGGACTCCATTGCATGGGCGTACGCACGCCGTTGCGATCGCCGAGGAACGTGTCGTCACCCATTCCGATCTCGTCCCCGTAATAAAGAATGGGGCTTCCTTTCAGTGAAAGGAGCAACGCATTCATCAATTCGATGCGCCTGCGCTCGGCGCCCAGAAGTGGAGCCAGACGGCGGCGGATGCCTACATTGATGCGGAAACGAGGATCAGCCGCATATTCGTGGTACATGTAATCCCGTTCCTCATCGGTAACCATTTCGAGCGTCAACTCATCATGGTTGCGGAGAAAGAGGGCCCACTGCGCATCCTCAGGGATATCCTCCGTGAGCTCCAGCATCTCGACCAACGGACGGCGGTTCTCCCGTCGTAATGCCATGTACATGCGCGGCATGATCGGAAAGTTGAAGGCCATCTGTACCCCCTTTCCGTTGGCGAAGTAGGGCAGCGTATCTTCCGGCCACTGGTTCGCTTCCGCCAGGAGAATCTTGCCGGGACCGTATCGATTCTCGATCTCCTGCCGCAGTTCGACGATGTAGTCGATCGTCTCTGGGAGATTCTCGCAGTTCGTTCCCTCGCGCTCGAACAGGTATGGGACGGCATCGAGACGGAGCCCGTCCACACCCATGTCGAGCCAGTAGAACATGACCTCTTTCATCGCTTGCCGGACGTCCGGATTGTCGTAGTTGAGGTCTGGTTGGTGGCTGAAGAACCGGTGCCAGTAGTACTTACCCGCCTTTCGGTCCCATGTCCAATTCGAGATCTCTGTGTCCGTGAAGATGATGCGAGCGCCTGCGTACCGCTCGGTCGTGTCGCTCCATACATACCAATCATGGCGCGGCGAAGCCGGATCGCGGGCCTCCTGAAACCAGGGATGTTGGTCCGAGGTGTGGTTGAGCACGAGTTCCGTAATCACGCGCATGCCGCGTCCGTGCGCCTCCTCCAGAAAAGCCTGAAAATCCTCGATCGTGCCGTGGACAGGAAGGATCTTGTAGTAATCCGACGTGTCGTATCCGTCGTCTCGCAGCGGACTCTCCAGGAAGGGTAGGAGCCAGAGCGTATTTACGCCCAGTGACTCGAGGTACGGCAGTTTGAGCCGGAGGCCTTCGAAGTCGCCATAACCATCATTGTTTGCATCGAAGAACGAGCGGACATGCAGTTCGTAGATGACGGCGTCCTTATACCACAGCGGGTCGCTCATGAAGTCCGTACTCATAACCATTCCGCCTATCTATTGATACGAAGGAGAATCTCAGGCTTTCCTGAGGAGCGTGTAACCTGGTGCCGTGGGCACCTTATGATGGTTATGTGTCGGAGGCAGGCTGCCGGACCCATTCAGCGGAAATACGGAAAATGTGAGCCGGCAGTATATGTGGATCGAGCTGCACGAAATTATCTCGTCCGTGCCACGTGTATCGCTCGCCACCCAGCAGGTCATGTACATCATAGCCTTGGGTGTCAGGAATGCCGAGTTCATCCAGCGGGAGATGCAACCAGCCGGACTGGATGTGGTGCGGATCGAGATTGACGACGACAAGGATGAGGTTATCACCCTTCTGTTTGGAGTAGGCGAGGAGATTAGGGTTATCTATCGTATGGAAACGGATGTTGCGCAGGAACTGAAGGGCCGGGTTTTCATGGCGGATGCGGTTCACGCGCTTGATCACTGGCTGGAGTGAGCGTGGATCGTTCCAGTTCCAGTTCCGGATCTCGTACTTCTCGTTATTGGCGTACTCCTCTCTAAGCGGATGCTGGTTGTTGTCCACGTGCTCGTACGGAGGACCGTAGATCCCGTATACAGACGACATGGTAGCCGCTAAGACGTACCGGATGATGTGTGCGGGCCGGCCACCATTGACCAGGTACTCGTGGAGAATGTCTGGCGTGTTCGGCCAGAAGTTCGGACGGAAAAAATCGGCCACTCCCGACAGGAATACCTCCTTGCCATACTCCTCTAGCTCTTGTTTGGTGTTGCGCCAGGTGAAGTACGTATAAGATTGAGTAAAGCCGATCTTGGCCAGATGGTACATGGTTTTGGGACGAGTGAACGCCTCGGCGAGGAAGATGAGGTCGGGATATTCTGCGCGCAACGTGCGAATGCACCACTCCCAGAAAGCGAAGGGCTTCGTGTGTGGGTTGTCCACTCGGAAAATGCGGACGCCATGTTCGATCCAGAACGTGAACACGCTACGGAGTTCGTTCCAGAGTGATTTCCACGCCTTGCTCTCGAAGTCGAAGGGGTAGACGTCCTGATACTTCTTAGGCGGATTCTCCGCATACCGGATGGAGCCGTCCGGGCGATGTCGGAACCATTCCGGGTGTTCGTAGACGTACGGGTGGTCCGGAGAAGTCTGGAATGCAATGTCGAGGGCGACCTTGAGGCCTAACTGTTCCGCGCGAGCTACGAAACGGTCGAAGGCTTCGATTCCGCCGAGGTCCGGATGTACGCTCTTGTGACCGCCTCGCTGCCCGTTACCGAGGTCGCCGCCGATGGCCCACGGGCTACCGGGCTCACCGAGTTCTGCAACGGGGGCATTGTCTTTCCCTTTGCGGAAGGTCGTGCCTATCGGGTGGATTGGAGGCAGATACACGATGTCGAAGCCGAGATCCTTGATCCGCGGGAGGCGCTCAGCAGCTTCATCCAGGGTAGCGTGACGTGGCGGTTCGCCGGGCCGAGACTCACCGGCGGAACGCGGGAAGAATTCGTACCAGGCCGAGAAACGAGCCAGAACCGGGTCGACCTCGATGGAGAGCAGCTTACTTTCCACGGCTTGCTCGCGGGGATCATAGGTCCTGGCCAGGCGGGCGATGGTTTCGTCGAGTCCGGCGTCGACATTTCCGCTTTCGAAGGCCTGGATGAAGCCCTCGATCGCTTCACGATCCTGTCCTTTCGCGTTGGCTGCGTAGGTACGGAGCAGGTTGGCACCTTCGAGCAGTTCACTGCGGAGTTCGTATTCGTTCTCACCACCCTGCACACGACGCCGGAACTGGTCCTGCCAGGTGGCAAACCGGTCGAGCCACGCTCGTACGCGGTAATAGTAGGTTCCGAGTTGGGTGACGGTGAATCGTCCTACGTACTCGTCGTTGTACCGCAGTGCCATGCGGGTACTGTGTTCCTCGCCATCCTCGTAGCGGTATAGCAGTTCGGCCGCGAGTATTTCGTGCCCATCTACGATGAACGCCCCGACTACCTCCACCTCATCTCCGATGGCACTTTTCGCGGGGTATGCACCGCCATCGACCTGGGGGGATACTGAAACAAGGATGACCCGCGACCACTTCTTTGGAGCGGGGGAAAGTTTGGGTACCGTCGAGAGTTGAGGAGCCGTCTGTTCGAGCATCTACTGTGCAAATTTGTTCAGAAAAACGTTCGGTTGAAACCTTTTGGCTAATTTAGCTTGTTATTGCCCGCTCAACTACTGAAGAGCCAGGAGCGGGAGAATACGAAACACCGGCGCATGATCCGATGCGTCGGCGTTTGTATATCGGCCTCATGTCTGGAATGATGTTCATTCCCTGCTCGGCTAGATCCGAGCCTTCCCCACATGTGAGGCAAACGAAGCGGCCCGTTTGCCCGTGGATGTGAGCGCAGCATTGCTTGGCCGTGCTCATAAACAGCACGCTTCGTAAAAGGTCGCCTCCGAATCTGGGATAGTTACAATAGTTTCGAATTTTGCAATGGTGCGTCCCACGCTCTGTTGCCTGGGAGCATATCGTGAGAAGAATGGAGATGAAGCAAACCAGTACCGCGCCGCAGAGCGCCACACGCTTGAAAGGTCTTCGCGTTTTACCTGGTAAGCCGTCTCCGATGGGTGCAACATGGGATGGCCTTGGGGTCAATTTCGCCTTATACAGTGCTCATGCGACTGCAGTAGAACTCGTCCTGTATGATCGTGCCGAAGATACAGCACCGTCCCTTACGTTGAGTATCACGGAGCGGACTGGCCCGATCTGGCACGGCTATGTACCGAACTTGCGGCCCGGCCAGCTCTACGGATTCCGAGTTCATGGTCCATACGAACCGCAGAACGGGCACCGGTTCAATCCAAACAAGGTTTTGCTCGACCCCTATGCGAAAGCAATCGGGCGTCCCTTGACATGGAATGACGCGCTGTTCGGTTACCAAATCGGCCACCCTGATGAGGATCTTTCCTTTAATCCGGCCGATAGCGCGCCATACGCCCCCATAGGAGCCGTAGTGGAGGAGCGGTTCGAGTGGGGGGGAGATCGGTCTCCGGGAATCCCGTGGGAGGATACCATCATCTATGAGACGCACGTCAAAGGTATCAGCATGCGCCACCCCCAGGTGCCCAAACATCTGCGTGGCACATATCTCGGTCTCGTCTCTGACCCCATCCTCGACCATTTGAAGCGGCTCGGCATCACGACCGTTCAGCTTCTTCCGGTACACGCAAAAGTGCAGGATCGGCGGCTCGTTGAACTCGGGCTATCAAACTACTGGGGGTATAACACGCTCTCGTTTTTTGCTCCCGAACCGGAATATTCCAGTACAGGGCCTACCGGTGCTGTCACGGAGTTCAAGACGATGGTCAAGAAACTTCATGCGGCAGGGTTCGAGGTCATCATCGACGTGGTGTACAACCACACGGGAGAGGGGAGTCGCCTGGGGCCGACGCTTTCGTTTCGAGGTATCGATAATCTGGGCTACTACAAGGAGAATCCGGAGAACAAGCGCTACCTCATGGATTACACGGGAACGGGCAACACGCTCGATCCGGGCAATCCGTATGTGCTCCAACTCATCATGGATAGCCTGCGCTACTGGGTTACGGAAATGCACGTGGATGGGTTTCGGTTCGACCTGGCTGCAGCACTGGCGCGGGAGCTGTACGAAGTAGACATGCTTTCCGCTTTCTTCAAAGTTATACAGCAGGACCCCGTGCTGAGCCAGGTCAAGCTCATTGCCGAGCCGTGGGATGTCGGGCCGGGCGGATACCAGGTCGGCTCCTTCCCCTGGCAGTGGACCGAGTGGAACGGGCGTTACCGGGATGCCGTCAGGCGTTACTGGCGCGGGGATAGTGGGGTCATCGGCGAGTTCGCGACGCGTGTAGCAGGGTCCAGCGATATGTATGAGCATACGGGGCGTCGGCCGTTTGCTTCGATCAACTTCATTACGGCACACGACGGGTTCACGTTGGAGGACCTCGTCTCGTACGAGCGGAAGCACAACGAGGCCAACCAGGAAGGAAACCGGGACGGGCACGAGCCCAATTATTCCACCAACTGTGGCGTCGAGGGGCCTTCCAAGGATGCTCAAGTTTTGCAGGCTCGCGAACGACTCAAGCGCAGCCTCATCAGCACGTTGCTGCTCTCGCAGGGCGTTCCAATGATTCTCGGAGGCGACGAACTTTCCAGGACACAGTTCGGCAACAACAATGCCTACTGCCAGGATAATGAAATCAACTGGTACGACTGGAACCTGGATGAAAGAAAAAAACGATTCCTGGAGTTCGTCTGCCAGGCTGTAGCATTTCGGAAACGGCACCAAAACTTTCGGCGGCACAGATTTCTAACGGGCATTCCCAACTCTGATGGTGCGAAGGATGCGCTGTGGTGGCATCCGGAAGGGCGAGAAATGCGAGTCGAAGACTGGCGTCAGCCGACGCTCCACACGTTCGGCCTGTTACTGCGGGGGGATTGTTTCAAAGGTACTGACAGACTGGGCCGCCCGCTTCAGGACGATACCTTCTTGCTCTTGTTCAATACGCACGATGGCCCGGTTACTTATAAGCTGCCCGATAAAGAAGCTGGAAGTCCCGTAGCCTGGCATACCGTAGCAGAGTTTCGGCGTGGACTTTCGAGCGAACCACTCAAGCCCGGTGCCCAGCTCAAGATTGGCCCACATCTCCTGGTTGTGCTGCGTGCGGATTCCCCCAAAGGATCGTTCGTGGGGAAAGGAAGTGGCGTGGATAGCCATCGTCCATTGCTCAACCCATAATAATACGCAAGGACCTGATCTGAAGGTGCTCCCGGGTTCGGCCACCCCCCGGCTCGGGAGCATGCTTTCAGATCGGATCCAGCAAGAATTCGGAAATGTGCGTACACGCTCTAATTCGCCGGACCCGGAGGTACATCGGGAATTAACACTGGCATTTCAACGCGAAGGCGTTGACAGCCGGTGAGAGCCGGACTAATTTGCACATATCTAGAGGGTGTTTACATGTTTCCCTGTTACGAATGATCACGCTCACGGTCTGCAATCATAAAGGCGGTACAGGCAAGACAACCTCCGTTATCCACATCGCCGCGGCCCTGGGCCTCAGCGGGCACCGTACCCTCGTCATCGATCTCGATCCACAGGGATTCCTTACGAGAACCCTCGGTGTGCCGGAGCCTCCGGAGGAAGCGTCGTCCCTCATGCTGTTCAATCCGAATGTCATGCTGCGGGACGTGCCTGTCCAGCAGGCAAAAGGGTTTGATCTGTTGCCCTCTTCGACCGGGCTTACCAAGGCCATGCGCTCCCTCAATAAGCCCACGGATGTGCTCTGGGCGAAGGAGGCGATCGAGCAGGGAGTAGACTATGATATCGTTCTCTTCGATACGGCTGCTGCCGTCACTGTCTATAGCCTCAATGCGTTGGTAGCCAGCGAGCATGTCCTGATTCCTGTTACACCCGAGTATCAGCCTGTGGTGGGTGCTGAGCAGACGTATCAGACGATTCTCCTCGTTCAGGACAAGCTAAACCCTCGACTTTCCGCACCGCTCTTCCTTCTCACGCAGGTAGACGGTCGTAAGCGGAATCACCATGCCTACCGCAAGTACCTCAAGAAAAACTACGGCGATCTCGTATTGAGTTCGATGATCCGTACCAATACGGCGCTGTCCATCACGCACGCCGATGGCTCTACGACGTATGATCACGAGCCATACTCACGCGGTGCACGCGATTACGCGAACGCCACCGACGAGCTGCTGCGTTGCATAGATGCCCAGCGGAATGGCACGTTTAAGGCTCCGGCACCCCACGCCCCCATTGCACCTGAAGAAGCTAAAGCAGTCGGGCAGAACTGACATGCTACGGCACGTACTCGTCGCGGTAAGTACGTCGCTCATCGCGGCGGTTATCGTGTACGTGCTCGGCACTCCGGTGGGGGTTGTTCCCGCTCTCGGATTATTGCTTGATCCGCACGATGGGCTCTACCGAACGGCTCGTAATGCAGAGCATCCGGTTGAGGAAACGGTCACGATCCCCGGTCTTCAGGGGCATGTTGAAGTAGTCAGGGACGAGCGGGGCGTGCCGCACATCTTCGCCGAGTCCGACCGCGATGCGATCATGGCATTTGGCTATGTCGTTGCACAGGACCGGCTGTTTCAGATGGACTTTATCCCCCGTGTCGCTTCCGGGCGTCTTGCGGAAGTGATGGGCGAAGCCGCTCTGCCTACCGATCGTTTCCTGCGTAAGACGGGCATGGAACTGGGGGCGCAGCGTAATCTGGAACGGATTCGAAATGAGGCATCGATAGAGCAACAGCTGCTGGATTGGTATATCGCTGGTGTGAATGCGTATATCGATGGCCTTGCAGACGAAGATCTGCCACTTGAATTTCGCCTGTTAGGCTATCGGCCGGAGCGGTATACACCGTTACACGTTATGCGATTGATAGAGTACATGACGTATGATCTCTCGTATCACTCCGATGATGCGGTGTTTTCAGAACTACGCTCGAGGCTGGGTGAGCATGCATATCGGCAACTCTATCCCGAGCATGCCCCTCTCTACGTGCCCATCATCCCTTCGAAATCGAATGGCCACAACGAGGCGTCACGGGCTGGTACCCTGACTGGGGCCGTACGAGTTACTTCTCAGGCACAGGACATCTTAGCCTTGCGGTTTCGGCAACAGCGTGCGTTTGCCGGATCCGTAGCAGAGGGGTTCATTGAGGGGAAGGGTTCGAATAACTGGGCGGTCAGTGGTGCGCGGTCCGCGACGGGTGCTCCGATCCTTGCCGGTGATATGCACCTCTCACTGTCGCTACCATCCCTCTGGTACGAAATACACCTGGTTACTCCCTCCATGAACACGTATGGCGTAACGCTCCCCGGTGCGCCGCTGCCAGTGGAGGCGTTCAACGATGTTTTGGGGTGGACCTTCACCAATACCGGTTCCGATCAGATCGATCACTACGCACTGCGACTGGATAGTACCGGAACGCGATACTGGTATGAACAGGAATGGCGGGACCTGGAACTGGTACCGGACACGATATGGGTCAGGGGGCAGGAGCCCGTTATCGACACGCTCTACTACTCCCATTTTGGTCCTGTCCTCAAGCAGGGTACGAGCGCTGTGGCTATTCGCTGGATGGGACATGAACCGTCCCGTCTGTTGGCGGCGCTCTGGGGTATGAATCGAGCACGCTCTTACCGGGAATTCGAAGAGGCAATCCGCAGTTGGGACTCGCCTATGCAGAACATCCTCTACGCGGATAAGAACGGGACCATTGCCATTCGCTCCGCAGGCAGGCTACCCATCCGTAAGGGAGGAGCAGCTGAAGGATTATTGGATGGGACCACGGATGATTTTGAATGGGTGGGCCGAATCCCCTTCGAGGAATTGCCTCATGCGATAGATCCGGAACAGGGATACCTTACATCGACCAATCAGGAGCCGACGGATTCCACGTACGCCTACTACCTGGGCTACAACTGGGGATCATCGTATCGCTCTCTACGAATCGACTCTTTGCTTTCCGGAAAGCCCAGGCACTCCGTCGATGACATGAAACGTTATCAGGCGGACGTGTACGCTATGCAGCGCGACCTCTTCGCCCCCTTGCTCGACACGTTGCAGGGGCTTTCGCCCGAGGCAGAGGAGCTACGGGCCATGCTGGTGGCGTGGGATGGAAATACCACAGTGGACAGGCCTGAACCGACTGTTCTGTACGAGTTCCTCCGTACGCTGAACGAGCTTGCCTGGGATGAGGAAGTATTCAGGGGCAGTCGTGCTCCCACCGAAATGGTGCTCTATAGGTTACTCCGAAACCAGCCTGCCTCGCCCTGGCTGGATGTGCAATGGACATCGGAGCGAGAGACGGCTGGCGAGCTCTTGCGGCTCGCGCTGAACCGTACGGCGGATAGCCTGCGTGCCCATTATGGGACTGAAGTATCGGCATGGCGGTGGGGTGATCATCACAAGGTCATTTTTCGCCATCTTACCCGGAGCGAGGCGCTTCGGCCCCTCTGGCGCGGTCCGATGGAATACCCGGGCTTCATCGGCACACTCTCTCCAGCAGGTGAACTGATGACGACGCATAGCGCGAGCTGGCGTGTTGTCGTTGACTTTTCAGAGCAATATCCCGTGGGATATGGTGTATATCCCGGAGGCGCATCTGGAAATCCCATGAGCCGCTTCTATGATCTCCAGGTGCCCGCCTATGTGAACTTCGAGTATCACCTGCTCCGCAAACCTCGTACGCCGGACGAGCTTCAGACTGACCTTATTTCTTCCCATGTGAGCTTCATGCCGCAGGAATAGCGGAGAAGCAAAGGAAGTTATACCCACCATTACCGAGCGGACATTCTGGACTTTTGAGATTGCCTCATGTAGAAATGGGGGAGTCTCCGTATGTTTTCTGTTCATGCATCACGGTTAGCGATACACCCCGCACGATTACTGATAAGCATTCCCTTCCTATGGAGCAGGATTCAAGCCGACAGGAACACTTTTCATCACGACTCGGGCTCCTGCTAAGCGTGCTCGGCATTGCCGTAGGCACTGGAAATATCTGGCGTTTCCCGCGCATCGTGGCGCAGAGTAGTGGAGAGGAGGGAGGAGGGGCTTTCCTCATAGCCTGGGTGATATTTCTGTTCCTCTGGAGTATCCCGCTCATCATTGCCGAGTACGCGATCGGGCATAGAACACGGCGAGGTGTCGTGGGATCTTTCATGCAGGTAGCCGGGGAGCGCTTTGCATGGATGGGTGCTTTCGTTGGCTTCGTCTCCACCGCTATCATGTTCTATTATGCGGTGGTAACAGGCTGGTGTCTCTACTATTTCTTCCAGGTGCTTCTTGCACCGCTTCCGGATTCAACGGAAGCGGCTACGCTGAGTTGGGAGGCCTTTCAAGGCAGTGCCTGGCCGGTGGGCTTGCTGGCCCTTACACTGGGGCTGGGTGCGCTCGTTTTGTATCGTGGCGTTTCGGGTATCGAGCGAGTCAGCAAAGTGCTCCTGCCGGTCCTGCTTGCCATCGTCGTAGTAGCTATGCTACGCGCCGTGACGCTTCCCGGCGCGGGAGAAGGTGTTCGCTTTCTGTTTACACCACAGTGGGATTTGCTGGCCCATCCCAGTACCTGGCTCGAAGCCTTGACACAGAATGCCTGGGATACGGGCGCGGGGTGGGGGCTCATTCTGACATACGCTATCTATATGCAGCGGGGACATGGCGTGGTTAAGAATGCCTTCCTGACAGGTATCTGCAACAACACCGTATCCTTACTGTGCGGCATCATGATCTTCGGAATCGTCTTTGCCATTCTGGGAGAGCAGATGAGCCGCCTCGAGGTGCTGGAAGTCATGAAAGCAAGTGGACCGGCCTCCACCGGGCTCACGTTCATCTGGATGCCTCAGTTGTTTGCCCAGATGCCATTCGGCCGCATGTTCGCTATCCTGTTCTTCCTCGCACTCTCGTTTGCGGCGTTCACGTCACTCGTTTCGATGATCGAGCTTGCTACACGGGTGCTCGTGGACGGCGGCATGCGCCGGCAGCTTGCACTTGGACTGGTAACGGCAGTCGGATTTCTGCTCGGTCTTCCCTCAGCGATCAGCATTGATTTCCTGAGTAACCAGGATTTCGTCTGGGGGATCGGGCTCATGATTTCAGGGGCATTCATTGCGTTGGCCATCAGTAAAAACGGGATCACCCGCTTCCGGGAGGAAACGATCGATGGAATACCGGGCGATTGGAGCGTAGGACGCCGTTGGGATTTCTTGATACGTATCGTCGTTCCTGTAGAAGCCGCTATCCTGCTTATATGGTGGTTCTATCTGTCAATCACAGCGTATGCACCAGACACTTGGTACGATCCTATGGACCCATTCAGCGTGGCGACGTGTGTTTTTCAGTGGGGAATCGTCCTTGTGATGCTTGTACTGGCAAACAGGTGGATGGTCAGGCGTACGCTGGTTCATCAGTAGCAGGATATTCGAGCCCGCGGTGAAGCCGGGCAAAAAAGCCTCAACGTGAATGGAACGTGGGGTTTAAGATGGGTGGTGGGCAGTCGATACTGTTTCCGAATATTACCGGGTGCACCGCATAGCCTGGTAAGATTGACTCCACCCCCCCCCGCGCGTAGGAGGCTATCCCCATGTTCTTCTCGAGCCGTGAGTCCGGACTTCGGTGTTGTACCGGAGAGGCTTTCTACAATCGATTGCTCTCACCCGGTCGTGTCGGCGGCATTTGGTGCACCTGCAGTTTCGCGCTGGTATTGACGATCGGGGTAGCAGGGTGCAGCCTGTTTGAAGATGCTCCGGATGCGTCGAAAGCAATTACGGTTTCGGAACTGCTTGTTGATACCGATGAGGATGGTGAGCCTGACCTCCTGAATGATGTTGTGGTAGTGAAGGGGTTGATTGATCGTGTGGAGGAAGACGATAACGGCACGATCTATCTGTCAGGCCATTCCCGTAGCATTCCGATAACCAGCAACGCGTTCCCGGAGGAGGATGACAGCCTCGTCGTTGAGGGTACGCTGGTCCGTGAAAACGGGCGGCTCGTATTCCATGTGACGACATCCGCGGCGTTGCGAGGCCCGGATGCTGTTGAAGCGGAAACTGCAGCACAACGAGACCAGGAGGCTGAAAAGCCAGATAGTTCGACGGTGGGGCTGGCACGAGCAATTGATAGTGACTTGCAGCACGGGCTTGGAAGTATCCGGAGCATGAGTGCGAGCAAGCTCCCTATTCTGTTCGTCGTCCTACTGGTGATCGGTGGCATGCCAGTGCTTCTCCGCATCCGGAAGTTGAGGATGAAATGGTCCACTTCTTCAAATCGCGGATTTGGTTTTCAGGAAGCTGGAGAAGCTATGCTGATCACAAATGCGCGGTTTGACGTCCTTGAAGCAAATCCGGCCGCACTGAAGTTGCTGGGTTGGACCGCAGGCGACGCTCGCAGGTACAACCTCGCTGCCTTTCTTAAGCTACCAACAGACGAGGATGCATCAGACCGCAGCCAGAATGCGGGCAGCGTGTTGCTCGATGTAGACGTTTCCGTCACCTTGGGAGGAGGGGCATCCCGGGAACTGCAGGTACGAGTAACAAGACTCGAGGGAAGCGGTCAGAATCGCTTGTTGTGCCTCCTGATTGACAATACGGAGCGCCGAGAGCGCGATCGCCTCATGCAGCGTTTGCAGCAGGCCATGCTGGATGAGATGCCCCTCGAAGTCGCTATCCTCTCACCGCAGGGGCAATATGTATTTGCAAGCGCGGGACTGGTTGGTGATGAGAAAGCGCGAAAAGCCATCATTGGCAAGACCGACGTGGAGATATGCCGCGAGGCAGGATTCCATAGTGAAGTCGCAATCCGTAGGCGTGCTCAACGGCGTCTCACGGTGGCGTCGAAGCAGATCGTCACGTTTGATGAGACACTGACCATGCCAGAGGGAGAGCGTCATTTCGTGCGGCACTACATTCCGGTCCTGAACAGCCGCGGCGATGTTTCGGCAATCATTGCGTACGGGATTGAGGTCTCGGAGCTCCGGCGTCTCCAGCGGGAACTGGCCGTTTTGACGGAGGAGAATACCCGGCTTCACCGTATGAAGGATTCCTTCCTCCAGAATCTCAGCCATGAATTCCGCACCCCGCTCACAGGAATCCTAGGCGCCATCCAGGTATTGCGGGATGAAGTATCTCCAGCCCAGCGCGAGCTCCTTGATATCGCCCTGCGTAATGGAAATCGTCTCCAAAAAACGCTGGGCGATATTCTGGATCTGGCTGACCTGCAAGCGTCAGAGTTGCAGGTCAATCTCGTCGTCCTGAACGTCGTCGAGGAGGTGAGGGGAGTCGTTGCCGAGATGCAAAAGGCAGCGGAAGATAAGGGGCTCTTCTTGCGTATCCACGAGACGCAACAGGAGATCTGGGCGCGCCTGGATACAGCGTGTTTTCGTAGAGTGCTTTCTCATCTCCTGGAAAACGCGATCAAGTTTACAGACGCAGGCGGCATTGTCGTGGATGTTGACGTGGACGAAAAACACGTTCACGTGCGTGTCATGGATTCCGGTGTAGGGATCGATGATCAGTATCTCACGACGCTGTATGAAGAGTTCAGTCAGGAAAGCACCGGTCTCTCGCGCAACTTTGAGGGGCTTGGTATCGGCCTTGCCATCACCGAAAGGCTCATCGGGATGATGGGTGGATCGATCATGGCGCATAGCGAGAAAGCGGATGGCAGCATGTTCAGCATCACGCTGCCGCGGGCACTGGCCTGGACGAATTCAACGAAGGAGGACCTGCCTGCTATCCTCATTCTGGAACGAGACCGGGACGAGCAGCGGATCTTTCAGTACATGTTGGAGCCGTTCTGTCGCGTTTCGTTCGTTACGGACCCCGAATCTATTATCGACTGGCTGAGTGAGGAGCGTTGTGATGGCGTGCTGCTGAACCTGGACCTCTGTTCAGATCCCGCGCATCTCGTGAGCCGTATCCGAGCCCTTTCAGGCGCCTCGGGGGTGCTTCTCGTCGGAATGAGCACGCATAATCTCACTGGTGGGCGTGAGTACGTGCTTGCCCAGGGCTTTGATGAATACGTATCCAAGCCTGTCAGTAAGCAGGCGCTGTTCAATACGCTCGGAAGCATGCTGGCCCTCAACCAGGTCCAGTAAGCGATTGCGCAAAGGAGTCCATCCCCCTTTACAGGGTTGTAAAGCATCCGAGAAACCCTTACTGGCACAGGGGGTTGACTCTAGCCATCCGTTGCTCTTGCTTATAGCATTCGCTTACCCGCACCTGAAAGATTAAATGCCCCTGATTTTAGGCTGATCGTTACGTGTAGCAGCCAGGGCAATTTTGGCAGGGACTTTGCCCGTACAGGCTTCTGGCGCATGGAGATACCCGGAGGCCCGAATGAAAAGGGATACGGGTCCAGCGCTTCAGAATCCAGTTGAATTATATACAATAGATTATGCGTAGTACCGTTACTGCCGGTCGTATCGTATCAGGCCTGCTCGCTGTCGTAGCTCTGACGTGGAGCAGGCCGGCCGATGCGCAGAGCATGGAATTGGCTTTAGGCTCCTCCATGCCTCATGCAGAGCTTTCGAGGCAGAGTACGAATGGGAACCAGGGGACGCTCGCGGCTGCGCGAGGTTCAAAAGGTACCGTTGTGGCTTTCTGGAGCAACGAGTGTCCGTGGGTGAGCAAGAGCCAGGATCGTTTTCTTGCGCTTGCAAAAGAGTATGCAGGCCGGGGTATCGGTTTCGTGCTCGTCAATTCGAATGATCCTGTTGCATTTCCGAAAGAATCACTGGCGGGAAGTAAGGCCTATGCACAGGCATCCGGTATCAGTCTGCCCTATTTGATGGACACGGATGGACAGCTCGCGAGAGCTTTTGGAGCAGCCCGAACCCCCCATGTTTATGTATTCGATGCTGACGGTACCCTCGCATACGTAGGCGCCATTGACGATAGCCCCGGTGATCCGAACAATGCTCAGGTACATTATCTGCGAGATGCGCTGAATTCGATAAGCAACGGGACAGATGTGGCCGTGCCACGAACCAAAGCATTCGGTTGCACCATTAAAGCACCAGGTGGACGGTAAACAGTATAATTCACCGCCACCGATCTAATCCTGTCGATGCGGCCCCGGTCTGTAATCAGACCGGGGCCGTTTATTGTTTAGGCGAAGGACCTTGGCATTGTGATGCCGTCATTCAGCCGGTATCTTCGTTACTGGGGGTACGCTCCACAATCACGCAGTTCATTCGAGCGGACTTGACATTACGGTGAACGAACGCGATCAGGAACGACTCATCGGTCTCATAGCAGGCATCGCAGAACGATGGCGAAATCCGGATTACGAAGCACGGGAAGAAGCGGTACGGGAGACGCTTTCGGATGAGACGAGCTATACCGAGGAGTCACTTGCATTCGTTATAAACCAGGCGCTGCATCAGCTAACGGCCATGAACCTGACCGAGTGGCTGAAGGGGCGCCGCACGGCGGCTCCTGCGCAGGTAGGTATCCTGAATCGAGGTGCGTCATTCTTTCTAGAAATCCAGGATTTTCTGGCCGTTCTGTTGACAGGCCACCACTACCGTGGTGTAGCCAATCCGGAGTCGCCCTATTTGCTTCAAGCATTTGCGGACGAGGTCCGCGCCCTGTCCGGGTATGGGGCTGTCGTTTTCGTCACGCAAGCAGAGTTGTTCGAGTCGTCGGATGCCGTCATTGCATCGTTGGATGAGGAGAACGAGGCCCAGGTGATAGAAGCGTGCGATGAGCGTGGAATCCCGCATGAAAAGAGGCTCCTGCGTCGCCCTACCCGTGCTATAGCTGTGCTGGATGGAAGAGAGACGGAGCAGGATCTGGAGAATCTCGCTGAAGATATGCTCCTGCACGACGGGCGGGACCGGAGGAACGTTGCGCTCATCTGGGCGCCGCGGGGCATGGCGCCTGACACGCTACTGGATGCCATGGCCGCGTTCCGAGGTGTCTTCCCGGCGCATCCAGGTCTTCCCGGTACCCTGAAAATGCAGCAAGCCTTTCTCGATGCCGTAAAAGTCCCGAATGCTTACGGCGAAGGCATGGAATTTCTCTTGAGCAAAGGCGAACCAGAGGTACAGCGGCCGGGTCACGTCCGTTGGACAGAGTACGACAGCCTCGATACCGTCTCGATGTGGCTTCGAGAGAACCGCGAGCAGGTCGAACTGGTTGTTGGCCGCTCTTCGACGACCAGCCGGATAGATCGGGGCATACCGGTCAGCAATTTCGGAGAGGCCCAGCGCCCATCATTGGCTTGGCAACCAGGAGGCGTCGACACGATTGCTTTTCTCACAGGCTACTGACCTGTGTTATCCTCCTTCTCCGGCTTGCTGAAAATAGGCATGCAGAACCTGCTCCACCTGCGGAATAATCTCGTTCCAGTCGGCATCCGGCTGCTTCGTAACCGTGAGGAAGTGCGGTAGCGCAAACACATTGGCAACGCCCGGAATCTGGAACAACGGTTCGCCCAGCGGATGTCCGGCCGCTTGCTCGGGAGAGTTGAAAGACTCCATGCCGGACGAGATGAAGGCCAACCCGCCGGCTGTGAACTTGAGACTGTTCGGGTTTGGGGTAGGCTCGAAATCAATGGTAACCATAGGTATATAGAAGCACTCGGTGGAGCGCACGTCCTTGAATTAGTAAACTACAGGGCGATACAGGATACGAATTAGATGGTAAGGAATGTCTGCACAAACATACGTGCGTATCGTTCTATAGGAGGTTTCACATGAGCCCGTGGCGTGTAAAGAATTTGTACGTGGCGGGCTTAACCGGAGAGTATACCGTAACATGTGTGTCTGAATACTGCTTTGTTTACATGCACACGCGTTCGAATTTCTCCGTAAGGATAACGCCTCACACATATGGATTCTTCTACAAATGATGACGTGCAGCCCGTTGGTGTCTACCGTTCCGGACCGGCTACTGTGGATCAGCCGGGTGGTACGGTACCCTCAAACCGGCGGCTCGCCCCTGGAGGTAACAAGATCGAGCGCATTTCACACCACACGAAAAGTCTGGTTGAGGATATCAGTGCATGGGTTGAACTGAAAGTAAAGCTCACTCAGATTGAGATAGAGGAGCGCCTCGATGCTAAAATCAACGGCCTTATTGCGAGCGCTGTAGTAGGGGTACTGGCCGCACTGAGCGGACTATTTGCACTCATTACGCTGGCGCTGGGACTCGCAGCCCTGCTCATCGCTGCTGGTTTGAGCCATCCTCTGAGCTACTTTCTTGGCTTTTTAGTTGTAACCCTTCTACTTTTGAGCGTGGCAATGATCGTCCGCAAGTCGAAGCCCGATGTAATCTCGGTCGGCGATAAGAAGGCTCACGTGGAAGAGAAGAAGTTGACACCCGTCGGGGAGCCGGCACGCCTGGAAGCCCGGTCGGAAACAAAGAACGGCTGACGCGAACGTTCGCAAACTCGATGGAGAAGATTTTAGATAAGGATCAGGTTCGGGCTCAGCTCGAGGCTAAATCGGAGGAGATCAATTATCGCCTGGATGCCATCCAGAATGAAGTGGCTACCGTGGGGCAGGCTATACGCGATGCCGTCTACTCACATCCATTAATCAGCATAGGGGGCTCCATAGCAGCGGGTTTACTCGTCGGCTTCTTGCTGGGCGGACCTGGGAAAAGGGGTAAACGTGCGAACATCACAGGGGTGGAAGACCGGTACAAGTCGCTCATCGACGAGTATGTCAATGCAGTAGCAGAAGAGGTGAAGAAGCACGCTCGTACAGGCATCAAGGCCGACGACGCAGTCCGGAAAGCTTTACGTGATCGTGTACCCGTGATTTTCTACGAGGTCGCCCAGGCTCAGGAAGGACAACGTAAGCAAGGATTGCTCGCGGATACTTTCGAATTGGCCTACAAAACGGCATTGGGCTTTGCCGTCAAGTTGGGCATTGATTTCGTGACGTCTAGGCTACATCTCGATGCTCTGGCGGAGCGGATAGAGGCCGGAGAGGGAGCAGATGCGGCGGCACCGGTCGCCGCTATCGTTTCTGATGATGCGAGGTAGTAGTTCAGAAACCAGCCGATTCGAACATTCTTCGCCAAACTGCATCCGGATGATTGCGTAACGTGGCGCGGGTTAGTGGCTCCTGGAAGTAGTAAACGATCGATCTGTTTTTTTCAGGCGCACACCGTTATGCTATGCGGGCAGGCTTTGTAGCTTACCCGACCCGGTCATCCAGCCTGGACGTATAAAAAAATTGCTATGCGCATTGTGCTATTCGGGCCACCCGGTGTCGGCAAAGGCACACAGGCTGCCTTGCTTTACGAACGGGATGGACTGAAGCATATCTCGACGGGAGATCTCCTGAGAGAAGCCATTCGGAACCAGACTCCCCTTGGGCTGGAGGCCAGGAAGTATATAGACAAAGGACAGCTGGCTCCGACCGAGCTTGTCCTCGAACTCCTCAAACCGGCGCTGGCAAAGCTGGGGTACGACAACTTTACCCTGGACGGCTTTCCGCGGACGGTAGATCAGGCCGAGTGGTTGACAGATTACCTGGCTGAACACGATGCCCCGCTGGATGCTGTGATCAGTATACGTGTACCTATCGACGCCGTAGTAGATCGCCTCTCGAAGAGACGCATTCATAAGCTCACGGGCGAGAGCTACCACCTTGAAACGAAGCCGCCGCCGCCTGATATCGATCCGGACTTGATCATTCAGCGTCCGGATGACCAGCCCGATGCCATACGAAAACGTATGGAAGTATACCGGGACGAAACGTTACCCGTCATCAATTACTATCGGGGGACGGGCCTCTACTACGAAGTAGACGGATTGGGCGATTTCGAAGAGGTGTACGCCCGCATCAAAGCCGTTCTGGAACAGGCGAAACGGGCCGGACGTGTCGCCTAGCTTGTATTCTGACTCTTTGCGATCTGTATGGCTGTTGCTCTCATGGAAGTCTCTCACGCTGAGCATGTAAAGCGTTTTGCTGCACTCGTCAATAAGGCACTTCCCGATCTTGTAGACCAGAAAGAGCCGGTAGAACTCTACGAACCAACTCGGTACGTCCTGGAGGGGGAAGGCAAACGATTCCGGCCCGTTCTGCTCCTGCTTGCGGCAGAATGTTACGGGGCGGATAGTGAAAAGGCGCTCCCGGCAGCTCTCGCCGTAGAAGTCTTTCACAACTTCACGCTCGTCCATGATGATATCATGGACCATGCCAGCGAACGGCGTAGACGTCCTACCGTTCACGTCAAATGGGATGAGAGCACGGCCATTCTATGCGGCGATTTGCTCATGGCCCTCTCATACGATTTGTTGGCGCGCTTGAAAACGGATCGCCTGGCCGAGATTCTGCACGTCTACTACGAAATGGTCGCACAACTCTGTGAAGGGCAGGCTCTCGACAAATCATTCGAAACCCGCGATTCCGTTACGCTGAATGAGTACCTGGACATGATCGACCGCAAAACGGGCGCCCTGCTGCGTGCGTCGCTGGAGATGGGCGGTCTGATCGGCAACGCGCCGGATGCAGCGCGTGACACGCTCCGAACGCTTGGTGTTCATCTCGGCAGGGCATTCCAGATTCAAGACGACCTGCTCGATCTGACGGCTGAAGATGAGCGGTGGGGCAAGGTTGTGGGCGGAGATCTCGTTGAAGGGAAAAAGACCTTTTTGCTCCTGAGCGCCCTCGAGCGGGCCAGTGGTCCGGATAGAGAGTGGTTTCAGATGATCATTGCGAACCGCGGACTTTCGGCCTCCCTCGTCGGAGAAGCGCGGGAGCGAATGGTGCGGCTGGGCGTTCTGGAGCAGGCGAGGGAGGCCGTCGTATATCATACCGAGGAAGCGATTCGGTGTATAGATGACCTTCCGAGTGTTCCTGCCCGTGAGACGCTCCGCTGGCTTGTGCGTCGCATGCAGGAACGCCTACATTAGGCGCTGTTTTGTATGGCCTCTGAAGGAGGCGTAAAAGTAGAGAATCCATTGCGTTCAACGTTTGAATCCGCATGATTGTCCGCGAGGTTACTGTTACGAACCAGGCGGGGCTTCACACCCGCCCGGCATCGATGATCGTTCGTACCGCCTCGAAATTCCGATCGGATTTTTACATCCAGAAGGATGATTACGAGATAAATGGGAAGAGCATCATTGGCGTCATGACTCTGGCGGCCGAGCAGGGATCGACCCTGACTCTCGTTCTGGACGGAGAAGATGAGAAGGAGGCTGCGGACGCGATTTCAAAGTTGTTCGAGGATGGGTTTGGAGAGGTGAAGTAGTTCTGAGTCGGATGTGCGGCGGTGCGGTACATTCACGCACGACGTATCTTCCTAGCACCACCGGTCCCCACATATGGATAGAATGCCGAACGCGACACGTGAACACGAATCAGAGGAGATCGTGCATGGCATCGGTGTGTCGCCGGGCATTGCTATCGGACCAGCCTTTCTGTTTGCCAGGGATACCCCCGACGTAGAGGAATACGAGGTAAGCGAGGAGGAGCTAGAGGAAGAACTGGAACGCTTCGAATACGCCGTTCAGAAGTCGGAGCGAGATCTCACGAAAATCGCGTCGATCGCTCGTGAGAAGCTCGGGGAGGCCAGTGCAGGCATCTTCGAAGCCCAGGCCATGATGCTGCGGGACGAGGCGTTGTATGACGCTGTTGTAGAGAAAATACGCCAGGATCATTGCAATGCGGCTTTTGCTACGGTCACTGTGGTCAGCAAGCATCGCCAACTCCTGCAGGCAAGCGATAACGAATTCTTCCGCGAGCGCGCCAATGATTTGCTGGATGTTCAGGAGCGAATCGTCCGGCACCTCCGGAGGGGCAAGATCCTATCGGCCATAGAGGAGGACTCCATCGTCGTGGCCGAGACCCTTACGGCTGCAGATATCATCCTCTTCAGCCGGCGCAGCATTCTCGGTTGCGCCATGGATTTCAGCGGCTCGACATCGCACGTCTCCATTATGGCGCGCTCGCTGAACCTGCCGGCAGTGGTGGGGACCCATGGGCTGAGCAAGAAGGTAGACAACGGCGATCTGATCATCCTGGACGGTCTGCACGGCCGCATTATCATTAACCCGACTCCCGAGACGGTACGCAGTTACCGGGCGCAGCAGGACAGGCTCAGGGACCTGGAGTTACAGCAGAAGAAGATCGTTCCGCTGGCTGCCAGAACGAAGGAGGGATATCGGGTAGCTCTGCGCGCCAATCTGGAATTCGCGGAAGAATTGCCGTTGCTTTCTACATACGGCGCCGAGGGGATCGGATTATTCCGGACCGAGATTCTGTTCCTCATGCAGGGACGGCTTGCGTTTTCTGAAGAGGATCAGTTCGCGACGTACAAGCGCATCGTCGATGCCGTTGCGCCTAATACGACCACGTTTCGGGTTCTCGATCTCGGTGGGGATAAGATGCTTCCTCTCGGCCATCGTGAGCAGAATCCGTTCCTTGGCTGGCGTGGCATCCGCGTACTCCTGGATAAACCGGACATCCTCATTCCGCAACTTCGTGCCATCCTGCGGGCCAGCGCCTTCGGTCCGGTCCGTATCCTTCTGCCGATGGTGACCAGCCTGCTGGAGGTGGAGACGTTTAGGGCCATCTTTAATGCAGTCAAAGGCGAATTGCGGGCAACCGGTACGAGGTTCGATGAGAATGTGCCTGTAGGAATCATGGTAGAGGTCCCCGCCGTGGCTCTGCTCATCGACCGTTTCGCGGCTGTTTCGGACTTTTTCTCGATTGGCAGCAATGACCTTACGCAGTATACGCTGGCCGTCGACCGTGGTAATGACCTCGTATCGCATCTCTACCAGGAGCTTGATCCGTCTGTGCTCTCCCTCATTAAACAGACGGTCGACGCCGCAAAGCGCCATGGCATTCCGGTGGGAATCTGTGGCGAGATGGCAGGGAGCCCGCGGGCCACACCTCTTCTCGTTGGGCTCGGGTTGCGTGAACTCAGTGCTTCGCCCGTGTTTTTGCCGGAGGTAAAACGGGTTATTCGTTCGATGCGACTCAGTGAGGCGGAGGCGCTCGCTGAAGAGGCGCTACGCGCATCGACTGCTGAGGAAGTGGGACGGATGGTAGATGAGTGGCTGCACGAGCATACGCCAGAACTGACGCTCTTCCTGGAAGAGTCGATGGCCAGGGTATCCGACACCCAGCAGGCATGAATGACCTGACCTGAGCCTGCCGTTTAGGGCACTGTCTTTTATCTTTTTATACCCCCAACGTTCTTGTAACTTGGGAACGGCCACTGTAAGCGTTGCGTAGCCGCCCTAAACCGATTTGCAGCGAATGCGGCAAAGCTGGTTTTTGTGCTCTTTTGTCGTATGCTTGCAGCCGGATTGAGACTTCTTCGAAGTTGCGCACGAACCGGAAGCCGTGGCGATTCGGGGGTGTAGGGGTGAGGGTAGAAGATTCCTCTGGAATCTAAATGCATGTGGCCTCACGTGTGACGGAGAGAGTTCTTACCGATGGTGCATGGTGCGGCGGCCGGCCAGGCCGGAGCGATCCGTTTCGTTAGGTTCTTCACGCAGATACTGACGTACGTGTAGTCCCGCTTCCGTTCCACCAGAGCCCTACCCACATGTCTCGGCGTTGGGTCCTACTCTTCCTGCTGTCTGCTGCTATCGTCCCACCAGTCGATGCGCAGTACGGCTATCACTTCGGGCGCAACAAGATCCAGTACGAGGACTTCGACTGGCACGTTCTGAAAACGGAGCATTTCGACGTTTACTACTATCCCGAAATGCAGAAGCTGGCGGAGCACGGTGCCTTCTTCGCTGAGGAAGCTTATGAGGACCTGAAGAACAAGTTCAACTTCTCGCTCACCCAGCGTGTCCCGCTCATCTTCTATTCGTCGAACATCCACTTCAAGCAGACTAACACGACACCAGGCTTCATTCCTGACGGCGTGGGGGGCTTCTTTGAGTTTTTGAAAGGGCGCGTCGTCATTCCGGCAAACGGGGATATCCATCGTTTCCGCCGGGTCATCCGGCACGAACTCGTCCATGTATTCACGTATTCCCGCGTCCTGCGGGCCATGCGGGACCATCGAGTGCCGCCCGATCATTTCTTACCTCTCTGGTTCACGGAGGGGCTGGCAGAGTACTGGTCGGGTGAGCCGGACCATCAGCACGAAATGATGATGCGGGACGCGCTCTTTTCGAACTACCTGGTCCCGCTTGAGAACATGGCCCGGATTTCCGGTACGTATCTCATGTACAAGCAGGGAGAGGCCATTTGCCGCTTCATCTCTGAACAGTATGGAGAGGAGAAAATCCTGCGTCTCATTGAGAACTCGTGGAAGGATCAGGATTTCAGGTTTATTCTCGAGACGACGCTTCGTGAGCCTTTCTTCGAGATTGCGCGGAAATGGCAGGACTGGCTGAAGGAACAGTACTACCCCGATCTGGAAGAGGCAGATATCGCAGCCCATATCAGTGAGGGGCTTTCCACCGAGGGGTTTAACTCGAAGCCTGCCTTCCACAGGTTTAAGGATGGAACCCGGAAGGTATACTTCGTCGCAAACAAGACGGGCTACACGAATGTGTACGCTGTAGAAGTAGATTCACTGTTCCGGCCGTTGGGAAAACCGGAAACCATCATTCCGGGCGAGCGGACGGATAGGTTCGAGGCGTTCCACGTATTCGAAAGCCGGATTAGCATTTCGAGGGATGGTAAGCTTGCCTTCGTAACGAAGAGCGGAGAGCAGGACGTCATCCACATCTACGATCTCGAACGAGACGAGATGGGGCCGACGTTCAGATTCGAGGGCCAGATCGCAGTGTATTCGCCTGACTGGAGTCCGGACGGCAAGAGGATCGCCTTCTCATCCATAGACCGGAGCGGTTTCAGTGATCTGTTCGTGTTCGACCTTGAGAGCGGCAGCCTGGAGAAACTGACCAACGACAGTTACGATGACCGCGACCCGGCCTGGAGTCCGGATGGACGCTACCTGGCATTTAGCTCGGACCGTACATCGCTCGGCGTGTACAGCGCGTACAACCTCTTCCTGTACGATGTCCGGGAGAAGCAGATCGAATACCTCACGTTTGGAGACCAGTACGATATTGCACCGCGCTGGAGTCCGGACGGAACACGCGTTGTATATGCGAGTGCCCGCCGCGACAGTACGGGGCGCTTCGGCGCACAGAATATCTGGGTCGTAAAGGTGGAACGCGGTCCGGGCCGTGTACCCCAGGTAGCGGCGATGCTCGCCAGCACGAATGGCGGCACGGTGCCGGTACATGCCGAACGAACAGAGTCGGTGTCGGCCGAAGCCGAACCTGAAGAGAGACAGATTACGAATCTCATCGGAACCGCTTACGATCCGGTCTGGACCGATGATGGGCACCTTGTCTTTACCAGCTTTGAGCACTACCGTTTCACGATTCGTAGCCTCGGCGATATTGACTCGCTCATCGCAAATCCCAAGCGCAAGGCAGATATCGATCTCGCCAGTGTAGGCGAACACTGGACGTTTGACCGGCTCGGCACAGAGGACGGCGTGGAGCGGGTGCCGTATCGCCGAAAGTACAATCTGGATATCGCTCAGGGAGCCGTGTCGCAGAATCCGGTCTGGGGTACAACCGGTGGCGCCGTTCTGGCCTTCTCCGATATGCTTGGTGACGACTACTGGTACGTCACGTTCTACAACAACTCGACTGGCCAGCGCGACTTTCTCAAGGGCATGAACCTGGCGCTTACGCGGGTTCAACTCAAAGGCCGCACTAACGTGGCCTACAGCATCTACCGGTATGGCGGCTTGCGGTACGATATCACCGATCCCGACGCGCTCAGCGAGTATCCACTGTTCTGGGAAACGATGTACGGAGGCGCGGCTTCCGTCAGCTATCCATTTTCCATGTTTCGCCGGATCGAGATCGGCTCCTCGTTTTCGTGGAGCGACAAGGAAGTCACCTTCACGGACGTGGATCGTCAGGCACTCCTGCTCTCGAACTCCATCTCGCTTGTCCACGACAACACGCTCTATAATAGCAACGGGCCGATGGATGGTTGGCGGGCGAACCTCACGGCAGCATATACGACGGACGTGAGATATTCGAACGTGAACTATTTCACGCTGTCCGCCGATCTGCGGCATTACTTGCGCCTGGGCAGGCAGATGACGCTGGCCTCGTGGGGGCTGGCCCGGATGAATGAGGGAAAGGAAGCCCGGCTCTTTTTCCTCGGCGGGAGCTGGGATCTGCGCGGGTACCCACTCTTTGGCGTGCGCGGAAAGAAGATGTGGTTTACCTCGCACGAACTGCGTTTCCCACTCGTGACGGCTCCCTCGCTCTATTTGCCCATTCTTGCTCCGTTCGGTATCGCGAATATCAGAGGGGCTGCATTCGTCGACGCCGCGCATGTATGGAACCGAGGGTACTCCGATCGGGAAAATCTGCCGCTTGTCAGTGGAGTGACGACCGGGCAGACGATCGGCTCGGCGGGTCTCGGACTACGAGTCAACATCTTTGGAGGATTCGTGCTGCGATATGACATTGGCTACCGGTTCTACAATGGGTTCCGGGACCGCTCCGACCACCTGTTCAAGCAGTTTTTCTTCGGCTGGGATTTCTAATTGTCAGCATGGATGGCCGTTTCCATTCCCATAGCGTCGAAGCGAGGTAAGTTGGGCGCTGGCTTTCTGATCTCGCTGGTCCTGCTGACCGGATGCGGTTCGCTACAGGTGGAGAATGCTTACTCGGTAGGCGAGGCCGACTGGCTCACGGAAGGAGCCTCGCCGCAACGCAGCTATATGCCGATCGCCGACGTAGCGCCACCTTTAGAGGAGGTCTGGTCCTATAATGCTGGCGCAGCGTTCGGACCTGGTTCGCCGCTTCTCCTCGGAGACAACGTCATTGTTGCGACGCGCAGGGGGGAAGTCCATGTAGTGGATCTCACGACAGGAAAGCGTCGAGGAGTCAAGGAGTTCGGCGATGCCGTAGAGGGGACGCCTGCTATCGAGAACGGCGTGATATACATTCCTGTAGCCTGGGGGAAACGCGCCCTCTACGCGCACGATCTGACCAGAGGTGAAACGCTGTGGAGCATGAAGGATGCGCCCATCGAAGCGGGTATCCTCGTATCGGGCGACCAGATAATCGTCGTGGACGCCGAGTCTCGCGTGCGTGGCATAAACGCTCGCTCAGGTGAGATCGAGTGGGAGCGCGCCCTGGACAGCTTGGTTACCGTACTGGCATCTCCGGTCGCCACGGGAGACCACGCCATCGTCGTTGCGGACGATAGAGGAGGAGTGCTGGCACTGAGTACGACGGATGGACGCGATCTGTGGTGGACGGATATCGGAATGCCTGTCCACGCCACACCCTCATCGAACGAAGACCTGGTATTTTTGCCCACGACGCGCGGCCATCTCGTTGCGCTGGATACCGAGACGGGTGCCATCCGGTGGACGTATGCCGTTGAGGGTAAGGCCGTGTACATTTCAACGCCGGCCGTATCGGAGAGTGAGGTCGTGTTCGGCGCCTCAGATGGAAAGCTGCGCGCGTTGGATGCAACATCAGGGGCGCTTCGCTGGACGTTCGATGCGGGAGAGGGATTTGCCGCCGCTCCGCTCATTGCTGCACATACGGTGTTTGCCGGTGGACTGGACGGCAAGCTGTATGCTGTCGAGCGTGCCACGGGCCGCCTGGTGTGGGAACAGCAACTTGAGGGCCGGATCAAGTCCGCTCTCGCTGCACGCGACGAGTACATCGTGGTGACATCGGAGCCTCAGAACGTATATCTATTCAAGGCCGCTGATGCGTATGCCCGGAGCAAATAAATCCGTTGTGCTGTGTCTGTTACTGGCGGGCATGGTGTGTGCAGCGCAGGGGCAGCCGCGTGCGGCTGTCGTTATTGAGACCAACTACCCCGAAGCGCTCGTATACGCGGACTCCCTGTGGCTGGGGTACGCATCCCAGGGCACCTTCTTCATGCCCATGACTGTACGCGAAATCCGGCTCGTGGCTCAGGAAGAAAACGGCTGGAACATTTCACCTGTTGTTCAGCCTGTCGAATTGATCCGAGCCGACTCGACCTACCGGTATCGGCTCAATTTTCCCTATTACTACCAGATTCGCACCGTTCCATTCGATGCCGTCGTATACCTCGAACAGAGTGGCGAGCGCTGGAGGATAGGTGAAACGCCGGTTCTCTATCGTTCCGAGGTGCCGCTAAGCGGCGTGTTTCGCATCGAACATCCAGGCTATCTCGTCCAACAGGTCGATGCCGGATCTGAAATCTGGAACGATGTGGAGGTTATGCTTCATTCCGGGGGGCAGGAGCATCAGGCAGCGGAAATCGCATGGCGCCCACCGAGGCAATCGCGGACCTGGATTGATTATGCCGCACTTGGGCTCGCCGTAGGGGCAGGCGTTGCCGCCATCCACTACAAATTCAAGGCTGACGATCTATATGACCAGTACAGAGAAACGGGTGATCCCGATATTCGCTCACGGGTCAAGCGTTATGACGTGCAGGCCGGTATTTCACTGGGGGCCATGCAGGTAGGTATGGGAGTCTTTGCAATCCGGCTGTTACTGCGCAGGTAGGATTTACGTAACGTTGGCAACAAGAGCCTGAGCGCCAGATGCGCACGTCGTAGATTACCACGAGAACTGCTCCTCCATATTCTGTGATATCATGCTGAAGGATAGACTTGCTGAGGATCTCAAGGATGCCATGCGCGCCAAGGATGAAGTTCGCCTGCGGACTATCCGCTCCTTACGCGCAGCCCTTATGGAGAAAGAAATTGCGGAGCGCCAGGGTGGCGAGGGCAGCCTGACTGAAGAACAGGAATTCGCTGTCGTTCGGAAGCAGGCGAAGCAGCGCAGAGATGCAATCGAGCAGTACAAAGCGGCGGGACGCGATGATCTGGTCGCAAAAGAAGTCGAAGAACTGGCGATCATCGAGGACTACCTTCCTCCGGAGCTCGATGTGGATGAGATCCGCAGGGTTGTCCACCAGGTCATTATGGGCATGGGACCCATTACGCAAAGAGATTCTGGTAAGGTAATGGGGGAAACGATGCGCCTTCTGCGCGGCCGTGTGGAAGGCCATCGCGTACAAGAGGTCGTACAGGGTATCCTGACCGATCTCAACGAGAAGAACGTATAAGGCACTATCTTGCTCGAAGTTGCGTTATCTTTAGGATACGGGGCCGTTGTACAACGGCCCCGTATCTCTTTTTGGAAATAAGATGCAACTTTGTCCTTGAGCACTCTGGATATCGTCATCCTCGTTGTTCTCCTCGTGGGATTGGTACGCGGGCTCATGACGGGCGCCGTTCGTCAGGTAGCCGGAGTAGTGAGCGTGGTCCTGGGTTTTCTGCTCGCCGTGCAATACGCCACGCCGTTCGGTCGGGCTATTGTGGAGGTGCTGGACGTTTCGGATCGAGTAGGGGCTTTCCTCGCCTTCATCCTGCTTTTCCTGGTCGTGCAGATCGTCATGTTCGTGGTTGTCCGGATGCTGGAGCGCGTGCTGGGAGCCCTGCGGCTTTCCTTCCTGAACCGGGCGGTAGGGGGGCTTGCAGGGGCATTCAAGGCAGCCTTGCTCGTCAGCGCCTTGCTGCTCGTGTTTCGTTTCATCAGCCTGCCTGGCCCCGAGACACGAGCCGAATCAATCCTGTATGAACCGGTAGGATCTATTCTTCCCGCTTCATGGAACTGGCTTGCAGAGCGCATGCCTGCCGTGGAGCCGCTAGCGCGCAACTTTGGGCGATACGTCGATCTGGGGGAGTGGAGCCGGTGAGAAGTCGCGGAAGGTCATTCGAACGGTCCGCACGAGCCCTTCGATTGCGTTATATTGGCTGATGAATCGGCCTCCGCGTCAGATCTTAGAACGCACTTCCTGATTAGGCTGTACCGGCACAGTCCGCCGGAAAGTATACGCACTGATGGTTCCAGTCGAGCTTCGACTTACAAACTTCCTGAGCTACGGTACGGCCGCGCCGCCGCTGGATTTTGAGCTATTCCACGTCGCATGTCTGTCCGGGCGGAACGGCCAGGGTAAGTCGGCGCTTCTGGATGCGATGACGTGGGCGCTCTGGGGTGAGGCCCGTAAATCCAGCGGAAGCCATAAACCCGACGATGAACTGATTCGGGTAGGCGCACGACGCATGCTGGTCGAGTTCGTTTTCGATACGGACGGTAATCGCTACCGGGTCGTTCGGTCCTACACCCGGTCGGTTAGCGGCAAGACGAACAAGACCGATCTCGAACTGCTCGCATACGAGCCTGGTAGCGATAGCCATCGTCCACTGACCGGAGCCTCCATCCGCGAGACGCAGGAACGGCTGAATGCCATTCTGGGGCTTGATTACGAGACGTTTATCAACTCGGCGTTTCTGGTCCAGGGCCGCTCTGACGAGTTTACCAAGAAAAAACCCAACGAACGGAAGGAGATCCTTGCCAAGATCCTGGACTTGGGTCGCTACGACCGTCTGGCGGACATCGCCCGGGATAAAGAGCGCGAAGCCGCTGACCGCCTGCAGCAGGCAGATGCGGAGATTCAACGGCTGCAGGAGTCTGTAGAGCAGGAACCGAAGTGGCGGGAAGCGCGGGATGAGCTGCTGGGCACCGTTCGCAGTCATCAGAAGCGCATAGGGGAACTCCGGGAAGAGGAACGCCGGCTCACCGAGCGACTTGCTGTGCTCGAGGCACGCCAGCGGGAGGCCGCGGCAACCGAGCAGTCCTTGCAGAGCCTCGTACAGCAGATCAGCCAGTTTGAGCAGGACGAGCAGCGGTTGCGCCAGCGGCTAGCCGAGGCAGATACACTGGTCCGGCAGCGAGAGCAGATCGAGCGAGATTACGACCGGTATCAGCGGCTGCAGGAGGAACGGGATGAACTGGATACGAAAAGCCATCTGTACCGGGGACTGGAGAAGCAGATCGAACAACGCGAGGCAGAGCTTCGGGATCGGCGGCTCGAGTGGGAGAAGCGCCTGCACGCCGAAGAGGTTGAGCTTCGCTCGAACCGGGCCGCGCTCGCCGACTGCGAGACCCAGCTGACCGAAGAGCCTGCTGTACGTCGTAAGCTACTGCAGGCTCGAGAGGCGCAGAAGCGGCTCGAGCAGATGAACGCGACACTTCAGGAGCGGAAAGCCATCGAAGATGAAGTGACCCACGTCGAACGCGAACTGCTCGCTCTGAGGGAGTCGATCAGCGGACAGGTGGCGGCGCTCCAGGAGCAGAACGAGCAAGCCACGGCGGCACTGCCTTCTATCGAGAAGCTCGAAGCCGAGCGCAACGATCTCAATCAGGCCTTGCGTGAGCGTGATGAGCTTCAAGCAAAGCTTGAAGAGACGCTCAGCCGGGGCCAGTCCATAGCCGAATCGATAAAGGAATGCGAAGGTGAGCTTTCGGCAAGGCGCAGCGATGTACGGAAGCTCCAGGATAACTTCGCCCGTTTTCTGGACGGGCGCGAGGATGGAAAATGTCCCACCTGTGGCACGACACTTTCCCACGAGCGGAGAGCCGAAGTAGAGGCACATTATCAGGAATCCATCGCTGCACTGGAACGCGAGATCGAGGACAGAGCTTCGCAGATCGAACGCCACACCCGGGACCGGGAACGCCTCCGTGCCGATTACAAGGCACTTCAACTGAAGCTCGAAGGATTCCGGGAAATCCCGGAACGGCTCGCAACCGTCGAAGAACGGATCGGATGCTATCATGACGACGTCCAGAAGATCGCGCAGCGAACGATCCGGATCCGTGAACTGCAGGCTGTCATCGAGGAAAAACGCTACGGGCAGGAGCAGCGGGCGCGGTGGAAGGAACTGCAAGAAAAGTTGAAAAGCCTTCCTTTCGATGAGGCAGCCTTTGAGGAGGTTCGTCTGGAGGTCGCGCAAGCTCCGCGCTTTGAAGATCAACTTCGCCATCTGGAGCAAGTGGCCGGGCGGCGCGACGAGCTTCGGAAGTTGGTGGCGCAGGGCGAGCATCAGGTTCGGGCGCTGCAAGCTCAACTGGACGATGGGACCGTACTGGGGCCGGTGCGCGAACTGATTGGCAAGCTCAAGGAGCAACTTGACGCGATCGGCTTCAATCCTGTGCGGCTGGAGCAAGTACGCGCCGAGATCAAGGATCTCTCTCAAGCTGGCGCACGGATGAAAGATCTGCTGAATGCCCAGCAGAACATTCTCGATTGGAAGGAAAGCCTGAGCCGGGTGGAGCAAAGGTTGAGGCAGGCACGCTCCGAGCGAGACGCGCTCTCTTCGAAGATGGATCAGATCAGGCTGGAAATAGCGGATCTTCCGGCGGTTGAGGCGGAGCGCGCATCGGTGCAGCATGAGATGAAACGGGAGGAGGATGCGCTGCATTTGTTGCAGGTGCAACTGGGTGAGTTCACCGCGAAGCTGGAGCAGACCGCGAAGGATAGGGAAACGCTTGATGTACGCCGGGCAGAAGCCTCCGTACTACAGCACCAGCGGACCATTTACAAACACCTTCGCGCCGCATTTGGCCGCCAGGGCATTCCGTCGCTCATCATCGAGCAGACGCTTCCGGAGTTGGAGGAGCGTGCCAATGAGATCCTGGACCGCCTTACCGATGGCAAGATGCATGTGAAGCTGGAGACGCTGAAGGACAAGAAGACGGGTGGCACCAAAGAAACGCTGGACATCATCATTACGGATGAACTCGGCGTGGCCCGCCCCTATGAGACGTTCTCGGGTGGAGAGGCCTTCCGTGTCAACTTCGCCCTGCGCATTGCGCTATCACAGATCTTGGCCGAGCGAAGCGGGGTACAGGTGCGTGCGCTCTTCATCGACGAAGGATTCGGAACGCAGGATGCTCAGGGCGTTCAGAGTATGGTCGAAGCCATACAGGCCGTTCAGGGAGACTTCGACAAGATTCTCGTCATCACACACCTGGAAGAGCTAAAGGAGGCTTTTCCGGTTCGAATCGAGGTGGAAAAAGATCCCGTGGAGGGCTCCACGTTTGAGGTCCACGGGGTTTGAGGTATCTAAAGTTCGGTAGGATTACGGCGCGGGACGGGCGCGGCGCATGAGAATCAACCCGCCGATAATGAGAACCCCCCCGAGGACCTGGACGACGGCGATGTGCTCGTCCAGAATGAGGAAACTGGCGAGAACGGCGATGAAGGGGACGAGGTTATTGTAGGCAGCCGTCTGCGCTGCTCCAACCTTTTTGATCGCTGAATTCCAGATGATGATCGTGATTCCGGTCGAAAGGCTTCCCGAAAAAAGGATCGCCAGCCACACCCATGCGTCCACGTGGGACCACACAACCTCTTCCCAGTAAGGAATGGATAGCGAGAGCAGGAAGGGAAGCGCAGTGGCGAGGCCGAGAAAAGCCAGCGTGCTTGGCTGAAGGTGCTTCAGCACCGGTTTGCTGAAAGCCGTATAAGCGCCCCACATGGCTGCAGCCAGTAGCATGAGCAGGTTTCCTGCGAAAGAACTACTGGCAAAGTCGATAGCCTGGCTTCCCCCGAACACGATGACAGCCGTTCCGGTCAGGCAGATGGTCAGGCCCACCCAGGCGCCCCCATTCAGTCGCTCCGAACCAGCCAGATGCCCGATGGAAGCCGTCCAGAGTGGCGCGCTCGACATGATGAGCGCTGCATTACCTGCAAAGGTGTTACTGATGCCCAGGATGAAGCTAAGCTGGTATAAAATGTAGCCGAGCATGCCAAGGGCGACGATTTGCTTGCCGTGCCTCCGGACCGTCTCTTTCAGGGTGATCCCGTTTTGCCGCTGCTGGATCATGTACACCGCGCCTAGGACACTGGCCGAAATGGCAAACCGGAACGCATTCACGACGTGCGGATGCATCACCCCGAGCGCCGACTTGAGAATCGGGAAGTTGATGCCCCAGACCAGCACCGTAAAGAGCAATCCCGTTTCTGTCTTCCAGTCGATTCGAGTGGGGCGTAGCATGAACAGCACCGATAACACAGACATGTGCCGCGTTGAACGCTACTCCGCCGTTAGGGATACGCGATCTCTCGAATCGGCCATGTATTCACGGATTCTCCCGACACCATTCATCCGGTCGGCTGGTATTTGATTTAAAGTAGAACTGGAGGTATCATGCCTTAATCGTTGATTTCCCATACCAAAGCTTCTGGGCAACATAAGAATTCTCTATGAGCGCTGGCGGAATTAAGAAACTCTATTATTCGATAGGGGAAGTAGCTCAGCTGACCGATCTGGATCAGCACGTGTTGCGGTACTGGGAAACGGAATTCGAGGAACTGCGCCCCAACAAGAATCGGGGTGGCCGTCGTATCTACACCGAGCAGGATATCGCGCTGGTACGCCGTATACAGCAACTTCTGCGGGACGAGAAGTACACGATCGAAGGGGCTAGGCAGGTGCTTGCGCGTGAGCGTGCCGGTCGAGCATCGGCTCAGCCCGACCTTCCCCGGAAGGAGCTGATGGAGCTACGCACGTTTCTGAAAGATCTTCTCCGGAGGATCTGATCGGTATCTGATCCGGGTTCGTCACCTCCCGGACCATCGTTCTGGTGTGGAGCATGAGGTCACGTGCAGATCGCTTCATGCCTCCATATGTCGTTCTGAGCGCGGTGTAGCGCACGAGTCGAAGGACCCCGCGGAAGAGTACCACACCCGAGATCTATCTTTTTGCTTGGTACAAGGCGCTCCTTTCAGGATGGATCTCTTCCCCCAGATTGTGTCATGCTGAAAGGTCCCCGATCATGTCTGGGACCTTTCAGCCTTTCTTAAGGTCTGCCTGCCAACTGGAATGAGATTCCGAATCCCGGTTTACCCGGCTAATGTGTTTCGAGGTGGCTGATGGAGGACATTTGGGTCCTCAGGAATATGTGCGTCTTGCTCATTCCATGAGGCTTGACTCTGCACGAGGTATCCGCCGCGCCGAAACGTGGACAATAGATTTACAACCTGGATCCTGCTGCAAATAGGCACTTGTGCTAACTTATCTCCTTAGGCACTCCATTCATAGCAGTGTCGGTAAGGGTTGTGGTTATGCAGGATTCGGGTGTGTTGCGCAACGACATAGAACGCATTGCTAGAGAAGCGGGCGCCGAGTCGATAGCCATATCCTACTACGATTACGAAAAGGATACCGCAGGCAGCTACCACGGAGATCGGTGGTTCCACGCAGCCAGTACGATTAAAATAGCAGTGCTGGCGGCTCTCTTTGCGGCCATTGATGAGAACAGGTTTCATCCCAAGGCTCGGCTCCACGTACGGAACTGGTTCTTGAGCGCCGCCGACGGTAAGCCGTATCAGGTAGCAGCCAGTCGAGATGCGAATGCCACCGTCCAGGCTGCTATCGGCAAGACGATGCGGCTGGAAGAGTTGGCGCTCCACATGATCGCGACCAGCAGCAATCTGGCGACCAACCTTCTCGTGGATTTGCTCGGGCGTGAGTGGATTCAGGATGTCCTCAACCGATTGGATATCCACGGCATCGATTTTCAGCGTGGTGTTGAGGATGAGCGTGCCTTTGAGGCGGGTATCAATAATCGCGTTACCGCAAACGGCCTGGTCAGCCTGCTGAAGGCTATTTACAGTGGGGGGTACTTCTCGCCGGAATCCAGAGATCAGATGCTTGATATTCTGCTCCGGCAAGAATTCACGAGCGGCATTCCGGCAGGACTTCCTGACTTCGTTAGAAGCCGGGCGAGGGTTGCCAATAAAACGGGTGAGATCTCGACGGTCTCTCATGATGCCGGGCTCGTGTTTCTACCTGATCGCCAGCCCTATGCGGTAGCTATTCTGAGCCAGTGGAGACCGGATCGGTCCGGGCGGCGCGAGGTGGTTGCCGACCTTTCGCGGATTGTCTACCACCACCTGGCCGGGGAGGCTGAGGCTGATGTGTAACGAATATTCGAAGTTCTCCCTCAAGGTAGTCGATGGCCTGGAACTCAGTGAGCCATACCGCCGTGTGCTCAAACCGGGAGAGCTTCTAAAAGACAAGAACGGTCGGTTGCGCCGGCTTCCACGGTACTTTTATGAAATCGACTCCTGGCAAACGGCACGTGAAACGGTGCTGGCGCCGGGATTCAGCCTCTGGGAGTTCATAAACGTTGACGTACGTGAAGCGGAATTGCAGCGGCTCTTTCCTCGCTACGTTCCGTGTGCCGTTACGCTGCTTGCAGCGCATCTTGCTCTCTTCAGACAACGCGTCAACACATACGTTCATATCGCCGCCAATGGCGGCTACCGCTCCCCGTCCCACTACTTCTCTGATGTAGCAAACACGCACACCTTTGGGACGGGTGCCAACATTTACCGGGTGGGGAACGACTACCTGGTGGACGAGGAGAAGATCGAGTATTACCGCAAGATCGTTCAGGATGTCCTGCCGGCAACCTGGACGCTTCCGTACGGAACAGAGCCCGGATGTACTCCGGATCACCTCCACGTGGACATCGGTTTCGTAACACTGGTGCCGCCGGAGACCACAGGTGAAGAAGGCCAGGGAGAGGCGGATCGGAAATGATTACACGCGAAAGGAAGGCAGCGAAGAGCACCGAGAAGAAAAAGGGGGGCGAGCGCGGCGTAAAGGGACGGCGCGAAATCGAGCGGGGACTCGGCCTGAGGCTGGCGGCCATTGGCATGGAGTCCGAGTTTGTCGTCTTCCTGGATGACAGGCAGGTTAAGCCGGAAAACGTGTTTGGCGACCCGCGCTCGTTTGTACGCGGTCCGCTCATTCACCGGATTGGAACGTCCTACCATCTCCCGACAGGTGGTGCGGTCTATTTCGATACCGGTGTCATCGAGGTGGCAACGCCTGTCATCGAAATTGAGCGTGGCTGTGCCGCCCGGGCCGGGCGCTCCCTCTGGGAGTCCATCCTCTTCATTCGTGAGGAAATGGATGCGTGGGAGCGAGAGCACAGGCATGACGTGCGATTGGCCGGCTTTAGCTCTCACTATAACATTTCGTTCGATGTACCTCCCCACCAGCAGGGGCGAAGTCGAACGGTAGAGAAACTCGCGTTCCTCCTGGCCCGCATTCTGCCGGCTCCGGTCATGCTCCTGGCCACGAACAAACGCTCGACGGGAGTAGGGGTAAGGCCCCGGGGAGATCGTATCGAGATAACGCTGGACTTCACGCCCAGCGCGGCCTTGATGATTGCAACGGGCGCATTCATTACCGGTGTGGTCCGTGAAGTCATGAAATGGCCTTCCTTCGAGTTGGATATGCTTGATAAGGCTCGTCTTCCCGTCATGACCGATCTACGGCCTATCCCGCATACATCTCGCAGCGGCTGGCTCGCTCGTTACGACTGTTACCCGCAGAATCCTTTCGTTACCTCGCCGGACGTACCGGTCTGGCGCGTGCGGACGGGTGCGGTCGGATCTCGGGATGTCAACTACGAACTGCTGTCTCTGCGAGAGATCGCAACGCGCGTCTTTCAGTATTTCCGCATTGGCATCCGGCGTATCGCGGAGCCGTTCACCTACCGTATGATAGGGGGTGTCCTGAGTGGCAGGATCCCTTCGCTGCTCGACCTTCCCGACCGGCCACCAGAATACGACGATGTAGGCCGCCTGTGTGTGTGGGATAACTTGTTTCCTGAGCGTGAGCTTTCACGCTCCCGGTACGAACGCATCTTGATTCGCGCGATCTCCGGCAAGAAACTCTGGATGGACGGATGGCGATATACTCCTGTCGGACTGCACGGGTGGTCCGAGGTCGTGTTCCGTCGTGATGCAGACGATACCCGCCACGTATACCCGATAGATTTCCTCCTGGATCACCTCGAACGCTGGGGGTGACGCTGCTTAGCCAGACCGCATACGGACGTGCCAGACTACTCCGTTCGTTCCACGACAGGCGAGATGATGGACGATTTTACCATCACCGATGATCGTCTGTCTGATGCGCTGGATGACTTGCGAAAAGTGAATCGGCTTCTCGGAGGGTACGCCACGGTAATGGCTCCGCTGCGACCTTACCTGCGTGCGCATGCCCGATCATTTCAGAGACCGGTACGTATCCTCGATGTGGGGACCGGGATAGGGGATATCCCGGAGTACATTGTCCGGTGGGCGGACCGGCACAAGCTCTATGTCCGGATCATTGGTATAGACGCAAACCCGGCTACCGTGGCCTACGCAAATGCGGCACTGAATAAGCGGTTATCCGGTCCCCTGCGCGAACGGATCCGGATCGAGGTGGCCGATGCGCTTGCGCTTCCGTATGGACCTGGCGACTTCGATGTGGCGATGTCGTCCATGTTCATGCATCACCTGGATACCGCTACCGCCATTGAACATGTCCGGACGCTGGCTCGCGTTGCTTCAGGCGGGCTGATCGTGAATGATCTGCACCGCCATCCGCTTGCGTACCATGCGTTCAGAGTGATCGCTCCTTTCATGTCGAAGTCGCCTATGTTTCGCCACGATGGATCAATCTCTGTACTGCGGGGCTTTCGCCATTCTGAACTGAAGGAGATTGCAGTACGTGCCGGACTGCAGCGATTCCGAATTACATGGCACTGGGCGTTCCGGTGGTGCCTCACCACACTTGAAGCTGGAAAGCATGGTGTATGATGCGGTTGTCATCGGTGCCGGGCTTGCCGGATGTGCCTCGGCCATGCAGCTGGCGCGGCATGGACACCGGGTTCTCCTGCTGGAAAAAAAGATATACCCTGTCCACAAGCTCTGCGGAGAATTCCTCTCCACCGAGGTGCAGGCGCTCTTTAAACGCCTGGGAGTACTGGAAAGCGTGCTCGCGGCAGGAACCCGGCAGATCACCCGCGTGGTCGTGACTGCCCCGGGAGGATCAATCTTTCATGGCACCTTGCCTGGTACTGCACTGGGTTTGAGCCGGTACAGACTCGACAGCATCCTCTGCGGAGAGGCGCAGCGTATGGGGGTCGAACTGCATACCGGGGAGGAAGTGAGAGGCATTTCCGGCTGCCTGGGAGAGCACTTCTCAGTCACCACGGATGAAGGCACGTATGAAACACGGCTCGTTGTCGGTGCATTCGGAAAGCGGAGCACACTCGATAGAAAGTTGAATCGCCCCTTTCTGAGAAAGCGAGCCGGATATCTGGCCTTCAAAGCCCATTATGCAGGGACTGACCTCGGAGATGCCATTGAATTGCACGCCTTTCCCGGAGGGTATTGCGGCCTCTCTCATGTGGAAGAAGGGCTGGTGAACGCATGCTGGATCTCGACGGAGAATGCATTCAAAGCATCCGGCCGCCACCCGGAGCACATGATCCGAACCTGTTTCGGAGCCAATGATATCCTACGTCGCCGCTTTCAGGCGCTTGAAAAGGTATCTGATTCGTTCACCGCAATCAGTCAGATCAGTTTTGCACAGAAAGGCACCTTCGAGGCCGGTGTGTGCATGGTCGGGGATACGGTTGGCATGATTGCTCCCCTGTGTGGTGATGGAATGGCTATGGCGCTGCGCTCGGCCGAACTGGCAGCGCCGCTTCTTTCGGCGTATCTCAAAGCGGAACTCGATGCAGGCAGCCTCATGCAGCGCTACCGTCAGGCATGGGACCGGGAATTTCGAATGAGAATGCGGCTCGGGCGTATTGCCCATTACGGATTCTCCGTGCCTTTCGTGGCGCGGACGGCAATACGCGCATTCAATGTGCTACCCATCCTGGGGGAATGGCTCATTCGCGGTACGAGGGGGACACCGGAACCACTCGACGGAGGAGGTCAGCCATTGGGGATGACGGTGCTGAATACGCCCCATTGAACCCGCATCGGTCCACGTGCTAGGGGGCAGTAGAGGCCACTCTCGGACTGATCGGTATCGGGCGTTCCGGGCGCATCGGCACGCCATTCGGAGAAGGATCAGGGACGTCTCGTGCCAGTGTGATATGGAAGACCGGCTGCCTCCGTTCGTAGATGACGAGTAAGTAGTCCTCTCGCTGGAGTTCGCGGAGTACGCGGCCTAGTACGGCCTTCAACACGGCTTGCTTTGTTTCAGTGAGATTGGAGTTTGCCCGATAAATTCGTTGCTCCATAAGCCGCCTCGATATCCAGAACCCTCCAGGAAGCGTGTCCTGCTCCGGGGCGTATACGAATTCCGAATACAGCAGATCAACCGTTGTGCCGAACTGATGGCTGCTCACCTCGGCGGCATTGATGTTGGTTTCTTGTAATTCCTCCTGAGCTTCTTCGGTACGGGTCGCCGAGGAAATCACGAACTTATAAGGGGGGAGTCCCTGGCTGAGAAGCGTGTGCTGGAATTGGATGCCAATCAATTCCAGCAGATTCCTGGTACTGGGTGTAACGAACGGCGCTGCATGCTCCATTTCCCGGACGACATAGTACGGGGTACTTTTCAGCTCCACGAGCGCCCCGCGCTGTGTTAGGCTGTCGAGCGTTGCTCTGCTCCTGATGCCGGAGATGCCCAGCCTCTGAGCCATCTCCACATGCTCTTCGTTCCGGTATGTGCGCAGCGCGGCTCTTTCGGCTTGCGTGATCGGAGCAATCCGCTCGAACTGCCTGTTCACTTCGGCAATGTGCTCATCTGCAAGCCGATTCGTTTTGCTCACGACGATGCTGTAGATGACGGCGCTGAGAATGATCACCGCCATAGACACGAGCACGAAAATACGGCCGCTCTTGTCTTTGATATGCTTTGTAAACCAGCTCATCCCGCATCACTCGCTACGTCCCTATCCCCTTCCACCTTGGCGTTCGAGAGCCAGTATCTTTGACGGTTGAATGCATCCGGGAAGCAAACGTCCCGGCTTAAGTGCCTGTTTAACGGGAACGTATCACATGTAAGGGAGCCTGCCTTTACGAGGGAGGAATAGCACGCTTATGCAGCCGCGCGATTCAGGCGATCCATGAGCGCGCGGCCAATACCGGTTGGCTCGACGGTCTGGCAGTAGATGGTTCGAACTCCCACAGCATCGCAGAGGCGAAAGAAGTCGAACAGCTCGTGAGCGTAATGGGCAGCATCAACGCAGACCTTCACCGGAAAGAGCATACGATCGTGAGGCGGAGGTTCTAATCCGATGTAGGCTGCACCGGGTTGGGGGGGAATGAGCCGAGGGGAGGCCACGAGCCGTACATGCCCGGTTGGTGCGTAGTGGCGGTACTTCGTGCCCGGACTCCGTGCGAGGAGCGCGGGGTCGGTAGATGCGGAAATCGTATTCGGTACGACCTCCCGGAGTTGTTCGATCGTCACGGCGCCGGGACGGAGGACGACGGGATCCGCTTGTGTACAATCGACCACCGTCGATTCCAATCCTGCGTCGGATTGCGGCCCTTTCAGGATGCAGGCAATCCGGCCGGTGAGATCGGTGGCGACGGCTTCCCAGGTTGTCGGACTGGGGCGTCCCGACAGATTGGCCGACGGCGCCGCCACGGGTGTGCCTGCGGCAAGGAGAAAAGCCTGCGCGATGGGATGCGCGGGCATACGGACACCAATCGTAGGAAGCCCGGCCGAAGTGATATCCGGTACGGAGGCGCTCCGGGGCAGAACGAGCGTGAGGGGCCCGGGAAAGAAATGGTTTATGAAAACCTGCGCAACGGGCGACACCGAATCGGTAAGCCTGTCGATGTCGGATATAGTCCCGATGTGGACGATGAGTGGATTGTCGCTCGGCCTCCCCTTGGCGACAAAAATCTTGCGGACAGCCTCCGGATTGAAAGCATCGGCTCCGAGTCCATAAACCGTCTCTGTCGGAAACGCAGCCAGTTCACCCTTCTGGATACATGCCGCGGCGACGTCCGGCTGATCGGTAATGAGCGTATCCACGTACGGCAGCGGGCTAAGGCGTACCTCAATGATGCCGGAGAGGTCTCACCATCCGGCACGCTTGCCGGAGTCGATCGGATCGGCAGTGCCTTCCTGGCTGGTGCGCACGACCGGAATATCGGTGCGGTTCCGTTTCCGGGACGCCAGTGCAGGCGTGTACTCGGAGAGTTCGGCTCCCGTATAGTAGAACGTAAGAATATCCTTATGCGAGTGGCCCCGCCGGGCCATCTCGTGAGTTCCCCACTGGCTCAGTCCGACTCCATGCCCGTAGCCGCTACCCTGAAACGTATAGGTATCGCCGTTCTGGCGGACGGTAAACATCGTGCTTTTCAGGCTGTCCACCCCGAAATGGCGATTCACGAGAAGCCGGAATTCGTTCGAGGAAATCGTCCTCCTCGTTCCGCCATCGATGTCAATGTGAATGGATCGAATTCGTCCGTCGGGACCCGGTGCGCCCGGCGTAAAGCCCACAACACGCTTGCCGCCGCCGTACACCGAAGTCAACACGCCGAGGAGTTGCATGCGAGGTACATTCGATGTCCAGTTGTGGTGAGGCGAGCTGTCGTAGGGATCTGCCTTGGCGCGGAGATAGGGGAGAGGCGCTGCATTCCAGACGTCCTCATTGCTGGCTGTATGCCCACCGTTGGCGGCGGAATAGGTCGCTTCGACGAGTTGCCCCCGGTAGGTCAGCACGATCCCTTTCGTCAAGCGGGTTGCCTGGCGGGACAACTCGGTCACGTGTGCCGAGCCGTCGTAGACCTGTGATCCGATGTGGTCGGTATGGTCGTAGTCAGCTCCATATCGATCTCCAGACTGCAGGGCATACGTCCGGATCACAATGGCCATGGCCTTTGCGCCCTCCAGGTCTGTGAAGGGGTATTCGCGCGGAAGCACACTGGCGACATATTCCTCCAGATCCACGTCATTGATCAACCGTAGGCGAGACGTATACCGAGGATCTATATCGATCTGGACCGTCCCCTTGTAAGTACGCGGCTTCCAGAGTTTTTTCTCCGCCTCCACGTCCACCTCGATCTCGCCATTCGATCCGGGATCGAGCCGCAGGGATGCGGTGGTGATGATTCCGGTAGGCAATGAACCGGTGATCTGCTCTCCCGTCAACGAGAAACGTGCCGTCTGACCGGGCGAAATCCGCCCCAGCGGCATACCCGGCGCCCCGGCATAGACGGTAACGGGCGTATCCATCGCCTTTACCACCACCACCGTCGGTTTGAACTGCTCCAGCAGCCGGATGCGAACCGTCTCGCTCTGTGCATGGCTCAATCCGGCTACTGAGCACGCCGCCAGTGCGCAGAGTATGAATCTGAGTAATGGAAGCGGCAGGATCGTTATCATGACAGACGAGAGCAGTTGTGATCGGACGACATTCAGAGTTAAGGTACGGCAAAAGCCGTAAAGTACCCGTGAAGGAATCTCAGGTCGCGTATGCTTCCCGTGCCGGATTACAGCATCAGCCGGTCCTTGAGGATTTTCGACCGCTCCCGGCTGGCGATCACTTCATGTGAGCCCGAGAGGATCAGTTTGTAGCGGCCGCTGAACCACGCAATCATCTCCTGGATGTGCTGAATCTGCACGATAGCGGAACGATGGACTCGGATGAACTGGTTCGGGTCGAGGTTGCTCTCGAGTTGATCCAGCGTGTGGGCGATGATGTGCTGCCGGATACGGCCTTTCGACGTGCCGTTCTCGTCCTCCAGAACGTACAGTCGGGTAATGCCTTCATGTATTTCCGCTGAGACGAGCCGGTTTGTCGGGATGATGAGGATGCGATCCCGGAACGGCACGGATATTTGCCTCAGGTACTCCACCGGCTTCTTGGCAGATTCGCTGGACGCTTTTTCTGCTTGCGCATCGAGCCAGTCGAACAGCTTGTTGATACGTGCTTCGTCGATCTTGCGCCATTCCGGTGTTCGGGTAGCCCGTTCCGCGCGTGAAACGGCTTCTTCGAGGCGTTCCTGTGAGACCGGCTTCAAGAGGTAGTCGATAGCATTCGCTTCGAACGCACGCAGGGCATACGTGTCGTACGCCGTTGTGAACACGACGAGCGGTCTGCGTTCCGGCGCGAGGCGTTCCAGCGTATCGAACCCGCTCAGTTCCGGCATCTTGATATCGAGGAACACCAGATCGACACGCTGGGAATTCAGAATGTCCAGCCCCTCGACTCCATCCTCCGCCTCGGCGATGATGTCGATACGTCCGGCATCCACCATGGGCTGGAGCAGCTTGCTGAGACGCTTCCTGGCTGGAGCCTCGTCATCTACGATGACAACTCGCAACATGTAATAAGGGTCTTGTTGGGTTCGTGTGTACGAAAAAGCCGGATAAACGAGGTCACCGGGCCGGCATACGACGGTCACGGTTTGGGATGAAGTGGCTCGCCGTGTATACCGGAGGATAAAGAATATCCTTTCTACCGATCATCATCCAGGCAAAAGCTGGGGGAGTTGCGTGCGAACATCTACCGGATGGGATTGTGCTTCCTCGGAAAGAACGATGGGCAGGCGTATGGTTGCGGTGGTTCCGCGGCCGGGTGCACTGAAAAGCTGCAGGAGATCGCGCCGGCCGTACAACTTCTCCAGGCGTCCGCTCACGTTCCGGAGTCCGATCCCGTAGAAGCTGGTATCGGTCGAGGCGCTCTGATCGAATAGCGATGGAATCCCGACGCCCGTATCCTCGACTACGATCTCGACGAATTCTTCGGCGGACGGGCGTGCGGCGATCCGGATGATGCCGCCTCCACGTCGCTTCTCCAGCCCGTGTTTGACGGCATTCTCGACGAGGGTCTGGATGGCAAACGCGGGCACAGGCACTTCCTTCAACGTAGGATCGATGGAGATATCCAGCGTGAGGTTCGAGCCGAACCGGGCTTTCTCGATGTTCAGGTAATGCGATACCAGGGCAAGCTCTTCTTCGAGCTTCACGAAGGGCAGGCTGTTCGTTTGGAGGATATGCCGGAAGATGGCCGCGAGGTTCTCCACCGTGGCCTCTGCCTCTTCAGGCTGCTCTTCGATGAGGGATATGATGGTATTCAGGGCATTGAACAAAAAGTGCGGATTGATCTGGGCGCGAAGAGCCACCAGCTGGGCCTCTGCATTCTCACGCTCCAGTGCCCGTTCGCGCTCGATGAGCGAAAGCCGCTCGATGGTGAGCGCAAGATGGCTTCCCAGCGCGCGCAGCAGGTCGAGATCCTCCAGGTTGTAAACGGCCCGCTTCGGTTTCTTGGGCGACAGTACCATGAGTCCTACCGGTGCTCGCTCGCCCATGATGGGGATGGCGAGTGCGACACCACGCTCTTCCAGCAGCTTCGCAAGCTCTTTCGGTAGCGAACTCTCATTGATTTCCACGTTGCGTGACCAGATGCGCCCCTCTCGTTCGAAGTGCGGCCAGACCTGCTTGAGTACGTGTTCCGTGAAATAGGGCGGCTCCGGATGGTAGCTGCTCGAAAGCCACGGGCTCGACGGTCCGTTGGCCTGGAGATAGACCAGGGCGGATTTCACGTCGAACAGTTGTCCGACCATCTCAATGGTCTGATGCATGAGCGTCGAAGGGGACGTAATAGAGCGCATCTGCTCCTGAAATCGGCTCAACGTCTGCCGCGCACGCTGGCGTTCGGTAGAAAAGAAGTTGACTGCGTAAACGCGGACGAACCGAGCCACCCGTTCGAAGATGATCAGGAGCACCACGATGTACAGCCCCGCAATCACGTTGTGGGCCGCGTCGGTGTGTTTCATGTAGGGCTCCATGATCGACATTCCACCCACGAAGGCAAAGAAAATCAATCCCAGGACGGTCAGGTACGTCAGACCTCTGCTGACGACCTGGTCTACCTTTCCGTGCTTCAGGGTGGCAATCGTAACCAGCAGGACCGGAGCCACGGAGAGGAGCTGCGTGCAGACGATGAGCCATGCGCCCAGGTCGGTCGCTGCGCCAAGGATGGGAAGGATGCCGACGGCTGATAACGCTGCCATGCATCCCAGCACCAGGGTTATGATACTTCCGGCCGTATTCCAGCCGCTGAGTTCCTCGACATCATCCCCCCAGCGAAACAGGTGATGCGCAAGGACGACGGCAGCCGCGGCAGCGATGTACCAGCAGGTGTGAAAGAGAATGGGGCCGATGAGACCGGCCTGCGAGAAGGGCCCCAGGTTTCCGAAAAGTGTAGTCAGGGCGGCGATGACCAGCAAGACGGCCGCCGGAAAGTACAGGAGTACCCGGATCACGTACATCCGCCGGGGTGGGATGAGCGCCGCATCCCGGAGTACCTTCTCCAGGAGAAGGGCCGGGAATCCGATCCAGCCGAACAGGCCGATGAGAGTGAGTGCCTGCCAGACCGTATCGGTAACGCCGCCGGGCCGTAGAGGAGGTCCGAGGAGCGTCACCATCAGAAGCCGTAGCAGGTTCGCAAAGATCCAGAGCGATGAAGTCAGGATCAGGAGGAGCGACTGCCATGCCTTTCTGGAGCGTAGGGCGAGTGGCCCTGCGATGACGAGGCCCAGGATGTGCAGGAACGCGCCGAACGTGAACCCCCAGATTGCGAACTGTTGCAGTGTGGTCGATATCGGATACAGAAACGTCGGATAACGCGTGAACTGCACCGGCATCTCGATGATCTCGCCGTCCCGGAGTACGGAATAGGTGTTGATCGAACCGGGCTCGATACCTTCTATGGCATGGCGCAGATCGGCTGCATTGAAGTACTGCTGGTAGTTCAGTTCGAAGAAGACGTCCCCTTTTCGGATGCCGGCTTCCCATGCCGGCCCGCGTGGGAATACATGGGCGGCCCGGATCAACCCGTCTTCATCGTGCCATGAGACCCAGTCATATCCTTGCACGGACGCCTGGACGGCCTCCGTACTCACCATCATCGACACACGTACCCAGTCCGATACGATTCGGAACATGGGCAACATGGCAATGACCGGCACGAGTACGATGAGCACCAGCGCAACGTGTACGGATCGCTTCATGCGTGGCCGGGTTCTTGGAATGTTAAATTGGGCAGACAGTTACCCGTCTCGAGCCGGGGTATACCTAGCGCCTGTTCTGCCGTTCTGCAACTTCGTAGGGCCGAAGGGTCGAATCTACAGGGCGAATCGTTTGGTGCCGCCTGTTAGTAGCAGCCGGGGATCGAAAAATCCCTCAGCTGTTCCGCCGCGCCATTCCGATTGCAAGTAACAGCATGACGCACGCCACTGGCATCTCAGCGTATAGCGTGTCTGCACCGGATCGTTGAGAACAGGGGGACGGTCCCGGTGCGTAGACGTGTATGTGGATATGATGCTCTAAGTCAAATATTTGTTCTGTCATGCTTGTAGATTCTCACGCCCATATCTACCTCGATCGCTTCGATGCCGACCGAGACGACATGATCAAGCGCGCTCGGGATGCGGGTGTCGAGGTGATCGTGATGCCGGCTATCGATGTACCGTCCATCGAGGCCGCCATTGCGTTGTGTGAGACCTACAGCGGGCTCTATGCCATGGCGGCGCTGCATCCATCGGAAACGAAAGAAGCCACCGATGCGGATTTCGAGCGCGTAGTCGAATTATGCGATCATCCATCCGTCGTTGCCGTAGGGGAGAGCGGGCTCGACTATTACTGGGACCGTTCCTTCGATGAGAAACAGCAGGACTTTTTCAGGCGGCACATTCGCCTGGCCGTCGAGAAGGACTTGCCGCTCATCATTCATAACCGAGAAGCCAGTAGCGATCTGGTTCGCATCTTGCGAGAAGAACGCGACGCCCTGCAACCCGGACCACGCCTGCGGGGCATCTTTCACTGCTTTGGAGGCCCCGCCGAACTGGTGCGCGAGGCGGCCGAACTGGGATTCCTGCTCGGCATCGGAGGTACGCTGACTTTCAAGAACAGCGGGGTGGCTGACCTTGTGCGAGACGTGCCGATGGAACAAATCGTACTCGAGACGGATGCTCCGTTTCTGGCTCCCGTTCCTTATCGGGGCAAACGCAATGAGCCGGCCTACGTACGAATCATTGCGAACAGGCTGGCTGAGGTGAAGGGGATTCCCGTGGAGGATGTCGACCGCATCACGACGCAAAATGCAGCGCAGTTATTCCGGTTGAACCTTTAGCGGAGCGCTTCTGGCAGCCACCGCTCTCAGAAGCAGTCGAACGGCATCCATTTTATCCTTCAGTTATCATATGAATGAAAAAAGCCCTCCACCATACGGGTAGAGGGCTTTTTGTAGCTACGCTCGTGTAGAGCATCCTTATTTCTTCTCATCGCTCTCGTCCACGACCTCATAGTCGACGTCGCGGACTTCCGAAGCACCTTCGGAAGCGGCTCCTTCCGCGGTCGCCCCGTTGGTAGCGGACTGCTGCTGAGCGGCGTAGAGATCCTGACTGGCTTCGCTCCAGGCCGCATTGAGTTGCTCCATGGCCGATTCGACCTCCGGCATATTGCGGCTCTTGTGGGCCTCTTTCAGCCGCTCCAGCGCGGCCTCGATCTTGGCGCGCTTGTCTGCCGGAAGCTTGTCGCCGTAATCCTTCAGGTTCTTTTCGGTCGAGAACATGAGGGAGTCGGCGGCATTCAGCTTTTCGACCTCTTCCTTGCGCTTCTTGTCCTCGGCGGCGTGGGCACGAGCGTCGGCGCGCATCTTTTCGATTTCCGCTTCGCTCAAACCGCTGGACGCTTCGATCCGGATGGATTGCTCCCGTCCGGTAGCGCGGTCTTTGGCCGATACGCTGAGGATGCCGTTTGCGTCGATATCGAACGTAACCTCGATCTGCGGCACCCCGCGCGGAGCAGGCGGAATACCATCCAGGTGGAAGCGGCCGATCGTGCGGTTGTCGATGGCCATCGGACGCTCGCCCTGGAGCACGTGGATTTCCACGGAAGGCTGGTTGTCCGATGCCGTGGAGAAGGTCTCGCTCTTCCGCGTCGGGATCGTCGTGTTCGCCGGAATGAGCGGCGTCATCACACCGCCAAGCGTTTCGATACCCAGTGTGAGAGGCGTGACGTCGAGCAGGAGCACGTCGGTCACGTCGCCGGAAAGCACACCACCCTGAATGGCCGCGCCAACAGCAACGACCTCATCCGGGTTCACCGACATGTTCGGCTTCTTGCCGAAGAACTGCTCGACGGTCTGGCGCACGAGCGGCACACGTGTCGAACCGCCTACGAGGATGACCTCGTGGATATCCGACTTGCTTAGTCCCGCGTCCTGGAGTGCCTTCTCCATGGGCAGCTTCGTCCGCTCGACGAGGTCGTGGATGAGTTGCTCGAACTTGGCGCGCGTCACGTCGATGACGAGGTGCTTCGGGCCTTCGGCGGTCGCCGTGATGAACGGCAGGTTTACCGTCGTCTGGGTGGCGCTGGAGAGCTCGATTTTCGCTTTCTCCGCCGCCTCTTTGAGACGCTGGAGCGCCATGGCGTCCTTTCGTAGGTCAACGCCTTCTTGCTTCTGGAATTCGTCTGCCAGATAGTCGATGAGGCGCTGGTCGAAGTCGTCACCGCCCAGGTGGGTGTCGCCGTTGGTGGCCTTTACCTCGAACACTCCTTCACCGAGCTCCAGAATGGAGATGTCATACGTACCGCCGCCCAGGTCGTATACGGCTACCGTATGCTCGTGGTGTTTCTTGTCCAGGCCATATGCCAGTGCGGCAGCCGTCGGCTCGTTGATGATACGGCGGACGTTGAGGCCTGCAATCTCACCGGCCTCCTTCGTGGCCTTACGCTGGGCGTCGTTGAAGTAGGCCGGGACGGTGATGACCGCCTCCGTCACCTTCTCGCCGAGATACTCTTCCGCCGTCTGCTTGAGCCGCTGCAGGATCATGGAAGAAATCTCCTGCGGTGTGTAATTGCGGTCGCCGATCTTGACACGCGCCGTTCCGCCCTCACCCTCCACGACTTCATAGGGGACCGTCTTGATCTCGCTGCCGACTTCAGAGTACTTGCGGCCCATGAAGCGCTTGATCGAGAAGATCGTGTTCGTGGGGTTGGTGATTGCCTGGCGCTTGGCGGGGGCACCGACGAGGCGTTCGCCGTCTTTCTTGAAACCGACGACGGAAGGGGTCGTCCGGGCGCCTTCCGGGTTCGGAATGACCACCGGCTCGGAGCCCTCCATCACGGCGACCACCGAGTTCGTTGTGCCTAAGTCGATACCGATAATTTTTGCCATCGTATCTAATCCAGTGTCTTATGTGAAATACTGCAACAAAGCCAGATTGTCAGTCCTTGGGCCCGTGCCAGTTTGCTCAAGAAGAATGCCGCCTTTGTCCGTACCGACATATTGTCAGATCAGTATAGATGAGGCTGGGCGTATGGCCGGAATGCACGGTTTGACGAGATCCCTTCGCCACCCGCACCGTGTAAAGATTGACAGATCTCATGTGGGAGTAAGGAGTATGCACGAGCGCGCAGGGCGCAAAGATTCAGCGAGTCAATGCAAAAATACGGGTACCACGCTATATTGCACCCTGCCGCCGCCACGTTTATATGTATGAGACACGTACCCAACGTCCTGACCATCACGCGTATTCTGTTGACGCCGGTGCTACTGGTGTTGCTGATGGCGGACACGTTGATAGGGCAAGCCTGGGCGTTTGTCCTCTTTGTCATCGCAGCCATTTCCGACTACCTCGACGGAAAGATCGCGCGCTCCTACAAAGTGCGTTCGCGACTCGGTCAGTTCCTGGACCCTTTTGCCGATAAGGTGCTGGTGCTCGGGACGTTCGCAGCACTGGCTTATCTCGTTCCGAGCGTGATCCCCTGGTGGACCGTCGTACTCATCGCACTCCGGGACCTCATGGTTACCTACCTGCGTACGCGGGCCGAGGCAAGGGGAAAAAGTATCCGGACACTTGGCATCGCCCGGGCAAAGACGCTCGTACAACTCATCTTTCTGATCGCCATCCTGCTGCTCCTGGTACTCGCCAAAATGCCGGGAGAACTGGGCAGGTTGGCTTCTTTGCTATTGGAGAGTCCCGTTCCATTCATGCTCCTCCTGGGTGTCGTGGTGTTCACGTTGATCACCGGAGCCGCCTACTTGTTTCAGAAGGAGTACTCATCACCTGCTCAACCGAATGGCTGAATCCAGCGCGGCTGCCCGCAGCCGCACGATTGCAAAACACCTGCTCACGATCGGAGCAGTATCATTGAGGCCGGATCACCCCTTCACGTGGGCTTCCGGCTTGCGGTCGCCTATTTATTGTGATAACCGGCTCACGATGGCGTTTCCCGAGGTCCGCCGCGCCATTACGGACGGCTTCGCAGCCATCGTGTCCGAGCACGATCTGTCGCCCCAGGTCGTGGCCGGTACGGCCACGGCGGGCATTCCGCATGCGGCATGGCTGGCCGACCGTCTAAACCTCCCTATGGCCTACGTCCGCTCATCCGCTAAGGCGCACGGACAGGGGAAACGCGTCGAAGGGCGCATCGAAGCAGGCCAGCACGTAGTCGTCGTAGAAGATCTGGTATCGACGGGGCTCTCGTCGGTCGCCGTGGTAGAAGCCGTACAGGAAGTAGGCGCCACCGTGGATGCCGTGCTGGCAATCTTCACGTATGGCCTTCCTGCGGCAGACGCGGCGTTCCGGCGTGCCGGCGTGCCGCTCTACACCCTTACCAATTATAGAACGCTCATTGACGTCGCCGTCTCGGAAAACAGGCTGGACCGCACTTCGCTCGATACCCTCCTGGAATGGCAGCAGGACCCGGAAGCATGGTCGCGCCGGTGGGTTGAAATCGCTGAATAGAATAGTCTGGCGCAGGATTTCGTACTGAGGTGGTGACGCTATGAATGCAGTTCTTCTCACCGTAGGGGACGAGTTGTTGATCGGTCAGGTCGTGAACACCAATGCGGCCTGGCTGGGCGAGCATCTGAATACGCTTGGAGTAGATGTCGTCCGGATGGTGACGGTAGGGGACGACATTGAGGATATAAAACGTGAACTGCGACGGGGCTATGAGGTCGCGGAACTGGTGATCGTTACCGGCGGACTCGGGCCTACCCATGACGATGTCACGAGGGAAGCGGTCGCGGAATTCTTCGGGGTGGACCTGGAGTTCGATCCCGAAATTTTCGCACGGGTCCGAGAGCGCTTTGAGCGCAAGGGGCGTACCGTTCCGGAGAGCAATCGTACGCAAGCCATGGTGCCCCGTGGTTTCACAGTGCTTCCCAACCCGGTCGGTTCGGCTCCGGGGCTCTGGTATGCCGAAGAGGTCGGCTCCAGCGAACGGCTCATCATCGTACTGCCCGGGGTACCCTATGAAATGAAGTACCTCATGCTCCATGAAGCGCTCCCGCGGCTGCGTGAGCGCAAGGGGCTCCGGATCATCGCCCATCGCACCATCCTGACCACGGGCATCGGAGAATCCCACATCCAGGAGCGCATAGGGGATCTGTCTGGCATGCTCGGTCCCAACCTCCGTCTCGCCTACCTGCCGGGTAGTTCGGGCGTTCGCTTGCGGATAACGGCTTATGGCAATACCCGTGCGGAGGTCGATGCTGCCATCGCTCGCCTGGAATCTCACATCCGGGAACGGATCGAGCGCTACATATACGGCACGAAAGACGATACGTTGGAGGCCGTCGTCGGCCACATGCTTGCAGAACGGGGACTGACGATCTCCGTGGCCGAGAGCTGCACGGGCGGCTTTGTGCTCAACCGGCTCACGAACGTAAGTGGTTCCTCGGCCTATGTCGTCGGTGGGATCGTTGCTTATAGCAACCAGGTTAAAATCGGGCAGCTGGGCGTTTCCCCCGAGGTGTTGGAGGAGGAGGGGGCCGTGAGTGAAACCGTGGCCCGGCAGATGGCCGCCGGCGTTCGCCGCCTCCTCGGGACGAACATCGGCATCTCGACGACCGGTGTCGCCGGACCGACTGGCGGAACGCCGGATAAGCCGGTCGGGACCGTCTGGATCGGATACGCGGATGAAGAAGGAGATCGGGCCGTGCGCCTGCAGCTTGCCGAAGAACGGATTCTGAACAAGGAACTGACCAGCACGGCCATCCTCGATATGATCCGGCTCCATCTCCTCGGTTTATCGTAGCCCGGGCTGCACGTCGATAGGCGGGCAACCACTTACCGACTTCTCGTTCCTCCTGAACCCTTTAAACATATCGGGGTATGCTATCGGGTGAATCCGGCTCTGAGAAGGAGCAGGTCCCGCCTGCTGCAAGACGTAAGCGCGATGCAAGATCAATCGATGCGATTGTGAAGTAGTGAGGCCAGGGCAGGTTACATATTGTAACGTCACCTGTCGGAAGTACGCCGGACGAGTGCCATGCAAATATCGATGTTCTTTGGTGAGGAGCCAGAGAGGTATGACACTGGGATGACATCGGCGCCCCGTACCTTACCCGTGCCGACCGAAATTGAACACCCGGTTCACCCGAGTACACCCCAGAAGAATTCTAGAGAGCAAAAAACCATGACCGACAACTCGGCAAAGCTAAAGGCGCTGGACCTCGCCGTTAAGCAAATCGAGAAGCAATTTGGCAAGGGGGCAATCATGCGCCTCGGCGATGCCCCTGCAGTTGCCGTTGATGCCATCCCGACGGGCTCCCTCGCGCTCGATGCGGCGCTGGGCATTGGAGGCGTACCGCGTGGCCGTATCATCGAGATCTACGGCCCGGAATCTTCCGGAAAGACGACCCTCGCCACCCATATCATCGCCGAAGCACAGCAACTCGGCGGGCACTGCGCGTTTATCGACGCCGAACACGCGTTCGATAAGGACTACGCCGCCAAGCTCGGCGTCGATATCGACTCGCTCCTCATCTCGCAGCCGGATACCGGCGAGCAGGCGCTCAACATCTGCGACATGCTCGTCCGAAGCGGCGCGCTGGACGTCATCGTCATCGACTCCGTAGCCGCGCTCGTGCCGCAGGCCGAAATCGAGGGCGACATGGGCGACAGCCACATGGGCGTGCAGGCCCGCCTCATGAGCCAGGCCCTCCGTAAGCTGACCGGCACGATCAGCCGCACGAAAACCGTCGTCATCTTCATCAACCAGATCCGCGAAAAGATCGGTGTGATGTACGGCAGCAACGAGACCACCACCGGTGGCCGTGCGCTGAAGTTCTACGCTTCCGTCCGCATGGACATCCGCCGGATCGGTGCGATCAAGGACGGCTCGGACGTGGTGGGCAACCGCACGAAGGTCAAGGTCGTCAAGAACAAAGTCGCACCGCCCTTCCGCGAAGTCGAATTCGATATCATCTACGGCGAAGGCATCTCTTGGCTTGGCGAACTGATCGACCTCGCCGTGGATCAGAACATCATTCAGAAGAGCGGGTCCTGGTACTCCTTTGGAGAGACCAAAATCGGCCAGGGACGTGAGGCTGCTAAGATCTGGCTACGTGAGAACAAGGACGTTCTGAACGAGATCAAGCGCATGGTCAAAGAAAATATCGGCGTCCAGACCGCCCGCCCGGACGTCTCCGAGACCATTGACGAGTTTGCAGGATAAGTCCCGGCAAGACCGGCAGTTTCCGACACGAGCCGCTCCGATTCGCACCGGGCGGCTCGTGTCGTTTTCCCGGTATCGTTACTATGGACTTTCGGTGGACATGGCAGCATAACACCCGTCCTACGTGACTTTGGGCTCTCGATTCGCGATTTTACACCGTTACAGCCCGCGGCATCTGCATACCGCCGCCGGGAGAAGTACCAATCGTTCGACTTTCATTCTCGATGACGACCTACAGGGACGCCGGTGTGGATATAGACGCCGGTGAAGAAACCGTCCGACGCATCAAACCCCTGGTTCGCCAGACCTTTACGCCCGGTGTCCTCACCGATATCGGGGCTTTCGGGGCTTTCTTTCAGCCGGATTTTCGAGCCTACAAAAATCCCGTTCTGGTGTCCTCCGTCGATGGAGTAGGCACGAAGCTCAACGTAGCGTTCCGGGCCGGACGCCATGATACCATCGGGCAGGACCTCGTAAATCACTGTGTCAACGACATTGCGGTGTGTGGGGCCACGCCGCTCTTTTTCATGGACTACTTCGCCACCGGCAAGCTCGACCCGGCCGTGGCGGAGCAGGTGGTTTCCGGCTTTGCCACAGCCTGTAAGGAGAACGGCTGTGCCCTTATCGGCGGGGAGACGGCCGAGATGCCGGATATGTACGAAGGTGGTGAATACGATCTGGCTGGCACCATTGTAGGCATCGTCGAAAAGGACGAAATCGTCGACGGCAGCCGCGTTCAGGAGGGGGATATCCTCATTGCACTGCCCTCTACCGGCCTCCATACGAACGGCTACTCACTCGCTCGCAAGGTGCTCTTCCAGCACTACGGCGTGGAAGATCGCCCGGATGCGCTCGGCGGCGAATCAGTCGGTACTGCACTACTTCGTGTACACCGATCCTACTTGAAGCCGATTCAGACCTTGCTGAAATCCTCCGTAGTGCATGGATTTGTGCACGTCACGGGCGGTGGTATTCCAGGCAACACCGTGCGTATTTTACCGGAAGGGCTGGATATAGACGTGGAGTATGACGCGTGGGAACGCCCGGCCATCTTCAATCTTATTCAGCAATTAGGTGATGTGCCTGAGGACGACATGCGGCGCACCTTCAACTTGGGTGTCGGGCTGATTGTGGTTGTGCCTCACACGCACGGCAACCAGGCCGTCGATGTGCTGCGTGCGGCGGGAGAACAGCCGTTCCGCATTGGAACGGTAGTTGCTAAATGATTGATGGGTGGACATACTGAAGAACGGTCCGCATACGTTGTGACATAAGAAAGGGCGGAGAGACTGGCTGGCTCGCCGCCCGTACGTTGTTCTCCTTTTCACCCTAGCTTCTCGTACGACATTCCGATGTTGTCGCTTCTGGTCATCGTAGTACTTAGTTACCTGGTAGGTGCAATTCCTGCCAGTGTCTGGATCGGACGTACGCTGTACGGTATCGATGTACGTCAGTATGGCAGTGGCAACGCAGGCGCTACGAACGCCTTTCGCGTTCTGGGCTGGAAAGCCGGGCTCCTGGCCACCTTGGTGGATCTCGGGAAGGGCCTGCTTTCGGCAGGCGTCATCGCCACCATCCGGATCGATCAACTGCCGCAGGGGCCGGAGTTCTGGCATATCGAGACCGTCGTGCGACTGATGGCCGGTATCGCCGCTGTCGTCGGGCATATGTACCCGGTCTACGTCGGATTCAAGGGTGGAAAGGGCGTCAACACGTCCGCCGGCGTCCTGTTCGCGCTTACGCCCATCACTATGTTCATCACGTTGGGCGTCTTCGCAATCGTGCTGCTCTCATCGCGGTACGTTTCGCTCGCCTCTATACTGGCTGCCATCGCCTTCCCGTCGACCGTCGCTATCCGGCGATATGTGTTCGGTATTGAGGCCCTGGATCCCAGCTTGCTCGTCCTCAGTGTCCCGATGGCCATTGGAATCATTTATGCGCACAGGGCAAACATCCGGCGGCTCCTGGACGGGACGGAAAACCGTATTCGGAGCTTTCGTCCGGCTCGAGGCATGTACGGGCGCGGCGAGGTCTGATTTCCCCGCGCCTGGGCCGGTCTTGCCCTTCGGCCTGCTTGAGACGAGGCATGGAAATAGACCCGTCAGGGCACTTTAGGCCGCATTAGGCGTAGCATGGGAATGGCTTCAGTCCATGGCCTGTCTTTTACAGGATCTGGCTGATAGTTGACGGCTGAGCCTTTGCCGTCGTATGCCGCAATAGGCTCGGTACACACCCTTAGTTACGATTCTGGTTACTTCAAAAGGCCTTTATAGGTGAGACGGATTGCGGTTTTTGGTGCCGGCGGCTGGGGTACGGCTCTGGCAATCAGCCTCGCAGAGGCTGGTCACGACGTCGCCCTGTGGGTGCGTCGTCCCGAAGTAGCCGCTCAGATCCGGCGAGACCGCCGCAACGCCGTTTATCTCCCGAGTGCCGGTATTCCTCCCGAGGTGTACGTCACGTCGGATCTGGAGGAAGCGGCGCGCAACCGTACCATATGGGTGTTCGCCACGCCTTCGCAGGCCGTACGCGGCGTGGCCAGTCGGTTGCAACCCCTCGCACATCCGGCTCTCACGGTAGTCTCTGTAGCAAAAGGCATAGAAAACGGTACGCTGCTCACTACGACGCAGGTGCTGGCCGAAGTCCTGCCCGGTGTTCCCGAGCACTGTATTGGCGTGCTTTCGGGGCCCAGCCATGCGGAAGAGGTCGCTGCAGGCATGCCGACTACGCTCGTCGCCGCAGCGCGGGATGAGGATGTCGCTCTGGAGATCCAGTCCACGTTTATGACACCGCGACTGCGCGTCTATATCAATCTGGACGTCATCGGCGTGGAGATCGGCGGTTCCGTCAAAAACGTGCTGGCGATAGCGGCCGGAATGGCGGACGGTCTGGGCTATGGGGATAACGCCAAGGCGGCGCTCATCACGCGCGGCATGGCCGAAATCCAGCGCCTCGGCCTGGCAATGGGCGCAGACCCCCAGACGTTCAGCGGGCTGACCGGCATGGGCGATCTGGTCGTAACCTGCATGAGCCGGCACAGTCGTAACCGCTACGTCGGAGAGCAGATCGGGCGAGGACGTACGCTGGATGAGATCAGGGCGGAGATGCCCATGGTCGCGGAAGGCGTGGCAAGTACGCGGTCCGTATACGAACTGGCAAACCGCTTCGGCATTGAGATGCCGATAACCGAGGCCGTTTACGGTATCCTCTTCGACGGAAAAGATCCGGTTGAAGCCGTCCAGGAATTGATGTCACGCTCTGCGAAACGGGAAGACTGGCTACCGGATACCCTGCAGGCCTGAAAATGGCCTCGCCCCTGTTCTGTAACGTACATACATGCTCGGGTATGCTCCGGAGCCCGGCCCTGCCGTGCTGCCCGGCTGGTGGCCTCGATGGCCGCCGTTGAGTAGGATTTCGTTAGTACATCAATGAACCTTCAAGAACTGAGCCAGCTCGTCTCGCTGGGCGAGGGGCCCTCTCTGGAATTCAAGCGCAAAGTGCCGAAACCCGAGCGCATCGCGAAGGAAGTGATTGCCTTCGCAAATACCCGTGGAGGCAGGCTCTTGCTCGGAGTAGATGACGACGGCGCCATCACAGGCGTTCGAGACGCGGAGGAAGAAGAGTTTGCGTTGCACCAGGCGCTGAACACGCATTGCGATCCGCCGGTAGAATTTGAAACCGAGCGGGTCCAGGTGACGCCAAAGCGGGACGTCATTCTCGTCTCTGTCCCGGAAAGTGCAGGCAAGCCGCATTTCCTGATTACCGGCGAAAATGGAAGCAAGCCTGCCGCATATGTCCGCGTCGATGATATGAGCGTCGAAGCGAGCCGCGAGTCCGTGCGGATCATGAGGGAGGAGAAGAAGAATACCGACGTGCTCTTCGAGTTTGGCGAAAAGGAACAGGTGCTGATGCGCTACCTGGATTCCTACGGTCGCATCACCGTCGAGCAGTTCGCAACGCTTGTCAACATTTCGAAACGCAGCGCCTCACAGACGCTGGTCATTCTCGTCCGCGCCAATATCCTCCGCCTTCACTCCGATGCCAGACAGGACTATTTTACGCTGGCGTACGACGTATCCTGAGCCACCGGTTGACGCCGTACCTGTCAAAGAAACGCCTGGTTAGATCTTAGATCTGTCTCTTCGGCTCACGCTGAAACACAAACATATCCCATCGGCAGGGTACGATTCTTGGACGATGGAACAGAGCCTCGCAGGCCGGAATGTCGCCCGTAGATGCACGTTATCACTGGCACGAAATGCCGAGAGCTGGGAGTGACAGGCGGTTGTCGCAGTATACGGGTACATTGATCATCTGTGAGCGGTGATACCGTGCCGTCACGCGCAGGAACCCGGCGAGAGGCAGTCCCGAAGCGTGAAGTGATAAGAGTGATAAGACAAGAGTGAAATAATCTGTTATTGCATAACTAAAAAATGCCAGTAGTCGATGTTATTCCGCTGCACGAAACGACACGTGAGCGGTACCTCAATTATGCCCTCTCGGTCATCACCAGCCGCGCCCTTCCGGATATCCGAGACGGGCTGAAACCCGTCCAGCGCCGCATCCTGTACGCGATGTACACGAACCTGCGGCTCTATCCGGACGGACGCCATCGCAAGAGCGCTACGGTAGTCGGTGAGGTCATGGGTAAGTACCACCCTCATGGCGACTCCGCTATCTACGAAGCTATGGTTCGCATGGCGCAGGACTTTTCGCTCCGCGCCCCGCTCGTGGATGGTCACGGTAACTTCGGCTCCATCGATGGGGATAGCCCCGCCGCCATGCGCTACACGGAGGTCAAGCTCCGCCCGCTGGCGATGGAAACCATTGAGGAGATACGCAAGCGGACGGTTGCTTTCCGTCCGACCTTCGATGGCACACTCTCCGAGCCCGTCGTACTACCGGCGAAGTTCCCGAACCTGTTGGTGAACGGGGCGAGTGGTATCGCGGTAGGTATGGCGACGAACATCCCGCCGCATAACCTCGGTGAGGTGATCGACGCCTGCATCTACATGATCGGCTCGCCCAATGTCCGGGTGAGCACACTCGTCTCGAAGTACATCAAAGGGCCGGACTTCCCGACGGGTGGCCGCATCCTGAACACGGAAGAAGAACTCGTTGCGATCTATGAGAAGGGGGAGGGACCGGTCGATATCCGGGGCGAGTACGAACTGGAGGGGAAAAACAAGATCGTCATTCACTCTATCCCGTACGGGATCAATAAATCGGACCTGATCGAGAAGATTGCGGAGCACATCGTAGCTGAGCGCGTCCCGCAGATCGTCGATATCCGGGACGAGTCCACGGATGACATCCGCATTGTGATGGAGCTGCGCCGGGGCGCCGATCCCCAGGCCGCCATGGCCTACCTCTTCAAGCACACGCCGCTCCAGATCCGGTATCACGTCAACCTGACGTGCCTGGTGCCGACGGAGAACCCGGAAGTGGCTGCGCCGCAGAAAGTGGACCTCGTCACGGCCTTGCGTCACTTTCTCGATTTCCGAATGGATGTGGTCGTGCGGCGCCTCCAGTACGAGCTGGAGCAACTCGAACGGCGCATTCACATCCTGCGCGGCTTCGAGAAGATCTTCGATGCGCTGGATGAGGCCATCCGCCTCATTCGCAGTTCGAAAGACAAGAGCGATGCCGCCCAGCGCCTCATGCACCGGTTTGATCTGGATGATGAGCAAGCCGACGCCATCCTCGAAACGAAGCTCTATAAGCTGGCAAGGCTCGAAATCGAGGCGATCCGGAAGGAACTCGAAGAGAAAGAACGTCAGGCCGCCGAGATCCGCGAGATGCTGGCCGATGAGGACCGGCGCTGGAAACTGATCAAGAGCGAGCTGAGGGAACTGCGGAAGCAGTTCGCTGACGAACGCCGTACGGTGATCGCCGGTCCGGATGCCCGCCTCGAGTATGCGGCCGAAGATTACATCGTCGATGAGGACGTGTACGTCATCGTCACGCGGGATGGGTGGGTCAAGCGCCAGCGCTCCTATACGGATCTCCAGAACATCCGTGTCCGGGAAGGCGACGAAATCGGTTGGGCGCTCGCCGGCTCCACGCGGGCGACGGTTTGCTTCCTATCGAGCTTCGGGAAGGCCTATACCATTCGCATAGACGCGCTGCCCAGTACGAGCGGTTACGGTGACCCCATCCAGAAGTATTTCGACTTCTCGGACAGGGAGCACGTCGTAGGTGTCATCTCGCTCGACGAGCGTCTGATGCCGCGCGTCATACCCGCGCCGCGGCCCGAACAATCCAGTCTGTTCCAGGAAGAGACGGAAGAGGCATCCTCTATACCGGCCTCGCCCTGCATTGTCGCCGTGACCCGGTCCGGTCTGGCGACGCGCCTTCCGGTAGATGGTTTCATGGAGCCCTCTACGAAGAACGGCCGCCTGTTCATGCGCGTGGAAAAGGGGGATCAGGTCATCGGTGCAGAGCTGGCTGCGGGTAACGAGAACGCCTGCCTCGCAACCAACGACGGCCACGTACTGATCTTCCCGGCCTTCCAGATTCCCGCTGTCAAAGGCGCGGCCAAGGGGGTCATTGGGATGAAGCTCAACAAGGGAGCCCGGGTGCTCGGCTTCACGCTCTCTACGGGCCGCCGCGATGGTCTTGCTATCGAAACCAGCCGGGGTCGCCGTGAGATCGTCCGCTCCACGAAATTCGAAGTGTCCAACCGGGGCAACAAGGGCCGTCAGATCATCCAGCGGGGTAGCATCTCGAAAGTGATCGTCGAACCCGTGGAAGTCCACCTGAACGGCCATGCAAAACGCTAGGATGGACCGGTATGGCCGGGAACGATCCCCATACCCCGATCCGCCTCGTACGGGTAGGGCGTGGCGTTCGGGATGCGCTTGGCACGCCCTGCCCTGAAAAATCCTCCTTCGAAGGAGGACAGCCTTGCGAACGCGTCCAGCGGAGCAAGGCAGGAGGATGTCAGCCCCGCAAAGCAATACCCGATGCCCCGAGCAAACCAAAACCCTCCCCATACGTCATGCCCATGAAAATGGACGCGAGCGGAGCGACCGACGAAGTAAATCCAGGCAGCACAACCTCAAGGACTAACTACCTCACTTGATTCCGGCACGCTCGGTATGGTAAGTGATTGCCGTTCAAATTTGTCAGTTTCGTTACCTTGCAGTTACAATTCGCCCGAACCCGCTTCACGGGACCGATGAAGCGGCCCACGAAGTAAACGATCAAACGTGTGCAATCTGTGCCAGTGCCGGCCACAAGCGACGGACAACGGACCACAGACCCCTGACGATAGAAAATGGCTGAAGTAGCAACATATACTGGAAAAGACATCCAGGTCCTGGAAGGCCTGGAACCCGTCCGGAAGCGTCCCGGCATGTACATCGGTGGTACCGGGAAACCCGGACTCCATCACCTGCTCTGGGAAATCGTCGATAACGCGGTCGATGAAGCCACCAACGGCTATGCGACGCTCATCGAAGTGACCCTCCACAAGGATGGCAGGAGCGTGAGCGTCTCCGATAACGGCCGCGGCATTCCCATCGATATCCACCCGGTCAAAAAAGTCCCCACCCTGGAACTCATCCTCACGACGCTACACGCCGGTGGCAAGTTCGACAACTCGAACTACATCACGTCCGGTGGCTTGCACGGTGTCGGCTCCTCGGTCGTGAACGCCCTCTCGGAAGAACTCGTCGCAACGGTGAAACGCGATGGGAAGGCCTACGAGCAGCGCTTTGCTCGCGGGGTGCGTACGACCAAATTGAAGGTCGTAAACCCGAACACGCGCGGCTCCGGCACTACGATCTACTTCCGCCCCGACCCCGAAATCTTTGAGTCCGTCGAATTTGACGCAGAGGCGATCAAAGAGACGCTTGAGGTCAAGACGTACCTCAACAAGAACCTGAAGATCATCTTCAAGGATGAACCGGCAGGTAAGCGCTATGAATTCCACCACGAAGGTGGAATCGTGGAGTACCTGGATTACCTCACGAAAGAGTTGAAGGCGAGACCGGTCCACGAAGATGCCTTCGTGCTGACACAGGATGAACTGCAGAACGGCAGCAGGGTGGAGGTGACGCTGCGCTGGACCGAACTGCCGAAGGAGGAGATCCGCTCGTTCGTGAACGGCATCCCCACGCGAGACGGCGGCACCCACGAGCAGGGGCTGAAAGATGCCGTGCGGAGCGCCGTGCGTTCCTACATGGAAACCCACGACCTCCTGCCGAAGAACCTGGATATCTCGGCAGAGGACATCCGCGAGGGACTCGTCGCCATCGTCAGCATGTACCTCGTCGATCCCCAGTTCCAGGGGCAGACGAAGGAGAAACTGAACAACCCCGAAGCACGCTCGCTCGTGACGGGCGCCGTGCGCCTCGAACTCGAGCAGTACCTGAATTCACACCCTTCGACGGCGGATGCCATCGCAACGCGCGTCGTTCAGGCGGCGAAAGCCCGGCATGCCAGCCGCGCTGCGGCTACGCAGGCCCGCCGGAAGACGGCCGTAAGTCACCGGCTCAATCTGCCCGGCAAGCTGGCCGACTGCTCCTCTACCGACCCGGCCGAGTGCGAGCTGTTCATTGTGGAAGGGGACTCCGCTGGCGGCTCCGCCAAGCAGGGCCGCGACCGCAAGTTCCAGGCGATCCTCCCACTCCGCGGCAAGGTACTCAACGCCGAGCAGGCGACGCTCAAGAAGGTCGAGGAGAATAAGGAACTCTCTAACGTAGTACAGGCCCTTGGAGCTGGTATCGGCGACTCGATGGATCTGAGTCGCCTCCGCTACCACAAGATCATCCTGCTCATGGATGCCGACTCGGACGGCCACCACATCGCCACGCTGCTTCTCACCTTCTTCTACCGCTACATGCGCCCCCTCATCGAGGAAGGCTATGTGTATGTGGCCCAGCCCCCGCTGTACAGGATCGACATCGGCAAGGAAACGCACTGGGCACTGGATGATGCCGACCGGGATCGCATCATCAAAGCAGCGACCAGGGGACGTAAGAACGTGAAGTATGAGGTGCAGCGGTTCAAGGGACTTGGGGAGATGATGCCCGATACGCTCAGGGAAACCACCCTGGATCCCGAAAAACGTCGCCTGCTTCAGGTCTCCATCCCGGACACGGAGCGCATGCTGACCGAGCAAACTATCAGCGAACTCATGGGTAAAGACCCCTCCTCCCGCTTCACCTTCATCATGGAGCATGCCGCCGAAGTTGAAGAACTGGACGTCTAATCCACACACCGGATTACCATCCGGGTAAGGGCACTATATATCGCGGCCCTACTCCGGTATGGGAGCCGCTGATTTGCCTTTGCTGCGTGACAGGAGCACCGAGCCTGCCAGCACCAGGGCCGCCCCGGCAAATGTAAAGACGTCCGGGTATTCGTCCAGGAACAATAATCCCCAGAGGGCGGCAAAGGGAATCTGGAGGTAACTCATCGTCATGGCCCTGCCTGCCGGTTCGAGTTGAAGGCCCTTGGTCAGAAAGACCTGTCCCGCCTGGGCGGTCAGGCCGACGCCGGCTATGAGCATGACCCATTCCGTCCAGGTGGGCCAGACCGCCGTCGGCGCCGCTAGCGGCAGCACGCCGAAGGTCGATACCAGCGGAAAGTAAAAGACGATCACCAGCGGGTGTTCGGTCTGGCTGAGCTTTCGGACCGTCACATATGCAATTGCGCTCAGCACGGCGCCCAGCAGGGCTATTGCGACTGGAATCAGCGCAAGCCCCTCCGCACCGCCCCCGAAGAGGAAGCCGGGTCGTGCAATGACCAGCACACCGGAGAGGCTCAGCAAGGTGCTGGCAACCTCCCTGCGGTTCATGGACTCGTGGAGGTAAACGGTAGCCAGCAGAGCCGTCAGAACCGGATTGGTGTATTGAATGACTGTGGCCTCAGCCAGGGGCAGCTTCGTCACGGCGTAGTAGACGCACATCAACGCCGCCGATCCGGCCACGCCACGCATCAAAAGTCCGATCTTGTTGTGTCCGAGATGCCGTATCCCACTCCCGCGAAGCAGAGCATAGCTAAAGATCAGCGTCACGACGCCCCTCACGAGCACGATCTCCGTCGTCGGGAGCCGCTGTCCCACAAGCTTGACGAACAGCGTCATGAGGCTAAATGAGAACGCGGAAAGGACCATGTACCGCAGCCCCGGTGGCACGCGGGAGCCGGAAAACAGCTGTTGGCCCTGTAGCATGTACGTTATCGATAGATGCAAAACGCCGCTACCGGCGGCGGTAGAACGGGAAGGCAGCCCTGGTTGTAACGATCCAGAGGCAATTGCCACTCAGAGTGACTGAAGCTAGGATGAGCGGAGTGGGGTGGGGGGCGAAAGTTGTAAGAATAGCAGAGGGCGGCATGCCGCCCTTTATGTAAGAGGTATGAAGCAGTTTTTTGCAGAGAAACGGCCTCACCAGGGGCTTACATACGAAGAATATGTAGAGCAATGGAAGGCACGTACCGAGCTTCCGGTCGCCGGATTGGATAAAGTGCAGCGCAAGCTGTACCACTATGCCAGGTATAACCTGGAGCGCTCGGAGCGGGTCTCCCGGGAATATGTCCCCTCCGAGAGGGTCTTGCATGCCGTCGAGGAGATCGACGAGCCTCAGATCTGGATGGTTATCACGGAAGACTGGTGCGGGGATTCGGCATTCAATCTGCCGGTCATCGCAGCCGTCGCCGCACGTAACCCGCATGTCGACCTGCGCATCCTTCCCCGTGATGCCAACCTGGATATCATGGACCAGTATCTCACGGAGAATGCGCGCAGCATTCCGAAGCTCGTCGCATTCACGTCGGATGGTGAGGAAATCTTCACGTGGGGGCCGCGCCCCGAGCAGGCTCGGCAACTCCGGCTCCGCATGAAAGAGGCCGGTGCGGATTCGAAAGAGATGACGGACGCGCTTATAGCGTGGTATGACGCGGGAGGTTGGAAGCTGGTAGACGAAGAACTCGCAGCCGCATTGGAAACGGTAGCCTATGCCAGATAGCGATGCCGGATGCAACAGGTTCGGGAAATCACACGTCAGTTGGTGGGTAGTTCGTTGAGTTTGTCCTGTCCGGGCGAGTATCATGCGTCGAAGTAGTCTTCTGCCAATAGCGCGGCATCGTCGCATTACCCTCGCATGAGCAAAACCAACGAAACCTGGACCACTACACACGACCTTGCCCTGTTGTACGTGGCGCTTGCCTATGGCACGGATTATCAACTCAGCGAAGCCGAGTTGAGCATCATCAACGACGCGTTGCACGGCTGGTGTGAAGGGTGCGACCGTGAAACGGTGCAAGAGGTCGTAGTCGAAGCAATGGCGGTTTTTCTGGAAGAGGAACCTGAGCGAGAGGTCGTCAATGCGATGCAATCGCTCAAGGCATCTCTCCCCAGAGAAGACCGGATACGCGCCCTCGAAGAGATCATGCGCATCGCCGAAGCGGATGGTGTCCTTCTACGCAGCGAACGTAGCTTGATCAGTACCATCGCTGCACTATGGGAGTTGAAGGCGACAGGGGATCAACTGATCGGCAACTCCGAAACGCGATCGGAAGAGGTTGATGGGTGGTCGCTGCTGCACGACATGGGGCTCCTGTATGTTGTGGTCGCACACAGCACGGACAGCGACCTTTCTGAGCCAGAACTCAGCGCCATGATTGAGCGCTTGCTTCAATGGCAGCCGGACTACTCTGAAGAGGAGGTGCGGAAGGTGCTTCGGGATGTGCTGCAGTTCTACGCCGGCGAGCCGGGTAAGGAAGACCTGCGTAAATCGATTCAGACGCTCAATGAATCCCTTCCGATGCTACAGCGGCTGGCCCTTCTCGATGACCTGGTCTACATCGCAGAAGCTGATGGTGAGTTCTCCCCCCGGGAACGTGACATGATTCTGACCCTCTCTCGTGCCTGGAATCTCAACGTGCGTTTCAACGGCACAAGCGCAGGCCAGGCATGAGGGGCTGCCTGCATCATCACGGACGGCGTGCATAATCCGGGGTGTCCTTCGGCGTGCCGGCCCACTGTCCTTCTGCCGGTTCGGGCGGGGCGCCGAATCCGCTGGGTGTGAAGGCTCCAAAGATCCCTACCCGCATGGTTCCGGCGTGCAAGGATCGTTCGATCCGGTTCAGGGCATACGTGCGGATGAGTGTACGCGTAGGAGGAAAGAGTCCGACCAGCCCCACGATGTCGGTCAATACCCCGGGGGCGAGAAGCAGGATTCCGGAGCACAGGATGATGATGCCATCCATGAGTTCGCGTCCGGGCAACCCGCCACGACTGAGGTTCTCGTTGAACCGCCTCCACACACTGAGTCCTTCACGCTTTGCCAGGTAGCCACCCCCGACACCGGTTAGTACGATCATCCCGGCCGTCGGCCAGAAGCCAACCCACTGGCCCATCCGGACGAGCAGCACAAGTTCGATGGCAGGGATGATCAGAAATAGTAAGAGTATCCGGCTAGAGATCATCATAGATATTGGTCAACGGCTAGCGGGAAAGCCCCGAACAGGAGGAGCGTGCATCGCTAGCAGAAATTCTCTGTAATGAAAATGTCTCGATCAGCGGCCACCGCTACACCGATACCCTGACTGTCGTATATGGGGTTCAGAAGATTCGCCCGGTGTCCCGGACTATTCATCCACCCGTCCACCGTTTCGCGAGCGATCTGGTCGATAGACTTCCAGTCGTAGGTTCGTGTGCGCTCCCCATCGGGGCCGACAGTATCCCGCCAACGACTATACTGTGTGGTCATATAGAGGTTTTCCGCTACCCCGGTATAGACCCTGTCACCTTCCTGCTTCATACACTCGAACCCTGCCTGGCGCGCTCGTGCGGTAGGGTCCTGTCCTTGCTGGTTCACGTGGCCGAAGAAGTTTTGAGACGCCATGGCGGCGCTGTGATCGCGCGCGATGCGGGCTAGTGCAGTGTTCCATCGCAGAGAGGGTAGACCTCGCTCTGTACGTGTCCGGTTCACATACGTGTGGATGGAACGGGCCAGTGCCTGTTCATCCAGGTGAGGGGCGGATACGGAGTCGACAGTCTGTGTACCTGTCGAAGTGCACTTCACCTGAAGAAAGAGCAGGGCTGTCAGTAGTAAGACGGGAATGGGCCGCAAGCGATGCGTCAATCCAAGAAATCGTTCCATACGGCAGGGGAATCAGATAGATAGGCAAAGCTGGTACGCAAGTACAGCGGGGTTCTATCCATCCTGAAATCAGATTCCGGCCCAGCTAATGTAAGGACACGTACGTGCTACACCTTCCGTCAATAAGAAAGCGCAAGCAATAATCCGCGGGATTGGATAGGAGGAATGCCGCTCTCAGGCCCTGAGAAAGGATGTCAATCGGCTTGTCTCCGGGAGCGGGTGTGGCTTCGTTTCCTCGAGCAAGTGGTTTATTACATCCACCGAGGTGATGCCGTCCGCGTCGGCATTGAAGTTAGCCACGATTCGGTGGCGAAGAACGGGAACCGCCATACGGCGGACATCCTCGATGAGAGGGGTTAGGCGGCCCTCCAATACGGCAAGAGCCTTGGCGCCGAGTATGAGATATTGTGAAGCGCGCGGACCGGCTCCATAATTGAGGTACTTGTTTACATAATCGGACGATGTCTCTCGCTTGGGCCGTGTTCGCGCGACGAGGGAGACAGCATATTCGATTACGTTATCGGCCACGGGGACCTGCCGTACGAACGACTGAAAGCGGAGCAACTCCTCAGCCGTCATGACCCGCTGAAGTTCCGAAATACGCGCGCTCGTAGTATTCCGGACGATGGCCACCTCTTGTTCGAACGTAGGGTAATCGAGCCACAGATTGAGCATGAAGCGGTCGAGTTGCGCTTCTGGGAGGGGGTATGTCCCTTCTTGCTCGATAGGGTTCTGAGTGGCCAGTACGAAGAAGGGCTCTTCGAGCACGAACGTCTCACCGGCTGCTGTCACGTGGTGTTCTTGCATCGCCTCGAGGAGCGCCGCTTGCGTCTTGGGCGGTGTCCGGTTGATCTCATCCGCCAGGATGATGTTCGCAAAAATCGGCCCTCGCACGAACCGGAAGGAACGACGACCTGTCTGGAGGTCTTCTTCGATGATCTCCGTGCCTGTGATATCGCTGGGCATGAGATCAGGTGTGAATTGGATCCGGCTGAAACGGAGATCTAGGCACTCCGACAGGGTGCGGATGAGAAGTGTCTTGGCCAGTCCTGGCACACCGACCAGCAGTACGTGCCCGCGAGACAGGAGGCTCACGAAGACTTGTGTAACGATCTCCTCCTGCCCAACAATGACTTTCCCGACCTCGGTGCGTAATCGCTGGTACGCATCGTGTAGGGAGTTGAGAGTGCCAGGCTCTACATGCTGCGGTCGTTCGTTCGTTTCGGACATGGATGACGCGGCGGGTTAGGAAAGACGGGGCGTCCGTCGCGCCAGACAAGAAAAGGCGCAGCGTAGGCCCTGGCTATTCGACCGCAGCGGAGAAGTCTTCCGCTCGGCCGCGGACATCTATATATACGTCCCGACGTAGGTCTGCGATCCATTCGTTAAGAACTCGTTGCTGTTTGTCCTGCAACGCGATCTGTTGGATGCGCTCGTAATCGGTATGGATATCGACACGATGAGAGGGAACACGGCTCTGGAGGAGCAGGATGTGATAGGCCTCTTTCCCATCGAGTAGTTCCACCTTCGTGGGTTCGCTGAGTTCGCCCACGTTCAACTGGTTGATCGTACGGCGCCATGATAAACCCAGCGCATCGAGTGGAAGGTCTCGGCTTAACGATGCCGGATCCACGACGCGGCCACCACGAATAGCGCTCATGGGCTCCTCAGAGTGTCTCCGGGCCATCAACTCGAATGGCATATTCTGGTTGACGAGAGAATCTCGAACGATTTCCAGGTACTTGATGGCCTCGGTCGGATCTGCATTGCTCTCATCGAAAGCAATGAGGATATGGTTGAAGTCCACAACCTCACCCCGGCGTTCATTCACTCGGAGAATATGGAGACCGAATTGTGTCTCGAAGGGTTGAGAGATCTCTCCAATAGGGATACGCGCTGCGACAGCAGCAAACTCGGGTGCGAGTTCCGAAAGCCTGGAGGACGGGTAGCGACCACCCGTTTGGGCCGAGCCGGGGTCATCCGTGAATTTGCGCGCGTATTCCTCAATCGTTGCTCTCCCCGTCACGATGGAATCGCGAATTGCGGTGATAATACCCATAGCCTCCTTGCGGGCCTCCTCAGTTATCTCTGGGTAGCGGACGATATGCGCGATTCGTACGATATCAGGGAGGACGGGGAGTGAGTCTGTCGGGAACTGAGAAAACCACTGCCGGACTTCCGACGGGGTCACCTGGATCTGCTGAAGTTTGCGAGCCTGAAATTGCTCGGCAAGCATACGATCTCTGAAGTCAGTCCGTAGCTCGTCTTTGATCTGGGCGATACTCTTGCCGTACATGTCTTCCAGCTTCGCCTCGCCGCCTACCTGAGCCGTCAACTGACTGATACGCTGATCGAGGGATTGCTCGACCTGTTCATCCGACACGATTAGTGTCGTATCCTGCCTGGCATGGACCGCGAGCACTTTCTGGTTGATCAGCTGGTTGAGCGCCTCATTCCAGAGTGCAGGAGAAAAGGGTATCTGTTGCTGCTGCATCGCACCCAGTACGTAGCCGTCCACTTCGGAGCGGAGTACGATCCTGTCGCCTACAACGGCAACGATCTCGTCGACCACGGTACCGTTATCCTGAGCATTCGCAGGGAGGGGCCCCAGGCTTCCCGCGAGCAGAGTAATGAGAAGCGCCGTCAGGCAGGCGCGCGATAGCGATGTAAACCGCATAGAAGAATATACTTGGGTAAAATCGGATCTTCGAAGAAAGCTACCGGACAGGAGGATCCAGAGAGGATGGTGCACGGACCGGGTTGAAAAACAACACGTTGTTATTCCGGAACTTCGAGCTCCTCGCGCGCAAGCGCTTCATTTCGAAGACGTTGAACCTCACGTGCATACATCTGTTTCCGATCCTGGACAGCCAGCCTTTTCAGCAGTTCGTCCTGTACCCATTCGAGTTTAGGATATTCACCAGCCGGTACGCGCTCGGCTACCTGCACGAGGTGGTAGGAACTGTCATACGAAATAATGTTGCTGATCTGACCTGCTTTGAGGCTGGTAAGTGCCTCACGCACCGGTGGTAGCGCCGCAAACATGCTACTCTCTGGATAGAATGTGGCCGAGAGTGTCGTAGAGCCACTTTTATCTGAGGCAAATCGATCGACAATGATCTGCCAGATTGAATCTCTTTTTGTGTCCGGAGTCTGTTGGAGCAGCCTGCGGACGACTTGCAACGAGTCTGCACTTGTGTTGGAAAGATACCTTACCCGGACGAAAGGTTCGCGTAGCCGGAGCTGTTCCTTGTGCCGCTCGAAATAGGCCGCTATATCGGCAGGGGAAGCCGATACAGGTTCTTCGTCATATAACCGAGCTAGAAGCGCGCTCACGAGTACGGATTGCTCACTTTCTTGCAGCAGACGCCTGACCTCCGGATCGTTTCGTAGTCCGCGCCGCTGTGCCTCTTCGTAGAGCAGTTCGTTTGCTACCCACTGCTCTATGAATTGCTTCTGCGCCTCGGTGCTGTCTACTCCCGCCGGCATGGATGCCAGCGCCGCTTCCAACTCTGCGCGATGCAGGTACCGATTCCCAACACGAGCTACGAAGTCACCCGCCGGTTCCTCTTTCTTGCAACCGGAGAGTAAAAAACCTGCTGCACTTGCAAGAAGCAGGAACAGAAACAACCGAAATCTTGGCATTCAGAACAACGAGCCTGCTATGGTGCAGGTTACTAGAGAACGGCATCATTACATAGCTGCTCTCTAATAACGCCGGCTATATGAGATTTATTTTGCTGTGAGCGAGTTTACCGGAGATGGGCTATCCTGTTCGAACGCATTTACGAGCCGCTGAGGATACAACTGGACGCGATACTTCTTCTGAAGGCGATTCAGCAACTTCTGCTCCAGAATCTCCTGGTATTCGCTGATGACCTCCGGACGTGCTTCCCGGAAAGTCTTGGGGCGCGCGGGTTCCTGTCCATCTCTCAAGAGCAGCACATAACCATCCGTCACCTCCAGCGGTTCGCTGTGCGCGCCATCCACCAGGGCGAGAACGTGATCATATACCGAGTTTGTGGCTTTTGATACGAAGGTCGTATCGATGCGAAGCACATCGGAACTGTCTGCAAAGGCGGTCTGAATGTCCGTCACACTTCGTCCTGCGTCGAGTTCTTTACCGACGCGCTCCAGAAGGGTTGCACTGGCTGCATGAAAGACGATCGTGCGCGTTCGTTCGGGATACAAGTACTTGCTGGCATTTGCCTGGTAGTGCGCGAGGAGGGCCGTGGAATCGGTTGAGGCGGCATTCCAGACACTATCCTCCATGATCCGGAACAGCAGCAAACCATCCAGGAAATCTTCCATGATGGCCCTGAAGCCCTCGTTGCGCTGCTCCAGCGTTTCTGCAGCATAGTTCACCGTCACTTCTGAAATGTAGATGTTGAGCAAATCAATCAACTGCTCGCGTGCTGTCTCCCGCATCGGGCGATTGATTCGAGCGGCGAACGTAGCAAAGTCTGCCAGGGAGTAGGTCGAGTCGCCGAGTGTGAGGACGGGGTGACGCAGCGTCTCCGATGGAAGGGACTTCGTCCGCAATATCGTTGCGAGTGTATCTACGTCGAAACCGGCGAGCGCGTTGAGGACGAAACTGGAATCGACGGTCAGGCCGTATTGTAAATGAATGTCTTCCAGGTATTTGCGCTGCGCTTCGAAGGCGCGGGGAGATCGAGACGCCATTTGTTTCAACTGCTCTTCCATAGCCGCGTAATTGTTGATGTCCCGGCGTTCGAGCAGCTGAATGATATGGAAGCCGAACGGCGTTTTTACTACGTCGGATACATCGCCTACGTGCTCGAGCCGAAAAGCGGCTTCCTTGAATGCAGGAGGCGTACCGTTTTCCATATAGCGGCTTAGCTGAAAGCCGAGATCACCGCCGCGCTGTGCGGATTCCTGGTGCATCGAGTACCGGCGGGCCAGCGTAGCGAAATCTTCTCCTGCAGCGATGCGTGCCTTCAAGGAATCCAGAAAGGCCTCCGGATCGGGGATATCAGGGGCGCCGGGCACTACCATGATGTGTGCCACACGTATATCGGGGATAGCGGCCTCACGGCCGTTCACACGGAGGATGTGATATCCGAACTGCGTTCGGAATACGGGCGATACCTCACCGACGGCCGTGTTGTAAGCCATGTCTTCAAACTCTGGTACGAGCGTGCCCGCGGGGAGAAAACCCAGGAAACCACCCGAACCTGGTCCGGAATCACTTTGAGCCGAGGGATCTTCCGAGTAATTGCGCGCCAGTTCCGTAAAATCGGCTCCGTTAGCCAGTGAGTCGAGGAGAGCGGAAGCCTTCTCATATGCTGCGAGCGTATCCGCAGGCGCTGCGTTCGGCGCCACGCGAATGAGGATATGGCTGGTGGAAACCACTTCCTGAGTGCGCTCGAAGAGTTGCTGCATGATCGGAGCCAGGATCTCCTGCTCGATCATGTAGGGGCGAGCCATGCTGTTACGGTACGAAGCGGCTTCAGCAAGCAAACTGGAGTCACTGGCGAGGCCCAGGTCGCGAGCCTCGGCTACTTTCATGCGGAAATTGACGTAACGAGTGAGAAAATCCTCGTACGCTTTCAGCGAATCACCCGCTGCATTCATGCGCCCACCAGCGGATTTGGCATATTCACGCTCAAACTCCTCTAGGGTGATGTACTCCGTGCCGACCACTGCGACGACGGAGGGATCCTCGATGACGGGCTGTTCAGGCGCTGCCGTGCTTGGGCTGACCTCGCGAGAGCTGCCGCATGCGGAAAGGAGAGCTGTCGCAAGAGCCAGTATGGCTGTGGCTCGAATCAACCTGTGCATAGATGACGAATGGCTTAGAGACGACGAGATGCTTGCCTCCAATGAGGGGGCCGGGCGTGTACGGCAGGCTTATCACCTCTCAGCTTTCCAGGGGAGAAACTTCTTGCTCGAGGAGAGCGCAGCCGGGCCGGCCCCGCGCGGTCATAGTTGAGTTCCACAGAATGTTACAATTAAAGACTCTGCTTACAGGTATCCAAGTAGGGGCATTGCTAAAGGCATCTAAGGTGGCCCTGAATACCTGTGGGCACGAGTGATGTCGCACCTTTTTCATAGGGTGCGAATACCTGACCAGTAGCGTCCTGTTATATTTGCGGGCCACTGGATACCTCTCCCGTGGCTCTGTATGTCCCCATGCTCTACAACGAGCGACACCTCTCTTTTCGTACGATTCGAATGGCTGAAACACCTGTACGCGTCCGTTTTGCACCGAGCCCTACCGGTCTGCTGCACATAGGCGGCCTTCGTACCGCTCTGTATAATTATCTCATTGCCAGAAAGCAGGGTGGGGCCTTCATCTTACGCATCGAGGATACGGACCAGGAACGATACGTAGAGGGAGCAGAGGCAGACATCATTGACTCGCTGTTATGGGTAGGGCTGCAGTACGATGAGGGACCGCCAATGGGTGGGCCCTATGCCCCGTATCACCAGTCTCAGCGGAGAGAGATTTACGAGCGGTACGCCCGGCAGCTTATCGAAGCCGGGCATGCCTACTACGCTTTCGATACACCGGCTGAACTGGAGGCCATGCGCGAGCGCGTGCAGAAGAGCGGAAATCCTTCGCCGAAATACGATGCGGTCACACGCATGAGTATGAAGAACTCTATAACGCTTCCGGCTGAGGAGGTGAAGCGCCGCCTCGATGCGGGCGAGGAGTATGTCGTGCGGCTGAACGTTCCGCTCCGTGAGACGGTCCGCTTTCAGGATCAGATTCGCGACTGGGTATCATTTGACACCTCCACGTTGGACGACCAGGTGCTGATCAAGTCGGATGGACTCCCCACATACCATCTGGCGAATGTGGTGGACGACCACCTGATGAAGATCACACACGTCATCAGAGGTGAGGAGTGGCTGCCCTCCACCCCGAAGCACATTCTCCTGTACAGGTATCTGGGGTGGACGCCACCTCAGTTCGCTCATCTCCCACTCATCATGAGCCCGAGCGGCGGCAAACTCTCGAAACGAAATGCGGAGCAATTAGGGATTCCCGTCTCGGTGCGTCAATACCGTGAGGCGGGATATGAACCGCAGGCGCTGCTCAATTTTCTTGCTTTTCTAGGTTGGAATCCGGGCACGGACCAGGAAGTGTTTTCGTTGGGGGAACTGGTCGATGCGTTCTCCATCGAGCGGGTCGGCTCGAGTAGTGTGCAGTTCAACCTGGACAAACTCCGCTGGTACAACGAGCAGTTTATCCGACAGCTCTCTCCTGAAGAACTGGCTGAGAAGGCAAGGCCCTATCTGGCCTTACGTGGGTATCACCCGTCGGACGATTACCTGCGTAGCGTAGCGGTGCTCATGCAGGAGCGGATCACGTTCGTGAAAGACCTGGCGGCGAATAGCACCTATTTCTTTGAAGATCCGCAGGGTTACGATCCCGATGGGGTAAAGAAGCGCTGGAAGGAAGACTCCGCAGAACTGCTCTCTGCTTATGCAGACCGGCTGGAGGTGATTTCTCCATTCAAGGCAGAAACGGTAGATACGGCGCTGCGGGAACTGGCTGAGGAGCGCGGAGCTGGAGCCGGCAGAATCATACATCCAGTACGCCTGGCGCTGAGCGGGGTCACGAGGGGCCCGGGGCTTTTTGAAATGATGGAAGTGCTCGGGAAGGAGATCTGTGTTCGGCGCATTCGCCGGGCGGTTGATGTGCTGGCTTGAACCATTGTTGCAGGTAGGTTCCGCTAGCGCGGGGTCCCTGTGCAAACACGCTCGTACACCCGAATCAGGTCGAAGAGGGCAATACCATAGGCTACAGCGACGTTGAGCGAGTGTTTGGCTCCGAACTGGGGAATCTCGATCGCAAGATCCGCCATCTCCACCAGTTCATCGCTCACGCCGTTGACTTCGTTACCGACTACGAGACAGAGTGGGAAGTGGGTTGCGTCCAGAGAGAAAACATCGGTAGGCGAATCGGTGATTTCCAGGACGGCCAGTGTGTATCCGCGAGCACGTAGTTCCTCCAGCACGGCGGAAGCCGATTTTCGGTACGTCCAGGGTACGGTATCCTGTGCGCCCAGCGCCGTCTTGTGCAAAGCGGGGTTATCCGGTGTTCCGGTAATTCCGGTTAGGTATAGATGCTCTATACCGGCAGCATCCGAGGTGCGGAAGATGGAGCCGACGTTGTACAAAGAGCGAATGTTATCCAGTACGACTGAGATGGGGTGCTTCTGTAGCATCGCCACCTCGCGAGGATCAGGACGGGGAATTTCGTGATGCTTGAGTTTGCGCATGAACAGAGGGCATGTGCTTTGTGGAGGATCGTACGTTTAATATCCGCCTCAGGGCTGTGGTTCGTTACATAAACAGGGTCAAAATCACATGCATAAGACCGCTACCATTTCACTGCTCGTAATCACAGTGCTGCTGGGGTCTGGTTGTCAGACGCTGCAACAAATAGCGAATCTACGGTTTGTGGAGTTCGACATAGACCGTGTGACCAACGCGGAACTTGCCAGCGTGAACCTGGATCGGGTGCGCTCGCAGCGCGATCTGGGTGCGATTGATCTGGCAAGGATCGGGGCTGCGCTCGCGACAGGCAGTCTGCCTTTTGAGTTTACGCTTCACCTGGGAGCGGAGAATCCGTCCGCGAACAATACACCGGCTCGTCTCATTGCGATGGACTGGACGCTTTTTCTAGAGGATCGGGAGACGATCAGTGGCACACTCGATCAGAACATACTTCTGCCGGCAGGGCAACGAACCGATATTCCAATTCCGATTCGGCTCGATCTAGTAGATTTCTTCGGACATAATCTCACCGATTTGGTCGAACTTGCGTTGGCAGTCAGCGGGCAGGGGGGACGGCCGAAAGACATCAAAATCATGGCCCAACCCACTATTGATACACCGCTAGGGCCCATTCGGTATCCCCAGCCTATTACTATCGTTGCCCACAACGTGGGCAGCTAAGGGGGATCGGACCGAGGGATTTTCGTGAAGCGGTCGCGTGAGCGCGCAACACGGAAAGGCTTCCGCTCATTTCAGTTGAATATTGAGATGCCACGGCGGCGTATCCGCCGTGGCATCTTGTATAATTGCTGGGGATTAGCTACTTTTCTTTGCTGTGCAATTTTCGACTTCAGACCATACGCATCTGCCACCGCTGATCATCGCCATTGATGGGCCGGCCGGTTCTGGCAAAAGCACGACGGCCCGTATTGTGGCGGAACGGTTGGGGTACGTGTACCTGGATACCGGAGCCATGTACCGTGCTGTGGCGCTTAGTCAATTGCGCGGCGGAGGAGATGAGAAGCGGTACGAGTACGCGCCGGACGTTTCGATTGACGTTCGGTACGAACAGGGGGAGATGCGGGTATTGCTGGATGGCGAAGATGTCTCGGAAGCTATCCGGACTCCCGAGATCGGCTCATTAGCCAGCCGAATCAGCAAAGTGCCGGAGGTTCGAGAGAGATTGGTCGACCTGCAGCGTCGAACGGCCCGGGATTTCATTGCACGCGGCATTGGAGTGGTCCTCGACGGACGCGACATCGGGACTGTGGTGTTTCCTGACGCGGATCTGAAGTTCTTCATGGTGGCCGATCCGGAGGTCCGGGCATGGCGCCGGCAGGCGGAACTTGCTGCCCGCGGGCGGTTTGTTCATATAGAAGATGTGCTGGCGGAAATCGTAGAGCGAGATCGGCAGGATACGGAACGTGCCATTGCGCCGCTCCGTAAAGCCGATGACGCGGAGGTGCTTGATACCACTCGGTGCGATATCGACGAGCAGGTAACATACATCATTGAAAAAGTGCGGGAACGCGCTTCGCTAGATACTGTAAAACCTAGTTCATCACGATTGCAGCAGGCTGGTGGGCGTGAAAATGCCTGATGGCGGTCTGCATTTTCATTGTAGTTCTGTTTATCCCCCGGATACATCATGTTAAACCTAAACCTTGTCTTGGCCGGTCTGCTCGGGGGAGGCGGTCGGCGGGACACGCAAAACGCCCAGGGCTCTTCCGTAACGTGGCGATGAACTTCGCGGACCACGGTTGGCCCGGAGAACTGTATGGCTGAACAGCAGGAGAACAAAAACGAAAAAACCGAAACGGTAAACACACCCGAACCTCAGAATGAGGAAAACGTGTCTGCCAACGCAGAAACCGAAGAAACGGAGGGTGCGGGCACGGTTGCCGAAGCCGTAGGTGACGTGGCCACGGACGCAATCGATAAAGTGGCCGAGACGCTGCACGTCGGCGGTCAGGGTGGAGATGGTGATGTTGAACTCACCTCCGTTGGCAGTGCCGAAGATCTTCGTCACACGGGTGGATCCCTTGGATTTACGGGCGAAATTGTCGGGCGTGTAGTCACGCTGGCTGAGCTTGAAGATGTCGAAGAGGAAGCCGAGCAGCGTGCCAGCCGTGATCAACTCCGCAATCTAATTGAGCAGACTCTGACGAACGTCTCAGAAAATGAGATCGTTCGCGGCCGCGTCGTTAGTGTTGGTGAAAAGGATATCGTCATCGATATCGGCTTCAAGAGTGATGGTGTCATTTCGCGGAACGAATTCGGCCGCGAACTGGCCCCGGGCGACGAGGTCGAGGTCTTCCTGGAGCGGATCGAGGATTATCAAGGGCAGCTTGTCCTGTCCAAATCCAAAGCCGATACGGTTCGCCGCTGGCAGCGCATAGAGGACGCCTACAACAACGAGCAGGTGCTGGAAGGCACCATCGTACGTCGTATCAAGGGCGGCATGATCGTCGAACTCTTTGATGGCGTAGAGGCGTTCTTGCCGGGTTCGCAGATCGATGTTCGTCCCGTACGCGACTTCGATGCGTATCTCGACAAGCGGATGGAGTTCAAGATCGTCAAGCTCAATCCGACCAACGAGAATATCGTCGTCTCCCACAAGGCCCTCATCGAGAAGGAACTGGAGTCCCAGCGGAAGAAGATCCTCGCTACGATGGAGCCCGGCCAGGTGCTGGAAGGCCAGGTCAAGAACATCACAGATTTCGGTGTCTTCATCGATCTCGGTGGCGTGGACGGCCTGCTACACATCACCGATCTTTCCTGGGGCCGCGTTTCGCATCCGTCCGAACTGGTCAGCCTCGACGAGAAACTCAACGTCGTCGTTCTCGACTACGACAAAGAGCGGCAGCGGATTTCTCTGGGTCTCAAGCAACTCCAGCCACACCCGTGGGAGAACATCGGCGAGAAGTACGCCGAGGGTAGCGTTGTGGAAGGCAAGGTGGTCAGCATCACCGATTACGGTGCCTTCGTCGAACTGGAGAAGGGCATCGAAGGTCTCGTCCACATCTCCGAAATGAGCTGGACGGAGCACATCCGGCACCCAAGCCAGATGGTTGCTCTTGGACAGGTCGTGGAAGTCAAGATTCTCAATATCGACCACGAGGGCAAGAAGATCTCGCTGGGCATGAAACAGCTCCAGCCTGATCCGTGGATGGGCATTGCCGAGCGTTATCCCGCCGGCACGGTTCTTCGCGGCCGTGTGCGCAACATCACCAACTTCGGTGTGTTCGTCGAAATCGAGCCGGGCATCGACGGTCTCGTTCACATCAGCGACCTTTCCTGGACGAAGCGGATCAAGCATCCGAGCGAGATCGTCAAGAAGGGACAGGAACTCGACGTTGTCGTCCTCAACATCGACGAGAACGAGCGCCGTATTTCCTTGGGCCACAAGCAGGTTGAGACCAACCCCTGGAACCAGTTCGCGAAGGTATACGCCGAAGGCACAGATACTGATGCCAAGGTGTCTCGTCTGGAGGAAAAGGGTATCGTCGTCGATCTCCCGCTAGATGTGGAAGCGTTCATTCCCGCTGGCGAGTTGAAGAACGCTCCGGAAACCTATCGCCCCGGCGAATCTCTCGACATTCGCATCATTCGTTTCGATGCGAACAACAAGGAGATCATTGGTAGCGAGACGGCCAAACAGCGCGCCGAAGAGCGTGCAGTCCGTGACGCCGAGGAGAAGGAGCGCCGCGCCGAGCGTGAACGTGAGCGCCGTGAGGTTCGCGAATACACGGAGAAGCAGACTTCCGCATCCGGTCCGACCACATTCGGCGAGTTGAGCGGGCTGGCTGCTCTGCGTGACCAGATGCGTGCATCGGAAATAGCTACGCAGCTTCCGCCTACGCCTGCCGAAGAAGAATCTCTGGTTGTGACGCCTGAAGCCAATGCGGAGCTTTCCGGTACGCCCGGTGTAGTCAACCGCAAAGCGGGTGAGCGCGCCGAAGAAGGCTCCCAGGCTGACCGTAGCGGGGGAGAGCCTCCGGTCAAGCAGCAACAGCGGAAAGAGGACGCCGGATCGCAGAGTCCCGCCGAAATGTCGAAGGCGACCCTGAAGGGCGTCGGTGACACAGAAAAGGAAGGCGCAGCATCCGCAGCTGAGTTGGTCACAGAAGACGTTACGCCAAGTGAGGGCAGCGGTGTCGAGCCGGTAGCCACCCTGGAATCCGGCCAGAGTGTGTCCGAAGTGGAGAGCTTCACGCATCCCGAGGGCAAGGGAGGTAAACGGAAGGTAACGACGTCCGACGTGACTGGCGAAGAGGAGGAGTCCGGTCCTTCTGCTGAAACCGAGATGGGAGCAGCCAGCGCTACGGTGCGGGCCGACTCTCAGGATGAGGCAGACGATATAGCGGATAAAGCCTGAACCTGTTCGGCAGATTCTCGCTATCTCTGAGGATAGAAGAGGGGCAGATCCTGCGGGATCTGCCCCTCTTGCTTTTTCTCTTATTCGAACCGTAACGGATGCCTCGAGACATGGCGCCGCCATGAAGGGGGAAAGTCTCCCGGTAGCTTACAGGCTGATCCGAGGCTAAAAAATCTCCGGCATGTAAAAAATGGGAGGGCTCGTGCTTATTCGGCATTGTCTATCTGAGCCTTCTGAAGCCGGCCGGAGTAGTCCACGTAGACTGTTTTCGTTTCGGTATAGAAATCGAAAACCTCCCAGCCACCTTCCCGGTGTCCATTGCCGGTTTGCTTTACGCCCCCGAATGGCATGTGGGCCTCGGCTCCGATGGTTGGGCCATTGATATAGGTAATGCCCGCCTCGATGTCGTGCATGGCGCGGAATGCCCGGGCCACATCACGGGTGTAGATACTTGATGAGAGGCCATAACGCGAATCATTAGCTATTTCGATCGCTTCTTCATAAGAGCTTGCTTTGAACACGGAAAGAACCGGTCCGAAGATTTCTTCCTGTGCGATTCGCATGTCGCGCTTCACGCCCGTGAAGATAGTCGGCTCGAAAAAGTAGCCCTCGTCGAGACCGGGGCCCGTCGCGCGGCGCCCGCCCAGGATGAGTTGTGCTCCTTCCTGTTGCCCGATCTCCACGTAGCGAATCACTTTATTCAGGGCATCCTCGTTGATCAGTGGGCCCATTTCGACGCCTTCGTCGTTTCCGTATCCAAGCCGGAGCTTGCTGGCGCGTTCGCGAAGGCGGTCCACCAATTCATCATGGACTTTTTCGTGTACGATGAGTCGGCTGGTCGCGGTGCACCGTTGTCCCGTCGTGCCGAATGCCCCCCAGAGAATGCCTTCCAGCGCAAGCTCCAGGTCAGCGTCATCCAACACTATCATTGGGTTTTTTCCGCCCATCTCAAGGGAAACCCGTTTGTGCATGCGCCCACATTCCGCACCGATCTTTGCGCCAGTCTCCGAGGATCCTGTAAAGCTGATCGCATTTACCGATGGATGTGAGACGAGCGCTTCGCCGGCCTCACTATCGCCCTGTACCAGATTGATGACACCGCCTGGCAGTCCTGCGTCTTCGAATACCCGCATGAGGAGCATGCCAGTATGCGGGGCATCTTCACTGGGCTTGAAGACGACAGTATTGCCGGCTGCGATGGCGGGAAACATCTTCCAGGTTGGCACGGCTATCGGAAAGTTCCAGGCCGTAATGATGCCGCAAACACCGAGCGGTCGACGGATCGTCATGTTGAACTTGTCCGGCAATTCACTCGGAACGGTATAGCCGAACAGGCGTCGGGTCTCCGATGCTGCGTAGTAGGCCGTATCGATAGCCTCCTGCACGTCGCCCCGCGTTTCGTTGAATGGTTTGCCCATCTCGCGGGTCATTTCAAAGGCGAGTTCGTTCTTCCGCGCGGAGAGAAGGTCTCCGATCTTGCGCAACACCTCGCCTCGTTGCGGAGCGGGAACCCGGCTCCACGTTGCGAATGCTCGTTTTGCGGCTGAAACAGCCTGATCGACATCGCTGCTTGAGGATTCGGGAAACTGGCCGATCACGTCTCCTGTGCGGGCAGGATTCAGGCTCTCGAAATAACGTGTGGAGGCGGGTTCGCGCCACTCACCCCCGATATAGTTCTTGAATTTCTGCGGCATCTCCAGTGTGTAGGTATAACCAAAAGGTGTAAGGTGAGTGAGAGAAACTGCGAAAAAAGCGAGTATCAGTAGGTGAAGCAGGTTAAATCAAACGTGTTCCCTTATACCCGGAGGTTAGCTGCGAAACACAGGATTCGCGGAGACGTCACGGTGAATGTATCTTCCGGGATCGCACAATCTGAATACCGACATGCCCACGCCACTTACGATACCTTCGCTCGATCTTCAGAGCCGCGTTTCAAAGCGGATGCAGAACATTCCTCCCAGCGGCATCCGGCGCTTTTTTGAGATCGCGGCTACCATGCAGGATGTGATCTCGCTGGGAATTGGCGAGCCTGATTTCGTTTCTCCTCGCCCGATCATCGATGCGGCGATCACGGCTCTTAACGAAGGCAAAACGGGCTATACGGCGAATGCCGGTCTGTTTGAGTTACGTCAGGCCATAGCTGATGAGCTTAAACGACTCTATGGGGTCGTGTATGATCCTACACGCGAGATCATTATCACGGTCGGGGTGAGCGAGGCCATGCTTATTACGATGCTCGCTCTGCTCGATCCCGGAGATGAGATCCTGATCCCGGAGCCCTGCTTCGTTTCCTATGGACCGTCGGCGCAAATGGCGGGGGCGAAGGTAACATACGTGCCCACCTCGGTTGAGCATAATTTCCAGGTTACAGCAGCCGATATCGAGAAACACATCTCACCACAGAGCAAGGTCCTGTTTCTCGGTTACCCGAATAACCCGACCGGGGCCGTCCTTCGGCGTGATACATTGGAGGAGATCGCGGAGGTTGTTGTCAAGCACGATCTCCTGGTCATATCGGACGAGATTTATGATCGCCTCGTGTATGGCGAGGCCTACGCGACGGGGCACGTGTGCCTGAGTTCGATCGAATCACTTCGGGATCGTACGGTTCTCCTGGGAGGCTTCTCGAAAGACTATGCGATGACGGGCTGGCGCATTGGCTATGCATGTGCCCCCAATGAGATCTACCAGGCTATGTACAAGGCGCATCAGTACGTCGTGATGAGTGCGCCTACGATGGCGCAGATTGGTGGGGTAGCGGCTATACGGGAGTGTCAGGAGAGTGTCGAAGAAATGCGGCAGGCTTATGATCGGCGCAGGCGTGTCATCGTAGATGGGTTGCGTGCGGCCGGGCTGCCGACCTTTGAGCCCGAAGGGGCGTTCTATTGCTTTCCAGATATTCGCTCCACGGGCCTGACATCTGAGGAGTTCGCCCAGAAGCTGCTGGAGGAAGAGCATGTGGCGTGTGTGCCGGGAGATGCCTTCGGTCCCAGCGGGGCTGGCTACGTGCGATGCTCATATGCGACGTCTTTGGAGAAGATCGAGGAGGCTGTGCGGCGGATTACCCGTTTTGCGAACAAGTATCAGGCAAACAACGGCCGGTACTGACAGGAGGGGATCTTCCGCTGGATATGTGTGTTAATTATGTGTTAACCTGTTGCTTCAGGGTATACAATCGGTAATTCTGTGACCGTGAAGGTCCTGCTCTCCTTTCTGTTTGCGCTTGCCTTGCACATCACGCTAGGATGGGCATGGACTCTGCTTGCCGGCGTGCTGGCGGGTGCGTGGGTCGTCCGGCGAGGATGGATTGCCGGAGCAGTCTCTGTTGGGCTTGACTGGCTTGTACTGGTCGTATATAACTTTGCCGTCGCCGGACGTGAAGTCGCCTCGATGGTGGAGATCCTGGGTGGGATCCTGGGAAACCTTCCAGGGGCTGTTATCGTTGCGACTACCCTTTTGATCGGGGTATTGCTCGGCGGACTGGGTGGAATCATTGGATCCCATGTGGTCCTGGCATTCAAAACCAGTCGAATCAGGGCCTCGGTTTGATGTATCGCATCGTTTAATCCGTTATTGCAAAGAAAAAAAATGATCTCTCAAGACAACATTACTAGCCTGTTAGAGCGTGTGGACACGCTCGGGAGGTATCTTTGACATCGCTCGACGTGAGCACAAGGTAGAAGAACTGAACGAGAAACGCCTGGACCCGGATTTCTGGAGTAATCCAGAGAAGGCGCGCGAAGTCGAGAAGCAACTTGCGATTGAAGAGGGCTGGGTGACCGCATGGCGCAATGTGAAGCGCCTTGCTGAGGACGTGGAGACACTCTTACTGCTGGCAGAGGAGGATAAAGATGCGGACCTCAGTGCCGAAATAGAGTCCGAGGCTCAGCAGCTGGAGTCCGCAGTCGATGACCTGGAACTGCGCAGCATGCTGAGCGGGCCGGATGATCAACGGAACGCCATTCTTACAATCCATTCAGGGGCGGGCGGCACGGAAAGCCAGGACTGGGCCGACATGCTCTTGCGTATGTATACGCGTTACGGCGAGCGGAACGGGTTCAAGGTTTCCATGCTGGAATACCAGCCGGGCGATGTAGCAGGCATCAAAAGTGCTACGCTTCATTTCGAGGGCCCGATGGCCTACGGATTCTTGAAGGCTGAGAACGGCGTGCACCGCCTGGTGCGTATCTCACCCTTCGATTCGAGCGGCCGGCGACATACGTCCTTTACGAGCGTTTTCGTTTACCCCGAAGTCGAGTCTGACATCAACATCGAGCTCAAATCCGAAGATATCGAACTACAGACATTCCGATCCGGCGGTAAAGGAGGGCAGAACGTAAACAAGGTCGAAACGGGCGTCCGCCTCATCTGGAACGGCCGGCTCTCGAACGGTGAGGAGGCGCGTGTCATAGCGGAGTGTACGGAAGAACGTAGCCAACTCCAGAACCGTGAGCGCGCAATGATCATGCTCAAAAGCCGTATCTACCAGATGGAGCGTGAAATCCAGGAAGCGGCGAAGAACGAAGTAGAAGCCCAGAAGAAGAAGATCGAGTGGGGAAGCCAGATCCGTTCGTATGTATTTCAGCCTTATACTATGGTCAATGATCATCGAACGGAAGTGAAGGTGACCGACGTACAGTCGGTTATGGATGGAGACCTGGAGCCGTTCATCAGAGCCTATCTGCTTCAGCAGGCCAATGCTGTCTAAAGGAGAATCGCAGCCTCCGGTAGCCGATCAGGTTGCCGGAGTGCTCTCCTTTCATGCACATCCTTTATTGCACACGCTCTAGGTAGATGAGTGAACGCTTGCGGTTCGATTTTCTGGTTATCGGTAGCGGAGTCGCGGGCCTCTCTTTCGCGTTACGAGCTGCCGAGTACGGCAGTGTCGCCATCGTAACGAAGAAAGAATCAGTCGAGTCCAACACGAACTACGCGCAGGGCGGCATTGCCGCGGTAATGGACGCGTCGGATTCGTACGAGAGCCACATCGAGGATACGCTTGTAGCTGGAGCCGGATTATGCGACCGGCGTGTGGTCGAGATCGTTGTAAAGGAGGGGCCGGACAGGGTGCGTGAACTCATGGCGATGGGGGCCGAGTTCACGCGGAAAAACGGGCGGCTCCACCTGGGACGGGAAGGCGGGCACTCTACCCACCGCATCGTACATGCTGCGGACACGACGGGCCGTGAGATCGAGCGGGCTCTGCTACACCGGGTGCGTACACATCCGAATATCCAGATCTACGAATACCACTTTGCCCTGGAACTGATCACCGAACACCATCTGGGGCAACACGTTAGCCGGCTCCGGCCAGACATCCACTGCTACGGTGCTTACGTACTCGATGAGCGCCGAGATCGCGTTGTTACGATTTTGTCCAAAGTGACGATGCTCGCCAGCGGCGGCTCCGGACAGGTCTACCTCCATACCACCAATCCTGAAGTAGCAACCGGTGATGGTGTGGCGATGGCGTACCGGGCCAAAGCACGTGTGGCGAACATGGAATTTGTTCAGTTCCATCCTACCACGCTCTGGCATCCGGATGCCGGATCATTTCTCATTTCGGAGGCGGTCCGGGGAGAAGGGGCTCTACTCTATAATCAGGACGGTGAGCGGTTCATGCCGCAGTACGACCCGCGTGCTGAACTGGCCCCCCGAGATATCGTAGCGCGAGCGATTGATGACCAGCTCAAGACACGTGGCGACGATTACGTATTACTAGACATCTCACATCGCCCGGCATCGGAAATACGGGAGCACTTCCCGAACATTTACGCTACCTGCCTCAAGTACGGTATCGATATCACGCAGCAGCCCATACCCGTTGTACCGGCTGCTCATTACCAGTCCGGAGGTGTGTTGGTCGATGTCTATGCGCGCACCTCGATTGCTGGACTCTTCGCTTCCGGCGAGGTTGCTTGCACGGGACTCCATGGCGCTAACCGTCTCGCGAGCAACTCGCTTCTTGAAGCGCTAGTCTTCAGCGAACGAGCAGTTAAACCTGCCGTAGAGTATGCACGATCTCAGGTGTGGCAGGATGATGTTCCCGATTGGGATGCTAGTGGCACGGAGCAGCCGCACGAGTGGGTACTCATCAGTCATAACCGGGACGAACTCCGGCGTGTCATGTGGAATTACGTCGGTATTGTACGATCCAGCCTGCGTCTCGAGCGCGCCTTCCGCCGGACTCATCTGCTCTACGAAGAGACAGAGGATTTTTACCGTCGGTCACGCGTATCTACGGGACTGGGTGAACTGCGCAATCTCATCGTCGTGGCCTACCTTATCATCCACAGTGCCCGGATTCGCCGAGAGAGCAGGGGATTACACTACGTTCTTGATTATCCCGAGCCAGTGGAAAGCGAGCAACGCCCCACGCTCGTTTAGTGCATGAATAAGCAGGAAGTAGTATCCACGCCGGATAGGGATTCTGGGGCTAAATCAAAGAAACAAAATAACGTAACGGACGTTTTCTGTAAGCATCGTCGGGTTGCATGGATGCCTCCGGGAGGTTATATTGAATGTGTAGGTAAGGAGGGCGCACTGAGTCGCCCTTTTTTTCTTGGCGTAGACGATTAGTAGTGAACACGCCCGTCCTCCGGCAGACGGGCGTTTTTTGTAGCAGGAAGCCGTATGGAACACGGAAATACGAATGAAACGGTGACGCTTGAGAGTCGCCTCCGCGACATCGTGGAGGAAGTGCTTGGGGCTTCCCCGTTGTACCTGGTAGATCTTAACGTTCGTGGACGGAAGGGGTCTCAGGTAATAGACGTGTTCATTGATAGCGATACGGACCTGGATGTTGAAATGCTGGCCGAGGTGAGCCGCGAACTCGGATTCTTGCTGGATACGGAGGATCTGATTAAAGGAAGCTATAGCCTGAATGTGTCCTCACCGGGGGTAGATCGCCCGTTGTCTCTGCCGCGGCAATACAAGAAGAACGTCGGGCGGAAGCTGAAAGTAAAACGAAGAACGGCCGAGGGCAGCAGTGAAACCATCATGGGGCAACTCGTCTCGGCATCAGAAGAGTCTATCGAGTTGGATGTGGACCGCAAAGGTAGGGTGCACATCTCTTACGCAGATATTATGGAGGCAAAGGTGCAGTTACCTTGGTAACGGCCTGTATGGAATGGAATCGATTGCCAGATAATAGGCAGTAACAAAGAATATTCGTACTTGTATGCATAGCTCATCGCTGGTATCCTCATTTGCCGAAATCGCGCGAGAGAAAGAAATCGACCGTGATACGCTTCAGCTTATCGTGGAGGACGTATTCCGCGCGATGATTCGCAAGCGATACGGTTCGGACGAATCGTTCGAAATCATTTTTAACCCCGACCACGGAGATATTCAGATCCTGCACATCCGTGAGGTTGTGGAGGACTATGACCTGGAAGATCCCGTTACTCAGATCGAACTGAGTGACGCAATGAAGATCGATGAGGATTTCGAGATCGGGGACGAGGTTGCGAGTGAGGAGAATGTTGCGGATTTCGGACGCCGTGCAGTTATGACGGCCCGGCAGATGTTCAGCCAGCGCATTCGCGATCTCGAAAAAGAGAATATCTATAAGACCTACCAGGATATCATCGGCGAGGTAGTCGTAGGCGAGATCTACCAGATCCGTCGCCGCGAAGTCCTTGTGATTCACAACAAGGTGGAGCTTGTTCTTCCGCGTGAGGAACAGATATTCAAGGATAGGTACCGGAAGGGCGACATGTTGCGGGCCGTTGTAAAGGAAGTACGGAGAGACGCAACGGGTAGCAATCCGCAAGTCATTATCAGCCGTGCCGACCCCATCTTCATGGAACGGCTGTTTGAGCTTGAGGTACCTGAGATATACGACGGCATCGTTGAGATCAAAAAAATCGTGCGTGAACCAGGTGATCGGGCAAAAGTCGCGGTCGTCAGCCACGATGAACGGATCGATCCGGTAGGCGCTTGCGTAGGAATCAAGGGCGTTCGTATTCACGCTGTCGTTCGAGAACTGGGGAACGAGAACATCGATGTATTGGAATGGTCGGACGACCCGCATACGCTGATCAAGCATGCGCTATCTCCGGCCCGGCCTCTATCAGTCACGCTAAATACCGAACTCAACCCGCCCCGCGCGAAGGTCGTTGTACGGGCGGATGAAGTGAGCCAGGCTATCGGACGGGGAGGAATCAACATCCGGTTGGCTTCGGCATTGACCGGCTTCGAGATTGACATATACCGCGAAATTGCAGCGGACGAAGAGGATATCGAGATCGGCGAGTTCGCCGATGAACTAGCCCCGGAAACCGTTCAGCGGCTTCGTGATATCGGTTGTGATACAGCCAAGGCTGTATTAGAGCTTTCTGTTGATGAACTCGTGCGGCGGTCAGGTCTCGCCCCTGATGTGGCGCAGCATATAATCTCCGTCATTCGTGCCGAGTTCGAAGACGAAGAAGAGGAAGAACTGGAAGGTTAGTGCCGGTAAGATGGGGGGCCGGCGCAACGCAGCTTGAGTCATCCCGACAGTGGATGATGTACGAACAGAGTTAAAGTTTATTGCATGACGAAAGAGAATCAGAAGTTCAAGAAGGTTAAGCTGTTTCAGGCTGCGCGCGAACTCAATGTCACCGCTGACACCCTGATCGAGCACCTGAAAAAGCATGGGTTTAAAGATGCGCTTGCTGGTACGGGATTGAATGCGTCGATCAAAGACGAAGACGCGTACCTCTCGCTTCTTGAGGCATTTGCATCGGATAAAGCGGCTGCATCGCGGATAAAGGATAAACGCGCAGCTCACAGGGCAGAGGCGGCGGAAGCTGCTGCGGCACCTGTCGAGGTACCTGCTCCCGCAGAGCCTGTTCGGAATACGGCACCGGTCGAAGAGGAGGTGTCTACGCCCATCGTGGAGGAGGTGCCGGAGGTCGAGTTGCCTCCTGCCGCTGAACGTGTGGAAGCCGCTCAAGAGGCTACTGAGGCATTAGCAGCCGATCAGGAGCCTGTTGTGGCCGAGGAATCTCTGCCGGATGAGCTTCCAGGACAGGTCGATGAAGAAGCTGTCCGGACCGCTGAGACCAGTCAGGACGTAGTGCAGGAGGCAACTTACACAGGGGATACGGCCGACGTGGAACTCGAGCAGATCGAAGAGGCTCCTGTTGACGCCGGACTGTCCCATGCGGCAGAACCTGTCGAGTTGCCTGTTTCCGGTGAGGAAAGTGAAGCGAGTGAAGAGACTGAAGCTGTGGAAGCAGTCGCTGACGCAGAGGATTCCGTGGAGGAAAGCCCTGCTGATCTGGTCGATGATGCCGTGCACGAGGAAGAGTCCGGTCTGATCACAGCGGATCGTTACCGGCTTGCCGGAACCAAGGTCATCGGTAAGATCGACCTGCAAACGGTCGAAAGTGCGGGTGGCGATAGTAAGCGCAAGCGCAAACGGAAACGTAAAGACCGCCAGGCCCCGCTTGAAGCGAAAGCGATCCCTGAGGCAAAATACCCGATTGCTGAGGAGGTTGAGGCGGACAAGAGGAAGCGGGCGAAGCGGAAACGCGGCCCCGCCATTGACGAAGCTGCCGTACAGCAGTCGCTGCATGAAACGCTTCGGGAGATGGAGCAGGGGGCCAGCCGTGCACGTCAGCGCCGGCGCCGTCAGCGTCGTGACGAGCGCGCTGCAGAGCGAGAACGCGGCCTGGAACTGGAACGTGCCCAGGAAGGCATTCTTCGAGTCACGGAGTTCGTTTCCACAGGTGAGCTTGCGAATCTCCTCGGTGTTCCTGTTACGGAACTGATCAGCACGCTGTTTAAGGCGGGGATGATGGTTTCGATCAACCAGCGCCTCGATGCGGATACCATCTCGTTCCTTGCCGCTGAGTATGGACTCGATGTTGAGTTCATTACCGAATTCGGCACCGAGGATATTCAGGTGGAGGAAGACCGGCCGGAGGATCTCATGCCCCGTGCACCGGTCGTGACCGTAATGGGTCACGTCGACCATGGTAAGACCTCTCTGCTCGACCTCATCCGAAGTGAGAACGTCGTTGCTGGTGAAGCAGGTGGTATCACGCAGCATATCGGTGCGTACCATGTGGATCTCAGCGATAACCGCTCGATGACCTTTCTGGATACGCCGGGTCACGAAGCGTTTACGGCCATGCGTGCTCGTGGCGCCAAAGCCACCGACGTGGTGATCCTTGTTGTCGCAGCGGATGACGCGGTAATGCCCCAGACAGTCGAGGCCATCAACCACGCGAAGGCGGCGGACGTACCCATCGTTGTGGCTATCAATAAGATTGATAAGCCTGAGGCGAACCCGGCCAGGGTGATGCAACAGCTCGCCGATCACGGGGTGCTGGTGGAGCAGTATGGCGGCAAGGCGCAGTGCGCGCTCGTTTCAGCAAAGACGGGCGAGGGTGTGGAGGATCTGCTCGAGCGTGTGTTGCTCGAAGCAGAGCTCCTTGAACTCAAAGCGAATCCGAATCGCAAGGCGTCCGGTGTCATTATCGAGAGCCGTCTCGATAAAGGACGGGGCAACGTAGCAACTGTCCTCGTTCAGAACGGCACGCTCCGCATCGGTGACGTATTCGTCGCCGGCATCTATAGCGGCCGCGTCCGCGCGATGTACGATGAGCGTGAGAACAGGATCAGCGAGGTTGGCCCTGCTCGTCCGGCACTCGTCGTTGGCTTTGAAGGATCCCCGGAAGTCGGTGATCAGCTAGTCGTACTGGATGATGAGCGCCTCGCGAGGGAAATTGCGCAAAAGCGCCAGCAGATTCATCGAGAGCAGTCGCTGCGTCAGCGCAAGCACATCACGCTCGATGAAATCGGCCGCCGTCTTGCGCTGGGCGACTTCCGCGAGTTGAATCTCATTATTAAGGGTGATGTGGGCGGTTCCGTAGAGGCACTCTCTGACTCGCTCCTGAAGCTTTCCACAGAGGAAGTCGTCGTCAACATTATTCACAGTGGTGTGGGTGCCATAACTGAGAGTGACGTGATGCTCGCTTCCGCATCGGACGCGGTCATTATTGGCTTCCAGGTTCGCCCCACGCCGGGTGCGAAGGTCTTGGCCGAACGCGAAGAGATCGATATCCGTACGTACTCGATCATCTACGATGCCATCGAAGAAGTGCGTGACGCCCTCGAAGGGCTCCTCGCTCCTGAAAGATCGGAGCGGACGGTTGGTATTGCCGAAGTCCGCGAGACATTCAAGGTGCCCAAGGCCGGCATGGTTGCTGGATGCTCGGTCATTGATGGACGTATTCACCGGAACGATCGGGTACGCTTGGTGAGAGATGGTGTCGTCATCTATACCGGCACGCTCGCTTCGCTGAAACGGTTTAAAGACGACGTGCGTGAAGTGACGAGCGGCTACGAGTGTGGTATGGCTATCGAAAACTTCAACGACATCAAGGTCGGCGATCAGATTGAGGCCTTCGAGATCGTAGAAACCAGGCGGAAGCTGGAGGCTTGAGGCTTTGCCGGGGCGTAGGACGCGCCGGACGTAGTGAAATGTCATGGGGGTGGGTTACGGCCCACCCCTATGCACTCTCGCTGCTGCGAGAGGACGAGAAGGAACTCAGGGCGCTGTAAATACCAATGAGTATTCGGACAGAACGCGTGGCAAAGCTGCTTCAGCGTGAGGTAGCGGACATCTTGCAGACCGACCTCGGTCAGCAGCTTCCAACGATGGTAACCGTAACCGATGCCCGGGTCACGAAGGACCTGTCGATCGCTTACATTTATGTGAGTGTTCTGGGCGAGACGTCCGCGCAGCGGCAGGCAGCATTTAAACATCTACAGGAGCTTACGTCGCAAGTGCGCAGTGCCTTGGCCGGACGTGTGCGGCATCAGCTCCGTGTCGTTCCTGAGCTCAAGTTTTTCCTGGATGAAACGCTTGAGAAGTCGAGGAAACTCGAGGATTTGTTCGACCGCATCCGAGAGGAGCGGGAGCGTAGGGAAGACTGAGCAACGGCTCTGGAGTTGCCAGCGTGTTGCATGGAGGCCTCGTCGTTGTTTATGGTGATCGTTTACGGCTACCCGGATTTCCCCTCACTTGAGGCTGCCGCGCTCCTGGTCGATAAGCCGCAAGGATGGACCTCCTTCGACGTGATCCGCAAACTGAGACGCATTCTGGGAGTGAAAAAGATCGGGCATGCGGGCACGCTCGATCCTATGGCAACCGGTCTTCTGATCTGCCTGATAGGGAGGGGGACGAAATCGATGGAGCACTTCCTTGGTCTCCCCAAAACCTACGAGGGAACGCTCAGGCTGGGTGAAGAGACGCCCTCCTATGATGCCGACCTGGAAGTCTCGGTTCGGCGTGAGTGGAGTCATATCACACCTGCAGATCTGGAACGCGTACGGCAGCAATTTCTCGGCGAGATTGAGCAAGTTCCGCCCATGTACTCGGCTGTGAAGGTCGGCGGGGAACGCCTGTATAAGAAGGCGCGCCGTGGTGAGGAAATAGAACGGGCCGCGCGCAAGGTCTTTATCTATGACTTCCAGTTGACAGGTGTAGAAGGGCAAGATGTTTCATTTGAGGTCCGCTGCTCTAAAGGAACGTATATTCGAAGCCTTGCTCACGATTTCGGCGCAGCTCTGGGGGTGGGTGCACATCTGACGGCACTACGCCGGACTGCGATCGGAGCATATCACGTGGGCATGGCGTGGACACTCGGGCAACTCGAACAAGTTGCCTCCGAACAACTAGACAGGCACTCTGGCCAATCTTCTTTTATCGATACATGAAGCGTGAGTACGGTCTCGACCAGGTAAGCCGCAATCCGGATTCCGTCGTGACCGTGGGCATTTTCGACGGGGTTCATCGCGGGCATCAGGCTATTCTCCGGTACCTTCGCCAGCGTAGCGAGGCCAGAGGGGGAACGAGTGTCGTCGTTACGTTCGATCCGCATCCGCGCGAAGTCGTACGTGGGGAACACGTCCCTCTTCTGACGACGGTCTCGGAGCGTGTCGACCTGATTGGAAGCATGGGAATCGATCATGTGATCGTGATTCCCTTCACGACACAGTTTGCAAGGCTATCCGCTGAGGAATTCGTCGAGCAGATTCTGGTAGACAAGATCGGACTCGGGGAGATCGTCGTCGGATACGATCATGGGTTCGGGAAAGGCCGCGCAGGAGACATACAACTGCTCGAACAGTTGGGACGGAAGCACGGTTTTTCCGTGGATGTCATACCTGCCCAGGCCGTCGATGAGCATGTTGTCTCGTCATCCGAGATTCGTACGCTGCTCATAGATCAAGGTGACGTGCAACTGGCTGGCGAAATGCTTGGCCGTTTTTATAGCCTGGAAGGAAAGGTCGTACGGGGGGATGGACGAGGCCATCAGATTGGGTTTCCAACCGCCAATCTGGAGGTCGGTGATGACCGAAAGGTCATTCCGGCAAAAGGAGTATATGCTGTCCTGGTGTATCTTCCCGGCGCTTCAGAAAAGCCGCTCGCCGGCATGATGAATATCGGGCAGCGGCCTACATTCAATGGAATAGATCTTCGCATCGAAGTCCACATTCTCGACTTTGATGCGGATCTCTACGGAAGTGGCCTTCGCGTGGAATTTGTCGAAAGATTGCGTGATGAGCGTAGGTTTTCATCTTTGGAAGAACTTACGAAGCAACTTTCAAAAGACGAACAGCGTTGCAAAGCCGCTCTTGCAGCACTATTTTAACAAACTTGTGCCAAGAGTGGGGCGCGGAAAGGCCGTAGACTCCAAATGGTTCAATCTTCTTTAGCATGGTAAAATCTAAAGAGGAGAGGGTTACATGATTACGAAAGACGAAAAACAGAATCTGATTAACACCTACGGCAAGAGCGCCACGGATACCGGTGCCCCCGAGGTTCAAATCGCCATCTTTTCGAAGCGGATCAACGAGCTCACCGAGCATCTGAAGCATCACCCGAAGGACCATTCGACTCGCCGCGGGCTTCTACAACTCGTCGGTAAGCGCCGTCGCCTTCTCAATTACCTGATGGATCGCGATATCGAGCGCTACCGTAAAATCATTCAGGATCTCGGGATTCGTAAGTAACAGCGAACATTCGTTGGCGGCATTCCGGCCCTTCCGGAGTGCCGCTGGCATTTTTAGGCCACTATCACCCAAGACGCTTGCATATGGTCTGCTCCGTAAGGAAGTGAGCAGTACCGTCGTGGCCAATGGCGATGTGTAGGCGAAGAAAGAGAAAAAACACAGATGAACGCGAAAGCAAAACCAGAAGCAACCGTAAAGGAAATTGAAATTGCTCCCGGCAAGGTGATCCGGCTCGAAACCGGCTTGCTTGCCAAGCAGGCCAGCGGCTCCGTGGTCGTGCGGCTGGGAGATACTATGGTACTCTGTACCGCTGTTATCTCACCCGAAGTAAAGGAAGGACAGAACTTCTTTCCCTTGACCGTAGAGTACCGCGAACGCTATGCGGCGGGCGGTAAAATCCCCGGAGGCTTTATCAAACGTGAAGGGCGGCCTACAGACAAAGAAATTCTGTCGTCACGCCTCATCGACCGTGCTATTCGTCCGCTCTTCGCGGAAGGGCTATACAACGAAGTACAGGTTATTGCCACTGTTATTTCTGCCGATAGTGAGAATGATGCGGATGTCCTTGCGGGCATCGGCTCTTCGGCGGCGCTCCTGCTGGCCGGTGCTCCCTTCAGCGGTCCGATCGCTGAGGTACGGGTCGGACGTGTGAATGGCGAATGGATTCTCAATCCTCTCGTATCTCAGATGGACGAGAGCGACGTGGACCTCGTGGTGGCTGGTACCGAGGAGGCTGTCGTGATGGTCGAGGGCGAGATGAAGGAGATCAGCGAGGAGGAGATGGTCGATGCGTTCGATCTGGCGCATGAGGCCATCCGGAAGCTCTGCCGTGGACAGATCGAATTTGCCGAAGCATGGGGCAAGGTAGTGCCGTTTGAGTTTACCCCTATCGTTCCTCCGGCCCAGCTGATTGATCGTGTTCGTGAGATTGCAGGTGACCGGCTCGCAGCGCTCGTCCGCCAGCCGTACGATAAGCAGACGTTCTACGGTACGGTCGACGAAATTAAGGAATCCGTTCTGACAGCACTGCTGGGGTCCAATAACCCTGAAACGGGCGAAACCCGTGCGGAGGTGTCACCGGAAGGCTATACGCCGAAGCTGATCAGCGAAGCGTTCTCCACGGTCGAGAGCCAGATCATGCGGGAGATGATCCTATCGGAGGGACGTCGCATTGATGGCCGTGGTCTCACCGATATTCGCCCCATCTGGACCGAAGTAGGTTACCTGCCCCGCGTCCACGGTTCTTCCGTGTTCACGCGTGGTGAGACGCAGGTGCTGGCCTCTGTCACTCTTGGCTCCGGTCGGGATTCTCAGGGCGTCGATCAGATTTTCGAAACGACGGAAAAGCACTTCTACCTGCATTACAGCTTCCCGCCATTCTCCACCGGCGAGGCCAAGCCTCTTCGTGGAACGGGACGGCGTGAGGTCGGGCACGGTTATCTGGCCGAGCGGGCGCTCGTCAATATGATCCCGGACTTCGAGTCGTTCCCATACACTATCCGCGTTACGGGTGAAGTGTTGGAGTCGAACGGTTCGTCGTCCATGGCAACGGTGTGCTCCGGTTCGCTTGCACTTATGGATGCTGGCGTTCCCATAAAGAAGCATGTGGCCGGTATTGCGATGGGGCTCATCGCCGAAGGTGACCGGGTTGCCGTGCTCAGTGATATTCTGGGTACCGAGGATCACCTCGGGGATATGGACTTCAAGGTTACAGGTACCCGTGATGGCATCACGGCGTGCCAGATGGATATCAAGATCCAGGGCCTCTCGCGTGATGTTTTGCTGAAAGCACTGCAGCAGGCAAAAGAAGGGCGCGAGCACATCCTGGATATCATGGAAGAGACCATCGCAGGGCCTCGTGAGGATCTTTCGCCGTTTGCGCCTCGCCTGACTCAGATCATCGTTGATGCCGATTTCATTGGCGCTATCATTGGACCTGGTGGTCGCGTGATTCAGGGCATCCAGCGCGAAACTGAAACCACGATCGAAATCGAAGAGAAGGAAGGAAAAGGTTTCATTCGCATTTCTGCCACGAATGCCGAGAATTCGCGTGCCGCTGTGGAGCGCATCCGGCAGATCGTCGCAGTACCCGAGCCGGGCGAAACCTACGAGGGTACCGTACGCAACATCCAGCCCTTCGGTGCGATCATCGAGATCATGCCCGGAAAAGAGGGGCTGCTGCACGTTTCCGAACTCGACTATGGTTATGTAGACAAAGTTGAGGATTACGTGCAGGTTGGAGATAAGGTCATGGTCCAGCTCATTGAGATCCGCGACGATGGTAAGCTGCGGCTCAGTCGCAAGGCACTCCTGCCAAAGCCTGAGGGCTACGAGGAAAATGGCTCTGCCCGTCCTCATCGCGGCGAAGGGGAACGTGGGCGTGATCGGGGAGAACGTGGAGGTGACCGGGGCGGTGAGCGCCGGGGTGGCCGTTCTCACGGAGGCGGACGTGGCGGACGCTCAGGTGGCGATCGCCGCTGAGACGGACCACCTGCCGCATCCGGTCCACATGTGATGCATTCTGGTTCATGTGATGTAAAGGCGGGGGGCGCTATCGGTGGCCCTCGCCTTTCTTAGTAGATACGGCATAGAGATACGGATATCGATTGTCGTCAGAGCAGTCTGAAATGGCGGTTGTAAAAACGAAAATGCTGACCGGCGATATGTCGGCATTCTCAAAGACGACGCTTTCCAACGGTGTACGCGTGCTCACGGAAAGCATTCCGTCCGTGCGCTCCATCTCGGTCGGAGTCTGGATTTACACCGGCAGCCGGGATGAACGCCCTGAGGAGAGTGGCATTAGCCACTTCATCGAGCACATGGTGTTCAAAGGAACGGCGAAACGCCGTATGCACCACATCGCGCAGCGGCTGGAGTCTGTTGGCGGGTATCTCAATGCCTTCACGACGAAGGAATATACCTGCTATTACGCCCGTGCACTGGATGAGCATCTGGAGCGCGCTATCGATCTCGTTTGCGACCTCGTCTTACATCCGGAATTCCCGCAGAAAGAACTGGATAAAGAGAAGGACGTCGTCGTCGAAGAGATGAAGATGTACGAAGACACCCCGGACGAGTATGTATTCGATTGCTTCGAGGGCGTGTTATTCAAGAATCACCCGCTCGGGCGTCCTATCATCGGATTCGAGGATACGGTCCGTTCGTTTTCGCGCGACCAGTTGCTATCCTACATGGATGAGCACTATACGCCCGATCGAATCGTGCTGGCTGTAGCTGGGAATGCTCGGCACGAAGATGTGGTCCGAATCGCTGAGAAAGTGTTTTCCACATCGACGCGCGTTCCCAGGATGCACGTGCGGATGCCTATCGACGGATACGAGCCGGAGCAGATCCTCGTCAAGAAGCCGATTCAGCAGGCTCATCTGGTACTCGGCACACGAGGGTTCCCCGTTCAGGATCCTAAACGAACCTCGCTGACGGTCTTGAACACCTTGCTGGGGGGAGGAATGTCGAGTCGGCTGAATCAGAACATCCGAGAGAAGTACGGCTTCTGCTACAGCATTTATTCTTTTGTCAATATGCACTCCGATACGGGTGATTTCGGCGTGTATATGGGCACCGATGCCTCTCGGATCGACCGGTCGAAGAAGCTGATATTCAAGGAACTGGACAAGCTGCGTACTGAATTGGTGAGTGAGCGCGTCCTGAATCAGACGAAGAACCAGGTAAAGGGATCGCTCATGCTCGGTCTGGAGAGCATGAGCAACCGTATGATGAGATTAGGCCGGCAGGAGCTATATTTCGGGCGTTACTTTACCCTGGATGAAATCATCGCCGACGTGGATGCCGTCACCCCGGAGGACATTCGGAGTATTGCGGAGGAGCTATTCCAGCCTGAGCAGTTTAGCAGTGCCATCCTGCTCCCTCTGGGGGAGGGCGATAAGGAGGTTCCGGTTTCTACTTTGGCTTGATGTACGGGAGACCTCCGGAAATCGCTGGTCGGATAACATCTTACATTCAGAAATACATGAACGTACTCGTAACTGGAGGCGCAGGTTTTATTGGTTCGCACGTGACTGATGCGCTCGTGGAGCAGGGATATAATGTCCACGTGATGGATAACCTCAGCTCAGGCCGAGAAGAAAACGTTCCGGCCGGAGCAACCTTTCACAGGATGGACATTCGCAGTGAGGAGGTGAGGGGATTGTTTGCCAGGGAGCGGTTCGATGTGCTGGTGCACCTGGCCGCCCAGATGGATGTGCGGAAGTCGGTTGCCGATCCTCAGTTCGACGCTGACGTCAACGTTCTGGGCTTTCTGAACCTCATGCAGGCGAGTCTTGAGAACGGCTTGAAGAAGGTCGTTTTCTCATCGACGGGTGGTGCCATCTACGGCGAGCCGGTATACGCACCGCAGGACGAAAACCATCCGCTCCAGCCGATATCACCCTATGGAATCACGAAGCTCACCACGGAGAAGTACCTGTACTTCTACCAACAACAGTACGGAATCGAGTACGTGGCGCTCCGGTACGCCAACGTGTACGGCCCCAGGCAGAATCCCCACGGCGAAGCAGGGGTGGTAGCCATCTTCACGGAACGGATGTTGCGGGGAGAAGAGCCGGTCATCAACGGGGATGGGGAGCAGACGCGTGATTACGTCTATGTGGGTGACGTCGTCCGGGCGAATCTAGCCGCCATGCAGTATGCCGGATCCGGCGCCTTCAACGTCGGTACTGGGATCGAAACCAGTGTCAATCAGCTGTTCCGCATTATCAGAGACTACGCAAATCCCCGAGTAGAGGAGCGGCATGGTCCCGGCAAGCCGGGGGAGCAGCGCCGGAGCGTGTTGTCTTACGCTACGAGTGAGCGTAAGCTGGGCTGGAAACCTGAAGTCACCCTGGAAGAAGGCCTGCGGAATACGGTGGAATGGTTTGCTGAGAGAACCGTGGGCGTCTGATCTGTAATGCCGGGGCTGACACTGTCCCTGGCATGAGAACCTGTTCGCGTGATGTACCGGATTCACCTCGACCAATTTGAGGGTCCCCTGGATCTCTTGCTCTTCTTTATTCGAAGGGATGAGCTGGATATCTATGACATTCCGGTCGCGCAGATCGCAGATGAGTTTCTGGAGTATGTCCGCATCCTGGAAGAGGTCAACCTGGATCGGATAGCCGATTTCATCTACATGGCCGCACTCCTCATCAGCATTAAAGCCAAGATGCTGTTTCCGAAGCCGCCGGCTAAGGAAGAGGAGGAACCGGAAGATCCGCGCCAGGAGTTGGTGGAGCGCCTCGTAGAATATCTCCGCTATAAGGAGGCAACAGAAGCGCTCTCCGAAGCGCACGCCGAGCGTAGCGCAAAATACACGCGCCCTGCATCGGTGATTCCTGAGACATCGGTTCAACCGGAAAAAGAGATCTACACGAATGCCACCGTATTCGACCTCATCTCGTCATTGCGGCGATTGTTGCTCGAGGCTCCTGACGAACCGGTGCATGCAGTGGTTCGGCTAGATTATACGGTTGAAGAGCAGCAGGTTTTTGTACGGGACTGGCTGATGACGCGAGGCGCTGCTCGTTTCACGGAGATGGTACGAAGCAGGACGAAGCCGTTCATCATCGCCACGTTTCTGGCTGTTCTCGAACTGGCAAGAGCAGGTGAAGCCGTCATCCTTCTCAGGAGTGATAATCTGGAAGATTTCACCGTGGAGTTGCAGCATGCCGGTCATCGAGCCGGTGAGGTAAATGGGCACGCGGCATGAGATTGATCAAGGGAAGAGAGGAAGGTTCTGAGAATCCAGCAGTCGGTCAGGAAGAACTGGAGCATGCGGTTGAGGCACTTCTGTTCGCGTCGTCGGAGCCGCTGTCGCTCGCACACATGGCTTCCGTTATTGCAAAGGTGCTCCAGAAGCCTGAACCTGAACTGGAGTTGCTCAAGGAAGCGATTCACAGCTTGAATCAGTTTTACGAAACGAGTGGCAGATCCTTTCGCATCGAGCACTGGGCAGGCGGATACAGCCTGGCCACTATTCCGGCCGTCGCATCCTACGTAGAAGAACTCCATTCTCGGGAGCGTCCGAGGCAACTCTCTCGGACGCTTCTGGAGACCCTGGCCATCATTAGTTATAAACAACCTGTAAGTAAGGCAGAACTCGATTTCGTTCGAGGCGTAGACTCAGACTACGCTGTTCGCAAGTTGCTGGAAATGGGCTTCGTCGATGTCGTCGGCCGGAGCGAGTCTCTCGGGAGGCCACTCTTGTACGGAACGACCCAACTTTTCTTGGACCGATTCGGGCTCGCAAGCCTGGAGGATCTGCCGCGCCTGCGCGAGATAGAAGAATTGCTGAATGATCCCGCCTTCAGTAAGGAACGGGCACGTATGCTCTTCACTAACGAAACTCCCCGGATTGAAATGCCACTCGACTCTGGTGAATCGGGTGCGGAGGGATAGGCACGCAAGGCACAGCAACGCTGTGCCTTCGTCGTACATAGCCGTGAGCTTCAATTCTATGCCAGAACGAAAATCTTCACAAAGAGCTCGAACTGGAAAGCCGGAGCGGAAGGCAACTCTAAAACAGCCTTCCGGGAAGTCTATCGCTGAGAAGAAGAGAGGGGAAGCAGAGGGAGTACGGCTCAACCGGTACATCGCTCAGGCCGGGGTGGCTTCCCGCAGGAAAGCGGATGATCTAATTGCAGAAGGCCGTGTTAAAGTGAATGGTGAGGTCATTACCGATTTCAGTAGGCGTATCAAAGCCGGAGATAAGGTAGAGGTAGGAGGACGAGTAATTTCCCCTCAGGAGCTTTCGTACATCCTGCTCAACAAGCCTGGTGATACCATTACCACGAAGTCGGACGAGAGAGGGCGCCAGACGGTCCTGGATGTTCTGACGATTCCAGAAGAGGAAAAGAGCGGCCTCTTCCCGGTTGGACGACTCGACCGTCATACAGTTGGAGTATTGCTATTGACCAATGATGGTGAGCTCGCTCACCGCTTGATGCATCCGCGCTATAACGTCGAGAAGATCTACGTGGCTCGTACGAAAGAGCCCGTCAAGTCGCACCAACTGGAACAGTTGAAAGAGGGCGTGCAACTCGAAGATGGCCTCGCCAGAGCCGATCGAGTTTCCTATGTCAACCCGCCAGACTACCACGAAATAGCGCTCCTCCTTCATGAAGGCCGGAATCGACAGGTGCGTCGCATGCTGGAAGCGCTCGGGCATGAGGTGGTGAACCTCGAGCGTGTGAGTTACGCGGGGCTAACAGCGGAGGGGGTCCGCCGGGGGCGTTGGCGCAGATTGGAGCCCCATGAAGTCAAACGCCTGCGCCAGATGGTCAAGTTATCCTGAATGAAACTATACGACGCATTCTATATAGAGTGAAAGAATGGAGACACGAATGCACGTCCTGAAGACGAACCATGGCATGACTACACTCGTCGAGAACAAGTTTTACGGCGAGGGGCTAACGTACGATGATGTGTTGCTCATACCGGCCCGCTCCAGCGTGATGCCGCGCGAAGTAGATACGTCCACTGACCTCACGCGAAACATCAGGTTAAACATTCCCCTTCTTTCTGCCGCCATGGATACGGTTACCGAATCCGACATGGCAATAGCCATTGCGCGGGAAGGCGGTGTGGGCGTGCTGCACAAGAACATGACGATCGAGCAGCAGGCTGCAGAAGTACGCCGGGTAAAACGCTCTGAGAGTGGCATGATCATAGATCCCATTACCTTGCAGCCGGATGAGACGGTCGCTAAGGCACGTGGTCTCATGGCGCGCTATCACATCGGCGGCATCCCGATTGTGGACGAGCAGAAACGACTCGTGGGGATTGTGACCAACCGTGACCTGCGCTTCCAGACCGACGGCAGTGCGCCGCTGAAGTCGTTGATGACATCGACCGGACTCGTCACTGCTCCAGTCGGTACGACGTTGGAAGAAGCTGAAGAACTCCTTCAGAAGCACAAGATCGAAAAGCTCCCGGTAGTGGATGGGGATGGCTATTTGAAAGGACTCATCACTTTTAAGGATATCCAGAAAAAGAAGAAGTACCCGAATGCGTGTAAGGATGAGCATGGACGCCTTCGGGTAGGTGCTGCTGTCGGGGTGACGTCGGATGTTCTGGATCGAGTGACGGCACTCGTCGAGGCAGGTGTCGATTTCGTTACAGTTGATACGGCGCACGGCCATTCGGAAGGAGTGCTTCGTACCGTCGCAAAAGTGAAGGAGGCGTTCCCGTCACTGGACGTTATCGCCGGCAATGTCGCCACGGCTGAGGCCACGCGAGATCTCATCGAGGCAGGTGCCGATGCAGTCAAAGTCGGCATCGGACCGGGTTCCATTTGCACCACACGGGTGGTCGCCGGTGTGGGAGTACCCCAGCTTACCGCGATCATGGATTGCGCATCCGTTGCCCGTCCGCTCGGCATACCGATTATCGCGGATGGCGGCGTTAAGCAAACCGGAGATATTCCCAAAGCCATTGCCGCAGGTGCCTCTGCGATCATGATCGGTGGACTGTTTGCCCGAGTAGAGGAGAGCCCCGGCGAAACCATTCTGTACGAGGGGCGGAAGTACAAGTCGTATCGTGGCATGGGCTCCGTTGGTGCGATGCAGGCGGGCAGTAAGGACCGTTACTTCCAGGATGCCGAGGATGATCTGAAAAAACTCGTTCCCGAAGGGATTGAGGGACGCGTGCCCTACAGTGGTACGCTCAGCGAGGTTGTTTATCAGATGATTGGCGGCCTCCGCGCGGCAATGGGCTATTGTGGCTGCCCGACCCTGGATGACATGTACGAACGGGCTCGCTTCATTCGCGTTACCGATTCCGGCATTCGCGAAAGCCACCCGCATGATGTGTTTATCACCCGCGAATCGCCAAACTACTCAACGCGCGGCTAAACCGGCAGCTTCCATTTAGCCGTTATTGCAGTGGAACGGATCAGCACAGTCAGACAAATCGCGCAAACCAAAGGCGCAGAGGCGGTTCTGCTCACCTTTCTGCCAGACGTACGGTGGGTGTGTGGGTTCACGGGCTCCAACGGATTGCTAATCGTCCTGCCGGATGGCGCGCACTTCATTACAGACGGGCGTTACACGACCCAGGCACAGAGCGAGGTGGAGCATGCAACAATCCACATCGCTTCGGGCAGTCTGTTTGAGTACGCCGCAGAGAACGGTTTATTGGCAGGCAGGACATCCGTACTCTACCAGGCGGACAAACTGACGGTCAGTGAATTCGATTTACTGCAACGGCGGTTCTCAGCGGTCACATGGATCGGTGCGGATGATCTGCTCGTGCATGCGGTAGCTTCGAAATCGCCAGAAGAAATCGAGAGCATGCGCCGGGCCCAGCACCTGACTGAGCGCGTCTTCGAGGAAATACTGGACGTGATCCGTCCCGGCTTGACGGAAAAGGAGATTGCCGCGGAGATCGTGTACCGGCATCTGAAAGGTGGAGCCGAGCGGATGTCGTTCGAGCCGATTGTAGCCTCCGGGCCCAATGGAGCGCTCCCACATGGAAGGCCCTCGTCCCGGAAAATTCAGCCCGGGGATATGATCGTGCTCGACTTCGGTTGCCACCTGGAAGGATATGCCTCGGATATGACCCGCACGGTCGCGGTGGGCGAACCGGGAGAAGAGGCCCGTGCGGTTTATGAGGTGGTCCTGCAGGCACAACAGGCCGCTCTCGAAAGCGCCCGGGCCGGTATGCCGTCTGCCGATCTCGATCGGACGGCGCGCCGTGTGATCGAGGATGCCGGATACGGGAGCTATTTCACGCACGGTCTGGGACACGGGCTCGGGTTGCAGGTACATGAGTGGCCGCGCGTATCGCACACCGCGGATTACGTTCTACCGCTTTATGCAGCTGTCACGATTGAGCCCGGCGTGTATCTGCCCGGCAAGTTCGGCGTTCGAATCGAGGATGTAGTCGTTCTGCATGAGGAACACGCGGTGAACCTTACGAGCGCACGCAAGGATCTGATCGTGCTGTAGTAACCGTAAGTACCCATGCGGAACGTGCTGGTCGTCGTGTACTACTTCCCGCCGATGGGCCTGAGCGGTGTGCAGCGTGTGGCGAAGTTCGTCAAGTACCTGCCCGAGTACGGGTGGAACCCTGTGGTATTGACGGTCCAGCCGGGCGGATACTTCGCGTACGATTACGCTCTGCTGCGGGAGGTGGAGCAGGCCGGGATCGAGATCCACCGGACCTATTCCTGGGATCCGACAAGGCTCTTCGGCAGGGAGCGTACCGTTCCGCTGCCGTCGGAATCGTCGCGCGCATGGTTCACGCACTTGAGCCAGCTCCTGTTCGTTCCGGATAACAAGCTGGGGTGGCTCATTCCGGCTTTGCGGAAAGGAGATGCGCTCCTCAAAGAGAACCGCTTTGACCTCATTTTCTCATCGGCTCCGCCGTATACGGGCCATTTGATTGCGCAACGGCTGAGTGTCCGGAGCGGCCTGCCGCTCATCACAGATTTTCGGGATGATTGGGTCGGTAACCCGAGGCACGTGTACCCGACACGCCTACACAGGCGCCTTCACGAGATACTGGAACAGCGTGTCCTGGCGGCAAGCACCTTCACGACGACGATCAATGCCCATCTCGCCGCATCGCTGGAATCTCGACAGTCTTCGGATCGGCGGAAACCGGTCATAGTCATTCCACAGGGCTATGATCCCCAGGATTTCGAGAGGACCCCGGCTCCCCGCTCCACGGGAAAGATGCGGATCGTGCATTCCGGCATCTTCTACGACAAACAGACACCGGACGTATTTCTGCGAGGACTCGCTACCTTCCTGGAGCAGCGGTCTGACGCGCGAACGACTATCGAGGCAACCTTCGTTGGCTTGTTTCCGGAACAGTCTCGGCGGACGATAAAGAGGCTCGGACTGGAGGAAGCCATAAACCTGGTAGGCTATGTATCGCATCAGGAGGTACCGTCGTATCTTCTTGCGGCCGATATGCTCTGGATGACCATCGGGAAGAGGCCTGGGGCGGAAGGTATCTCGACGGGTAAACTGTTCGAATACATGGGCGCACGCAAGCCGATACTCGCCCTTGTGCCGGCGGGTGCGGCGAGCGAGGTGCTCGCTGCATATCCGGCTGCGCGAATCGTTCCTCCCGATGATATGGAGGCTGTTGCGCAGGCGATTGCGACGTTCTATGACCTCTGGCTTTCGGGAACTATGCCCGAAGTGAGCGAGCAGCATGTCCGTCGATATGACCGGCGCGCATTAGCGGGAGAGCTAGCCCTTCTGTTCGACGCTGCTGTCAAACGCCCCGTAGCAGTAGTAACATCGTAGTATTGGAGCATCCACATGGCGAATCAGTCCAGTTCTGTTCCGGAGCAGCAACACTTCGTCTTGCCGAGTGATCTGGCAATGCTGGACCGTGTCGTTGATATTGCGGATGCATTCGTACGTGCGCATACGAAGGATGAAGATCTCGCCTACCGGGTTGTTCTCTTGACCACGGAAGCCGTGACCAATGCCATCGAGCACGGTAACCAGCTTGACCCTGAAAAATCGTTCATTCTTGATTTCAACGCCGGTGATGGCTATTTGGAGGTTTCCGTACAGGATGAAGGTTCCGGGTTCAACCCCGAAATGCGTCAGAACCCTCTTGATGAAGCCAATCTACTTGAAGAAGGCGGACGAGGTATTTTCCTGATCGAATCTCTGGCGGATGAGTTCTTCTACGAACTGGGCGGCCGCAAAGTCCGCATGGTCTTTCGTCTCGGAACATCGTAGGCGAGTCGTGTCTCGCCTGCGAGGTGGCAGCCTGCTACTTCGTTCCGGACTTCTCCTGCTTCTGGTGGCGGCTACGGTCTGCATGGCCGCTTTTGCCAATCAACTGTCTCTCCGCTACGCCTTTGTGATTTCCTCCTTCGTAGCCGGGGGACTGGTGTTTGCGCTCGGGAGGATTGGTGGATTCAGCCTGCGCTTCGTACTCACGCTCGCGGTCGTGCTCAGACTCCTTGTCGCATGGCTTCCGCCCACGCTTTCGGATGACGCTTATCGGTACATATGGGATGGCCGGCTTCAGGTTGAGGGCATAAACCCCTATAACTACGTTCCGTCAGACCCGGCCCTGGATTCGCACGGCGACCCCGATTTACTCTCGCGGCTGAATTCGCCAGAGTTCTACTCCGTCTATCCTCCTGTTTCGCAGTTCATCTTCGCACTGGGGGCACTGGCGGGGGGCGAAGATTGGCTCAGCACGTTCTATACGATCAAACTGCTCCTGATTGCGACGGAGCTCGCCGGACTTTTTCTTCTTGCCAGACTGGCAGGGCCGCGCATGTTGATCCTGTATGCGTGGAATCCGCTCGTTATCATGGAAACGGCGGGGCAGGCGCATACGGAATCAGCCGTCATTCTCTTCCTCGTAGCTTGCCTCTGGTTTGCGTGGCGTGGGAGTGGACACTGGGCGGGGGTAGCACTTGCACTAGCAGGTTGGGTGAAGCTCTATCCGTTTGTGCTTTTCCCGTTCTTGTGGAGGCGATTCGGCTGGTCTGCCGTATGGCCGGGTGTCATAGCGGCCACCCTGGTAGCCGCTCCTTATGCGAGTCCGGTGGCGCTTCCCCATGTAGCGGAGTCGCTCGACCTTTACGTGCGATACTTCGAGTTTAACGCAGGGCCTTACTATGCCTTGAAGGAATCATGGCGATTCTTGACGGGCGTGGACGTGAGTAAGACACTAGGGCCAGCGTTTCGCCTGATATTTCTGGCCCTACTTCCGTTCCTCTACGTCCTGGATGCCCGGCTCAAATGGCCATTAGAAAGGGCGTTTACGTGGGCGTTGGGCGCGTTCTTTTTGCTTGCGACGACCGTGCATCCGTGGTATATCCTGGGGCTGCTCGCAATCGCAACGGTCGCCTCCAGACCATCCTGGCACTGGCTGTGGCTTGGCCTGTGTTCGATGGGCACGTATCTCTTTTATGGCGGCGGCCCCTATTGGTCATTTGTCATAGCAGGGTGGGGGGGATGGCTCGTTCTGGTCGTCCTCTTTCGCCAGGACGAATGGCTTCAGATCCTGCAGCGGTTTCGTGCCAGCCAGAAATACAGGCGAATCAGCCCGTATCTACCCGAAAGCTCAAATCAGATCCGTGTGCTCGATCTCGGGGCGGGGGAGGGCTACCTGGGCGAGCACATCAGGGATCGAACGGGTGCCGAGGTATGGCTGGCAGATGTGCTGCCAATGAACAGGACGCAACTCCCCAGCACGCTCTATGATGGTCGCAAACTGCCTTTTGCTGATGATGCATTCGATGTCGTGGTCCTGTACTTCGTGCTCCATCACTGCGAAGACCAGCACGCCGTTCTCCGAGAAGCGGTACGGACTTGTCGTGGGCGTGTGATCATCGTGGAGTCCGTTTACGAAACGAGCCGCGATCTGCGGGTTCTGACCTTTCTCGACACCCTGGCTAATCGGTGGCGTTCCGGCGGTCGGATGCGGAGCCAGGAGGAACACCTTCTATTCCGGACAGACGCCGAATGGAGAAGGATCTTTCGGGATATGAGGATCTCACTCAGAAAACACGCGACCTGGGGTCGTTTCGTTCATAAACAAGTCCTTTATGTCCTCGAAAAGAGTTCCGTTTATTGACGAATAGGTCAACCGTTATTGGCACTTGGAGAGTCCGTTATTGCATACCAAATACAAATCTGTAGCACAGGTTTACATTGCAGACGCAGTGTTACTCCACAAAAAAGGCTAACCCGAGAGCCCGTTTTCTCTCGGGTTAGCCTGTGATCAAACGCGTGCTACGCGGGGCAGATCAGGAGAACAGACTTGCCGTATTCGTTTAATCCAGTGGTACGAACGCGAGTCCGTTATTCGGATTCATCGGGATCACCAGCTGGTTTGCACCGGCATCGTAACACATCGAAGCAGCACTGGGAATGTTGTGGGCGATCAGTTCGGCGGGCTGGTTGGGTCGAATGCGGGAGACACCTCCAAACCTTACGCTGCTCACGTATTTCGTCCCGTCTGGCATGATCACGAGCCCGTCGTTACCCGCCTGCGCAGCGTTCTCGGTCTTTATCAGCTCGCCGGTTGGCGAGAACGTAAGCACTTCGTCGTTGCCGATGTTCACGACGACGATGTTGCCCTCCGGATCAAAGGCGATGCCGTTGGGCTGAAAAAGCGGGGCGCCCTGTACGAATATCGACGCCGTACCGTCCGGGGTGATTTTCCAGACCTGCCATGAGTCAGGGTTCGGGTTGTCTCCAAAATCGCCCGTTTGCGTGGCGTAGATCGTGCCGTCGTCAGTGACCTCGATGTCGTTAAGCCAGGCGCTTCCTTCTACGCGGATTTCGCCGGCCGGGGCGCCAGTCCGCATATCAAACCAGCGAATGACGGCCACACTTGGGTCGTTCGCGTTTGTGCCGCCGTCTCGATCGGCAACGTACAGCTTGCCATTTACGATGTCACTCCCGAAAGGCTCGTTCAGTACGAGGCGTGGCGTCAGGTTGGCCCGATCGGCCGGGTTCTGTACGCCGATCCAGCGCGCCGTGTGCACCGAACCATCGTGGTTAATGAACGAAACCCAGGCATCGTTGACGCGCACATTCTGCGGAACACCGCGGTTCGGCACTACGATGACGTCACGCTCTGCGTCATACGAACAACTCTCTGCCGAGTAGATGGCACCGTAGACTTTCACATTCGGGGACATCGCCTCGAAGGCTTCATCGGCAGACGGATTGACAGGCAGACCGAGGGGATTTCCCACGAAGAAAGGCTGTGTCTCTTGCGTTTGCTGTGCGAGGACCGGGCAGATGGTGAGGCCGGTGACCAGCGCGACTATGCTGGCGAGGAACGTGACACGTTTCATGTGCGCTCTTCTTGATGACAGTTACGAAGGGTTAACTGCAGAAAAAATCGATGAGGCGATGCGCCAGGTCCGGGGAGTTGGCGTCCATCCACACGTACTCCGGGAAGCGTCGAAACCACGTAAGCTGTCGCTTGGCATAGCGCCTGGAATTGCGTTTGAGGAGCCGGACCATCTCGTCGTAATCGATCTCCCCGCGCAAGAAACGGATGGGTTCCTGGTAGCCGATGGTTTGCAGGGCGTTGAGACCCGGATCTGCGCCGCGCTCCAGAAGCCCTCGCACCTCATCCAGGAGTCCGTCTGCCATCATCTCATCGACTCGCTGCTCGATCCTGCGGTACAATTCCTCTCGATCCCGGTACAGCACGACGGTTCTGAACGAAAACGGCCGTGGTTTTTTGGTCTCGTGGTAGCTCGATATAGGTTGGCCTGTACCGTAGTAGACTTCGAGAGCACGCACGAGCCGCTGTGTTTTCGTGGGATCCATCGTGGCGGCTGCCGCCGGATCGATCGTCTGCAATTCCCGGTACAGCCGCTCAGCGCCTTCATGGCGCAAGCGCTGTTCTACCTGTTCGCGTACAGTTGGCTCGACCGGAGGAATATCGGCAAGCCCGTGCAGGAGCGCCTGCAAATAGAGTGTTGAACCTCCGACGACGAGCGGAACTCGGCCGCGGCGCATGATGTCGCGCATGCGGACCTCCGCTTCTTCAGCAAAGATCCCCGCCGAAAATGGTTCTCCAAGACTGCGCTCGTTGATGAAATGATGCGGGATACGCGCCAGTTCTTTCGCGCCGGGCTTGGCCGTGCCGATGGTGAGTTCCCGGAAAACCTGACGACTATCCGCCGATAGGATCTCGGCATCGATGTGCTCCGCCAGATCCAGACTCAATGCCGTCTTGCCCACGCCGGTCGGGCCGGTAAGGACCGGAATAGCCCGCAGGCGTGTTGCGCATTCCTCCGAAGATATCCGAGTCACGTTGAGCGCGGGAAATCCGGCAAGAGCGTCAGTACGTGGGCACGTTCGGATCGATCTCCTTGCTCCATGCTAGAATACCGCCTTTCAGGTTGCGCGCCTTCGTGAAGCCCTGGGATCGCAGAAATTCGACAGCCTGTCCGGAGCGGGCACCGGAGCGGCAGTAGACGACGATCTCCTGATCTTTATACGGCTCGAGCTCATCGAGCCGCTCGGGAAGTTCCTGAAGCGGGATCAGCTTGCCGTTAAGGTTTGCAATGTCGTACTCATCCGGACGGCGGACGTCAAGAACGAACGGCTTGTCTCCCTTGTCCAATCGCGATTTGTACTCCTGTACCGTGATCTCTGGATCGTAGGTATCGTTTGCCATGGTCGGAGAGGGTTTGGAATCAATGCCTGGAGAGAGGTATGCCGCCTTGAGCGGGAAAGATACGCGTCTTCTGATGGGTAAACCAGAGGCGTAGTACCTCAGGTTCTACTAGATCCAGTCAGTATGTGATACACCGTATGCCGGGAAGGGCGTATTACATCAACGTCACAGTGTCGGTCCAAACTGGCAACCCCTTTCTGCATACCAGTGACGTATATCCCGTGGAGTGACTCCTGCACCATGCTGTGGAGTAGGGGACCTTCCACTATCCCTCCCTATGTGGGCTACTCTAGAGGAAGGAATATGGACATAATTAGTAGAGAAGAGCTAAAAGAACTGGCTGAGACACGTGGGCCAATCTGTGTTTCGCTATACTTGCCTACGAATCGATTCGAATCGGAGCATACGCAGAATCCGATTCGCATGAAGAACCTTATTCGCGAACTGCGCCGTCAGTTGAATGAGGCAGACGTAAGCGAGCAAGTTGCGGATACGATTCTCCAGCCGGCGATTGATCTTCTCGCGAACGAATCGTTCTGGCGAAACACGAGCGATGGGCTTGCGGGCTTCCTGACGGAGAAGTCGGCCCGTTTTTATCGCTTGCCTGTGCAGTTCGAGGAGCTAGCGCTCGTCAACGAAAGATTCCATCTGACCCAGCTATTTCCGCTCATCGCCGCTCACCAGATATTTTACTTGCTGGCACTGAGTCAGCACAACGTGCGGCTCTTTCAGTGTACGCCGTATACGATCAGCGAAGTACACGCACCAGGTATCCCGAAGAGCATACAGGAGGCCCTCTGGGCAGATGATCTAGAGCCGAATCGCACGCTCATCGACTCCGGCGGACCAGGACGCTGGGCACGTGATCACTCTGGACGGGCCGGAGGCGGCATCGTTCCTGAATCCGTTCATGGTACACATGGCTCGACACCGGCCGACGTCATTCGGCAGCCCCATGATGATCTCCTGCGATATTTCCAGCAAATTGACCACGGCTTGATGGACGCCATCGGTGAGGAAAAAGCACCGCTCATCCTGGCCTGTGTCGAGTACTATGTACCTATCTACAAAGAGGTCAACAGCTACAAGAACCTCGTGACGGAACCGTACATCAGCGGGAGCCCTGAGCATACCGATGCGAAGCAACTCCACGAAAAGGCATGGGAGCTGGTAGAACCCATACTCCAGAAAGAGCGCATGGACGACATGGCTCGTTTCTCGCAGGTGTTCAACAAAGATCGGGGTCTTGCATCGGCTGACCTGAAGGAAGTGCTTCCCGCCGCGGTGTTCAGCCGCGTCGATACACTCTTCGTTCCGGTCGGGCAGCACGCCTGGGGACGTTACGATCCGGATAACAATGCCGTCGAACTCCATTCGGAGCACAAGACAGGCGATGAAGACCTGCTGGACCTTGCTGCAGTATATACCTACCTGAACGGAGGTACGGTGCACGCCGTCGAAGAAACCAACATGCCCGTCAAAAGCACCGTAGCCGCTATGTTCCGCTTTCCTGCGGAAAACATGGCGGCTACAGAGCGATCATGATGGACAGGGCAACGATGCGAGATCGCATAGTGGGCGGCGCTCAACGAGGCACCGCCCACTATGCATTTAAAAGGAGATGTGGTCGGCAGCGGAATCTCTGAGCTTGTCGCGCTGGTGGACGTAGCGCATGGTCGTCGAGAGATCTTTGTGTCGGGCGTGGATCTGAACCTGCTGCAATGTCGCACCGCCTTCTATGGCGAGCGTGCAGCCCGTGTGCCGGAGCGTATGCGCTCGTATGGGAGCACTTGGCCGGGTCGACTCCGTCCCGAATAGCTCAGCCCGCTCGGCCAGACGCCGGACGACGCGATAGATGCCGTCAGCCGCGAGTTGGTCACCGAGGTTGCGGTTCGACAGCGACCGGAAAAGGGGGCCGCGGGAGAAATCCCAGCCGTACCGGGCGGCATAATAGCTCTTCATTTCCTCGATGGCATCGACCGCTCGGCTGTGGAGTTTGACCCACTGATCCTCGCCGCCTTTGGTGCGTGGCAGATCGAGTACCCAGAAGGCGCCGACGGGACGGATGTGGTCTACCATGATCGATGCGGCCTCGCTACGGCGCAGACACCCGTGGATCATAGTCAGGATGAGTGCTTTGTCGCGAAGCGCCGTATCGGGCGGCTCGGCGTCTGATTCGGCGTCGCTGCGTGATTTTCTGCCTCTGAGTGTAGGTACCGGCAGCGATGCAGCCTGTACCAGACGGCGGGCCTGATCCTTCGTGAGGACGATGATCGGAGCATCCTGCGTCTTTGCCTTCGGTATGCGGCGAACGACTTCGCGTGCGGCCGGATTTACCGTGAGTGCCTGCAGGTTTACCAGTAATGCGAACAGGCCGCGCACCGATGCCAGCCGGCGGCGGCGGCTGGAACTCGCGAGACCGCGCGCTTCGAGATCGCCCAGATAACGATTGACGTCTACGAACGTAATGGATCGGACCAGATCCAGTGTGACTGGACCGACTTCTGGTGGCGTAACCCCGGTGACGAACGCGAAGAAGTCTTCGAGATCCTGACGGTATGCGAGGCGCGTGTTCTCCCGGTCGAACCGCTGGAGAAAGAGCTCGATGAGATCTTGCTCGATTACATCACGCGGCATGATAGCGCTGGCATCCGTCGTAACAAGCGGCGCTGGCGCGAGAGGCCGGTCATTCATGTGGGAATCTTTTGTTGTATACACTGGTATTCCGCATAATCAGTGTTATTGGGAATAGAATGTAGAGGCCAAAATTGTGTTTTGCAAGGCCGAAAGCTTCTGGCCATGCGTTGAGCCTGTGGTCTTCAATGTCCGGGCATGCTCTAATAGATGTTCCAGCCCTGTTTTCATACACTTTCCCAACGCTGGCGAACGCAATGCCCGATAATCACTCGTACTCTGTACCAGAGTATCTGTGTGCCACGAGACACATTCGTGCACCTCTCGTGATTGTGTGCATGCGGAAATAACCGATAAACCTGTCCGTTTTGCTTTCATGTTGCCGTCTCGCGACGTTTCGCCTTCCGAATCCACGCCAAACATTCTTGCAGCCGGAGCCCTGTATGCAGGCCTCGAGCGCGGGCTTACGGCCGACATACTGGCCGCGCGTGCGCTGGCCTGTACGGCGCAGACGGTCTGCACGGCCATTGTCGCGGCGGGTCGCGGTCGCGTGACGGATGTCGTCGAGGTTCCTGCGGATACGGTTGATGCGCAACTGGAGCACATCTTCGGCACAAACGCTATCCATGCGGTGAAAATCGGCATAGCAGGAACGGCCGATGCAGCTAAGGCGCTCTTCAAGCGCATGGATCAGCACCTTCGTGGGCCCCTTCTGCTCGACATTACGATCAGTGGGCCTAGTGGCGAAGATATCGCCGACGCTCGTGTGATCGATGTCTTGAAGGAAAACATCGGCCACCCCGATCTCGTCACCATTCGGCGGATAGATGCGGAACTGCTAGTTGGTATGGAGATCAGGTCCCTGGACGACGCTCAGGTTGCTATTCAACGCATGCACAGGCTGGGCGCCGGTCGCACGTTGATCCGCGCCGGACACCTGCCTGCACGTTTCTTCGAGACGGAAAATGGTAAGGATAACTATGCCGTAGATCTGTACTACGATGGAGATGAATTTATCCTTTTCGAAGCACCGTATATGGACAGGAATACGCTGCACGGTGCATCGAGCGCCCTGTCGATGGCTATCCTGAAAAATCTGGCATTAAAAAAAGATCATGCCTCAGCTATCCAGGCTGCAAAGCGTTATGTGTCAGAGGCCGTTCGGCACAGTAATTTTAACACAGATTCTTCGGTCCTTAACTTTTTTTGGAAACAATCAGCAGGGACCGGTACTTAACAAAGCTGCCTTTCCCTTGTGTGGATGCGTGGCAAGCAGAGTTGAGTTTCCTTCATCTCGTATACTTGTCTCACGACAATGAATACTACCGCGGCTACACGAACACCGATGCCTACCGATAGAACAAAAGCCACTATTTACGATGTAGCGGAGAGGGCTGGCGTTGCCATCTCCACCGTCTCTCGTGTGCTGAATGATTCGAACGATGTTTCCGATCAGACACGTGAGCGTGTCCTCAAAGCCATCGAGGAACTGCAGTTCCGTCCGGATCGGACGGCCAAGACGCTGGCCAAGAAGCATACACGCTCTCTTGCCATCGCCATCCCAACCTTTACGACGCCCTTCCACAACGAACTGTTAAAGGGTGTCCGCATGTGTCTGCGCCAGTACGACGTGGACCTGCTCCTGTGCGACCTCGGCTCCACAGCGCCGCAGAAGACACTGATGAACTTTCTGAAGCGAGGCACGGTCGATGGATTGTTGCTGGCCGGACTGCCGGTTGATGAGAAGATTGCTCAGGAGCTGAAAGCCCTGCACGCCCCGGTCGTTCTCATTGGATATCACTGGCCGGAATTTGATTCCTACTACTGGGACGATGCAGCTGGTGCTCGCGCCGCGGTGAGTCACCTCATCAAAAGAGGTCACCGGCGTATCGGCATGATTACGACGAACAGCCACAGCGTCCTCCAGGATCAGCGCGTCCAGGGCTATCGCGAAGCGCTCGAAGCGGCAGGTCTGCCGTTCGAACCGGAATTGATATCGACCGGCGAGACGCAGAAACATGCCGGATTTAGCGAAGAGGCAGGCTATGAGGCCATGCAGCGCCTGCTCGCTCTCGAGCATCCGCCGCGTGCCGTCTTTGCTAGCAGCGACGTGCAGGCCATCGGAGCCATGAAAGCCGTCCGTGACGCGGGTAAATCGGTACCTACGGATGTGGCGATCGTCGGATACGACGATATCAAGACAAGTCACTACATTGGCCTGACAAGCATCGACCAGGGCATGCATGAGGTCGGTGAGGAAGCCACCGAAATGCTGATCCAGCGTATGCAGGGCAATACGACGGCGCCGATCGTGGATAAGAAGATCATGCCCAAGCTCGTCATCCGCGACTCAAGCCGTGGCACGCGGGACGCGTAAACGTCGTACCCACCTTTCAGCACGCCGGCATCCCTCAATCCGTTTCTGTACCGCATGGAAGACGCCATTATTGAGCGCCAGTTGGACCATTGTCTGAGCCAGACTCACTTCCCGGAGTACGGTGTCAAATACCAGGGTAAGGTACGGGATACATACCGTCGCGACGATCAACTCATCCTGGTCACTACGGATAGGATCTCCGCTTTCGATCACATCCTGCGTCAGCCTATTCCGTTCAAAGGACAGGTGCTGAATCAACTCGCGGCGTATTTCTTCGAGCACACGGGAGATATCGTTCCGAATCATATCATCTCGGTGCCGGACCCGAACGTCACGATCGCGGTCCATTGCACGCCCGTTCCAGTCGAGTTCGTCGTGCGCGGGTATCTGGCGGGTCACGCATGGCGCGAATACAACGCTGGCAAGCGAGTGCTATGTGGCAAGGAGCTTCCCGACGGGTTGCGGCAAAACAGCCGTCTGCCGGAGCCGATCCTCACACCGGCGACGAAAGCCGCCGAGGGGCACGACGAGGATACGACGCGTGACGAGATCATCAGCCGGGGTATTCTGGATGCAGACAGTTTCGATCGGCTGGAACAGACGGCGCTTGCCCTCTTCCGGCGTGGCACGGAAATGGCCCGAGAGCGGGGCCTGATCCTCGTGGACACGAAGTACGAGTTTGGTCGGAGTGTGGATGGCTCCTTCGTACTCATCGATGAAGTCCATACGCCGGACAGCTCCCGCTACTTCTATGCTGACACCTACGAGGAGCTACTCCAGGCTGACAAGCCCCAGCGCCAGCTGTCGAAAGAGTTCGTTCGCGAGTGGCTGATGGCGCATGGCTTCCAGGGTAAGGAAAACCAGATCCTCCCTGACCTCCCGGACGATTTCCGGGTTCAGGTTTCCCGCCGTTATATCGAGCTGTTCGAGACGGTTACCGGACGCCCGTTCGTTCCGAATACGCACCCGAACCCGGAAGCCCGTATCCGGGAGGCGCTCGAACAGGTGTTCGCGTAAGATCCGGCCCGGAATAACCGGAGACTTACGTCACCACGTAAGTCTCCGGCCTCCGGTCGTTGAGCAGGTGGTTGTGCGGAGTGATCTGCCGGTCGCGTGCGTGCGCTGGATCGATCTCCACGACGCCGAGCAGGGTCTCCTCCCGGCCGGCTTTCAGTAACACGTCGCCCTCGGGGTTGCAGATCACGCTCTGGCCGATGAAGGTGAGCGTCTCCCCGTCCTTCGTTTCCGCCCCGTACCGGTTCGCCGTGGCCGTAAATACGTGATTCTCCAGCGCACGCACCGGCATGGAACTCGGACAACTCTTGCGAACCAGGTTGGATGGATGTGCGATGATGTCGGCGTGCTGCATAGCCAGGCTGCGTGCCGCCTCCGGGAAATACCAGTCGAAACAGATCATCACCCCGAGACGATACGGTGTCCCCGCACGATCCGTCAGGTCGAAACACCTGAATCCGAGGTTACCCCGTTCGAAGAACAGCTTCTCCTGATAAAAAAGGTGGACCTTCCGGTAGACACCCTCAACCCCTGAGGGACTCACCACGACCGCCGAGTTGTAAAAGACGTCCCCATCGACCTCGGGCAGCCCCGCCACGAAGCTCGTTCCCATTTCCCGGGCCCATTGCTCCAGTCTGCGCGTCGTCTCCCCGTCCGGGACGGGCTCGGCCATCAGTGCCAGATCGTCTTTATTTCGAAAGAAATAGCCACTGGCAAATAACTCGGGAAGCACGATCAGATCCACATCACAACCCTGAAGGAGCGCCTCGACCGTGGCAAGGTTTTCATGCTTCTTCAGGTATGCAGGTGAGTATTGAAGTATGCCGAGTTTCATTTGCAATAACGGACAAATGGCAGCGCCGTGATTACAACCGGCCCAGTACATCGACCCATTCTCCTGAACCGTCCGTATAGGTTTCGTACTTCCAGATCGGCACGTCTTGCTTCAGTGCATCGATGAGGAACCGGCATGCTGCAAACGCATCCGCACGATGCGGTGTTGCCACTCCGATGACGACACTGGCCTGCGCGACGGGTACCGTGCCCACACGGTGAAACATGCAGACCTTTATAACGGGCCATTGCGCCTGCGCCTCATGCGCGAGTCGCTCCATCTCCCGTATGGCCATCTCCTGGTAGCTCTCGTAGGAAAGTTCAGCCGTCTCTCGTCCGTTCGTCCATTGTCGTGTCGTACCGATGAACACGTCGATCCCACCGGCCTCGGGAGTATGGAGAAAGGAAATGGCCGCGCCCGTATCCAGCACGTCTTCGGAGATCACGAGCCACATCGAATCCGTTCTTCGCTCGAGCATACGTCCTCCAGAAAGGGTTGGCCACAAGGGTGTTAGCCTCCACTCACAGGCGTGATGAGGGCGACTTCATCCCCGTCGCGCAAGAGGCAATCTTCTGTTACATACTCGCAATTGACGGCAACGCGCGCCACAGGTCGGAATGCCTGCACCGCCGGATAGCTCCGGCAAAGATGCGTCCACAAGTCCTCGACGGTAGCAGACGAAGGCAGCGAGACATGTAAGCACCCCGTTCCCACCTTCTCCTTCAAAGCGCTGAATAAGAGCAGTCGAATTTCGACCATTAGCGGAATCGTATCGAGCGAATGGGGTCGATGCGTGAAGCCACGCGTGCTGGAATATAGGACGCCAGTACACAGAGCAGCAGGGCCACCGCGGCGACGATGACAAAGTCCCATCCGTTGAGTGCAATGGGTGCCGTATCCATGTAATAGGCTTCTGCCGGCAAGGGAATGACCTCATAACGCTCCTGAATCAAGGCCAGCACAAGCGCAATGACCTCTCCGATGACGGTGCCCGCAATGCCGATGAGCAGCCCGAGCCAGAGGAACAGCCGCCGAAGCGCGCGTGGCGAGGCCCCCATGCTTTCTAGTACGCCAATCTCTCTCGTCTTCTCCAGGATAATCATGAGCAGCGTACCAACGATGTTGAAAGCCGCCACGATCGTGAGCGCGCTGATGACGAGTGGGATGATGTTCTCCTGGAGGTTCACCCAGGCGAAGATACCGCGCCACACCTCATACACGGAGCGGGCCATGATCGGAAATCCCAGTGAGTCCTCCACGGCACGGGCGAATTCGGTCGCTTCCCTTTTGTTTTCGATCAACACATCGAATCGCGTCACCTCATTGCTCGAGTAATCGAGCAGCTCGCGTGCGCCTTCAATACCGGTGAATACGTACAATTCATCGAAGTCCTGAAGCGAGGTTTCGTAAATCCCCCCCACTCGGAATTGGGCCACGCGCGGCCTCCCTCCTGCCCCGATCGATCCATCTTCACCGGCACGTTCCGAACGCACGGAAAAGGCCGTTACGAGATCGCCGGGCTTTACCCCGAGTGACGTTGCAAGGCCCTCCCCGATGACGACGCGTAAACGGCCAGACGAATCGGGCGTGAAATCCGCCGTACCGGACGTCAGATTGGATTGGAGGTACTCCGGCAGGATGTCCGTACCCCACAGCACGACACCATCGATCTCCGCCGCAGACTTGCGGAGAAGCACGAAGTCCTGCACCACCGGCGAAACCGAAACGACCCCCGGAAAGTGCCTCAACGTCTGGGAGAGGTCGGCTGCGTCGTCGAGCGGCGCATCACGGAAACTTTCTACCTGAACGTGGGCGCCGAACCCGATGATCTTCTCTTCGATTTCCTGGCTGAACCCGCGTACGATCGAAAGGGAGAGAAGCAGTGCGGCCACACCGAGCGCTACCCCGCCTGTCGCCACGTAGGTGATAAATCGAAGAAATCCCCGCCCTTCTGCATGGCCGTGGGCACCTCGCAGGTACCGTAATGCCATATACTGCTCAAATCGCATGCTCCTGATCTCTATGCTGGCCTGGCCGTCGCATAACGAGGCACAGGACTGTGATCGCTGTAGACATTCGAAAAACAACAGCCGGTTTCAGCGGTACATACTACGTTGACTGCCCGCTCACCATTCATGGCCCCTGAAGGGCGCTCTCTCACCAGATGAACAATACGATCAATCGCGTCCCACCTCCAACTAACGAGCCCGTTCTTTCCTACCGCCCCGGTAGCGCCGAACGCGCGCGGCTTAAAGCTCGACTTGAAGAACTTAAGCGCGAAATAGTAGAGATTCCCGCTTTCATCGGCGGACGTGAAATCTATACGGGAAAAACGGAATCCGTCCACGCACCGCACGAGCGCGCCCGGAAACTGGCTACGTTGCACCTGTGTGGAGAAAACGAAGCGGAACAGGCTATACGCGCGGCGCGCGAAGCACAGCACGACTGGGCGAACATGCACTGGACGGATCGAGCCGCCATCTTCCTCAAAGCTGCAGACCTCCTCGCCGGCCCCTGGCGGGATACGCTGAACGCCGCCACGATGCTGGGACAGAGCAAGAACGCTTACCAGGCCGAAATTGATGCCGCATGCGAGTTGATCGACTTCTTCCGCTTCAACGTGCACTACATGCAGCAGATCTACGAAGATCAGCCGCTATCGGCCCCCGGCACATGGAACCAGGTCCAGTATCGCCCTCTGGAGGGCTTCGTCTTTGCCGTGACTCCCTTCAACTTCACCTCCATCCAGGGCAACCTACCTGCGGCCCCCGCTTTGATGGGAAACACGGTAATCTGGAAACCATCGTCGACCTCCACGTATTCAGCGTACTTCACGTACAGGTTGCTGGAAGAAGCGGGGCTCCCGCCGGGTGTCATCAACATGCTGCCCGGGCACGGACCGGACGTCGGTGACCCGGTATTTGCTTCCCCGCACTTCGCCGGCCTGCACTTCACAGGTTCTACCGCCACATTTCAGCGGATGTGGCAGACCATCGGGCAGAACGTTACCGGTTACAGGGGCTATCCGCGTATCGTGGGTGAAACGGGCGGCAAAGACTTCATTCTCGCGCATACGTCGGCCGATGCAAAAGCCGTTGCCACGGCCATCGTCAGGGGCGGCTTTGAATACCAGGGCCAGAAGTGCTCCGCAGCATCTCGGGTCTACCTGCCGAAATCGTTGTGGCCACAGATCAAAGTCGAGCTTCTCGAGCAACTGCACGAGATCAAAATGGGACCGGTCGAGGACTTCACGAACTTCGTCAATGCGGTGATCGACCAGAAGTCATTCAACAAGATTTCCTCGTACATCGATCAGGCAATCCGCCGGGATGGCATCGAGGTGCTTCACGGTGGTACGTACAATGATGAAGAGGGCTTCTTCATCGCGCCGACCGTGCTCCAGGTAGAGGACCCGCTCTACCGCACCATGTGCGAGGAGATTTTTGGCCCCGTGGTAAGTGTCTATGTCTATGCCGATCAGGAATTCGACGCGATCCTCGACCTGGTTGACACGACATCACCCTATGCGCTCACCGGTGCCATCTTTGCTCGAGATCGCAAAGCGATCATCCAGGCTACCGAACGGCTGACCAACGCCGCTGGCAACTTCTACATCAATGACAAGCCGACAGGTGCTGTAGTCGGGCAACAACCCTTCGGCGGTGCCCGGGCATCGGGCACGAACGACAAGGCCGGCTCGTACCTCAATCTGATCCGGTGGGTCTCCCCGCGCGCGATCAAGGAAACGTTCAACCCAGCCCGGCATTTTAGCTATCCCTTCCTGGAGCCGGATAAGAATACCCCTTCGTACTCGCACGCGCCCACCGGTGATGGCGGACGAGTAAAAACACCCAGTTCATACGACTGATGGGGAACCCTTGACCAGCCAGTACCCGCATCCGGACCATGTCCCTGCGAATACCCGCTCATTCGCAGGGACATGCGTCAATGTACGTTCGAGAGAAGTACCGGCGCGGCAGTTCGTCAGCCGGACATTTCCGGCTGACGAGAGTGTTGCGCTCGTATTCGGGCGCCGTCTGATCCAGCCACTTGCCTGGTGCACACTGCCCCTCATGATCTTGTCGGTCATCAATGCGTTGTACGGCTACGATATTTTGTCTTTTGCATATGCTGGCCTGCCGATAGCACTGGTCACCGCTACCGTATGGACCACCTACAGCTTAAAGGCAGAAATAGCCTTATTATGGGTTGCAGGGCCCGTTGCGGCTGTCGTATCCACCTGGGATGGGTTACGTCGGCCGCGAAAGATCGAATGGCAACCTGTGCTGGATCTAAGGGTCGCAGTTGATGCGTGCTACCTGACTCTTGGCGATGCCAGGTACGAACTGGAACGAGCACGATGGCCGGACTTTGAGGAGATCGTTGATGCACTCCGGTCAGCACGACACGAACAGATCCTCACCAGTGCAAGCCGTGTAGCCTTCTAATCACGATCGCACTATCGCTGTTGAGCCGTCCTTAGGGACTCAGATCTCCTAGAGGAACGCCCCCATTGATCCACACCTAGTGGTGTGTCAATCGTGATAGGTCGAGCGGAGTATAGAGACCATATGTATTCCGCTACGCTCCAATGTGTCATTCTGAGCGGAGCGTAGCGGAGTCGAAGAATCCCACAAAACAGCACCACTGTGCTCATAGATGGGATTTCTTCGACAGTCGGCTTCGCCTCGTGTCCTCGACTATGGCCCAGGGGCCTTCACTCGGGATGACACCTGGTGAACATACCCGATGACCCGAACACAACCGATCTATTCATCCAATCAGCCTTGACGCCCCAATAGTTTTATGTTCTATATTTTTGAAGGACAGCGACGTGCAATAACGGATTCAATGCTACCTGCTGCAGACACATGATCTCAATCGACCGCTCCTCACCGGTTTCGGTAGCTGATCAGCTTATCCAGCAGCTGCGGTATCAAATTGCAGGAGGACGCTATAAGACCGGAGACGTACTGCCTTCAACCCGGACGCTGGCTGAACAGATCGGGGTATCCTTTCACACAGTTCGCAAAGCCTACCAGCAACTCGAACGAGAAGGCTTCCTGAAAGCCACGGCTGGCAGCGGTTATCAAGTCCGGGAGCCCGTCTCCCTGAGCAAGGCTGACCGAATCGAACGCGGCGCCCAGATCGTCCAAAACGCCTTACAACAGCTGATATCTATTGGACTGGACGAGACGGAGATCGAGTCGATCTTCCACGAACAACTCGATCTGTTAGGAGAGTCGCATGAACCACTCAAAATCGTTTTTGGGGATGAGTCCGTCGAGTTGGCCGAACTCTGCGCAAAACAACTCGGGCATACCCTACAGCGCGATGTTCAGGGCGTTGCGCTGGATGAACTCTCCTTGCATCAGGATGCAGACTTTGTGTTCACCCCTGCCACTCTCCTCCGCACTGTTCTTGGAGAGTTGCCCCGTGCCGACGTGCGCGGAGTAGCGGTCTACCTGGGATTCGATGTACTGGATCGAGTAGCCCGCCTCCTCCCCCATGAAACGCTCGGACTGATCACCGGAAATGCCGGCACCATACCGCCCCTCATCGAAAAACTGCGCCACCAGGCCGGATTCGATGGACAGGTCATGGCCATTTCGATAGAGGACATGTCGCTCCGCCTGAGCGACTTCATACGACAGGTAGACCTGCTCCTCTACACACCTGCCTGCCGCCGACGGTTGCTCAATATCCTCGATGAAGCACGCGGGCATTCAGTGATAACGCCCATTGTAAGTCGGGAATCGCTGGACGCCATACGGGCCACGGTGCCGGGCTGACACAGGGACGCTATTCCTTCCTTTGCTCGTCCTCCGTCACGATTTCAGAGGTATCGATATCGCTGTTCTGAACAGGAGTGACCGTCTGTGCTCGACGTGATACATCGAGGTCGAGTTCTGATTCCTTGCTCTTTTCAGCTTCCTCGGTTGGAGACGGGGCTGCGCTAGATACAGAGTCTTCGGTTTCATCCTGCTCTGCATCGGCTTGTTCTGTAGCTCCCTCTGTTATCGTAGTCTCTTCCGGAGGGGCAACGATCATGTCACCACTGCTGCCGCGGTCTTCCCCCTCATTCGTCATCTTCGAGACGACAGCCGGCTCGCTGGCACCGAGTGCCTTGGGAGCCGCTGGCGCTCCGTCTGAAGTAGCAGCTTGTTCACTCGTGCCCTCATGCTCCTGCTTCTGGCCCGGATACTTCACGCGCACGTGGTAGATGCCGAGCAGCATGGAGAGGAAGGTCTCTTTGATCACACTCAGGTCCCGAAAGGTCAGCAGCGTATTGTCTAGCTGCCCGTCCTCGATACGCGCTTTGAAGATCATCTCGATAAGCGTCTCGAGGCGTTTGTGCGTCGGTTCGGAAAGGCTCCGGCTTGCGGCTTCCACGGAGTCGGCCAGCATCAAGATACCCGTCTCCTTCGAATCCGGCTTCGGTCCGGGATACCGGAACTCCGACTCCTGAATCATTGGCTCGTCCGGCCCCCGCTGGTCCATGGCCTTTCGGTAGAAATACTCGATACGTGCCGTGCCGTGGTGCATCGGGATGAACTTGAGCACCCGTTGCGGAAGGTTGTACTGCCGGCCCATCTCGAGCCCCTCCTTGACGTGGCTCGCGATGATGAGTGCACTCATGCGGGGCTTCAAATGATCGTGAGGATTATCCCCGGGTCGCTGGTTCTCAACGAAGTACTCCGGCTTCAACATCTTGCCGATGTCGTGATACAGCGCTCCCACACGCGTGAGAAGGGCGTTTGCCCCGATGGCATCGGCAGCGGCCTCCGCTAAATTTGCAACCTGCAGCGAGTGGTTGAACGTCCCCGGTGCCCGAAGGCTGAGTTCTTTGAGCAGAGGCCGGTTCGTATCGGAAAGCTCCAGAAGAGTCAGATCCGTCGTGATGTCGAACGTACGCTCGAATACCCAGAGCAGCGGGTAGGCCATGATGAGCAGGAACGAGTTGATACCGACCAGCAATAGATCGGCCAGGTAAGCATGGCTCGGCGTCCCCTCGATAAGCCAGCTCGCCGTTAGTACGATGACATACCCGACGAAAACCAGCCCCGCACTCACGAAAAACTGCCCCCTGTTCTTGATATCCCGAACGCTGAATACGCCGAGCGCTCCGGCCAACACGGTGGCAAAAGCAAACTCGAAATCGTAATGCAGCAAATGCCCCCCGATCAACCCGAGCGCGAGCGTACCGAAGATGCCGACTCGTGAATCGAAGATGACCGTCAGCAAAATGGAAGCAATCGCGACCGGCACCGCGAACATGGCCACCGACGGTAGCCGGATCGCAATGGCATACAGCCCGATGATACCCGCGAAAATCAGAGCGACGAGCAGAATCTGCCGGTTATCGTTGAAGATCTGCCTGCGCAGCAGGTATAGGTACAGGAAGAACAGCAGGTAGGTGGAAGTGGTCAGCAAAAACTCTCCGAGCGCGACCTTCCAGAAGATGGTCGCCCCCGAGGTTTCCTTACGCACCCGTGCCAGTGAGTGGAGTTTTCGGAGAGTCTCCTCGGTGACCAGGTCTCCTTCCCGAACGATGACTTCTCCTTCACTGACCACACCGGCTGTGGGCGAAATACGCCGCTCCTGACGCTGCCACTCTCGCTCTGTATCGCCCCTCAAATACTCCAGAGAGGGCTGAAAGAGCACGCGGAAGAAGGCATAAGCCAGATTGGCTAACTCCGGATTGTCCGGGTGAAGTTCGGCAAACCGGCGCTGGGCGACGAGATACGCCTCATCTAACCCGAGCACGTCCTCTTTATCGACGCGCCTGTCCGTACCATCGGCTTCATTCGTTATGATGATCTCCGGCGTTACAATGCTGTCGCGGGAGATATCCAGCACCCCTGCCTGCAGGAGTTGCTGGCTTGTTTCGTAAGCCTCCTGTAGGAGAACGTCACTCAATTCTGGCCCCTCAGGCAACGTGCTGAACGACGGAGCTAAATCCGGAACACGTTGCATGTGGGAGTTCAACAACCAGCGCCACTGTTCGGGCGTGAGTTTCAACCGGGCCGTACGGCGTAATTCGACATACCGGAGCGAATCTCGTACGGCCTCGTTGATCAACCCGCGCAACTGATTCACGCGGTAGGATTCGTAGGTTTCGAGTATGCGGTTCAACTGGTGAGCCAGCGTGTCCCGGTTGACAGCTACCTGTTCTCTGACTCCCGGCACCTCCCGAAAGTAGCGCGGAACCCGGAAGCGTACCTGCTCCCGTTCGGCCTCTAATGTTGCCTGGTCCTTGTACAGCGCAAAATCGAAAGGAGCGACGAGCGTTTCAGAGCGCCAGACATCCCCCTCTTTGACGAAATAGGTAAACTGATCGGTCGGAGGAAAGGCTGTCAGTGTCAGCGCCACGAGCGCAACGAAGATCCCGATCTTGATGAACAGGTTCTTCCTCGCTGATTTCCGGTCATTGCCACGTCCTCGCTCGAGGCTCTGGCCGACCGGGCGTGCGCGTTTGGGCGCAAGGCCTATTTTTTCTAACAATGCCATAACGAAGAAGACGAGGACCGACCTGCGCTGGAATGCCTTGCTCTCCTCTGTACAATACGATAGCGCACAAACAGGCCGGCCAAACGGTGCATCTGCGGCAGTTTTGAATAATCAGCTTCTATGAGATACCTCTGGTATTGCCGCCTTCTTTCCGTTTCTGTCTACTAATGTACATATATATCCTCTAATCAGGTTACCTATGCCGCAAGGCTAACAAGGATCCGAGACAGACCGAGAGGATGGAGCCAATGACGGGATACCACAAAAAAGCCAGCGACGAGAGTTGCGCAGCAGCCCGCTCGGCATCGGTTGGCGCAAAATCTATGACCCATCCCAGTGTAGGACTGTACCAGAAGGCAAACTTCAGCCAGACCAGAAAAGCAATCGTGATAAAGAAGGCAATGAGCGCGTCCGTCTGATTGGACCGTTTGTTCAGCAAACCGAGCAGGAAGGCTCCAAGCAAACCTCCGTAGGTAAAGGAGGCTATCTCGAGTCCCAGTTCCACGACAGGGTTGGTCGTATCCTCAAACAGATTGGCAAAAACCATGAAGATGGCGCCCCAGAAAAGCGTCAGACCGCGCGAGATGGTCAGCGCCTTCGCCTCTGCTACCACCCGCTTGGTAATCCGCTCGTAAAGGTCGAACATCGTCGATGAGGCCAGCGAGTTCAGCGAGGAAGAAATCGTACTCATGGCTGCCGCCAGAATGCCTGCCATGATCAGACCCGAAACACCTGGCGGTAGTCCTTCTATCAGGAATTTCGGAAACACCTCATCCGCACGGGTCAGCCCCAGTTCACCCGGCGAGGCACCGCCATAGTAGCTCCAGAGCAAGAGCCCCACGAACAGAAAAATTGCGAACTGGATCATGACGAGAACGCCGCTCCAGATGAGCGCCTTCTGACTGTCGCCGAGTGTCCGGCACGTCAGCAATCGCTGAACGATCAGTTGATCCGTTCCGTGAGAGGCCATCGTGAAGAGCGCACCACCCAGGATAGCCGTCAACAACACGTAGGGCTGGGTGAGAAGCACGGTAAAGGTGAAGGGCTCGCCCAGGTCGAATACGTTCAGTTTTCCAGCCTGCTGAGCCGTCTCCAACCATCCTCCTGGTATGCGATTCAGCAACACGATCATGGCAAGCACAGCGCCACCGAGGTAGATCAGCATCTGAATAGCGTCCACCCAGATTACCGCCCTGATGCCTCCGATCAACGTATAGATGATCGTCACGATGCCGATCAGCAGGATGATGGCCGCATAGCTCATCTCCACGCCGGATGCATTGGCGATTACCTTGATCGGTATCGCAGTGGCGAATAGCCGGACTCCATCTGCCAGCAAACGGGTAACCAGGAACGTAGCAGATGCCGAGACCCGCATCCGATCGCCGAATCGCTCGCCAAGGAACGCGTAGGCGGTTGCCAGCTTACCCTTGAAGTAGCGTGGCAGGAAAATAACACTGACGAGGATGCGCCCGACCAGATACCCCAGGGTAATCTGAAAAAACGTGAGCGTCCCACTGTAGGCAACGGCAGGAATCCCTATTACGGTAAGGGTGCTCGTCTCGGTAGCCACTACCGAAAAACATACAGCCCACCACGGAAGATCTCGGTCGCCGAGGAAATAGTCCGTCGTCGACGTCTGCCTCCCTCCTGCCTTGATCCCGACATACGTGATGACGATGAAGTACAATGCAATAACGGCAAAATCGAGTCCCGTCATCATGTCGGCCTACGGTACGAAAATGGTCGATGTGCTACGAAAATAGAGCAGCTGGATGATGAATCAGGGTAGGCTGCCCCCTGGCTTGCTGAAACGCATAGGAAAAAGACGCCTACGCACTGGCCTCCACACCAAGCAGGTCCATCAGACCGGCCTCGTCGAGAATGGTCACGCCGAGTACCTTCGCCTTTTCCAGCTTCGAACCCGGGCTCTCTCCGGCAACGACGTAGTCTGTGTTCTTGCTCACACTGCTGCTCACGGACCCTCCATGCTGCTTGATGAGATCCTCCGCCTCTTTCCGGCTGAGCGTAGGCAGCGTACCTGTCAGCACGAAAGTCTTCCCCGCCGCCGGGGCATTCTCTTCGACGTGTACCGGCGCCTCCTCGGGAAGCCTGTGTGTGTTCACACCCAGTTCCTCGAGATCCCGGATAAGTTGCCGGTTGTCGTCGATCATGAACCAGTCCACGATACTCTCGGCAATGACGCTCCCGATCCCTGGAACGGCTTCGAGATCCTCTTTGCGAGCAGCCGCCAGGGCATCCATGCTCTCGAAACGAGAGACGATCAACTCCGCCGTAGTCTGTCCCACGTGACGGATGCCCAGCCCGAATAACAGCCTGGCAAGCGTACGATGCTTCGATGCTTCGATGCCAGCCAGAAGGTTATCTACCTTCTTTGCTCCGAAGCCCTCCAGTTGCAACAACTCGTCCCGCCGGTCTTTCAGCCGGTAGATATCCGAGAGATGACGAATGAACCCCTGCTTTACGAACAGAATGGCCAGTTTGGAGCCGAAGCCCTCAATATCCATCGCATTCCGGCTCACGAAATGCTCGACGAGGCGAATGAACTGCGCCGGACATTCTGTCGATACGCAGTAATAGTCTGCCTCTCCGGGAAGCCGGATGATCTCACTGCCGCATGCCGGGCAGTGTGCCGGCATGTGCCACGGAACAGTGCCCTCAGGCCGGGCCTCGACGACAGGTCCGATGACAGCAGGAATCACGTCTCCCGCTCGCTTGACCATGACCGTATCTCCGATCCTGATATCGCGGCTGACGATATAGTCCTCGTTATGGAGCGTAGCCTGAGAGACCGTCACACCACCGATTTCGACCGGCTCCAGCACGGCCTCGGGCTTGATCGCGCCGGTACGCCCCACGTTCAGTATGATGTCCTTCAGAATCGTGGTCGCTTCCCGCGCCGGGAACTTGTACGCGATTGCCCAGCGAGGAGCATTCGAAATGAAACCGAGGACTTCCTTCTGCGCATCGTCGTCGATCTTGAGGACGACACCGTCGATCTCATAGTCCAGCGTATCCCGTGCGTTGGCCCAGTGCTCGCAATATGCCAGCGCATCCTCGATGTGCTCGAATCGTTTCGTGTGGGGATCAACGGGAAAACCCAACGCTTTGAGCCACTGGAGCTGCTCACACTGGCTGGATGGAACGTCCGCAGTAACCGGACCGATGCCGTAGGCAAAGAAGCTCAGCGGCCGCTTCGCGGTGATGCGCGGATCGAGCTGTCGGATGCTGCCTGCGGCAGCATTTCGCGGATTGGCAAAGGTCCGCTCCCCTCGCTCGGCTAGCTGCTCGTTTAACGTCTCGAACCGGCTCCGGCGCATAAAAATTTCCCCACGAACCTCTATCCGTTCCGGCGCCTCCAATGAGCCGGCCCCGTCACCCACTGGAATCCGCAACGGGATACTCTGAACGGTCCGCGCATTGGCTGTAATATTCTCTCCCACCCGGCCGTCTCCTCGCGTGGCCGCAACCTCGAGCCGGCCATTCACATAGGTCAGCGCGATGGCCAGCCCGTCGATTTTCAGTTCTGCCGTCACGGCAGGCTGAACGTTAGCGCCGTAGGTAGGCATCAGCCCCTTCCTGCACCGCTCATACCAAGCTCGCACGTCACCGGGCGTCATCCCGTTGCCGAGCGAAAGCAGCGGGACGGGGTGCCGCACCTTCTGGAATTTCTCCAGCGGCGCTCCACCGACACGCTGGGTGGGCGATTCCGGTGTGATCAATGATGGAAAGCGCTCCTCAAGAGACTGAAGCCCACGCATCAGCTCGTCAAACTCGGCATCTGCTATCACCGGCTGGTCCTGGACGTAGTACCGGTAGTTATGGACGCGAATAACATCGCGGAGCCGCTCTATGAGAGGTTGGGCTTCATCTATATCCAGCGTTGCGAATTCCTGAGATCGAATCTCGTCGCGAAGAGTCCGAGTGGCCTCGATGAGGTTCATCTAAAACTAATAAAATGGATAGGGCGGAACGAATCTATCGTGTGCTGTTCAAAAATTGCAGTACGCTGTCGCGTGTAATCACGATGCGTCCTAGCTCGTCTGTTCTATTCGTGGGATAAGGGCGTCCTTCCACCTGCAGTTGAATCTTGGGAAGCTGCCGCTCGATCACGATACGCTGTGCCGGTGTGAACGTCTTTGACTCCTGAAATTCAATCCAGTATGGACGGCGTAGATCGTCATCCACAGTCACCTTAATGTTCTGGACGGGTGCATTGGCCGCAACGATCGTTACACGCATGGTATCGCCCAGCGCGACGGGAGGCGGCGTAGCCGCTACGGAGCTTGTGTCCGGCGTAGCAGCCGTTTCGGCTTCCCCATTCGTAACAGCTCCGGCCAGGTCGTCACCGGGCGTTCCCATGCCTCTGAATAACAGGAAACCCAGCGCTACCACGGCAACCACACCGGCAGCCGCGTACAACCACCCCTTGTTGGTCCGCTCTGCTTCCGGCTCACGGCGCACCGGCTCGCTACGAGGCGCCGCAGCCGGCCGATCTGCCGCCCGCTCCGCCTGAGTCTCCTCCTCCACGAAAGCCTCCTCAGGCATCGGCTGTGGTGTCTGCGATACCTCCTCTGCTACGAAACGTTCTTGTTCTTCGTACGGGGTGACCTCCTGTTCGCTGGCCGACTCATGATACACTGTAGCGGCTTCTCCTGACACGACCTCGGGAGCCGTTTCCTCTTCAGAAACCAACTCCTCTTGAGAAGCCGACTCCGCTTCAGGAGTCATTTCCTCCTCAGAAGCCACTTCCTCCTCAGAAGCCACTTCCTCCTCAGAAGCCACTTCCTCCTCAGAAGCCACTTCCTCCTCAGAAGCCACTTCCTCCTCAGGAGTCATTTCCGCTTCAGGAGTCGATTCCTCTTCGGAAACCGATTCCTCAAGACCAAAGGTCTCCTCGGGAGCAGTCACCTCTGCCGCAGGAGCGGGCTCTTCCACCTCCTCCGCGACGGGCTCCGCAGGCTTCAGGTAGGCTTCAGCGAGGCCGCCCTGGTACGTGCCTTCCAACGCCTCATCCAGCGAAGCCAGTGCCAGATCCTGGGATACGCCTACGACTTGCGAGTACGTTCGAACAAACGAGCGCAGATACACCCGGTTGAACATCGGGTGATCGAAAAGTCCCGTCTGCTCGAAGGACTGGATCAGCCCCATCGGGATCTTCGTCTCGTCATGGAGCGCCTCCACGCTGATCCCCCGGTGCTCTCGGATCTGACGAAGGTCGGATGCGAATCGTTTACCCGCTTCCGGGTTGGAGCTTTCAGCCATTATCGACCCCTAGCGTTGATTCACAGGATGACACCCTGACTGCGGCAGTCGGATGAAACACGAGAAAATAAGCGACGAACCCCACACAAACACCCCCTTCACCTGCACACTTTGTGATTCGGCTTGGGTCGGAACGTTCATCCATATGCACTAGCCCCTTTTTCCTTAGCAGGGTGTTGGCCATTAGGGCGTGCATGATCTTAAACGCAGAACACGCGATCTCGCTCCGGAATCAGGCTGGAATAGCAGACCACGCTTCGCCACGGCGCCTCCGGATGCAGGCTGGAACATCCATACAGACAGGTTCCTATGAACGACGATCTGGCCAGTAATGGAAAGAAAAAACCCGCTCAGATGTTGCGTATTCGCGTTATCTGAGCGGGTTTTGGCTGGTCGGGACGGCGGGATTTGAACCCACGACCCCTTGCACCCCATGCAAGTGCGCTACCGGGCTGCGCCACGTCCCGATCCGTACGTGGAGCGCTAGTATACGCGTCTAAACGGTATCTCGCAAGCGCTGCACGTACTCTTCGTTATACCACGAAGTAGATGGCGCGTTTCCTCACGCTGCTCAAACATTCGGCTGCGGCGTGAGGCGCAGATACGGCTTCACCGTCCGGTAACCTTTCGGGAAGCGCTGCTTCAAGTCTTCCGGATCCTGAAGCTTCGGCGAGATAACGACGTCCTCACCCTGCTTCCAGTCCGCCGGCGTCGCAACGCTGTACTTGTCCGTAAGCTGGAGCGAGTCGATCACGCGGAGCAACTCCGCAAAGTTGCGGCCCGTGCTGGCCGGGTACGTCAGCGTGAGGCGCAGTCTCTTGTTCGGATCGATGATAAACACCGAGCGCACCGTCAACGTGTCGTTCGCATTCGGGTGGATCATGTCGTAAAGCCCCGCAACCGTCTTGTCGGCGTCGGCCAGCAGCGGATAGTCGACATGAACGCCCTGCGTCTCTTCGATATCTTTGATCCACTTTAGATGCGAGTCGAGCGGATCCACGCTGACGGCAATGGGCTTCACACCACGCTTCTGAAATTCTGCGCTGAGCCGCGCGACCTGGCCCAGTTCCGTGGTGCAGACCGGCGTAAAGTCGGCGGGATGCGAGAAGAGGATCACCCAGCTGTCTCCAGCCCATTCGTAGAAGCTGATGTCTCCGAGCGTGGATTTCTGATTGAAGTTGGGAACGATGTCCCCGAGTTGAAGCGCCATGGTTTTCTCCTGTTTTAGTGATTAGATGTGGGAAGTGATTGTTTCTTGTATTAGCGGGCGATGCCGTTTCCTGATGCAGAGTGGTTCAGTGCCTGGTCCACATCCGCCATGACATCCTCCACATGTTCGAGGCCAACGGAAATGCGAATCAGCCCGGGCGTAATACCGACTGCGGCGCGGTCCTCCTCCGTCAGGGAGCTATGTGTGGTGCTGGCCGGATGCGTAGCGATGGTTCGCGTATCCCCCAGGTTGGCCGTATGGGAGCACATCTTGAGTGAGTCGAGGAAACGGCGCCCCTGCTCCAGCCCTCCTCGTACCTCGAACGTGACGATACCGCCGCCCAGCCGCATCATCCGCTTGGCCAGCTCATACTGAGGATGGGATGGCAGATGGGGATATTTGACCACGCTCACCTGCGGATGCCCTTCGAGGAACTGCGCCAGTGCCAGTGCATTGGCGCAATGCTGTTCCACCCGGAGCTTGAGCGTTTCGAGGCTGCGACTGAACATCCATGCATTGAACGGCGATAGTGCCGGACCGGAGTGCCGGATGAAAAACCGAAGCTCCTCGATCAGTCCTTTTTTGCCTACCAGCACACCTCCGATTCCTCTGCCCTGCCCGTCGATGTACTTCGTAGCAGAGTGCATCACGATATCCGCACCGAACTGAATGGGCCGCTGAAGAATCGGCGTGGCAAACACATTATCCACGATCAGGACAATGCCCCGCTCGCGGCAAAACGCACCGAGCCATTCCAGATCAATCAGGTCCAGACCCGGATTCGAGGGGGTCTCTACGATGCACACCTTGGTCTCGGGCCGGACAGCTTCGTGCCAGCGATCCGTCTCCAGGATATCTACATAGGTGTGCGTCACACCCCAGCGCGGCAGGAGCTTCGTCAGAATCTGATGGGTCGATCCGAAGACGGACCGGCATGCCAGAACGTGATCACCGCTCTGCAGCAGGCCGGCCAGTGCCGTAAAAATGGCCGACATACCCGAGGCCACCGCAATCCCATCCTCAGCCCCCTCCAGCAGGCACATCCGCTCGACGAACTCGTCGACGTTCGGATTGCTGTACCGGGAGTACACGGGGCCTTCGATCTCTCGCGCAAACAGCGCGCGCGCCTGCTCCGCACTCTCGAACACGAAGCTCGACGTCATGTAGATCGCGCTCGCGTGTTCCCGATTGCCCGATATCGGCGCTTGCGTCCGAACGGACAGCGTCTCTGGATTCTCCGTATGCAATCTGCCGTTGACCTCAGGCCTGCTCATACCGCTCGCCGTTCACGCTGAAAGAATAGGTTATCCGGGCCGTTTTCTCGAGCATTCTGGACACCGAGCAATACTTCTCCAGGCTCAAATCGATAGCACGCCGGACTTTCTCCGCGTCCAGATTGCCACCCAGTGCGTAATGCAGGTGTATGTCGGTGAACACTGCCGGCACCTGATCCGTGGCCCGCTCTGCATCGATCTGGATCGACAAGGACTCGATCTGCTGCCGCTGTTTGTTCAGAATGGTAACCACGTCCATCGCGCTGCACCCACCGAGTCCCATCGCCACGAGCTGCATAGGACCGGCTCCCTGCCCCGTACCACCTTTTTCCGGTGTCGTATCGATATGTACTACGTTCCCCGACTCGTTCCGCGCCTCGAAGTGAAACGGCTCCCCTACTCGGTCAAGTGTTATGATCATGTATAAACGTCACCATGCTAAAAACAAAGTGCATTATGCAGCAGAAAGGGTCTGCACCTCGAAATCTTGCGCTACACGGTTTCCCGCGATAGCTCGAACGCGCGCTCGCGCTCCTTCCAGATCGTCCTGCTCAATCAGCGATAAAACGTCGGAATCCACGAGTTCATACCAGCGCTGTTTGCGCTCGTCGAAATTCGGATACTCGGATGCCATGGACGGCCGCAACCGGCCCAGCAATTCGACGAACGTGCCATGCGCCGTCGTAAACATCGCCTCCAGACGCTGCCGCACCCGAACCGAAAAGGCGGGCGCGCAACCACTCGTCGAGATCGCGATCAGGAGCGGCCCCCGCCGCACCACGGAACCCTGCACGAACGTGCAATGCGGCACGTCGTCCAGCGCATTGATGAGAACGCCCTCCTGCTGTGCTTCTTCCCAGATGGGTGCTGTAGCCGCTGGGTTCGTTACGGCTACGATCACCAGAAAGGCGCCCTTCAGGTCACCCGCCTTGTACCCGCGCGCATGCCAGGTGATCGTTCCATCGGCCGCCCACGCTTGCAACGTAGGCGTGGCGTCCTCGCTGATGAGCGTCACGTCGGCATCGCATTCCAGCAGTCCGGCAACCTTGTGTTCGCCTTCGTGGCCACATCCGATCACGATGCAGCGCCGGCCCGCTAGATTGTTCAAAAAGATCGGGTAAACCTTCATTATTCAATGCGGTAAGCTACCGGCTTTCAGGGATTAACTGGCTTTCTCGAGCGGCTGGAGATGAATCCCGCACTCCGTCTTGCTCCGGCCCGCCCAGCGTCCGGCGCGAGAATCTTCCCCGGGCAACACGGCACGCGTGCAGGGAATGCAGCCCAGGCTCGGGTAATTCTGGTCGTGCAAGGGGTTATACGGCAGGTCGTGCTCGAATATGTAGCGCCACACGTCCTTGGACGTCCACTTTGCAAGCGGATTAACCTTGACCAGGTTATTCGCATAGTCCCACTCTACGAGCGCTGCTTTGGCCCGGTTGGCCGTCTGGTCTCGCCGGATAGCCGTCGTCCAGGCTTGCTTGTCGCTCAGATACCGGCGCATCGGCTCCACCTTGCGGATGAAGCAGCACTGATCAGGGTTGCGCTCCCAGAGCGCGGGGCCATGCGTCGCCTCCTGCTGTTCGAGTGAGACACCGGAGTGAACCCGGTCGAACGTGATACCGAGGCGCTCTTCCAGGCGATCTTTCAACTCGTACGTCTCCTTGAAAAGCAGATCCGTATCGAGATAGAACGGGCGAAAATCACCTCCTACGAGGGTCGCCTGATGCAGAAGAACCACTCCCGAAGGCCCGAATCCCGTAGCAATAGCCAGATTCGGTGAGAACGTATCGAAAGTCCATTCCAGTAACGCTAAGGTCGAGCGGGTTTCAAACGCATCACTGATTTCCTTCAGCGTTTCATGCGTCCACTCCGTATAACTCGCTTCAGGTATCATAATGGTCTTCTCGTTTGAACTCAGACGGCAGGAGTTGGAATGCGCCGGGGGTAACGTGTGAGAGCCATGAAGCTACGTGCTTCGAATACAGGCTCCGCAGGCGATGGCGCAAACCAGGCCAGCGACTCCCGAAGACGAACGACATCCCCGACGACAATCGTTGCCGGCGGCTGCACGGCTCCGGCCAGCGTATCGATATCCGCCAGCGTACCGGTGATGACATCCTGATCAAGAGTCGTTCCGCAACGGATGACCGCCACAGGCGTGTCCGCAGCACGCCCATGCTTCAGCAGCACGCCCGCGATCTGTGCAAGGCGCCCGACGCCCATCAGAATCACGAGGGTGTCGATCTGCGCCAGCGCTTCCCAGTCATGCTCCCCATCCGAGGATTCGCAGCCGTGTCCCGTAATGACGGTGAAGCTGCTCGCGATGCCCCTGTGTGTGACGGGAATACCGGCATATGCGGGCACGGCTACGGAACTACTGATGCCCGGCACGACCTCAAAGGGAATGCCTGCCTCGGCTAGCACCAGCGCTTCTTCCCCTCCCCGCCCGAACACGAACGGGTCTCCTCCCTTCAGGCGCACTACCGTGTGCCCTTCCTTTGCCTTTGCCACCAGAAGGGCATTGATTTCCTCCTGGGGACGGAAGTGATGGCCGGCGCGCTTGCCCACGTAGATGCACTCCGCAGCCGGATGGACCTCTTCCAGAAGCCCGGGATCGATGAGCCGGTCGTATACGACGACCTCTGCCTGTTGGAGCAGACGAAGCCCCCGCACCGTGATCAGATCCCGGTCGCCCGGACCGGCGCCAACGAGATATACTTTCCCGGTCTTAGCTGGCAACGGCGTGCTCGGTTTGGGATGTGGCAAACTGGCGAAGGGCATCTGGGCCGACTCGTTCGCAGAAATCACCGAACCCCTCTCCGGGCCTCCGGTTCTCCTTGAAATACACGAACAACGGCCTCAACGTGGAGACGATCTCTGTAAGCGGAACGAGGTCCTCGTACTGCCAGTTGAGCCGCGTTCCGTCCATCCGTCCCCCGAGGAAGATGGTGTAACGGTCCAGCGACCGGCCGACGAGGCCGACATCCGCTACATAGGGCCGGGCACAGCCGTTCGGACAGCCGGTCATCCGAACCGTGAGTTTCTCATCACCCAGCCCCAGCCGCGCCAGTTCGGCCTCCAGTTCGTCGATCACAGACGGCAGCACCCGCTCCGATTCCGCAATGGCAAGGCCGCATGTCGGCATGGCCGGGCACGCCATCGCAAACTTGCGGGCATTCGAAAGCTCGTACGCCTGGCGAATACCGTAGGCGCTCAGGATCTCATCGATACGCGTCCTGTCTGCCGGCTCGATATCGGTCAGCAGAATATCCTGGTTGGTGGTCAACCGCACACCCGGACGGAAGCGGGCAATGATCTCGTGCAACCCCGACTTCAACCTGCGCTCCCCGGCATCCACGATTCGCCCGTTCTCGACGGAGAGGCCCACGAACCACTTGCCGTCTCCCTGCTCGTGCCAGCCGAGAAACAGGTTTAGCTCCAGACCAGGAACCGGAACGGGCTTCTTTACCGCATACCCGAGCCGCTTCTCTAGCTCCGCACGGAATCGGTCGATCCCCCACTCGGCTACGAGATACTTCAAGCGAGCGTGCTTGCGGTTGCTGCGGTCGCCGTGGTCCCGCTGGATCTTGATGATCTCCTCCACGACGGCCACGGTTTCCTCGACCGTGACGAAGGCCAGTTCATCGGCCAGCCGGGGATACGTATCCGCCTTCTTGTGGGTCATGCCCAGCCCGCCGCCGACGAGAACGTTGAAGCCCAGCAGCTGATCGCCATCCGCAACGGCGACCAGGCCGACGTCGTTCGTGTAGACGTCGATGCTGTTGTCACCGGGAGAGGCTATGCCGATCTTGAACTTGCGGGGCAGGTAGGCTTTCCCGTAAATCGGCTCGATCTGCTCGACGTGCTCCTGTCCGTTGTACACCTGCTCGCCGTCGATCCAGACTTCGTGGTACGCGCCCGAACGAGGCAGAAAGTAATCGGCCAGTTCCTTCGCTATCTGATCGATCTGCCGCTGTACGGGGGTCTTGAACGGCGAGGGCGTGCAGATCACGTTGCGTACCACGTCTCCGCACGCAGCAAGGGTCGTAACCAGCGTTTCGTTCAGGGTCTTTATGGTTGCCTTCAGATCAGCCTTGATGACCCCGTGCAACTGAAATCCCTGGCGCGTAGTGATCCGAAGGGTTCCGTTGCCGAACCGGTCTGCAAGTGCTTCGTGAACGAGATACTGGTCTGCCGTGAGTTTGCCGCCAGGCAGACGGCTACGAACCATGAAAATGTACTCCTTGGTGCCCTTCCGGCTATCCCGGTCATCTTGCTGATAGATGCCGTGAAACTTCAGCAGTTGCGACTCGGGCCCTTCGAAGTGATCGGTCTCCCGAGCAAGTTCCGCAACGAGTTGACCTCGAAGGCCGCGGCTGCCCTCTTTGATAGCCTCTACGTTCGATTTGCCCTTCTTGCCGGCAGGCAGAGGACCACCGACTCCTGCAGCCGAGCGCCCGGGCGGAAGCTTCGCCGGCGGCAGGCCGACTTTCTTCGCAGCGGGCGCAACAGCCGGTTTGCTGGCGTTCAGGTGGGGCGGCAGGACTGGTTTGGATGCCATAATTCTGGGTGAATACAGATAAAACGTGCAGAGTTAGCGTGCTCGCAGGCACAAACAAAAAGCCCTCTCACCTGCGCATCGGTGAGAGGGCTGTACCAATCGGGATTCGGTTCAAACCAGAGCCGGTTAAACGTTACCACAGGTACACAGCGTCACCTTCTCGCAGGCAAAGGCGCATGCGCAACAACAGATACAACACATACACATTGCTTGCGGATTGACAGCGGTGTACCGATACATGGCACGTATTGCTCTATTCAACAAAGACGCCCGGCGCACCAGGCACATGTCAAAGAATACGCCGCCATGCGGAGATTGTCAAGCCTTTCGAGTTGTCGCAAACTCATATGACACTGGAACTTAGGTTGTAATTACAACCACTATCCCCGGTCGATGTTAGAACATAGCGCAAGAACAACGGCCCGGATATCGCCACCTGAACGGCAATATTTAACATCTCGTTTGCACGTTTTCACCCCCATCACCCCTCGATGTCGGCCGGCTCCAGCCTGGGTACGATCAGGTGAATGATGCCAAGTGCAGAGACGTACGCCAGCCCGCAAACCATAAAGACCGGCACGTAATTGCTATCCGAATATTCCAGCCATCGTCCTACGGCCATCGAGAAGAGAATACCGCCCACGGATCCCATCATGCCGCCCAGGCCAACCACGGAACCCACTGCCCTCCGGGGAAACATGTCGGATGCCAGCGTGAAGAGATTTGCCGACCACCCCTGGTGCGCTGCCGCTGCGAGGGAAACGATGGCGACGGCAACCCACATCGAGTCCACGATAGCACCCGTCATCGTCGGAACGATCGCCAGCGCGCAGACGAGCATCGCAGCCTTTCGACCGCTGTTGAGGCTCCAACCTCGTTTGATGAACGCACCCGATAACCACCCGCCGCCGATGCTACCGACGTCCGCAATGAGATAGACGGTCACGAGCGGTAGCGCCAGCGCCCCGAGTTGTACCCCGAAGTTCGCGTCCAGATACTTCGGCAACCAGTACAGGTAAAACCACCAGATAGGGTCGGTCATGAACTTGCCGAGCGCGAAGGCCCACGTCTGCCGGTACGTAATCAGGCTCAGCCACGGCACCTTTTCCAGCGATTCCGTGGGGTCGCTCCGGATATAGGCCAGTTCCTCAGGGGATACCCGGGGATGTTTTTCCGGAGATCGGTACAACAGCGCCCAGGCCGCAAACCACACGAACCCGATGAGCCCTACGATGATAAAGGTGGCGCGCCACCCGAAATTCAGTGTAAGGAACGGAACGAGCAGCGCAGCAACCATCGTCCCGATGTTGGTGCCCCCGTTGAAAATCCCTGTAGCGAGTGCCCGCTCCTTCTTCGGAAACCATTCGGCCACCGCCTTGATCGAAGCCGGAAAGTTGCCGCCTTCACCGAGCCCCAGTCCGAACCGGGCAGCAGCAAATCCAAACGGAGTCCGGGCAAAAGCGTGGAGCGCCGCTGCGAGGCTCCACCAGATCACCGCAAGTGAAAACCCGTGCTTCGTCCCGATCCGGTCGATGATCCATCCGAAGACCAGCAGCGAAATCGCATAGGCGAACTGGAAGGATGCCACGATGTCGCCGTACTGAGCTTCCGTCCAACCGATCTCTTCCTGCAGCGTGGGCGCCAGTATCCCCAACACCTGCCGGTCCATGTAGTTGATCGTCGCTGCAAAGAAGAGCAGCGCACAGATCACCCACCGGTAATTCGTCCGTGGGCGTACCTCGAGAGCAGGTGCCGGTACGGTCTCGACCACGCCGGTGTCACGTAGGGATTGCGTCGCCATGCTGGTTGGGGCTAGAGTTATCGTTTAAGAAGCGCTTTCAAAGAAAACAGATGTAACGCTAAGTGGCAAATGGATTCTACGACTCACCCGAAAAAGACGACGACATCCCCTTCCGACCCACCATCGCGAACGCCGCGTAGGGACACCCCGGCGGTGTGTCCTCCCTCACCCCCACGGTGTCCTTGCCAACCCAGGGGCACGAGCAAAGCAACTGACCGCAGGCAAACAATCTCGCCAGACTACCCGAGCCCGACAAAGCAAATGGACCAGCCATCCCCAACCAGATTGCTTCCCCACGTTCGCAAGAACCGCCTCCGGCCCCCCCAAAGACACCTCCTGTCATCCAACTTCCGCAGGGGCACGGCACCGCCACGCGGAGACAAATCCTCCTTCAAAGGAGGACAGCCTTGCGAACGCGTCCAGCGGAGCAAGGCAGGAGGATGTCAGCCCCGCTAAGAAATACCCCATGGCATGAAACACCGCACATTCCCCCTATCACTGTCATGCCCGGTCCAGGCCGCATGCGCGTCAAGAAAGCCCGTTAGCTGCTTCAAACAGGGCGATACGGCTTACTTCAATGCTCAAACCTCCCCCTCGAGTCATTCCCAATTCGATTGGACGCGAGCGGAGCGACCGACGAAGTAAATCCAGGCAGCACAACTTGATGGGCTATCTAACCGCTAGAGAGAGCACCTCCGAAAGGCCGAAATCAGATCAAACCGCGGTTCTGTCCATTTCCTTAGCGCCCATGTGCCCCCGACCGGACATCCAGCCAGCACAATCTCGAGGTCTCACGACAACCCCACTACGCCCCCCCACAGATCCCTCATGACCAGAAGCCCGATTCCCCTTCGTCGCACGGTACGATGCCTTACCCGATCCTCACGCAGCAATCTGCTCGGCTTCCGGTCCCGGTATATCTGCCGGATCGCCTAACTCTCCCTCCGTCGCCGCAACAGAGACCGCAATGGCAGCATCGCCTGTAATATTCACCACCGTCCGGCACATGTCGAGAATCCGGTCCACGCCGAGAATCAGCGCGATGCCCTCGACCGGTATACCAACCGACTGCAACACGATCACCAGCATGACCAACCCGGCCCCCGGCACGGCCGCCGTACCAATGGAGGCCAGCGTCGCCGTAAGGACGATAGTGAGTTGGTCCCCTATGGTGATAGGCAGCCCGTACACCTGTGCGATGAACACGGCGGCTACCCCTTGATACAGCGCCGTTCCATCCATATTGACCGTAGCTCCTAGCGGGAGCACGAACGAGGTGACCCGCTCGCTGGCGCCGAGCTTGTCCCGCACCGTTTCCATGTTGAAGGGCAACATGGCTGCGCTGCTGGACGTGCTGAACGCCAGCAGCTGCACGGCGGACATCTCACGGAAAAACCGCCCGACCGCTACCCTCCCGCGCGCAAAGAGCCGGATCAACAGACCGTAAACACCCAGCGTGTGGAGCACGAGACCCAGCAAGACGGTCACGGCATACCAACCCAGGGTGCTGAGGATGCCGAACCCGAACTCCGCCGTCACCGCCGCGACCAGAGCGAAAACGCCATACGGCGCCAGCTTCATGACGAGGTCCACGACCTTGATGAGGACGTCCGTAAACCCGTCGAAAAAGCGGATGACCGGCTCCGCCTTCGCAGCCGGAATCAGGCTGAGCGCTACACCGATGATCAGGGCGAAAACGACGATCTGAAGCATGTCTCCGCTCGCAAGCGCGGCGAAGGGATTCGTCGGTACGAGATTGACGAGTTGCTGGACGAACGAGACGCTCTCCGCGTCGGACAACCGGCTCGTCGCTTCCGCGCTGAAGTTGGCGAGCAGCTGCGCGCTGGCTTCCTCCGGCACCCCCGCGCCCGGCCGCACGATGGAAGCAAGCCCCAGCCCGATCGTGATGGCGATCGACGTCGTCACGAGATAGAGCCCGAGCGTCTTCACGCCGATGCGGCCAAGACTCGCTGGATCGGAAATCGAAGAAGCTCCGACGATCAGGCTGGCCAGCACGAGCGGTGCCGCCACCATCGTGATCAGACGAATAAAGATGGTCCCTACGGGACGGATATACTCCGTTACGATCGTGACCGCCTCCGGCGCGGCGGCGTTGACGAGCCCTCCTGTCAACGCGCCCGCTACGAGCCCGATCACGATCTGCCAGTGTAATGCGAGGCGCTTCCCGCTTCCGATGTCGTTGCTCTCTGAAAAGGCCAAACCCGTCTACCCCTGAAACTACGATGTAACGGACGAGCGAATGGGTACCCGTAGCGCCCCCGCACAGTAGGTACGGTAGGCCCCAAAACCACCCAACTATATCAAAATAAAGCCGAAACGCTTACTATGAAAGCTTTGTCGAAGCGGACCTACCGAAACGCCCCGCCAAAACAGCGCATCCCCCCTCAAACACCGACCCTACCAGCAAGCACCTCTCCCATCTGCTCCTCCTCACGACATCCCGGCCACCTACCCCCCTCAAACCTCCCCATAAACGTCATTCCCGCGAAGGCGGACGCGAGCGGAGCGACCGACGCAGTAAACCCAGGCAACACAACCAACAGGGCTGCCTATCCCCGCTGGCGTGAGCACCCCCGTAAAGGCCGAAAGACGCCTATGCGGCCCCACCCAGCCAGCACAACCCGAAAAACCTTCACACAGACACCGTCCGCCACACGCCCAACCGCTCCCTCGAGGGAGCGGTCGCGTAAGCCGGGCACCCTCTGGGTGGTAGGGTGTTCCGCAAGCGATCACCCCGGCCGCCTATCCCTGGCGAGCCACCTCCCTCCCCAACGAGCGCCCACGCCCGCACACCCGGCCGAACTCGTACTTCATCATTCGTACTTCGTACTTCGCCCCCCGATGGGTTGTACCGGGGCACCACATCCGCTACATTACGAAACCCGGCAATCGCGGCATAACGCGTACGCCGGTCCTCTCATGCACACCTCTAGGCTCAATCCGCCATCATGCACGTACCGTCACATCATCGACTGACTGGCTGGCTTGCCGTCGCGGCACTTGGCGTCTCCTGCCTCTTTTTCACGGCCTGCACGGGCGATTCGCCCGGCTCCGAAAGCGCTTCTCCCTCAAACAGACCCCTCATCGGCGTCTCCCTGCTCACGCTTACGCATCCCTTCTTCCAAGACGTAGCGGATGCCATGGAAGAAGAAGCCGCCGCACAGGGCTTCGATCTCGTAATCAACTCCTGCGAGTTCGACATCGCGCGGCAGAATAACCAGGTATCTGACTTCATCGTGCAGGGCGTGGATGCCATCGTGCTCGCTCCGTGTGATTCGAAAGCCGTCGGGACCTCTATCGCAGAGGCAAACAAAGCGGGCATCCCGGTCTTCACCGCCGACATTGCCGCCCTCGCAGAGGGCATCGAAGTGGTCTCTCACATTGCCACCGACAACTACGAAGGAGGCCGCCTCGCCGCCGAGGCCGTGCTGGAGGCCATCGGCCGCAACGGCAAAATCGCCATCATCGACCATCCGGAAGTCGAGTCGGTCATCCAGCGGACGAAAGGCTTCCTCGAAGTGCTCGATCAGGCTCGCGCGCAGGGCGCCCGCGTCGAGGTCGTCGCCCGGCTTCCCGGCAGCGGCCTGAAAGACCGTGCCTTCCGCGCCGCCGAAGATATCCTGCAGGCCCACCCCGACCTCGACGCCATCTTCGCCATCAATGATGACACGGCACTGGGCGCCGTCGCCGCCATTGAGAAGGCCGGTAAGGCCGGTAAGATCCAGGTCATTGGATTCGATGGAACGCTCGAAGCCCGCCGGGCCATCCAGGACGGCAAGATTTACGCGGACGTTATCCAGCACCCACTGGAGATCGGCAAAATGACCATCCGGGCGATTGCCAGTTACATGGCCGGTGAGACGGTCCAGTCGGAAACGCTCATCCCGGCCACCCTCTACCGCCAGGAGGATGCCCGGCAGGACGCCTCACTCCAGCAGGCCGCCGCCACGGCTCCATGATACGAGAGCCAAACACCTCCGCCCTCCTCCGCATGGAGGGCATCGAGAAGAGCTTCCCGGGCGTCCGGGCCCTGCGGGGCGTCGGACTGGATCTGAATGCCGGAGAGGTGCTGGCCGTCGTCGGTGAAAACGGGGCCGGAAAGAGCACGCTCATCAAAATTCTTTCCGGGGTCCACCAGCCCGATTCCGGTTCCATCTGGATTGACGGCCGGCCCGTCCGTTTCGCCTCGCCGCTCGACGCCCTGCGGGCCGGTATCGCCGTCATCTATCAGGAGTTCAACCTGGTCCCCTCGCTATCGGCCTGCGAGAACATCTTCCTCGGCCACGAAAAGACCCGCGCCGGGTTCTTCTCGAAAGCATTCGAACGGACCGCCGCAGCAGCCCTCTTCGAACGGATGAACGTCCGGATCGACCCGGACATACCCTGCCGCGACCTGAGCGTGGCCGGGCAGCAGATCGTCGAGATCGCCCGAGCGCTCTCGCACGAGGCCCGGATCATTGTCATGGACGAACCGAGCGCCACGCTCACCACCCAGGAAGTAGAAAACCTCTTCCGCATCATCCGCAACCTGCAGGAGCGCGGCATCGGGATCATCTACATCAGCCACCGCCTTGATGAGGTATTTGAACTCGCAAACCGGGTCACCGTCCTCCGCGATGGCGAGCACGTCGGCACGTACGACATCGCCGACGTAGACCGCGAGCAACTCATCGAGCACATGGTAGGCCGCTCACTGGATAACGAGTTCCCCAAACAACCGGCGAAAATCGGCGAGGTCCGGCTGGCCGTCCACAACCTCTCCCGGAACGGCGCCGTCCATGACGTCTCGTTCGACGTACGGCGCGGCGAGATCCTGGGCATCACTGGACTCGTTGGCGCCGGACGCACCGAGCTCGCCCGCCTGCTCTTCGGCGCAGACCGCGCCGACGCCGGAACGATCTCGCTCGACGGGCACCCGCTCGTGCTTCGAACGCCCCTCGATGCCATCCGGGCTGGCATCTGCCTTCTGACCGAGGACCGCAAAGCGCAGGGACTCGTCCTCAAGCTCTCTGCCCGCGAAAACTTCTCGCTACCCAACCTGAAGCACTGGTCGAGCTACGGTTTCGTAGATGAGCGGCAGGAACGGATTGTGTTCGATGGCTTCATCCAGAGTCTCAACATCAAGGTAGCCCACGGTGATCAGCGCGTGGATACGCTCTCCGGCGGAAACCAGCAGAAAATCCTCATCGCGCGCTGGCTCGAATCCGACTCGGAGGTCATCATCTTCGACGAACCCACGCGCGGAATCGATGTCGGCGCCAAATACGAGATCTACCTGCTCATGAACCGGCTCGCCGCCGCAGGTAAAGCCATCATTATGATCTCCTCCGAACTTCCAGAAGTCCTCGGGATGAGCGACCGTATCCTGGTGATGCACCAGGGACGCATCGCCGGTGAGATCCAGGACGTTCGGAATGCCACCCAGGAGCAGATCCTCGAAATGGCCGTCGGCCATGCCGCCGCTGCCGCTTAGCCCTTCGGATTTGTAACCCGGTAGTCTAGCCTGTCATGCCGCTCACATCTGCACGCACCTCCAGTCGCATGCGTACCGCTGCCACACGCTTCTTTGGAGAGTACGGGATGCTCGCCGTGCTCATTCTACTCTGTGTGTACTATTCCGTCGTCACACTCACAGAGCAGAACCCGACCGGAGCGGATGCCGGACGAGCCGTTGCAACCACGCTCCTGGACACGAGCCCCGCCGGTTCAGGTGTGTTCGTAGCAACCAGACCGGGCGCCGAAGGCTCTGCGTTTTCTAATGCAATAACGGCTTCACTGGCCGGGTCGGAGGTGAGCGTCGCAGGAACCGCGCAGGGCGACCCCGCTGCCGTACGCCAGGCCCTCGAAACCCTCGCACAGACCGGCACGCGAATCGACTACATCGCCACCACACGCGACTTTGCAAACGTGCTCTCTGCCGTAACCAGCCGGATCCCGGCATACCGGCAGACCGAAATCGTCACCCCGCGCAGCTACCTCTGGCCGACCTTCCTCCTGGCAAACAACCTCCGCAACGTTGCCAATCAGATCGTCGTCATCGCCATCATCGCCGTGGGTATGACTATGGTCATCATCACGGCAGGCATCGACCTCTCGGTAGGCAGCCTCATCGCGCTCTCCGCCGTAGCGGCCGCCTGGCTCATCCAGGCAATGGGCGGCGCCTCGGCCGGCATCGGTGTGATGCTGGTCGCAAGCCTCGCCGCCACCCTGATGTGCGGAGCCGTCGGGCTTTTCTCCGGACTCATGATCACGCGGTTCAAGATCCCGCCCTTCATCGCCACCCTGGCCGTCATGCAGGTCGCAAGCGGCCTCGCCTACATCATCTCGTCAGGTGAGTCCATCTACGACATCCCCGGCTCGTTCGTCTGGCTCGGGCGCGGCTCGGACTTCCTCTCGATCCCGAACGCCGTCGTCCTCATGGTCGCCATCTACGGCCTCGCCCACGTCCTCATGACGCGTACCACCCTGGGCCGGTATATCTACGCCGTGGGCGGCAACCCCGAAGCTGCCCGGCTCTCCGGAATCCGGGTGAACGGCGTGCTCGTGTTCGTGTACGTCGTCAGCGGACTCATGGCCGGACTCGGTGGCATTGTCCTGGCCTCCCAGCTCAAAAGCGGCGCTCCGACCTACGGCCTCATGTACGAGCTCTACGTGATCGCCGCCGTAGTGGTCGGCGGTACCAGCCTCGCTGGAGGAGAAGGACGCATCCTCGGCACCCTCATCGGCGCCTTCATCATCGGCGTCATCCAGAACGGCATGAACCTCACCGGCGTCGAGAGCTACACCCAGAAAGTCGTCCTCGGCCTCGTCATCCTCGGCGCCGTCCTCCTCGACATGCTAAAAAAACGCAACTGGCCCCGCCGCAAACTCGCCACCGCCTGACCCCGCCCCTTCCACGGCGATCAGCCCTCAGCGATCAGCATGCAGCGATCGGCCTTCAGCACCCGACTTCCCCTCCTTTCTCACCAACCAACGCACTCCGACCGGACACCCAGCCACCATAACCTGACCGAGCTCCCAGCCAACATAACCTGACCGAGCACCCAGCCAGCCCAACCTGCAAGACGTCTACCACGGCATCGTCCGGCAAAGCCCAACCGCTCCCTCGAGGGAGCGGTCGCGTAAGCGACTGAGGGTGTCCTCCAACCCACCAGCCTGAAAACACCCATCATATTTGAGGCAATCTCAGCAGCCTGCGCCAGTTCTCTAACCCACCAGCCAGAAAACTCCCCTCGCCCACAGCTCCATTCCGGTTTTGCTGCCCGCCGACCGCTGACCGCCCCATCCCACATATGTAGGTTATCAAAATAACCTCGACACGCCGCCTCCCATCACCTACCTTCCCCTCAGCATTCTTCATTACCCATTACACATTCATTCCAGTGGAGGGGAGCATGGCAGCGAAGAAGAAATCCAACCTCAAGCAAGCCAAACGCCGGAAGATCATATCGAACATCCTCAGTGGCCTGGCCGAAGGCCTCTCCGTAACAGAGGTCTGCGCCTGCAACGAGATCTCACGCCAGACCTACTACCACTGGAAGGAGACCGACCCCGTCTTCGCCCACCAGATCGAGCACACCTACGATGCCCGGGCCAGCTTCATCGACATGGTGCTCTGGCACGCCGCCTGCCGCGCCAACGGAGACCCGCGATACATCCCGGCAGCTACGTCCTACCTGCGCATCCACGAGCAACGGGAGAAGCGCAAGCACCAGCAGCGCCGCTGGGAAGCCGAGCAGCAACGCTGGCAGGCCGAACAGGCCCGGTGGGAAGCCGAACATGCCCGCTGGCAGGCTGAGCAGGCCAGGTGGGAGGCCGAGCAGAAAGAAGCCGAACAGAAGCAGCAAGAAGCCCGAGAGCAATCCCGAGCGTCCGAAGCACACCCCACTGAAACCAGCCCTTCCAGAGCAAAGCGAACGAAAGCCGCCCACAGCCCCCTCCGGTCCAGGCCAAAGCGCGTCCGCCTCACGCGCCGCCGCCACACACCCCCACTGCCTCCGAAGTGGGTCCGCCGCCACCTGCCCGAACTCACCTCCGCCTTCCTCGCCGCCAACTCCACCCCCGCCCACCTCACCGCCACACCGATCGCAGGCGACGGCACCACCCTGCCCGAACCGGTCCCCATACCCCAACCCGCCTCGTAGAGGCACGCCGCCGGTGTGCCCTCCATAACAACATGGCACCACGCCATCGTAGAGACGCAGCATGCTGCGTCTCCACGCAACGGCCCTGCAATCGCACAACAAGCATGTCCCCAGACCATAAAATCCCCCTTCGAAGGGGGACAGCCTTGCGAACGCGTCCAGCGGAGCAAGGCAGGGGGATG
>JAWLHQ010000008.1:0-198063 GCA_041690215.1 Rhodothermales bacterium
GGGGTCCATACGGTGGGACGATCCGGATCTGGGTATCCGCTGGCCTGTAGAGCAGCCCGTGCTCTCCACCAAAGATGCAAACGCTCCGCTGCTGCGCGACGTGGAACGACTGCCTGACTATAAAGAAAACTGAGTCGGGAGATATCTACAGTATGGCAGAGCACAGGATTCTAGTTCTGGGACGGGGTGGGCAGATCGGATGGGAATTACAGCGTACGTTGATGCCCATTGGATCCGTTATTGCATATGGGCATAATGAAATTGACCTGGCCAATGCTGCATCGTTACAGCGCGTCATTCAGGAGGTAAAACCACAGGTAATCGTCAACGCGGCTGCCTATACGGCGGTAGACCGGGCGGAACAGGAGCCGGAACAGGCCCACGCGGTAAACGCGATGGCTCCGGGCGTGCTTGCGGAAGAGGCGAAGCGACTACATGCACTTCTCGTACATTTTTCGACCGACTACGTATACGACGGCTTAAAAGGGGCGCCCTATGTGGAGACGGACGCAACGGGTCCGCTTGGCGTTTACGGACAGACGAAGCTGGAGGGAGAACGGGCCATTGAGGAAGTAGGGGGAGCGTATATCATCCTGCGGACGAGTTGGGTCTACGGAAGCCGTGGGAAGAACTTTCTGCTGACCATGTTGCGCCTGGCGCGGGAGCGGGACATATTGCGCGTGGTCTCCGATCAGATAGGTTGCCCCACGTGGAGCCGGTGGGCTGCCGAGATGACGGCACAGATTGTAGGTCGCGTGATCGAACAGGGGGGAGAGGACGGGCGCTACACCGGCGTGTACCATCTGAGCGGGGGTGGGTCTACGAGCTGGCACGGGTTTGCGTCGGCCATCGTGGATTTGGCTTCGCGGTGGCCGGGTTTCGCATTGCGGGCACGGAGCGTAGAACCCATTAGTACGGCAGAGTACCCAACGCCCGCCATGCGACCACAGGATACGCGTCTATCAACAGATAAAATTCGCGACACCTTCGGGCTGGCAATCACGCCCTGGGAGCGCCAGCTTGAACTCTGCATGGCCGAACTCCAGGAGCGGTACAGCCCGTGAATGAAATGCCGGCAGCCGGTGCCGTATCCGCACGCACCAGAGTTGTCGGATATCCTCTCGCGAGGAATCAGAACGCCCTGCAGGGCAGACCTTATCCCTGTGTCCAGCGAATTGCGTACTGAAGCAGCGCACCGACGCTGTCCAGGCCGAGCTTTTCTTTGGCGCGTCGACGATACGTCTCGGCCGTTTTCGGTTCGACCTGGAGCATCTCAGAGATCTCGGCCATGGAGTAACCCTGGCCGAGAAGCTGGAATACAGCCATCTCGCGCTCCGTGAGTTGATCAATAGCGAAGCCGGGGCTTCCAGAACGTTTCATCCCGCCTTTGCTCAGGATGCTGGCCGCCATGCTGGGGCTGAGATAAATCTGCCCCTCATGAACCATACGAATCGCCTCAATGACACGGTCGGATGGCTCGCTCTTCATGAGGTATGCAGAAGCTCCCGCGCGGATGGCCCGCTCCGCATAGACTTGCTCGTCGTACATCGAGAATACGACGATATGCACTTCCGGATGCTTGATGCGAAGCGTGTGAACCAGTTCCAGGCCTTGCACATCCTGTAGCGAGAGATCGACTACAGCCACGGCGGGGCGGAGCTCCTCGATGAGACGGAGCGCCTCTGCTGCAGACGCACACTTACCGACCACCTCTATACCCATCTTCCCGCTGATGCTTACAGAGAGAGCCTCCTGGATGGCAGGGTGGTCGTCAATGATCAAAACTCGAATGCGGCTCGATGAGGTATCGTTAGAGCTGATATCGTGTGTACCCGGCATGGTGCGTTTCGGTCTGATCCGTCCATCAAAAATGATACTCCTCGTGTGAGGAGGTCCTGCCGGGTATGTATCGGTCTTTGATGCGAAGAGTTAAGTGGTTTTTGTGAGTTGCTGCGGTTATACGTATGCTTCCTGAAGGAGCCGATCTAGTTACGACGGGCACGTTCCGGAATCCGAAACGAGGGGCGGACAGCACATCGTGTCGCGCAGGATATCAACGCCCGCGCTTGGTCGTGATGATGATGACGCCGTTGCCGCCTCGCCGACCATAGATAGCCGCCGAGGCATCTTTCAGCACGCTGATCGAGGCGATGTCATGGGGATTGACAGGAATCTGTCCAAACGCGCCCGACATTAGCGGTACGCCGTCGACGACGATCAGCGGTTCACTATTGCCGTAGAAAGAATTTGTCCCACGGATTCGGACGGAGAGGCCCTGCGGTGTATTGACGACCTGTACACCGGCCACGCGCCCCAGCAGTAATTCCTCGACACTGCTCGCATTGACTCTACTGATTTCCTCCTCCGTCATGACGGAGACCGCTGTTGTCAGATTATCTCGATCGATCTCTCCATAACCAACGGCCACCTTCTCCTTGTGACCCGCCGATAGTGTACCGAGGGACTTCACCTCTTCACTGTTGGCAGGTGCCGTCCCCGCGCATCCGGTTGTCAGGCAGATTCCAAGAAAGAGAGTCCCCAGGCTAAGGCCGCGCAAATCGAAACCACTCCACTCCATGGTGCATAACCTCTCTACACGTTTGATTTACGATCAGGATCGGCGTCAACCGGAGTCATTTGACTCTGGTTGGATCGTGTGATCCCCGCCTTGTATGATGAAAGGAGATGCCGAGGGTAAGTTTTGCGAGACGTATGGGTTTACCGCTTCATGGCATCCCTGACTTACGTGTAACGACCGCCCGGAGGACGGAATGAGCTTATGCGTGTCGTTTAGTGCGTGGTACCCGCTGGTTGGAAGAATTGCCGGCGCTCTGAGACGGCGGTTCGGAGCCGGCGTGTCAGGTTCATGAGCGTACGGCCATCGTGGTAGGCTGCTTTCCAGATGTGTGCCTTCAGGCCCGTCCGGAATTCAGGTTGTTTGTCAAGTCCGCCGCCGTACCACCCTCCATACTCTGCATCGATGAGGTAGGTCTTTGTGTAATTCCAGAGTTGGAGGAAATGACCGTAATAGCGCCACGCTTCACCAGGAAACAGTTCGGCCATCAAGAGCAACGAATTCAGTGCTTCAGCCTGTGCCCACCATGTCTTGGTATCCTTGATGATCGAGACAGCATCTGATCCCGGAAAGTAGTAGCCTTCATCGTACAGGCCGCCTCGTGCCATATCCCACCCATGGTCGAGAGAATGGTCGACCATCTTTTTTGCAATGCGGAGGGTTGTCGTGTCAAGCTCCAGGCCAAGCGCTTCCGAAGCCTCCAGCATCAGGTATGCCGTTTCGATATCATGGCCGAAGGAGACGTGGTCGATCCGGTAGTTCGCCTGCCGGACTACTTCAGATGAATCTCGGTAAGAGACTGGAGTCCAGTCCTGTTGGAAGAAAAGCCGCAGATAGCCCTTCTCGTGCGTCATCGTGTCTCGGACGAGAATGAGCATCTCGTTCAGGCGTTCACGGAGCAGCGGATCGGGCCACACGTGGTAGAGTTCAGTGAATGCTTCCAGGAGGTGGATCGAGCTGTTCTGGTCCTTCGGGGGTGTGCCGGCGTATCCGTCAGGGAAGGGTGTACCGTCACGGTCTAGAAATTGGAAGTAACCGCCGTGAACCGGATCGTGGCTGTGTTCCTCCAGCCAGTGGAACGCCTCCTGCGCCAGCCGGAGCGCCGCCGTGTCCTTTGACGCAGCGTAGTAGGCGGCGAGTCCGTAGATGGCGAACGACTGGCCATAGGCCCGTTTCACGATGCGTCCGTCAGATTCCTTCTTCACCTGGCCGTCCCGTGTGACGAGGTCGAAGAAACCACCATACTCGCGGTCCCACATCACATCGCGCAGCTGGGCAACGCCCGACGCGGCCATCGCCAGGTATCGGTCCCGCTCCCCCGGATAGAAGTCTGCTGCTTTGGATGTCATCCACAGGTGGCGCGCCTGTGTGACGATGAACTTGTCCTGATCGCCCTGGGGCTGCCACTGATAGTCGAACGTGCTCAGATAGCCGCCGTGCTCTTCATCAAGGACGCGTGGGTACCAGGTACGCAATAGGCCTTCACGCAGCTCTGTTTCTACCTCATCCGCCAGCGCACTCAGATCCTGAGCCGCAGCCATGGGCGGAGTGACTGCCATGAGGAGAAGAACAGCGGTCCCGTAGGCTCGGCTCATGGGTGGGAGGTACATCATTGCTTTCGAGGATTACGGGTGTGGTCTAGGCCGGATCGAGTTCCCGATCGAGCGGTTCAGTTCGTGTCGGATGTTGTCGTGTAACGGTACGAAATTCACGGATTTAACTCCACGCATAATCATGCGTAGGACCTATCTCGACCACCAGAAATCAAATCCGTTGGAGTAGGGGGCAGGCAGAGGTAAAAGGAATAGTCAAAACACGATACGTATGCCGTTATTGCAACAGAAAAAAACCAAGCAACAAAAAACAATAACGGCTCGATTTATTTATACCGCTATATCTGTGTGCATAGTGTCAACTATTTTACATGTGTGCATAATACTGAGAACCTTTAAGTTTTTTGACTGTCACATCTTTCTTTCATCATGAAAAGCTTGTAACCTATTCAGCGTCGGTCATGATCTAGGACTCGAATACGCTAGTTTATCCAGCCGAAAACGGATCCTTTCTGTTACACCCCTGTAATTTCACTTCCAAATGCCTTGCCTGGATGGTTCCATTTCCTGCCTAGTATGGCACCGGAAAACAGCTTGTAGTGCCGCAACATTTCCACGTGAGTTTTGGGCACACCGATCCTATCGTGTGTACGGCGTAGATACACCTCTACTTGTGCGTAAATATCTATTGAGTGGCCTGCTCCGTACGCTCGATAAACTCGTTGCAAACAGGAAATCCTGTACACTGTATCCAAGCTGTTCGCCTTTCAATTCAAAGGCCCGGGTATTAATTGACGAATCACGTCATACCTGGCCGCATCTACTCACCTGGAGTGGCCTGAACAACGAGGCCTGATCTCCACGCGCAATTCAGAACGGTGCAATCCCGCGCCGTTCTGTACCACCATTACCAGCAACGAAGCTATGACTACGCTCGTCGTTCCCGGTGTGCGGGTAGAAGCCCGCTTTGACGTGTTACCCCCGCTGCCTGCTCCGGCAGGAATCCTGGGCGTGGTAGGAATCGTGGACCGGCCGCCGTCCCGCGGCACGATCGGTGTAACCAAGCCCGGCGAGGTCCGGCAGCTGCTCGGACCCGGCACGGAAGTCAGCATGCCGGAGCTTATGCAGGCGCTTGCAAACGGAATCAGCGAAGCAATCGTTGCTCCGGTGGTCGGCGGAAGCTCGGCGTCCGTGACGCTGGATAACCCTGACGGCGATTCTGCCCTGCGATTACGATGCCGATCGAACGGTGCATGGGGCAACGCGCTCCGGGTGGACGTTCGTACGACGGCCAATGCGAGCGGTGAGTTCGTACGCGCCACGATTCGCCTCCTCCTGGGCGGTCAGGTCGTCGAAGAGTTCCCCGACCTCCAGATTGCAGCCGGTCAGCCGGACGACGTATTCGAGGCAATCAACGCCCGCTCGCGCTACGTGGTCGCTATTGATCCAGGCTTCGAGGACGCCGTTCCCGCCAATGGCACGTACGCCTTCTCCGAGGATGCTACGACGGTGAACGTGCCGCGAGAAGGTGCGGCAGCGGACCTCTTTCAGCTTTTCGCGGCTCCAGGGGTTGACACGACGGGACTCTCCGTCACCATCGACGTGAACGAGGACGACGAGATCAGTCTTCAGGTCTTTCAGGGGGGCTTACAGGAGTCGTTCAGCAGGCTGGTGATGAACCCGGACGACGACAATTACCTGCCGTACGTGTTGCTGGCCCAGAGCCGTTTAATCCGCGTCCGACCACTGGCTTCGCAGGCGAACGCGCTGCCCGCAGCGACCGCCGGGCCTGTAGCCTTCGAGAACGGGACCTCGCCCAACGTACAGGCCTACCGCGACGCCATCGATCTGCTCAGCGAGGATCCCCGTATCGATCTCGTACTGGCCTCCATCGAACCGGGCCGGGTTGTGGCCGAGGTTCGGCAGATCCACCAGGCGCTCGTCGCTCACTGCGTGGCCATGGCCGACAACGGTGCGCCTCGCATCGCCTTCGGGTCGATCACGGCGGCCGAACAGGACGATCTGGACCAGATCCGTGATCACGCCGCGAGCGTACGCAACCGGCGGTTCGTGCTCGTGGCGCCAGCCGGCGCCGAAGGGGCCGTGGCCGGTGTTATCGGGCGACTCAGGCCTCATTTCTCAGCCACCTTCAAGGCGGTGCCCCTTCACGGTATCCAACCGGCCTCGTTCCGAGAAAGCCAGCTTAACCGGCTGCTCGGCCCGAGCACGAACCTGCTCGTCGTCCAGCAGCGGGCTGGGCGCGGTGTCGTCGTGCTGCGCGCCATAGATACCACGGGTGACCAGATCTCCGTCACCCGTGTAGCAGACCAGTGTATTCGCGAGGCGAAGGCCATTGCAGAAAACTTCATCGGGCTGCTCAACACCGAGGAAGCCCGGATTGCCCTGCGCGAACAGATCGTGGCGACGTTCACGCGCATGGAGAGGGATAACGCCCTCGTGCCCTCCACGGATGGCAGCGATCCGGCCTTCCACGTCGACGTCTATTCGACCCAGCAGGACTTCGCGCAGGGCATCGTCCGTATCGACATCGCCGTACGGCCGGTCCGCGCTATCGACTACATCTATGCCACCATCCGCGTCAAGAACTGACGAGTGAACGATGCCAACGATCTTTGCCGCTAACGAAAGCAGCGTGCTGCTCAACGGAGAGCCGATAGAAGGGGTCCGGTCTGTCGAGTACCGGTTTCACCAGGACCGGCAGAACATCTACGCGCTCGGCAGCGCCGAACGTATCGGCATGACTTCGGGCCGCCAATTCGTCGAGGGGCGATTGCGGGTCGCTTCCACGAGTGCCGCACTCAATGCCCTGACGGGAGACGTTCCATTCCAGATCACAGCCATGCTCAGGCAGGGCGAGACGACCATGACGGTCTCATTCGACGACTGCCACCTGTCCGAGAAGAGCTTCGAGATGGGTGCCAGCGGCTTTGGGGAGGCACTTTACCACTTCACAGCCACCCGAGTTCGCGAAGAACCCGCCTGAGATAGTCCGGCTAAATCTCTGCATTTCGAGAGGAAGCTGTAGTCATGCACGTACAGGTTACCATCGACATTGTAGGAGGCCAAGCGTACGCAGGCGATGCAGCCGTAGCCATCGCTGCGGCGGACGCCGTGTGGCCGGGCGCGCTGCGTTTCGAGGACGGACTCGTGATCCGGCCCCTCACATTCGGCGAAAGACTGCGCATGGTCCGGCGTGTGGCGACCACCGGGTCCCCCGCCGATACGCTGGCGCAGGCAGTGCTCGCCGCCGCTACCGTGGAGGCTGCATTGACAGAGCCGGATGCTACGACACGGACAGTGCAGGAAATCCTGGCGCTCACCCTTGCGGGCGCCGATCAGGAAGGACCGCCGTTCGTGGATACGATGCTGGCGCTGGCACGCGGCGCGCACTGGACGCCCGATCAGATCGACCGGGGTGAAGCGGCGGCGCTTGATCTTATTGCGCAGCGGCTCACGCCCGATCCTGCAGACGACGGCTGGATGCGAATCGCGTTTGAGGCACCTGCCGAGCTATCGACCACAGCGCTGCGCAGGCAACTAGCCCTCAACCTGCTAAAGCGTCTGGATGCGTCGGTGCCGCTGGCTGAGCGCGAACCCGCGAAAGAGCAGGAAGCCTTCGGCCCGCCGCCGGAGCTCTCGCACCTACCAGGTTTCGGCGCTGGCACAGCATTGCCAGAAACCGATTCGTCTGGTCGGACAGAGAGAACCGTTCCGGTCGCCTCGCCACCGTCACCGCGGCCCTGGGCAGTCGGGGAGGAGAAGGCGCAGGCAGGTCCGGCGGTTCAGAAGACGCAGATTCCAGTAGGTGCACCTGCTGGACATGGCACCGGCACACGCCCCGTGAAGGCCCGCCTGCTGGGTACGCGTCCAGAATCGAAACCTTCACCCGCTCCAGAAGCGGCACCCGCGCGCGTGCTCTCACGCAGGCAGACGGCGGATGGGCCCGTTCAGATCGGCGCTACTATTGCAGCCTTGCCGGCCCCGTCAGGTAGTACACCGCCCTCGCCCTTCCATCTTCCGAAGCAGGCACCGGTCCGACACAGGTTGCCCGCAGGTGACGGCCTTCCGGTCCCCGCACCGGTGGTCCGCGCATGGGAGACCTCCCTACCGGAAGTAATCGAGGCGCACCATGTGTGGCCACAGCACCGACTCGCATCCCGTGTGCAGATCGCACGTGAGCAACCACAGGAGTCCCTTGCCTTATTCGATCCGCACGATGTGGCTGATGAACTGGCCCGGCTCCTGCACGAAGAAGCTGACCTGAGAGGCCTGGATCCCTGATGGAACCCGAATCGCGTCCCATACCGCTGCTGGGAGATATCCCCCTCGAATACGGCCAGGCCATCGAGCATGCGCTCGATGCGGGCTTCGTGTCTCTTCCGATTGCCGGGCTTGAGGGAGAACTGCAGCAGCGTCTGAGCAGGCGCAGTCATCGCATTCGAATCTCCGGCTATCTCGTCGGGGAGGATGCGGCGGAAAAACTCAAAACCCTGCAGCAGGCAGCAGCAAAGGGTGAGGCGCTGACCTTCTCAGCCGATATCACACGCGCGTTAGACCTTCAGCAGGTCGTCATCACGTCCTTCCGGGCAGCAGAATCAGCGGGGCAGCCGAACGTTTTCCGGTACGACATTGAAATCGCCGAAAGCCCGCCCCTTCCGCCGCCCGCACAGGTAGATCCTTTGGGCGGTCTCGGCGATTTCGGTTTGGGAGACCTCGGCTTCGACGAGGGGCTACTGGGCGATGTGCAAGATCTGGCAGGAGAAGTCGCTGGTGCTGTCGACGACGCCCTGAATGTGATCGACCAGCTCGGAGCGCTGGCGAACCTGGACGGCCTCAGTGTCGGCGGCATCCTCGAACCGCTCAGCACGTCCACAGACACCGTCCGCGATATCGGAACCGGACTGGCCTCGGCGGCCGGAAGTCTGCGGAGCATCTTTTTCGACTGAGCTATGACCCCTCGCGTAACTCTCACCGTCGGCAGCGTCCGGTACGACACGCACGTGACCGAGGCTGTGGTCTCGCTCGGCTTCCTGCCGGGCGTGGGGACGGCTCACATCAGTCTGCCGTCCGCCACGCAATTCGACGCTGCTCCCGGAGAAAATGTGGAGATCACGCTGGACAGCGGCGAGCGCGAAGCTGTCGTGCTGACAGGTACGATCGGGGCCCTACATCGAGACCTACGTGCCGTCGAGATCGTCGCGGCCGATGCCGGCGCACTGCTCGGGTCCGCCCGGCCCGCCGCCACGTTCGAGGCCTTGAGCGCCGGCGATGTCATCCGGAAGCTGGCCGGGGAAGCGGGCGTCGAGGTACGGATTTCCGGCGCAGACGTGGAGCTACCCTATTACGTGGCCCATCAGGGACAGACTGCTGCCGAACACGTTGCGGCCCTCGCGCGTCTGTGCGGATGCCTGGCGCTGGTGAATGCCGAAGGAGCCGTAGACGTTCACCCGACGCCACAAGGACGGCCCGAGGTCGCCCTGCGCTATGGACGCGAGTTGCTCGATTACCGCGCCGCCAGCAGACCGGTGGCGCCTTCGTTCGTGCGCCTGGGAAGCGGTCCTGCGGGGAACGCTGGTGCCCCGAATGCGCTCCTTCCGAGCTTCGACCGCCTCCCCGCGAGCGCTCCTGCTCCGGGAACCGAAACGCGGTGGATCCCCACATCGGTCATCAAGACACCTGGCGGGGCAACTACTGCCTCGAATGCTGAAAGCCGAGTCCATGCAGCATCCAGACACCAGGTGCGGGCAGTCTGCTTTCTGCTGCCGCACATCCGGCCTGGCGCCGTCCTGGAGGTTCAGGACCTCCCTGAAGAGTTAGCGAGCGGGCCCTGGCTCGTCACGCGTGTGCGGCACCACGTCGGATCGCCACGAGGGGCACGCACGATCATCGAAGGATGGACAGCAAAAACCGGCAGCCTCTTCGATGGGATCTTCGGGGCAGCACTTGCCGGTGGAGGGCTGCTATGAGCACTGCCCTGTACGATAGTGTCTCCCGCATCGCGCGCCATGAGGTGAGATCCCGCCCTGTGGCAGCGATCGCTCGCGTGACGGAGCTTTTCGAAAAGGCCGGTCCTGATACCGACTACGCCGTCTCGGTCGAACTGCGCGACACCGGGCTCGTGCTGCCACGTGTGCCCGTGGCGACGGGTGTGAGCGGCATGGCCGCGCTTCCGGCAGTGGAGGACCTCGTCGTGGTCCTGTTCGCTGAAGGCGACTACCACGCGCCCGTCGTCGTGGGGCGCCTGCACAGTCCGGGTGTACCCGCGCCCGAGCATCGGAGCGGCGAGATCGTGCTCCAGCTACCTGCCGGCAGCAAGTCGGACGATGCCAAGCTGGATCTCAATATCAAGGGGGATACACCCCAGATACGACTTCGCCTCGGCAGCGATATCACGGTACAGCTGGATGGGGAGCAGGTGCTCATCGAAGCGGGCGACATGAAGGTGGCACTCACGACGGCTGGAGGTGGCAGCGCCGAGGTCGCAGCAGGCGAGGCAACGATCACGATGAAGGCGAGCGGAGACGTGAGTGTGAAGGCATCGAACAAGCTCGTCCTGGAGGCGAGTCAGATCGAGATCAAGGGCAATGCCACCGTCAAGATCCAGGGCGGAACGGTGGATATCAACTGAGAAAACAAGCTTAACTGGAATACCAATGGGACTTCCCGCTGCTACTGCCAACCATACCGTGATCGGCGTCGACACTCACATCGTGATGGTACCGACGCCCGGAGGGCCGGTGCCGACCCCGCTGCCGCACCCCTTCAACGGCATCCTGCAGGGGGGGCTGGTGCAGACGGTGAAGATCGCCGGTCAACCTGCTGCCGTGCAAAACTCCGTCGCGAACAATACGCCGCCCCACCTACCCACTCCTCCGGGCGTCTCATTCCAGAAGCCACCCGCCAATCAGGGTACGGTGCTCATGGGCAGCCCGACAGTCCGCATCGGAGGGCAGATGGCTGCGCGCAACGGCGACCCCGTTACAACCTGCAACGATCCGGCGGACATGCCCGTGGGGCAGATCATTGCCGCAGGAACAGTCTTTATCGGCTGAAGCCCATTACGTTTACGACAACCTTCATCATGGCTGACTTTCTCGGCTCCGACCTCAACGTGGTACCGTTTCTCACGGCGCACGACGCCTCAGAGATGGACCTCGTGCTGCGAGAGCGGCCCCTGCGCCGGCCGTCCCGGACCCCGCACCCATCCATAGACTTCTCGTTCATCGGCGGGCGCAGCACGGCAGCTACGGACCTCGACGTCGTCTCGGGGCGGGAGAACCTGGCCCAGGCGCTTATACTAAGGCTCCTCACGCCCCGGGGTTCATTAGCCGCGCTGGGACATCCGGATTACGGCTCACGGCTCCACGAGCTCATCGGCCGGCCCAAGACGAGCGCGCTGCGCGGCCTCTGCCGAGCTTTCGTCCTGGAAGCCGTCGCCCAGGAACCCCGGGTAGAGAATAAGGCGGTTGAATTCGCCTTCGATCCCGCGCAGGAAACGCCCTCGTCGTTCGTGTTCACTCTGGCCGTGCAGCCTCGATCAGGAGGCGACGTGCTCAACCTGTCGCTGGAGGTGAGTCTATGAGCTACGTGCCGCGCACGTACGATGCGATCCTTCGCGACCTGCTCACGACGCTCACGGGCGGCACAGTGCGTGAGACCTTGCTTGCGCCGGCGTCTGACGACGAGCTACTGGTCCCGGTCCGGCTGCAAGAGCGCCCCGTGCAGCGCATCTCTTTCCTGGAGGGCAAAATCCCGAACCCGTCTGAGCCCGACAACCGGGATAAAGACATCAGTTACCGGTTCACGGACGCCGACTTCGAGCTTGTCTCCTCGACTGGCGACGAGAACAACAAAGACAGCATCCGTTTCCGCAAGGACGGCCGCCGACCCGCTCCGGGAACGCTTCTCACGGTCAATTACTATCCTGTCGAGACGAGCCCCGTGCCCATTACCGACCTCAACGTCGGATCGGTGGCGCGGACCCTGATCGAGACATTCGCGCGCGAGATTGCCGTCAGCTACCTGCACCTGGAGCACATCTACAAGTCTGCGTTCCTGGATACCTCGGAGGGAGCTTCGCTCGACAAGGTGGTGGCGCTCGTAGGCGTATCTCGCCAGAGACCGGGCCAGCCCATGGCAAAACTGAGGTTCACCCGGCAGGCAGGCGCTACCGGCCAGATCACTATTCCGGCCAACACGGCCGTGACGGATGCCGATGGGAACCGGTTCCTGCTCCAGCATACGGTCACGATGGACCCCGCCGAGGCATCACGCGACGTGGAAGCACGGGGGGAGTTCGCCAGCACACCGCTGGTCGAAGCGGGGACTCTGACAAGGCTCGAGACGCTCATCGCCGGCATCGGGAGCGTGACAAACCCGGAACCCGCCTATCGCCTGACGGTGGCCGAGACAGATGAGGCGCTGCGCCGCCGTGCGCGCGTTGCCCTTCAAGGAAGTGTGCGCGGGACGCTGCCCGCCCTGGAGGATGGCCTCCGCGCTGTCGAGGGCGTCAAAGACGTCTCTGTCATTGAGGCACCAAACGGAGTCCCCGGAGAGATCAAGATCGACGTCGCCTTCAGTGGTGATCCGGCCGCCGTGCTGCCTGTACTCCAGCGGCGGGTACGGGAGTTACGCCCGGCCGGGGTCCGTGTCCACTCCATCGGCGAGGCGCCCCGCCGGCGCGTGCGGGTTCAGGTTCACCTCACCCTGGCGGGAAGCGGCGTACCGGCCGCCGATGTGAACCGTCTTCTTCGCGACGCCGAGAGCCGCCTGAACGACTACCTAGAATCATTACCGCCTGGGGCCGCAGGCAGTGGAACGCCGGTGCGTCAGGCGAAAATGATGGCAGCCCTCCTGGCAGACGAACGCATTGCCGACGCCTCGATCCAGTTCACGGAAATGGGGCGACCGCTCCCTGGCCCCCTTACCCTCAACCCCGGCGAGGTGCTGGAAGTCGAAGCGTACGACTTTCCGACTCCTGCGGTCGAAACCGCCCCTGATGTGGTTGCGGGCACCTCGACGGTCCACGCCGACATACCCGTCTTCCCGGAGGTCGGCACGTCTCTCACCGAGGCGCAGCAGGCGATCACGCTGGCTTTCGGCAGCTACCTGGCGACTGTGGGTCCGTCCACGCCGCTCACGGTAGATGCCTTGCGCACCGCGCTCCGCGATGACACCCGGTATGCCATCGCCGCCAGCGACATGATCGTCACGGTCGAGCGGTTCGACGGCACCTTCCAGCAGCTGAGCCTTGGTGCCGGGCAGTACGTACCTGTCGACGGCGAGACCCTGGCACAGGGTATCCTCTCAATCAACGAGCCCGAAGTGGCGGGATAGCATGGCGCATCACGAAAATATGATCGAGCGCCTACCGCAGCTTTACCGGGACGGAGAGCGTGTGCGCGGTCTGATGGGGCCGCCAGCGGTCGGGCTGGAGATTCTCGATGAGGACGGCCGTGCCGTGCAATGTGCCCACTTCTTCGACTCTGCGCTCGAGCTGCGCGAGGCGGAGATGCTCGGCGCCATACTCGACATTCCGGCTGAACCGTGGCAGAATCTCGCCACGTACCGCGCCTGGGTACATGCGCTGCGAAACGCCCGGCTCGAGCACGGCGCCGTGACCGTAGAGGCGATCGTCCGCTTTGTGGCCGACTATGCGCGGGGGTACCAGGATGCGGTGAACCTGGCCATCGTGGGGTCTATACCGGCAGATCCCGGTGGGTGGCGCCTCATCCCGCCCATCGAGGGCCCGAGCGAGGAGGATGCGCCCATCGACATCTGGACCTGGCGCAACGTGCGGGCGACAAGCCTGCCCGTCTTCGTAGAAAACCCATCCCGGACGTTCTACCAGCGCGCCCCCGCAGAGAGTCCCATCGAGCCGCTTCAGAGGTTCACGATCACACAGCGGGGTCTGGATGAGACCTACGCTGGCTTCCTGCTCCTGGGTATTCCCAGCGCGACCGAGCATGTGCCGACGATCATCAACCTGACTACCGGAGAAGCAATTGTCTATCTGGGGTCTATCCCGACCGGCGCCCGCCTGTGGATTCGTCCAAGACCCGACGGCACCGCAGCAGCATCACTCGACGGTGTGAACGTGAGCGACCGGTTGTATTCGGTCGCGGGTGTCGCGCCGGGCGTCGCGTGGGAGGTAAGCCAGGCGCAGCGACCCGCCAGGGCCATGCGTCTGGCACGGGGCGAGAACGATTTCTGGTTCATGCCGCTGGCGCATTATGGTGCCCCGGGGCTGGACCGCGTTCTACTGGCCCTCTCCGATCTCCTGATGGAGCAGGGACGTTACGACGAATCCGTGTTCGACCGGGCTCTCTTCTACCAGGATCCGGGGGTACTCCTCACGGTCGGCTGGGTAGAGACGCAGCCTGCCCGCTTCGCGGTGCGCCTTCCGGCCGGCATCCTGCGGCGCCCCGTCCCGCAGGGAACGCAGGACGCGGTTGAAGCGAGGACCGAGGCCGAAGCTGCGCGCGACCAGCTGCTTGCTGCGCTACAGCAGGGGGTAGACCGCCTGCGCGCTGCCGGCATTCGGTCCGAAGTCCATTTCGATGCTTTCGCTGAGGAGCAGCCGCAGCAGGATCGGCTCGTTGCGGTGCTGCCGAAGACGTTCCGCGAAGGTGCCCCCACGGGTGCCGACCGGCTTTCCGAAGCTGGCGGGCTGTTCGATGTTACCGGTTATAACGATTCCACCTACCGATAGGCCGCTGACGCCTCTTCGGCTAAACCGCTCACACGCAATGCGAGCATACCTGCAACTGGAACTTACAGATAGAGATGGGCGAGTCCTGGCGACCCGCTGCGCATACAACGCCGTGATGCGTCAGGGCGCCGAACTCGTCGCGCGGCTCTTCGCCGGGCAGGGCAGCCCGATCACACACATGGGCGTCGGCACCAGTGCCTCGCCGGAAAGCGATGCGTACGATACGGCCAGACTCACTACGCAGGGCCTGACGGGAGAGACGAGCGCGCCCATCACACCGGAAGCTTTTATGATTACTCCTGACGTCGAGCGCCGTGTGATGCGCGTGCGAGTGCGGGCGACGCTCCCTCCGGACGCGGCCGTTACGACGGGCGAGGATGGGGCTGCCATCCGCGAGGCCGGCCTGCTCTCGCAGAGCGAGGACGGCACCGTGCTCTATAACCGCGTGACCTTCGACCCTATCTCGAAGGGAGATGACCACGAGTTGACTCTTTTCTGGGAGGTCACGTTTCCTTATGGAGACCTGACCTTCATGTAATACGCCCCGACTGAACCGACTTGTCCCTACGACCGGGGAATGCCTGACGTGGCAGCCCCACCACCTGTGCCAGCCATGAAGTCCAGCTTCCAGTTCCAACTCACCGGCTATACGCCTGCCAACCGCGATGCCACCATCAAGCTCATCAACACGACTACCGGAGCCGTCGTGGAGCGCAAGCCGTTCCTCGACGGCTCCCTCTTCGTGCGCGACCTCGATCCCGGACCGTACGAGCTTGAGGTGCGACACCCGAACGTCCTTCAGCCCATCGACCGACGGGTCATCCGCTTGTTTCCCCAGCCGTTTCCGACGCGCGTCAACATACCCGTACCAGCGGACCTGTTCCGGGACACTCCCATCCGGGACATTCCGGATGCGAACCTGACGCCCGTGCAGCAGACGGCCGCAGCGGTGGCCCAGCAGGTGGCGCCACTCGGCGCGAAGAGCGCAGGCGAGGTCATCCGCGCAGGCGACTGGAACCAGCTCGTCACCGCAGTAGCCGATCTGGCGAACGCCGTGATGCAACTGACGAACCTCGTTGCCCCACGCGGCCACGATCACCCGGAGATCGCTGAGAAGATCGACGAAGTGCAGGGCAATCTCCGGCGCTTTGCAGATGCTTTCGGGAAGAGTCTGCTGGAGTTGCGCCGCGAGATCGAATCTCAGAAAGTGCGCCGCCAGGTCACCGACGTGCTGGATAGCGCCGGCGTGCCTCAGGACGATGTCCGACGGGTCCGCATCATCGATCAGATCGCAGATATAGAGGCGTCCGTGTTCGCCGCACCAGACGTGTTCACACGCAAGCTGGCCACACTCGGCACGTCCATCAACGAGGTCGTCAATTCGGTCGCCGAGGAGCAGGACGATACCATCGCATTCCTCGGCAAGGAAGAAGTGCAAGTGCTTACCGGTACGGCTCTGCAGTACGCTACTTCAGGCAGGCAGAGCGAGGCGGAGGGCGAGCTTAGCGTCTACCGCCGCGCTGCCTCAAAGTCCGGCGGCAAAACCCTACAGTTTGTGCTGAACCGTTAGGTTCTATGGTGCCCGGCGATCTCTTGTATCAATTGAGCATCATACCAGACAATTAAAGCACTACCTGAAGTCAATGCTCAGCACCTGGCAGCCTGAACTTGTTATTGGCATGAGTCTTCAAGTTCTGGATGATATTAGCTGGCTTGCTCCTTTTAACCTCCGCGTCAACAGTCGTTGGCAATAGAAGCAGAGGATTACTTATGCCCACTGCACTTGAGCTTGAGCGTCTCGACGCCATTGTAAACCGCCTGCTTCCGCTCTCCAATGTTCAGCGCGGCGAGTTAATCCACGCCGCGGCGTGGAACACCGTCGTGGAGGCCCTCATCGAAGTCGCCCGAGCGGTACTTGCCGAGACACGGCCTGACACTGTGCCGAAGCATGAGCACCAGGATCAGGTGACGCTGAGCTGGCTCGACCCGCACCTGCGTACCCTCATCCAGCGCGGTCCGCTCTCGGACCCGATCACCGAGGGTCGCCTGCGCGAAACGGAGCGCCGTAACAAGCGATTCGACATGCACTTCGAAGAGGTGCAGACGGATCTGCGCAATCTGCGCCAGCGCCTTGATGAGGTCATCACCCGCGACCTCACGCGAGAAGCCACCATCACCCGTTTCGATCGGCGCCTCGCCGACCTTCCCTCGACGCGTGAAGAGGTACTCAATCTGCGTGGTACGCTGGACACGCTCCGCGTGGATATCCAGACCGTCAAGACGCTCAGTGACAACCTCAATGTAGACGGCGAGCCGGTCGATATGACGGCCATTGTCCGGCGGCTGGAAACCGTAGAAGCATTGCGGGAAAGCCTCAGGACCGCGGATGGGCAGTTGCTTGATGCATCTCAGTTCGAAATCAAGCTGAAGGAGTTGTCCAACGAGTTTGTCGGGCATGACGAGCTAGACGAAATCCTCTCCAGCCGCCAGATCGAGATTCCGCCCGGGCTGCTCGACGAACTGCGCACGCAGATAACCGATGCGGTCAACGAGTTTCAACAGGCGCGGCTGGAAGATGCGCTCACTGCGTTTCAGAAATCCGTTCAGGCCGATATCAACCAGCGCCTCTCCGGCATCGACGCACTCGTGGCCGGTGCCGTGGCCAACCTGGAAGGTACCCTGCGTAATACCCTGCTCGAGACGCTCCGTACCGAGGTCGACAAGCAGATCGAAGCAGGTATGGGCGCCGTGCAAAACAAGCTATCTCCCCGCATCAGCGCCCTTGAAGAGCGTCTGGCCGGGCTGGACATCGACCAGTTGCTGAAAGTGGTCGATCGGCTAGGCGCGTTCGAAGCGAGCCTGGAGACGATTCAAAAACAAATGGGGACCCTGGAGAGCAGTCTCGGCAGGTTCGAAGAGCAATTTTCGGGGATCGAAAAGACCGTCGGGAGCTTCAGCGGACGCATGGGTACGCTTGAGGAGGTCGTCAGCACCTTTGGATCACGCATGTCAGGGCTGGAAGAGATGGTCAAGTCGTTCGATGACCGGTTGGCAAAACTGGAGGAGCGCCTCAAAATGATGGACGGACGGCTAAAGAACATGCAGGAGATGGACCAGAGCTTCGGCAGGCGGCTCTCCGTTCTAGAATCCACGACCTCCGGATTCGACACCCGGGTGAAGGGGCTGGAGAAGAATTTCGGCGGCATCTCAGGCCGGATCGAAACACTCGAACGCAAAACCATTCGCTGACGGAAGCAGTAGCGAACTGCGACATGACGGCTGTCTGCATACGGTAACGTACACCTTCTTTCAAAATGATCGCCGAGTTTGAACAACGGCTGGCCGACGTACTGGGCTCGGAGCTTCCCGCTCCGTTCACTGGCCGGGTGCAGGTGGAGCCCGGCTCCGGCGGTGGTTCGGGGCCGCACATCCTGTTGGGCGTGGAGCGGACTGACGTGCTGCCTTCGGCCATAGGCGATCCTCCAGAGATGGTCGTGCCCGGTGATCCGCAGCCGCGCCGCATCGTGCGCGCCCGTTGCACAGTCCGCCTGCGCGTGGTGCCCACCGAACAGGGGGGACGGGCTCAGGAACGAAGTGGGCTGGATGCTGCTCTATTTGCGCTCGACGCGCCGGCCTTCCGCAATGGACACGCCCTCGCGGGGGAAGCCGCCGATCCAGGATTTCTGATTCGAGCGACGCGCATTCTTTCTGCCACACTGCCGATTGAAGGCGACGACTCCATCCGGACCGGTCTCGTCATGGAAGCTGAAGGGTGGTTCTGGCCAGTCGGCACGCCGGGTGCATCCGGGCCGCAGATCCAGGAGATCCGCATACGCGGAGCGGTGATGCCCCTCTCGCTGGACATCCCTGGCCCACTCATAGCCGGCGGGGAGCCCGTCGCTCTCTCTTTGAGCGTGCGATCGAGCCGACTGGCGCTGAGCGGAGATGGAGAGACCAGCCCGCCGCCCGGCATCCGGCTGGCTCTCCGGCTCGTCACACTTGGCGGCGCACCCGGCGCCGGCACACTACAGGGCAGCACTGGCGGCGTGCTTAGGGTGGACATCGCGAACGAGGCGGTGGCCTTTACCTACGAACCTCCCGCCGAGCCTACCCGCGAGTACCTCGTCGTCGCCTACGAAGATGGGGAGGGTGGGGTAGGGCAGGAGGTAGCCCGCTTTCTTCTCACGGTGGAGGCTGTGCCATGATCGTGATGAAGAACATGGAAATCGCACGGGTCGGCCTCGCTCAGACCGGCTACATCGTTGCCGAAACCGAGATCGGTACGTTTATCACTATGGACGGCGGAGAGGCCGTTCCTGCAGAAGGGCTGATACGTTCCGTACGGTGGGAGGGCGTCTCCGGTGCCACCCGTGTGGTGCTCGATGGACCGTCAGGAGGAAGCACATGGAATCCGCCGAAAGGAGCGGCTCGGATCATGCCGTACCCCACCATTGAGGAGTTGAAGGGGTTGGCGTTCAAAGACGACGGGCACCACAAACATATTTCGAACCCCGGAAAGAAACCGCTGCGCAGGCTGATCCTGAAGGGGCTCAAGAAAGCCGGTAAGGACGAGCCCGTGTATACATCGCGCTGGGATCTGGAGAACAAGCCCACCCTTAACGGCAAAAAGTTACGGCTCCTCGTTTCTATCCGAGGGAGCGCGTCGGAGGAGTGGATCCCGACCTTTGCCGTACCCGAGGTGCCCCGGCGGGGCGTGATGCCGGCAATGCTGCTCGGCGCCACGTTCGACAAGAGTGTGCTTACGCTACCCTACGCGGTATCCGGCCAGATCCGCCTCTCGCTCGTCGAGAACAGCGTCATCGAGGACTTTACGACTGTCAATATGCAGGTGACGGAGATCGACGGAAAGGCGGAATATGCACCACGCGATTTGGAGCTGATCGGCCCGGCCGGCCAGGTGCTCTGGGGCATGCCGGGGCCACTATTACTCTCCTCGCCCCACGTGGACGTCGATGTCCGGGTCCACCTCGAGACAGCGCTCCAGCAGGCCCTCCAGGAGGGACGCCCGCTCGAAGCGGCACTCACGCTAAAAGGAGCAGAGAAAAGCACGGTCCGCTTCCAGTTCAATGCGCCATCCGGGGCCGTGCTGCGAGAGCATCCAGACGTTATCCGGGTCACGCTGGCCGGAACGCCTACACCGCTCGATCTGGGGAAGCCCCTCGCGCAAGTAGCCCCGACGAGTGCCACTGCCGACATCTTCGTCCGCTACGACGGGTTGCGCTTGCTCGATCCGCTCGTGGATGCGATGCCTCCCGACGGATCGCCGGTAGCCGGGAAGGTCGTCGCCGTGACGCCGGTAGTGAGGAGACTACCTCCTACCGCGCTGGATCACCAAGACGTGGCGCGAGTGGGCTTGATCGGCCGGGCTCCCGAGCCGTGTGAGCTGGAACTACAACTGATTCATCAGCACGGCACCGTGCCTGGCGATCCGATGGGGCCTCCGGGCATCCTCGCTATCCAACCGTCAAGCGAGGTAGGCGTCGCCTGGGCCGAACTCCCGCCGCGCAGCGTGCTAGTGGGCCCTGCAGCCATCAGCGTACGGGCGCGACGAGGACGCTTCTACTGGGCTTCCGCGGAGCAACCGCTCGTACGCATCGCAGTTCGCGATCCGGATCCCCAGCCGCAACCGCTCTTCCTGAATGACGGTGTGCTCATCCGGGTCGGCAAAGAGGGGGCAAAGCTCTCCGGATACAATCTGCCTGTGGCCGCCTTCGCAGATGCTGCACCAGTATTGCGGAGCGACCTGTTTCTGACGGTCGACGTGACCGGTCTGACCCTGAGGTATGCGCGATGAGTCTGATCGAGAACCTGCAAAACCTGGATCTGACTCCCATCCTGAATGCACGGGCCGGCATTTCCGGCACCATCGGAGGGGAGGAGGTGCAGCGTGTCGTCTCCGGCGGCGCAGCAGCGACGTCCCTCGGTGATGTCGGCCGCGTCATCGAAGCAGTTCGCAACGTCGGAGATGATCCGGAGGCTTTGCTCCAGCCACTCATTAGTGCACTCACGGATGCCGTTGACCTCACTGCGCTCGACGACCTGGACATCTCCGCATACGTGAAAGCAGTGCGGGAGGGGGTGACGTTAATCACGGATCTGAAGGCACTCCTTGAGGGGGACCTCTCCCGACTCGGCCGGATCAGCGGCATTGCGCTCGGTGACATCTTCGATGCGATCAGCCGGACCGCGAATGAGTACGCGCATGTCTCCCTCGAAAGCCTGGAGCCGCTAAAAGAGCTCATCGCCCGCATCGACTCCGGACCCCCGGCGGATCCGGAAGCCCTCGTCGCGCTTGCACTGGACGTGCTGCTGCCCTTCCCTCAGGATAGCCTGCGGGACCTGCGCCGCGGCCTGGATGGCCTGCTCGCCCGAGTGAGTGCTATCTCGCTGCCGGACGACCTCACAGCGGAGCTGAACGCTGCCCTCGAAACTGTCATCGCGGCATCCGCTTCCGGCGATGATGCAGCGTTGCGAGCCGCCTTGCAGTCGGTCGAGCAGGCGAGAACGCACGTGCTCGAAACGCTGCGGTCGGCGCTTGCCGATGCGCGGAGCGGATTCGAGGGGTTGCAGCTGGAACAGCTGCTCGAGCCGCTCGGGCAGGCAGCAGCAACTCTCCGGGCGGGTGAGCAAGACGCCGTGGCATTCCTGGAAATGATCCGCCAGTATATCGAGGTATTCCGGGTACGCATCGAAAACACGACTGCGGAGGAGCTGAGCGACTTCCTGAACGGCCTCATGCCGGTTCTGGATGGCATCGAGGTAGCGGCACACGAGAATCTGATCGCGCCCATCGACCAGAAGGTGGAAGAACTAAAGGCGTGGGCCCGGTCGCTCCTCAGTCACCTTCAGCTTCGAACGTTCCGCAGCGCCATCCGTACGTTCTTCCAGGATGCCGCTCAGAGCATCCGGGACGCCGATCTCGATCGCTTCGCGAAAGAGCTCGAAGCCTTACTGAACGATGCCGAGGAGACCATTGCCTCGGCTGACCTGAACGGCCTGCTCTCAGATGCGTTGGAAGACGTGGCCACGGTCATTACAGAGGCAGCAAACGCCCTCTCGGCTGCGCTGACAGAAATCGCCGGTGCCGTGGACGGGCTGACCGAGCAAGCGGAAGCCGTCCTGCAGCCAGTCGTGGATGCAGTAGGTGAGTTTCGTGCCGCGATCGACCAGGCCGTCGGAGCGGCACAGCAACTCGATCTCGACGCGGCGACGCAGCAAGTCATCGATGCTATCGGGGACCTCCAGGCGACGGCGGAAAAACTCTTGACCGAGGTCGAGTTGCCTGAGGGACTCAAGCCAATCATAGACCAGCTGACGGCGGAACTCGAGGGGATAGACCTGGAGGGTTTGATCGTCGCTCCGGTCCGGGACGCCCTGGAACAGCTCAAGCTACCTCCTGAGCTGGAATCGGAAATCCGCAGCATCCTCGAGCGGGTGCAGGAGGTACTGCAAAACCTCATCCCGACACAGCTCATCGCATCCATCCAGGCGGAGATCGAAGAAGCCATCGGGGTGCTGACCTCCTTCGATCCGTCGATGCTGACCGCCGAGTTGGACCGGTTTGTGCTGGAGGCAGCGGACGCGATCGCGGCACTCGACCCCATCCCCGTCCTGAACGAAATCCGGCAGCCGTTCCAGGCGGTGCTCGACGGGGTGGACGCCATACACCCTGAGCGGCTGCTCGAGCCCGTGCTTAGCGCGTACGATGAACTCATCGGCAGCCTCGATGCACCCATCAGCACGGAAGAGACGGTGACGAAGATTCTGTCCGGCCTCGACGAAAAGGGCGAGGAACTCGGGCAGGCTATGACCGGACCCATCCAGAATCTCGCTTCATCCTTCGGCGGCGACGATGCGGTAACCGTGCGCGACCCCGACGCCCCGCCGGTCCTGCCGGAGCTTCCCGGCGGCGTACGGCCCGGCGACCTCATCCGCCTTTTCGGCTACCTGCCAGGCAAGCTGCGGGAGGCGCTGCAGTCCGTCGAGGCCGGCCCGGCCGGTGACGTGTTCGGGCAGGTCGAGGCGCTCACCAGTGGTCTCGCGCGAGACATCGGCGCACTGGAAGCGGCACTCTGGCACATCGAGGACCGTATCGCTGGCGCATTCGATGGAGCGCTGGCCTCGCTGGCCGTGCCGCAGCTCCGCGCCCAGTTCGCGCTGTCTGCGCGCGCTGACCTGGGGCAGGCAGAGCTCTCGGCAGGCCTGGACGTGCTGGCCACCGTGAGCCCGGATGCCCTGCGCGCGGAATTGGAAGCGACGCTCGGGGAGATCCGTGACGACGTGCGTGCGGGCATCCGGGCGTTCACTGAACTGGCCGCCGGGCCACTCAGCGGGGCCTCCCGGATCCTCTCTTCCAGCCGGGTCGCGCAGTTCGGCGACCTGGACGCGCTTCTGGACGCACTCGACCCCGAACCGATCGCGGAAGCTCTGGATGCTCTCGTCCTCACCCTGTACAACCGCCTGAACGAATTGCTTCCCGCCGTGCAGGAGGTATTCCGCGACCTGATGCTCCGCGTGCAGCGCCTCATCCGTGAACTCAACCCCATGTCGCACGCACAAAAATTCTTGGGCGTGATCGACGTCGTCCGGGAAGAGTTGGAAGTACTCAATCCTCATACACTCGTGGCCGACGTGGCGGAGGTCCACGCCGCACTGAGGGAGAGCATCGTGGCCTACGATCCCGCCAGCTTTGCGGATGAGATCAGTGGGATCATTCAGGCCGTGGCAAATCAGCTGCGTACGCTGACGCCGAGCGCCGTCCTGGAAACCCTCAACCTGGACAGCCTTAAAGCGGCTGTCGAACAGGTGAAAGAAATTGATCCGGCAGCACTACTGAGTACGGTAGGTCAGCCGCTCATCGAAGTGGGGGAGGCACTCGCTCAACTAGACCCCGCCGCACTGCTGAACGTCATCGACACCCTTGGTCCCGAAATCGCCGAACAGTTCGAACGTGCAGTGGAAGCCATCCATGAGGCACTCGTCCGCCTGCTCCGCTCGATACAGTATGCAAGCGCGGGGGCGGGCGCCAGCATCTCTGCCGATATAAACGTCTGAGCTCATCCCCACCTTATTTCCCTGCCTACTACTCGCAGCGCCGCTATGACGACGATCCCGACCGTTTCTCCCGCGCAGGCCCGGCCGAAGCACGTCTACCTGCTCGTCCCCGGTACCGATGCTGTGGTGACCTACCACCTCGATGCCACCGGCCGGCTGGAGCGTCTCACCTGCGCCGGACGAACCTACCTGCACAGGGAGAGAGGAGAATGCATCTACGGGGACGGCTGGGTGCGTGTGCGGGAGGCGGCACTGGAACGCCTGATCTTACGCCGGGTGGAAACCCTCGGAGAGTGCTGGCTGGAAGCATACCGATGGGATGAGGAGAGGCGGCTCGTGCTCGTGGATGGCGTAGCGATCGAGCGTGACGAACGTGGCCGGGTTACATCCTGCCGGTCATCTGATACTGCCTGGGAATACGACTACGACGCCGTGGGCCTGCGCTGCATCCGCGGCCCCTTTGGAGAGCGGCGAATAGAGTCGGGTGAAAACGGGAGGCCTGTTCGTGTGAGCGAGGGTGCGCGCTCCTACGCGCTTTCGTATGACGCGGACGGGCGGCGCACCGGCGAGCCGGATCCGCCAGCGAACTGGAACCGGGACAGCTTCGGGCGTCTGTGGACCGTTACTGCTCCGGACGGCCGGATTCTCGCCACCTACCTGTGGGACGGCTTCGCGTGCCTGGGCCGCATCGACGGACCGCCTGGCGAGCCCCTGGCAGCGGTGTTCTCGCTCGACCCGTCGCTCACGCCCGTCCGCGTAATCACCCGCTCCGGCTACACGCGCATCCCGCGTGACGCGTACGGGGAAGCCCTGCTGGCATATCCGGGTGTGCCGGGTCTATTCGGTGGCGCACACCACGAAGGCCGGGTGCACTACATGACGCGTCGGCTCGACCCACGCGTCGGCGCCTTTGACGCACCCGATCCCCTGCACGGCGGCCCCGAAGACCTCCGCCGGTCGAACGGCTATCGGGGCCCGCTCCCGGTAGATCCACCGGAATATGGAGCGTACGCCGTCTGCCGGCACGACCCCGTCGGGCGCACCGACCCGACGGGAGCCATCTCCTGGGCGGCAGGTGCATTCTCTACGCTGAGTAGCCTGACATGGTCGTCGCAACACGTCCTCGCGAGCACACTTGCCGTCGAACTGCTCAACTTCCTTCTCGCGCTCTTCCGGGGTGAGCTGGGCCGCTGGGCGGACAAAGAAGTCGTTTCCAGCAGGTGGCTCGGCGAGTGGGGCTTCCGCTTCGACCCGGTCGGCCTGGAGACGATCAACATCAACGTAGGCAGAGCGTGGACCTATTACCGGTACGTGTGGGCGCGGTCGGAGGATTTTAACGCTCTGTCCAGCTTCCGTGTCTTCGTACCGGAGGGTCCGTTCCGGCCTACGCTCTACGGCACACTCCTTCACGCCGTGCCGACCGACGAAGGCGACAACCGGTTCACTCCGTTCGTCCTTCGCGGCTCGGGTATCGAGGATCCCAGGATCCCCGCTCGTGCGCCGGGCTGGACCCGTGCAGGAGGTGCAGCCGAGCCAGTCATTCCCGGCTCCAGGACACCCCATTTCCCTTCGGGCGGCCTGCACTTCATCCCGATCAATAACCACGGCCCGAAGCAGGGACGGATCATCGAAGTCGAGCCTACGGGCGTGCTTGCCGCCGGGCGTATGGAGGACCGGGAGGTCCTCATCATCGACCGGACCGGGCTCACGATGGTGACCTCTGGTACGGAGCTATTCATCATCGGCGCGTCACGGACGATTCGAAAGGTGACGGTCGATACAGCGATCTCGATTGAGGGCAAGACGCGGATCCGGATGACCGAGAACCCCGCCGGCCTAGCCCGAACGAACCTGCTCGTACGAGGCGTTGGCGCAGCGCAGTCGTCCGAAACCCTCTCAATGGGAACACAGAACGACCGGCTGAATGTGGCGGAGGGCGCGAGTACGCACCGCTACTTCCCTCAGGATCCTATCGTGTTTTCGCAGGGCGGCACGGAGGTCGGCGCGGCGCTGGTTGACCGGCTGGAGGCCCGGTTGGAGGTGAACGCCGTGCTCGATGCGGGAACTGGCAAGCCGCCGCTTCGCGTGGAGGTGCTTGATGCGAGCCCGGGCAGCGGCGGAACGGTATCGGTCGTGGATCCGGGCACACTGAACTTCGGAACCGGAACGGCACCCGATGCCGGAACGGCGCTATTGATCAACGGTACGGCCGCCGTTCTCGTCACGGAAGTGCTCGGCGGTGGTGAACGCCGCATCGCACCCGCGCTCGACGCTTCCATCACGGGCGACGTCCCGTGGCTCACGATGCGCCGTGCACGGACGCTGGGTGCGTGGGACGGCCAGGGCGGCACGACCCAGCTCACGTATACGCCCGAGGAATCCGGCCGCGCACCCAACACCGGGTACATCGGGATCCGGGATGATGAAGGGCGTCTGCGCCAGGTACGCGCCGTATCCGCCCGCATCTACGATGAGTTGATCATCGCTGCCGGCCCGCTGCCGGGCAATACGGGCACTCCCTACACGGTAGAGCGCCGAGCCTTTGCTGACCCGAATGAATCCGGAGCGCAGATGGAGACCGTGACGGCCCTCGTTCTGGATGAGAACCCGGCTCCTGACTGGAATCCAGGTGGGGGCGCCCGTCGGCCCGTGCTGCAACTCAACCCGCTGGGTGCTGCCACCCTGAATGCGGCCGCCGGTCCCACGGTCATCTCGGGTGCTACGCTGAGCGGCACGACGCTCACGGCAACACCTGTGGCTGGCCGCACCCCCACGCCAGCCCAGATGGTGCTGCTTCAGGATCCTTCGGGCAGCGTGTCCGATCCAGCGGCAGTGCTGGTGCGCGACGTTCGCCTCACGGCCACGCTGGACCGGGATATCACTGTCGGCACATCCGACCTGGAAGTCGTGCCACTGGAAGTGGGCAGCTCATCCTACCAGGCAGAAGCCCTTGCCGCCGACTGGCTGCGGCTGCTTCCGGTGGCGTATGAGGTGAACGCTGCTGGCAACGTGGTCTCGTCCGGCGGCAGCCCGATCACGCATCCCGTACACATGCCCCGCTTCGAGGCGGGCGAGCTAGTCGAAGTGCTCTGGACGGACGGCGGCGGCAATACGGTCCGGCATGCGTTCCGTGTCGGAGAGCGGCAGGGAACGACGCTCAGGCTCGAGGCAGGCCCACCGGGAGTCGATGTCTCAACTGCCGCCAGCGAATTGCGCGTGCGGCTCCTCGTCCCGTCTGATCCGGACACGGGCAGCTCGCGCCTTGGAAGAGAGGGGGCAATATCGGCAGGCAATCCCCGGGAGCTTACGCTAAAAGTGTGGGCACCGAACGCGCTTTCAGCGATACAGTCGAGGCAGACGCCTATTGCCATCGTGAAGGGACGTCACGGTCAGGCCGATGCAGCCGCCATGCCCGCGCTCGTATCGGCCGTAACCAGCATGGCCGTCGAGCTCTACAGTGTTCCGGCAACACTATCCGGGACCAGTACGGTCGACGTGCGGTTACCCATTCTCTCTGGTAATCCGCGATACGAGTCGGACTATACACTTGAGGGCAAGGATGTGCTCTTCGCGAACGGTAATCCGTTCACGAGCCATACCGATCCCGTATACGCTATCCTGTTCAGCCCCGCACCAGGCGACGAGCGCCAGGCAAGCGGTACGTTTAGCGGCGGCAACGTCATGATCCCGCAGGATGCGTCGGAATCCTGGGAGTTGTCGCGCTACGAGAGCCTGGAGACACACGAACTCTACCATACACGTCACATCTCCATACTGGGGCCGCTGCTCCTGAGCCCGCTACCGAAGGTCATCTGGGAACTGCCGCTGCTTCTGAGCGATTCGAACCCCGAACTGCCGCCTTTCTCATCCTATGTTCCGGCAACGATCATTCAACAGGGCGGCAACCTCGTCCTGGAGATCCCTGACTTTCACGGCATAGGTTTCGACAAAGGCAGCAGAGTTGAGGTCTCCCAGAATGCCGGGTCGGTAAGCCTGACGCTGAGCACGCGGGAGGACAACCGCTTCATCATCCAACCTTCTCCCCAGCTGCGACCCGGCAAAGCCTACGTGCGGCTGGACCGCCGTAGCGACGAGGTCGCCAATTTCTTTAAGGATCTGGGCGTCGGCCTAGCGGACGTCGACACGCTCGGTGGCCTGATGAGCACCGTCGTCGGTCCGATACTGGCGTTCATCCCTTGGCTCATCGCGCTGGTCGTACATCACAGTCAGGGGGGAAGCGGCACCCGGTGGTGGCTCACCTTCCATCCGGCCCGAGTGCCTGATCCGGCGCAGCCCGCCAGAATCCAGGTTGATAAGGATAAATTCAGCGCGCAGGTCCATGACATCGTCGAGATCCGCGTGCGGGGTGTGTCCGTGGACAACGCAGTCACTGCCGTCCACCCCAACGGTATCATCGAGTTGCGGGACGTACCCGATCACGAAGGAGAGGATCGGACGCTGCAGATCGCTCGTGTAGCGAGTAACGACCCACTTAATTTTGCCTCGACCGCAGCGCTAAACCACATGGGATTCGGGTGGATGCGATGGCTCTTCGATCCGTACGGCCAGCTCCAATTCCGTACCGATCCCAACATGGATCAGACAGAGGGCGTGGTCTGGGACGTGTTCAGGCGCATCATGCGCTGGGGATTCAGTTCCACCTCTTGGACGCTCTTCCCGTTCGGCTTCTTTTTCTTCGATAACCTCTTAAAGCAGGGCACTGGCAATGGGCACATGTCCATTATGGAACAGTCGGCCTCGGAGGAAAGCGGCGACCTGTACAGTCCGCTCGGGCGCTTCCGGGATATTCCCGAATACGTGGGTGACATCGGGCGGTACTGGTACTGGCCAAATAGCCGGAATGAAACGCTCATCGATGTCGGCGGAAGCAAGCAGGACGCGCCGGGCGTTCACACCAGGGACCTGTTACGCATCATCCCGGCACTGGATAAGAGCGGTACCGGATCGGCCGAGCCAAACCAGGGCGCTCAGATCGACGCGGGCGTGACCGACGCGGCCCTACACCTGCCAGACCTCTTATATATAAAAGGTATACAGAACCCGTTTACCCATACGGGGACCGGACCTGACAGCTTTCAGGTGTCAGGCACCGGGATCATTCCGTTCAGCCCCTTTCTGGAGCGCACGCTGGGCACGTACGTCGCTTTTTGCCGGCCAAGCGAGTATCGCGCAACGGTCGTCAACGGCATTTCTGGCGGCGCGGAGGGGCGCCAGATGACGGAGGAGGGAGACGCGACGCTCGGCATCTTCTCGGTAAGGCAGCCGCTTTATTTCGACCGTACCGGTGACAAAGGTGTTCGCGACGTGATGGTGCGGGTAGGCGGAAAGACCGTCGCGAACGGTGACACCGTAGACGCCATCCTGTGCCAGCGGCTGCGCATTTCGGTGGAACCGAACGGCACGCGACGCTACTCGGCAACGGTGCTCCAGCCCGGCGATGGCCCCGTCATCCGGCTACGCGGGGATCTGGAACTTCAGGCACAGACGACCGCCGGAGAAGAGCCGGTAGAAATCACGCGCGATCACTTGGTAGCGCCCTATGGAATCAAGGAGAACACCGCACGCGCCTGGCCGCAGGTTCACTTGCGCGAGACCTTGCAGATTCCCGTGCGTGCATTCAGCGTGCGGGTGACCGATACGGTACCCGTGCGCACTGTTGCCGACCCGACGGCCCCGCCAGTCGCCGGACCCTTGAAACCAGGTGCCGAGGTCTTCCTCCTCGTCCCGGCCCGGATGCAGGGACTACCCCGCCAGCAGCAGACCTATGCTGCGGCTACGACGCCCGCCCCGAGCCGCCACCCGCAACCGGATATCGATGTCGACGCGACCGCCACAACCGCCCACGCCGAATATCTTGCAGACGGTGGAGCCCTGCGGCTGGCCTTCTCTGCGGACGACCCGCCGGAAGAAGCCGTCGACCTGACCTGGGAGATCGACGTTCGTGCTTCCCAGCCGACAGGTGCGGGGACTACAGAGACGATTTCAGGGACGGTCCGAGCCACCTTACGGCTCGAACCGCACTTCCGGCTGAACCTGCCCTCCGGGACGGGGCCCTTCCAGGTCACCCGCGGCAACACCCTCACGCTGGTTTGCGATGCAGGCCACTCACCCGTTGCCGATGAGGTAGTTGTTACCCCATCAGATGATATCACGGTAGCGGTCTCCGGAGCCGAAATTCGACTCGACGTGGCTGCCAGCGCCGCCCTCGGCGTGCGGCGCGTCGCCGTGCGCAGTCAGACCGGTACGAACGTCTGGGCGGCGCGGTCCTTCGAGGTGATCTGAAGTAGCTCGGGGCCGTGCCCTACTAAACAATCAGAAGCAAAGCATCTATCCAAGCCGGACGTCTATCGGGAACGGGGTAGGGCCCTCGATATGTAGTTCCTGGAAATCCGGATGGCTCGGATTGATGAGGTAGTTCCGGTGGTACGGAATGACAGCGGAAGGCACCTCCAGCACGGCGGAAGCCTGCGACTGAAACCAATAGGTGCCGATTTCCTGCGTGGATGCGGGCCACGGCCAGGCCTGCCAGTCGGCAGGAAGTATTTCCTGTGGAAGGCGTAGCAGATGCCGATCCTCATCCAACCCGATCTCGAATACGACGTAAGGCACTCGGATGAGGTCGGCGCGTGTGGCGTGGACCAGCGTTTCCAGAAGAGCTGTCGCAGGCTGGTCGGCGGCGTACACGACTGAAGCACCCATCTGATGCCACCGTCCACGACCTCGCGAACCTGCGAAGGCAGTATCGGCGTAGGTTGCCTTTGTGAGGCGGTAGATCGTCACAGACCAGAGAGAAGTTCGATAAGGAAATCAGGCCGCAGCCGTTTCGTCGATCACGGTGAGCATGTCCTCGACCTCTCGCAGGCCCGGCTCTGTATCCAGCCGCTCCAATGGGGTCTCGCCTCCGAGCAATGCCTGGGGGGAAAGAAGCCATGTGCGGGCGGCTTCCTCATCACCAAACGCATCGATGGCTCGGTGGATAACATGTAGCACGCGCCAGAGGCGGTCGGATTCGGACGGGGTGAGCCGCTGATCGCCGGTGCGCCGCCGCTGCAGCGTGCGCGCCGAGACGGATAGCACCCGCTCCAGCGCTTCCTCGCGGAGACCCAGCCAAGCACGAACCTCATCCAGCGCGGCCACATCGAGCCCCTGGCGTACCCCTCGTACATTGGGAACAGCGGACTGCACACGCTTCCGCGCCGTGAGACGGCGGCGTAACGCCTTTTCAAAGGATGCCTGAGATGGTTTATCGGCAAGCGCGGTACTCATAGTGGATGACCTAGCTCGTAGGATGGCGATGTAGATTACCTACAGACAAATGTCTGATAAGTTTCGACACTTGTCAACACGCTTGGCTCACTCAGAGGCTTGGAGCTGTTGCGTGTGATTCCTATTCTGAACAGATGACGCACCCAGGCATCCGCCAGAGGTCTAACGTACATTCACCGTAATGCACCACCTCGCTGCCTCCGAAGACCGGCTCAACCATGAAACGTACGATTCCGATCTTGGTGCTCCTGGGCGGTTGCGCATTCACGCAATCGCAGCAGGAGTACACACTTCATACCTTCACTAAAAAGGTGTTGTCGGAGCAGTTCCTTGCCGAAGGCTCCAACTTTGGCGACTTCAACCGCGACGGCGTCATAGACATTGTCGCAGGACCCTACTGGTATGAAGGACCGGATTTCACGCAGAAGCACGAGTACTATCCAGTCAGGGAGTTCGACCCGGAACATTACTCGGATAACTTCTTCGCGCATGCCTATGATTTCAACGAGGATGGATGGAACGACATCCTCATCGTAGGATTTCCGGGCGAGGATGCCAGCTGGTATGAAAACCCCGGGGAGGAGGGAGGCCACTGGCAGCGACACAAGGTTTTCGACATCGTCAATAACGAATCGCCCGCCTGGGCAGACCTGACAGGCGATGGCCGGCCGGAGTTGGTCTTCATCTATGACGGATACTACGGCTATGCCGGACCTGACCCGAACGACGCGACCCAACCCTGGGTGTTTCACCCCATTTCATCAAAGGGTCCGTGGGAGCGGTTCACGCATGGGCTCGGTATTGGCGACGTGAACGGCGACGGGCGAAACGATATCCTGGAGAAGGACGGCTGGTGGGAGCAACCGGAGTCGCTCGATGGCGACCCGGTCTGGACCCATCACCCCGCCAATTTCGGAGAGGGCGGTTCTCAGATGTACGCCTACGACGTGGATGGTGACGGCGACAACGACGTCATTACCAGCCTGAAAGCACACGGCTACGGCCTAGCCTGGTACGAACAGGTACAGGAGGACGAGTTCGTCCAGCACATCATCATGACGGACCGGCCCGAGAACAACCGGTACGGTCTCAGCTTCTCCCAACTCCACGCCATAGACCTCGTTGATATGGACGGCGACGGCGTAAAGGACATCGTAACAGGCAAGCGCCACTGGGCGCATGGTTCCAGTGGTGACTCCGATGCCGATACGCCTTCCGTGATCTACTGGTTTAGAACCGTCCGCAGCGGCGATGGGCAGACCGTCGATTTCGTTCCATACCTGATCGACGGTGAATCCGGGGTTGGAGTGCAACTCATCGTGGGCGACTTGAACGGGGATGAGTTGCCTGATCTGGTATCCAGCAATAAACAGGGAACCATCATCCTGCTACACGAACGGCAGACTGTCAGCCGGGAAGCCTGGGAAGCAGCCCAGCCAAAGCCGCGCACCGCTTCCAGTCAGGTAGCCAATGAAACGACTGAATAGCTGTGCACACACCATGCGCCGAATGCACTGAAGGAAGGCTGTGTCTCTACCTTTTGGTGAGGTGCTAACGTGGTCGGGAGAGACTGAAACTCAATTTGCAGGAGGCTGGATAGCTGACGGGCAGGCGCTGAAGTTGCTTCAGCATCGTGTTTACGCATCCACTCAGAGTTCAGGCTTTCCGGAAATATGAACGGTACCACGGCCCAGTACTTGCCTAAATGCGAGCCTATCAAACGTATGTCTTCAGCCACTCGTAGCTGCGTTGCTGCGCAATCGGAGGCATGCTGTGCCCCTGCCGATGATTCAGCAGGCCTACGCGGTGCGGCTTCCCGTAGAGATCGTAGACAGGCAGCGCAGCCTCGATGAAGGGAAGGCTGTGCTCCCCATCTGCTGAATTGCCACCGACAAGCAAAAAAGGACGGGGGGCGATCAGGCCAAGAAGCTCGTGATGTTCTCGTCCGAAGGCCCGCATCCCTTCACCCAGGTACCAGGGGGCATCCCAGTTGGAGTGGCCCGTGCCGATACCGCCCTCGCTGCTGACGACCGCACGCACGCGGGAGTCGAAGGCGGCCAGGTAGAGCACCTCCTTTCCGCCGAGCGAGTGGCCGATGATGCCGATGCGGTTCGGGTCGACGTCACCAAGACTTTCGAGCACGTCCAGCCCACGCTGCGCATCAAAGAGCATCTTGGCCATGCCCGTCGAGCCGGGATAGCGCTGCATGAAGCGCTCGGTCTGCTCCTCATAGGAGCGCTCACCCCGGTCATGCCACAGGAAGCACATGGGGCAAAACGCCACAAAGCCCTGACGAGCGAGGTCCAAGGCGAATGCCTTCTCCGGGGCGCCTTCTACGCCGGCCGGTTGGCGGATCGTCTCGTTGACCGTCGAGTGCAGTGCAAGCACAGCAGGACGCCGGTCCCGAACCTCCGCAGGTCGCAGGAGGTAGCCCTGTACCGTGATGCCCGGCTCGCCCTCATAGGCCACGAGCTGCCTGATTACGCCGTCGGGCCGGTCCTCTTCCAGAACCTCTAGGCGCGGCGGATTCGAGTTGGGCGGCAGGGGACCCAGATAGTCGAGCCAGACTGCACGGAGTTCCTCTCTGTGTCTTTCCCATGCAGAGCGAGACGTGATCGGCTGGCCGGAAGAGTCAGTCAGAAGAGGATGCAAGGGAGGTGTGCCTTCGGGAAGCGCACCGCCCCTCTGCTCGAGCTCGCCGAGCCAGGGGACGTCCCGTATCGAATCATTCCGCTGCGAGGGGGAGCCGCACGCCCGGAAACCCGTGCTGGCGACGAGCGCCAGGACTGACGATTGCAGGAAGGCTCGGCGGGGCATCGTCTCACCCGGAACGCGGGGTCGCATCTCCATGGCGAATTCGTTCGTTGTCCTTGCCAGATCAGACAGGCGTTCCAGCCAGAATGGCAAGCAGAAGTTGTGTAGGGCGGAGAACTTCCCTGAACATACCGCCACTAAGAAGGCCGATCAATGGAAACGCATAGACAACGTGCTGAATCGCGAAGGTTCGCAACTATCATATCGAACAGATCGCTCCGGCTCCTGGCTAGCAAAGCGCCCCAACCACCCAAGCCGAAGAAGCTCAGCGTGGAACTGGACCCGGACTTTTACAATGCTGCCGTAGCCCGCGCCAAAGCCGACGGCATCACGCTGCCGACCTAACTGGGCATTTATTGCGCATCTACCTGGAGCCGTGACTGATCCTTAACGGCTTTAGCTGCAACACAGATAATAGTGCAGCAGGGGGGAAGAGGGATAATTTCAACACAGCTAAGCAAACCTCCTAGGTCCATGAAGTTGAATGTACAGCTGGATCCGGACGTTTACGATGCCGTGGCAATTAAGACAAGGCAGGATGATATCACGATCCCGAAGCTCATTCGGCTTTTATTCCGTTTGCATCTCGGGTTTTAGACTCGCCTTCCGATTACGGCCTTAATATGAGGTAAGTCCAGTCGATATGAGGAGATAGGTGAGGGGCTAGACTAGAAGCTTCTTCACTGCTTTTGAAGTATTACATCATCTCTTATCGTCTCGCACGCTCTCGACATGATCCATGCCTTCGCTATCCTGGCATTCGCCGCCGGTGGAATCTGTGGTCTAATCTTCTTTCTGTTCCTCTTTGCCGGCGATTCAGAAAGTCTCGCAATGCTCTCCTTAACCTTTGTATCCCTGCTCTCTGGGGCCATCCTTTGGGGCTTTGCTGAGATAAAAGATGATGTGCGGCAGCTTAGGTTGGCCCTCGCACCATCAACTCTAGACAAGATGCGGTCAGCTAAGGAAGAGATCGAGTGCCAGCGATGCCATATGAACAACCCTAAGGGAAGCACACACTGCATCAGGTGCGAGAGGCCCATCTAATGGCTTTCCAAACACCCCAGGCCCAATTCATCCAACGTATCGCCCGGCGGGGCGCGGCACTCGCGCTCTACCCGCACGTCAACGGCGGCCCCATCCAGGTTATAGCCGCCGTTGACGTGCGGCCCATTGAGCGGAACGGCCGCCTCGAGGCCATCATGCTCTACGAGCCCTTTGCCGCGTACACGGGCGGCGTTCACCGCCTGCCTTTTGACGAGGCGCGCATCGTCCACATCAAATCCATCGAATTCATCCAGGGCAGCCGCACGACCGCTGTCCTCGAACAGCCCGACCCGATCGATTACCCAGAGGTATGGGCCACACTTGATGCGTGGTACGTGCACCTGGAGGATCCGGAGAACCGCCGCCGGCACGAGCAAGCGATCCGGCAGGAGTACGGTTAGATTGATGCAGATCGGGGACAGGTTCGCCTGATCTATCTGCACGCCTTCTATTCCGCATAAGTAATGTTATTGGGAATTATTGCTGGTCGGATAACATCTCGGATTTGCCGCTCCCCGGCGTGCCGGGGACGCGAGCGTGCGCCGTCTCACGGCACAACGCGCCTGACTGCAAACCTGATCATAGCCGGCGCATCGTAACCGAATCGATTTTTCTCTCTAACCCGCGGCCCGGCGCCATACCGCGCCTGACCTGGTACACTCACATCCATTCCTCCAGGATGCCATTGGCCATCTGGCGTTCTGACTGTTGCTTCGCCAGATGCTTCCGGACCATGGCCTGGATATCCTCGCGGGTGAACGGCTTGGCCAGGAAATCATCGAACCCCTCGGCCAGCAGCGCTTCCCGCTTGCCCGGTTCGCTGGACGCCGTGCATGCGATGATCGGCGTTTTCGCATACCGGGGATCGGCCCGAATCGCGTGCAGCAGGTCTATGCCCGTGATGCCCGGCCCAAGCTGGATATCAAGAAAGATCAGGTCGTAGGTTGTGCTTAACAAAAGAGGGATCGCCTCCTCGGCGGTAGCTGCAGCATCGGTGCTGATGAGGCCCTGCATGAAACGGCGGGCTATGAAAGAGATTTCGGGTCTGTCCTCGACTAGTAGACAACGCACTCTTTTGTCCTAATTAAGAACGCAGGGTAGCCCCAACACGTCCGTTATCTGGTTAATGGAACGCGGGCTCGATCATGCAGGGGGAGGATGCCAACAGACATGCCGAACCGTACAACACATCGGGGATATCGGCAAACCCGGCAAGGACTTAATACCTGACTCCTGTGTTCACATCAGATTCATCAACCTCTATCTGACCCCAGGCCCGGCTCCTCGCTTAACCCGCCGCAGGCCCGGCCTTTCTCTCACCCTCTTGTGCGCCGGCCCCTGACCCGGTCCTCCGCAGGCCAGCGCATACCGACCTGTATCTCCTGTCTCGCTTAGGCCGGCCCCCTACTCGGCCTACCGCAGGCCCGCCACGCTCGGTGATCCTTCTGCCATCCGGCCACGATCGGAGCCGCCAGCTCCCTCCCGGCAATGACCGCCCGTCCAGCAGCCGGCGAGAACCGGAAAAGACACTCCGCTCGATCCTCCCCTTTCTGTTTGGTCTCTTCGGGGCTCTGTCGATTGAATGCACCGGGGGGCAAAAACAAGGTCTTTCCAATGCTCCGGCAAGGGCGCTCCACGTCCGTATTGTAAAAAGCCCTTCCCGCCAACCCGACGCCGCTTTTCACAATCCGGCAGACCCTTGCCTTCGCCGCGCGACCCGCCCGCAAATGGGATAACTAGCACCCCGGTGCATGTTTTTGAACAATGAGCATGTATGTACGCCACAAAGGCTGTCAAAACAGGTGGCCAACCATAGTCTGTCAACTTCCCCAGCCGCACCGGCGTAATAGCAGGTGATCATCTCACGGGTTGTATACTCAGACCACAGATGGATCGCACACCGCAGTCCAGGCAACGAGCATTAGCGTGGTAATGCCTGTCTGTGCACCCTGAGCCTAATGCGAGGCCGGTGGTGTCCGGTGGTCCCACGACGTGTCCGGCAGTACGACCATATCCTTCCAGAATAAAGATAAACTCCGGAAGAGTTTCCGCGCGTCCTCGCCCGAATAATTGGGTCTCAACACCACTGCATTTACGCCCTCGCTGTACCATGCCTCCACGTCCTCCAGTGCAAAATCCGGCCGGAGCAGCATCACCAGCGGGAGCGTCTTGAATGTATCCGAATGCTTGAGAGCCATCATAAGCTGCCTGAGTCGCTCACGTCCCTCATCGTTGTGATGGTCCAGGTCGAAAATGATAAGCCCGGGTCGATCCCGAAGCTTCTCTGTGAGGAGGCTGCTGTTGATGAACGCCAGCGCATCCCCGCCCCTGGCCGACCTTATGCCGTGCTCTGGCCAGCCGACCTCCACGAGAAGTTGTCTGTCCTCTGCTTCGGCTTCTTCATCTTCGGCGATTATCAGCACCCAATCATTCTTCATTGAGCCGCCCGGTTAATGCTGTCGTGATGTGCACATGCACCGCAGCTTCATTCTACGAATCTGCTGAGTGGGCAACATAGATCCGTATGCGCTGAACCAGTAACAATATCGAATAGTGCGATGCGCTCTACCTCTCTCCCGATACATGTGAGATAATCCAGGCTATACTGGCAGCCCCGCCTTCCACATGTATTCCGCTCCAGGCTGGCCTCGTCGATCCACGTAAGAATAGCGTGGTACAAGATGCTGACAATCATGATAGCGAAGCACGTCCTATGCAGTATTGCCGTCACAGCGTGCATCATGCTGTTCACGCTGCTACCGTTCCTTCCAGGGCGGTACGACAGCCTTGCGGTGCCGCTGTCGGTAATGGCTCAACTCATCGGGATAGCCGGGCTGTTGCTCGTGCCCGTCGGGGTCCTCTGGTTAGATGCTGGACACCGGCGATCACATGCAGGGAAGCATTATGCGCTGGGCATAGCGACACTGATCGTATCGTCGGTGGTCTGGTTCGTCGCATCGGTGGCTGCGGCCGCGTTTGGCGGGCTATCTTTTGGCCTCATAGCTCTTGTCCTGGGTAGCTACGCACTGGTAAGGGTGAGACCGAAACTGAAAGCGCTGGAGGAAGCAGGGCCGGAACTAGCAAAGCGGGTAGCGCTCTATCTCATCGTCGTGCCCATTGCCGTATTCGCGCTTCAGCGGGCCACCGTCGCTCGGTTAGTCGAGTTCAGCAGGAGCCGTGCCATCCAGAACAGCGAGCGACTGATTGCCGACATCGAGGCCTACCGCGTTGTTCACGGCCGTTATCCATCCTCACTGCAGTCGGTAAACACAGACTATTCGCCCGGGCTGATCGGCATCAGAAGGTATTGCTACGAACCGCACGGCGACGCTTACAATCTGTTCTTCGAGCAGTTCGCGATCCCTCTCGATGCAAGAGAGTTCGTCGTGTATAACCCCCGCGACCAACAGGTTGTGACGAGTCACGATATGGACCTGCTCCTGTATTCGGGGCAGCAATTGGAAAGGAGGCGGGGCTACTACGCCGTTCACGAGGCGATGTATCCGCACTGGAAATATTTCTGGTTCGATTGAAAAGCCGACACCGCCCCACTCCAGTACCTCCGTTCCGGCTCCGCCTACACTCCGTGACTTGCGTTATGCGAATCGGGTCTATGCATGTAGAAGGCGTGGACTTACTCTTCCTCTTCTTCCTCCTGCCACAGTGATTTCCGCTGCGGCTCGGAGCGGGCCTGCTCCCAGTAATGCACTTCCGCAGTTCGATCGACCACCCCATTGGGCGTGCGAGACACGAATCTCCCCTTTCCAGTGTACTCCATGAGTGCGACCGTTCGTTCTGTCCACACGAAGACCGTCATTGGTCGCTCGGGAAGTTTCTCATCGATTCTGTATCGGGCCATTCTTTATCCTCATCTACAGCTCTTCTCGTTACATGACCGTAGCATATACGCTGCTGATTGCTCTCTGTGCCGCTTCGTAGGTACCGCCTGCATCACCGGCATCTCCCCGGTATGGAACCTGTGCAATAACACAATGGGGCAGGTGCAATTATTTCACATACTTATACCGGAAGCACAGTCGCCCTACCTCGAAATGAGCCCAATAAAGGCAATCTTGTAACGGAACGGTTATGCGGGCCTGTATTTTGCTCACGGTGGAAGCGTATGGCACGCTCGCTGCACTCATAGTGAGGTGTTGAATTTCCCGCAGCGTAGACCGGAGGAGGTATGATGACCAGGTGGGGAACGAATATGTGGTTTTCCGTTGCACTGATTGTACTTTGCTTTGCATCCGCGCTCGGACGCGGCAACAACTCGCCTGCTGAAGGCAACAGAGATGGGTCAGCAACACCGGAGTCCGTCTACGTCGAGGACGTGATCGGTGCCCTTGAGCGTACGACGCAGGAGATGGCCACCCTCTCGCATCTAGCCGGGCTGAATGCGGAGCACGTCCGGACGGTGGACGTGGATGAACTCGTGAACGATAACGACGAGGCCTCTCAAATCCTGGAAGAGATGATGATGACGCGAGAAAACACCATTCTCTCTTTACGTGAGGCCATCGGTTCACGCGTGGAAATGCTTCAAGCTTTACGAGCGCAAGCCCTTGAGCTGAGTCAAGTGATTGCCGTGGATGTTCTGGAAGATGGCTCTGTAATCGTCTTCTGTAAGTAAGTATAATCCTTGAATCTTCTGAGAGCCGGCTGTTCAAGGAAATGGCATCCGACCGGAGGATTGCTTTTCGCACGTCTCTACGTACACTTCCTCCAATGCTGTGGCATTGACGTGACCTGATTACCTAACGCATACACGCCTCCATTTTATGACGGAATGAGATGCCGTGGGTGCGGACGCGAAGATTAGAATAGGTGGATCCATTCCCTGGCAGTGTTGTGCAACAGTGAAGGAGTAAACCTGAAATCGAAAGGCGTGCGGACCAATAACTGAACAAAAGATATCCAGCACCATCACGTAGACACCAGGCCGCACGTCCCTCGTGAGCGATGAGCTGGTATGCATCGGAGTCGAATATGACAGAACGTGAGGTTCGTCACGAGATTCGCAACCGGCTTGCTATCATCCGGCTTGCCGAAACCATTCTCAAAAGCGAGTCGAGAACGGACGAACAGGAGAAGCGAGCCCGCAAGATGTTACTGGATGCCCGGGCTGACCTCGAACAGATGCGCCCACTCCTTAGCGATGAAGATCGGGCATACCTGGACGCATGAGCCGAACCCGATCTTGGAATCGTTGCGCGACACAATTCCCACGATGCGGCCTACCGGATAGCGCACTTATTCCCCTACGCATGAGCCGGCAAGGAAAGAGGGGCTTTGATGCACAGCGATTGCCCCAACGGCACAAAACTTGATGACGAAAGCAAGCAGTCTGATAGCCAACACATCACCGTTGCGCCACCAGACGTCGTAGCACGGTAGCTCTGGCCCTAGCCAAGACCCGACCTCATGCGCCTGGCTCGTCAGCACCATAGCGTCGGGAATCTGGCCTGGTACATAGAGCCAGTATTAGGCGATAGTGTAGAAACCAAGGAAGTGCGTACATTGCAGTTATCGAGCATCCTTCTTACATGCATGTTTCTCCTGTTCTCAGCAGGAGCCGGATGTGGGGACACGAGCCGTTTCGAGGCAAATAAAATCGCCCCCTTTGCTGACAACCCTTCTGCCTCATTAAAACCGGTCGAGACCCGGTCTCCGCAGGTTGAGTCCTGGCAATTCACGGGCTGCTCGGACATGCGGGAAACGAACCATACGCTCATTTTTAGCGGCAATGCCCTATCTGCACTAACCGAAGGCGATACACTGTTTGTCTTCACACAGGATGGCCTGTGTGCAGGGAAAAGCGATGCGTTCTCCGGAAAGAACTTTGCCATTGCCGCCTGGGGCGACGATTCGGCTACCGAGCAGCGGGACGGGCTCACATCGAACGAAAACTTCCAGCTCGTTCTCAAGTCGACTCGCTTCCCTGAACCAGTAATTATGACGGCGATTGACGCAGAAGGCCCTTTATCGTATCAACCCGACGGCATTACGGTCATCAAGGCTATGAGGCCCGAATAGCAACTTGAGATCGACGCAATGCTGTACCGGATGCTACCCGCCGCTACGTAAGAGTTACCGCGGCGACTGTGCAGGCCGAGGCCAGCGGATTTCGACACCCTGATTCTGAATGAAACGCTGAAAATCCGCTAGTTTCTCCGCCGTGTTCCGAATACCGCGGGGCGATTCCTTCGTCCGCAAAGCAAACACCGCCAGCAGACCTGCCGCTTCTCCGATATTCCACTCTACCGGATGTAGGCGATAGCACCCGTTCGTGATGTGCGTTACGCCGAGGTTCTTACAGGCTGGCAATAGGTTCTCCAGGCGTTCCGGAATGAGCGCACCCAGAGGAATCTCGAACGGAAGTGAGCTGATATCGATGTAATTGTCGCCTCCCGTTGAGGGGTGAAGGTCGATTCGGTAACTGCCAATACCCACCGAATCGGGGAAAGATGCCGCTGTAACCTCCTCCCGGCTGAGACCAGTCTCTGCCATACGAGCTTCGAGCCCGACGTGCTGTTCCAGCACGGTAAACTCCGCCCGTATCCGCCGCGACTCGCGGATGTAGGGACGCTTGGCAAGGCCATGCTCCGTACCTACGAGATCACCGCGAAGACGGAGACCGGGCCAACCGGCCCCTCCATCCGGGCGAGGTGCCTCTGTCTGCATCCAGTACAGGAGCGAGTAGCTCAACTGCATTGCCCGATTCAGGTGATACTGCTTTTCCTCCTCACTCACGCCGATCAGAGGCCCTAGCAGGTAATCGTTTTGTGGCCAGTTGACGAGCGAGATACCGCCGGGAAACGCGCCGGTCTCGAAGTTTGCCGGATCAATGAGACGACGGTACTGCCACCATCCTCCATCCGATGCCCCATTGCGCGGGTCCAGCGGTAGTGTACGCGGCTCCAGCGTTATCGGATTGGAGTATGTCAGGCTGAGCAGCGGTCCCGGCCATGCCGGCTGCATCTCCGGGACGTAGCTACGCCAGAACTCGTACTCCGCAGGCTTTTCTATCGTGTGGTCCTCCCCGTCCCGGTAATCCATCGCAAAGCACCACGTAATCGCCTGCATGTTCAGGGGCTGCGCCTCAGGTGCGGCATGTGGCTCACCCGTTTCGGCTTGCGATTCGGCACCGGTAATGAACTCCGCACCCGCAAGCGGAAGGAGGTCCCCCAGCTCTGTCGCATCGAGAACGTATGGGGCCGTGAGATCGACTTCGTCGCCCGTCCGCACATCACGCACGCGGACACCCTCCACACGGTCGTTCGATGTGGACACCGCAACCGGAATGTACTCGTGTAATATGGTGAGGCGTCCATTTCCGATAAACGGCGCCAGCATCCCATGCAGCACGGCAAGAGCCGCACGTGGCTCATGGCAGATACGAGAAACGCCGCAATTGCCCGGATTCAAGTTCGCCTGGCTGTACATGCTCGCGGCGAGCGGATAGAAGCGACGGTAATAGTCGCGCACACCGCGACGAAAAGCCATGTATGATTGCGGTGCGCCGAACTGCTCGATCCATGGATGCTCGTCGGGAGGTACGGCCTGTTGAGTGAGTTGTCCGCCAATCCAGTCGGTTTCCTCTACCAGCACCACCCGCATTCCATTGCGTACCGCTGCCAGCGCCGCAGCCGTCCCCCCTACTCCGCCACCTATGATCGCAATATCGAAATGAGCGGGTCCCCGCAGCGGCATACCGAACGCACTGCCAAAAAAGCATAATCCGGCAGTTGCGGCCCCGCCACCGAGATAGTGTAGAAAGCGCCTTCGAGTGATCATGAATACTGACCAGGGTAGCTGCGTACGAGCCACTTCCGTTTAACATGAGCTTGAACGGCAAGACCTCACCCGCACCAAAGCTATCCACCCCTGCGTGGTCCGCTTCAAGATACGATGAAGGAACCGTTTGCAAGCACATCGACCCGGTAAGAAGCGAAAAACCCTAAGACTTGAGAAGCAATATACTAGATATGTATTTGCAATAACGGAAATATCGTTGCCTGACAAATCGGAGAGACCGTTCACGACATGAGCGGTCGTAGACCATGCACGTAGCTCTCTGTGAGCCCGGTTGAGGTCCTCCCGAATTGCTCAGTGGCCACAGGTGAGTCCAGGTTCGGAGGCCTCGTATGGGGCATGGATACACATAAGAACCACTAGCTCAAGAGGTGTATGACTGCTACCCGGCCTTGAGGGAGTTATCCGACTGTTGGCTCCGCGCCTCTTCCTTTCCGAGCACATGAGCCAAAACTGTGTGAGATGAATAACTGAGACGCGTATATCTCGTCGATGCACCGACCGTATCGTAAGCAGACCCATCGCGTTGACGCTACCCCTCTCACCCATGAATATTCGCACCTTTTCCCTCCCGGAACTTATTCGCCTCACTCATCAATGGGGGATCATTTCCGATTACCTCATGACGCCAAAGAAGATTACGCTCTACCGAAGCGGCGATGATGTGCTGTTCGAGGGAGATCCCGTCGAGGCGCGATTTTTCCTTATGGGTATCGTAGCGGAACATACCCGAGCGGCCGACCACAACGCTCTACCGGACTTTCATCGAACCAGGTCTTGAATCTGCGGCCACTCCGATGGGCCAACGCCATCTCAAATCAACCGCAGTCACGCTCGAATCGAGCGGTGCTAAGAGGAGAAACGGCGTGACCGCGTCGTAACAACTCCTCCCGGATCTCGCGTACAGCATCCGCAACCTGAAGCCGCATGTACTCGGAAGCAGGAGCGGATCGTGTGCTGAGTTGCGCGTAAATACGCTCGTACTCGCGGAGAGTCTTAAGTAGTGAGACGTCGGAGCGTTTGGTCATGCCTACTGAGAGCCAGATGCACAGATGGCGGACCAGTTTGGGCGATATGCTGAGGATAACGTGTGATTGTAGCGGTAACTACTACTGGCGGATATAGGTATGTGGTAAAATTGCCTTGGCTCGGATGCGCCACCGGAGCATGTGAAAGCGCGCCACGTGCACTCTGCGATTACATTTTATGATGCCTTTTGCTAACTCCGATTTCTCATTATATTCAAGGCACCGGTACTCTAACGCCCCTCTGCTGCCGGGCCAGTCGTCCCTCTTATCATTGTGCCGGATGTATAGCGTGCTGGAGGATAGACTTTCCCACGCATTACTGTATCACGTTCATGAGGACCAAGGACGTAGAGGTTCAACTTGTCAACCACCTATGTGCATATGAAATCGCCTCGCGTGTACTGGGCAACCCGACGGCAAGTCGTCAGCAGAAGGACCGGGCCAGTGCAATCTTGCAGCGGGCGGAAGCAGGCGTAGTGCGGATTAGCCAGGAAGTAATCTCTGAATCGGCTGGTAGATCCGGCAATGGTCTAAACGATACAGCGGCAAGATGAATGCCTGGGGTATTGATACGCACGTCATCTCGGTTGAAGGCAGAAATGGGTAATGCATTTAACACGTGTGAAATCACGCGCCGCTTTTTCGATTACTGCCCCAACCCATGTGCTGTGCTGAACCAATCGCAGAATCATCACGCGACCACCACATTCCTGGCAGGTAAAGTCGGCCTGTGTGCACTAAAGCACCGGGAAACAAGACCGATACTGGAGGAGAATAGATAGTTCACCTTACATTACCTCCGCATCGAGCATGGTCCCTTTCGCTATCCTCTGCGTCGTATGCATTTCGGCTGCCGTCTATCGCATCCGCAAACGCTCATATCCAGTCATATGTGACGAATCAGCCCGGGAACTAACGGGCCCCCCGCGTGCCTGATCGGATCTCCAATTGCCGGCTTCGACAGTAATTACCAACCGATGCGCTTCTTCCTCGGACTGGGATTGAGTTCTGCTTGCAGGGTCAGATGTTGACCGGGGTCGATATGGACGTGAGATGTCCACCGCTCATACCCATCTTGCTCTACGGTAACCGTGTAGGTACCGGATGCAAGGTCCCGCAGATCTACAGGAGTCTTCCCCACTGTTCGCCCGGAGAGTCGCACCTGAGCACCTGCCGGCGTTGACCCTACAATGATCCGGCCAGTAAGGGTTACTGGCTCCTCGACTTGGGTGCTCCGGCTATTTTCCTCACGCTCCTGTACCGGTTGTTGCACTGGCACTGGTACAAAAGCCTCTATTTCCACGTCCGGTTTGCGTGGTTGATGCTGGGCTCTCTGGCTCCTACCGACCGGAGAAAGAACAAACGAGATGGTTTGCGGCCCGTCATCAGCGAGCAGCACGATTACTTGCTCCTTTGAAGCAGCCTTCGTAGCCACCCGCACGATATAAGCTCCCGGATCCAGGTAATGAGAAAGAAGGGGCGTTGTACCGACCGGCATTCCGTCAATATCCACGGCAGCGCCCTCCGGAGAACTCAGCACGGTGAGCGGTATCTTGGCGCCTATTACTGATGCCTTATTAAGGCCGCTCTCCTTTTTAAAATTCACCTCGCTGCTTTCCACAGATGGTGTGCGGGCCGCAAGGAGCATTACTTCGCTTTGCAGTCGCTCAACTTCAGCCTGAAGGATCGCCTGCTGCTTACTCAGATGTGTCCAGATCAACCCGACACCGGTTGCAACGACAAGGACGAGCAATCCCGCCCCAATTCCAATCCGACTTGTGCCGACACGCGATCCTCCAGCGTGTAAAGATGGGTAGAATGGACTGATCAGGGGTAATCCAGGTGGTTCGCGTGAACTTGCCACGACCGCATCCGACCGGGAGCCCTCCGTCTCATGCCTTTCGAGAGCACGCTGAGGCACCTGCGACATGTCCGTCTCCTTACCGCTGTGAAACTGTCATCCTCTGAGCTAATCCTGTAGCACTATTGTCCTTTAGCCATATGGTGCAGCAGCTAAGAGGCAAGCGCTCCGTAGTGCTATGAGACCGATGTATACCAGATCATAACGTATGCAAAGTTGCCCGAGCTTGCATTCCTCCCAGAGGATGATTGCGCGATCGTAACGATGTAGCCTACACCAGCACATACGAACACGATTCTTTCGGTAGCCACTTCTCTGCACGGCCATGAAGAAAGATGGTAGAGACCAGCTCATCCAAAAGCATAGATGTCATGTCCCCAAACTATAGGGCCGGGGCGGCAGTTACCCCCTAACTTAGCCAGACCGCTTTTGAATGTGTTGTGGTGTACGTAATGGGGCGGATTCCCCTTTTATAGAACATGCGGACAGGAATTGCTGAAAATTCGAACCTACTGTGTATTCAGCGGGCACATGTTGCATGTGAGACCTGCTACAACTGCGATTAGCTTAGAATTTGTTACATTGATTAACCTATTTCCGTTACAGGACTGTGTTAATATTCGCAGTTGTATCCCAAAGCCTGATCCGGCGAACGGGCACCATGAAACATTCCGCGCCCCCTCCCACCTTGGCATCAGGAATAAACATCCTGCAGTGATCTCCTGATGGAATTTGACTGGCAAGCCTGGTTTACCGCCGGTGTAGCGATTATTGTTGTCATTGCCCTGATCAGGGAGGTTGCCCGTCCGGACCTGATCCTGCTGGGTGGTCTTGCTCTGCTACTTCTGACTGGCATATTGACACCCGAACAAGCATTCGCCGGATTTGCCAATCCAGCCATGCTCACCGTGGCTGCACTCTTCGTTGTTGCGAATGGCGTAGAGCGGACGGGCGCACTACGATTTCTAGATTACGCCCTGACTTCCGGCTCAGCAGGAGTGCCCCGGATCATCACGAGAATGATGTCATCCACGGCGCTTTTATCGGCATTCCTGAACAACACAGCTGTGGTTGCGATGTTGACGCCTCGCATCCAGAGTTGGGGTAAAAAGAATGGCGTCCCCCCCTCAAAACTCCTCATCCCACTCTCTTATGCAGCCATCCTCGGTGGGATGACGACCCTTATCGGAACCTCGACGAATATCATCGTTTCCGGCCTATTGGAGGCGGGAGGCCATCACGGCCTGGGCATGTTCGACCTGACATGGATAGGCATCCCCGCCGTGATACTCGTCATGATCTACTTTATCATTCTCGGACACCGCCTTCTTCCTGACCATAGTCATGAGGAACAGCAGTTCAAAGATGGGCTAGAAAACTGCCTCTTCGAAGTGCGTGTCGCCTCTGGCTCTCCTTTCATCGGCCGCTCTATCGCCGACTCTGGATTACGTGCACTTGGTGATGCCTACCTGGCTCACATCCGGCGGCACGGTGAACTCATTCCGGTTACACCCCGAGAAATATTGCGACGGGGTGACGTGCTCGTCTTTGTCGGAAGTGCAGCATCCCTGGATCGCCTGCTTCAGATGCCGGGCCTGGAACGCACCATCGCTGCCGTGGCCGACAATGATCGTATGACGCTGCCGCTCTACGAGGCCGTCGTTGCACCGACATCGAAGCTAGTGGGCCGGACCCTTCGGGAAGCATCCTTTCGCGAGAACTATCAGGGAGTGGTGCTCGGCATTCAGCGAAAAGATGAACAAATTACGGAATCGCTCGGGCGCATCCCGATCAAAGCCGGTGACCTCTTGCTGGTAGAAGCCTGGAACGGGTTCGATAAACGTTGGAATGAAAACCGGGAAGAGTTTTACCTGGTGGCCCCCCGTAGGCCACAACAAGAAAAGGTGCTTACCGCAAAGGCACCTGTGGCCCTGGCCATACTCTTGGCTATGATCGTGGCATTTTCTACAGGTATCGTACCTCTCGTAACCAGCGCTCTGGCTGCTGCGCTGGCCATGATCGTGACACGATGCCTCCGGGGACGAGAGGCGCGAGAGGCAATCGACGTGCCACTACTCGTAGTTATCGCATCGGCATTTGGCGTGGCTGCTGCACTCGAAAAAACGGGCGTTGCGGCCGCAATTGCTTATTCGATATCCAGCCACGCTGATGCTTTCGGACCACTCGGCGTACTGGCAGCCATCTATATCACGACGAATCTCTTAACAGAGTTCTTGACCAATAATGCGGCCGCCATCCTCATGGTACCAATCGCCCTGGCTGCCGCAGCGGATATCGGGGTGGATGCAACGCCTTTTGCCGTTGCTGTAGCCGTAGCCGCGTCTTCCTGTTTCATGATACCTATCGGGTATCAGACCAACCTCATGGTTATGGCTGCTGGCGGCTACCGCTTCTCGGACTATATTCGAGTAGGCTTTCCGGTTAGCCTGCTGGTTTTCATTACGGCCATGACAATGATCTATCTTGTATGGTTCTGAGATCCTAAGATTTAACCTGCCCGAATACGCTAGCACAACGTCACCTGTACCGGTGTTGACCATGACTACAATACTCCAAGAGAACCCTGTGAAGCCCGACCTGAGCGCCCACTTGAAGTGGCTGGAGAGGGAGGCGATCTACGTCATGCGCGAGGTTGCCGCCCAGTTCGAAAAACCCGTTTTGCTGTTTTCGGGTGGAAAAGACTCTATCTGCCTCGTGCGCCTCGCGCAGAAGGCCTTCTGGCCAGGCAAGATTCCGTTCCCGCTCCTGCATATCGATACCGGCCACAACTTCCCGGAGACACTGGAATTCCGCGATCAACTGGTAGAACGGCTGGGCGCGAGGCTCATCGTTCGAACGGTGCAGGAATCCATTGATAAGGGTCGCGTAGTAGAGGAGACCGGGCCAGAGGCCAGCCGCAACGCACTCCAGATCGTCACGCTCCTCGACGCAATCAAGGAGCTTGGCTGCGATGCTGCCATCGGCGGAGCGAGGCGTGATGAGGAAAAGGCGCGGGCGAAGGAGCGCTTCTTCTCGCACCGGGACCGGTTCGGCCAGTGGGATCCTAAGAACCAGCGGCCTGAACTTTGGAACCTCTACAACGGCCGAAAGAATGTCGGCGAGCACTTCCGCATCTTCCCTCTGAGCAACTGGACGGAAATGGACGTCTGGCAGTACATCCATCAGGAGCGTATTGATATTCCCAGCATCTATTTCTCGCACGAGCGTGAAGTGTTCAGACGCAACGGCGTCCTACTCGCCAAATCGGATTACGTAACGCTTCTTGATGGCGAATACTATGAAAAGCGTATCGTTCGCTTCCGTACTGTTGGTGATATGACGTGCACGGGCGCTGTGGAATCGACAGCCTCTACGCTTGAGGACATCATTGCCGAAGTGGCGGCCGCGCGCGTGACAGAGCGAGGCGGCCGCGCGGACGACAAGCGCTCAGAAGCCGCCATGGAAGATCGCAAGCGACGTGGCTATTTCTGATCGCCTCTCTGTCGATGATCACGCATTCCGTCATTCCGCCCCCAGATGACGGTTGCCCAGCACCAGAGGGGTACCTCTCTGGATGGTCCCTATACTGCCAAGTTTCCTCTTTACTTCCATTATGGACTTACTTCGATTTTCAACAGCCGGAAGCGTGGATGATGGCAAGAGCACGCTAATCGGCCGGCTCCTCTACGACGCGAAGTCGATCTTTGAGGACCAGCTCGATGCCATTCAGCGCTCCAGCGAACTCCACGGCAACGGCCATATCAACCTTGCTCTCCTGACGGATGGTCTTCGAGCCGAACGGGAACAGGGGATCACGATCGATGTCGCCTACCGTTACTTCGCCACCCCAAAGCGTAAGTTCATCATCGCCGACACGCCCGGCCACGAGCAATACACGCGAAACATGGTGACCGGCGCCTCTACGGCAGAGCTCGCCATCGTTCTCGTCGACGCGCGAAAAGGCGTACTGACACAGTCGCGACGGCACGGCTTCATCGCCTCCCTCCTACAGATTCCCCATATGGTCGTAGCCGTCAATAAGATGGACCTCGTCGACTACTCGGAGGAGGTGTACCAGGCAATCGTAGATGAATACGAGGCGTTCGCGCAAAAACTCGAGATCAAGAACATCACCTTCATACCGATTTCCGCCCTCGAAGGAGACAACGTCGTCGAGAAAAGCACCAGAATGCCCTGGTATAACGGCCCGACACTTCTTCATTTCCTCGAGACCGTGAAGGTCGGCGCCGAGCGAAACGTGGTCGACTTCCGCTTCCCGGTGCAGTACGTCGTCCGGCCAAATCAGGACTTCCGTGGCTTTGCTGGGCAGGTTGCCTCCGGCAGCATCACGCCGGGTGAGGAGGTACTGGTGCTCCCATCCGGAATGACGACGCGGGTTAAGTCCATCGTCACCTTCGAGAAGGAGGAACAGGAAGCTCAAACGGAGGAGAATGTCATCATCACGCTTGAAGATGAGATTGAACTGAGCCGGGGAGGAATGATCGTTCGAAGCCGAAACCGGCCCACGATAACGACGACTATCGATGTCGATCTGTGCTGGATGAGCGAAGAGCCTATGCATCCGGATAAGCTCTACGTACTCCAGCATACGACGCGGCAGGTTTCCGCGTATGTATCCAAGATCATTTACCGGCTCGACGTCAACACCCTCCACCGTGAACCATCAGAACGGTTCGAACTCAACGACATCGGGCGTGTCGAAGTCAAAGCCACGCAACCCATCTTCGTCGACCCCTATAAGATCAACCGCCGCACGGGAGCCTTCATCCTCATCGACCCTGACACCAACACCACCGTTGCGGCCGGAATGATCCGCGGCGTAGCTCAGGACGTCGAACCGGTAGGCGGTACGCAGGTGGAGAGCCGTACGAAGTCTCCCGACGTCGTATGGGAAGGGTTCAACCTCGCTCGTGAGGAGCGTGAGCGTCGCAACGGACACAACGCCGCGATTCTGTGGTTCACTGGCCTTTCGGGCTCAGGCAAGACCACGATTGCTCGTGCCCTGGAAAAACGCCTGTTTGATCGGAACTGCCAGACCATGCTCCTGGATGGGGACCACCTCCGCCATGGGCTATGCAGTGACCTGGGCTTCTCGCCCTCCGACCGGGCAGAAAACATCCGGCGTGTCGGCGAGGTTTCCCGCCTTTTCTTTGAACACGGCAACATCACGCTCTGCACCTTTATCTCTCCCTACCGCAGCGACCGTGATTTCGTCCGTTCGCTCATGCCTGAAGGCAGGTTCTTCGAGATTTTCGTCGATTGCGACCTCGAGGTTTGCAAGGAGCGCGATCCGAAAGGGCTCTACCAGAAGGTGAAGGCAGGGCAGATCGAGAACTTCACGGGTATCTCTGCCCCTTACGAACCTCCGACCAATCCTGACCTCATCTTGCCGTCTGACAAGCAAACAGTGGCCGAAAGCGTCGAGATGCTCATAAAGCTCCTTGAGGAACGCGGCATCTTGCCTGCTTCCGGTGCGGATGGAACTCGATAGCCCGGCGGTATTCCGGCAATCGTAAACAGCATTCGGGTCGGTCTGATGAAGCGGAAAACTCCGTCTATCGGACCGACCCGTTTACTTTATCCTGCCGCTCCCCCGCTTCGCGCTCTTCAATGATTAGAGGTCGCCTGTAAAGAGTGGGGCAATCCACGCAGACGTAGCCAGCGTAGCAAATCAGGTAGCAACGGCAGACGTGTTTGCCGCCACCCAGCGAGCAGCAAACTGGAGCAAATCGTTTTTGCTGTGTAAGCTCAGTTTCTCCTTGATATGGCGCCGGTGCATATCTACAGTCTTGGTCTTTACGTGCAGACTCTCTGCAATCCGGCTGCTACTCCAACCCTGCCCCAGAAGAACAAATACCTCCTTTTCTCGAGGAGTGAGCAAATCAACAAAGAACCCCCCCTCCCCTTTCCCGCTGATGGCGAGTACCTGGGATGTAATGGCACGACTGAGAAAGACATTCCCTCGGAGCACGGCTCGAATGGCCTCGATGACCCGTTCGGCGGATTCCGATTTCATTACGTAAGCCGAGGCTCCCGCCCGCACGACACGTTCGGCATACACCATCTCATCGTGCATGGAGTAGACCACCACACGGGGTGGTGATGCAAGCTTCTGCAGATCGCGAATAAGGTCAAGACCATACGTATCTCCGAGCGAGAGATCGACAACGGCCACCTCGGGAGATACCTCGGTCGCAAGCCGGATCGCTTCGGCTGCAGAAGTGGCTTTGCCACACACCTGGAGATCAGGAGCATCACCTACGAGTTCTGCAAGTGCATCGAGAATAACAGGGTGGTCGTCCACCAGGAGCACCCTTGCGTTGAAGGTGAAGGCGCCTGGATCGGAGAACCTCCGAACATCCGAGATGCTGGGTCGGTGCGCCTCACGGCGCGGCAAGACACTCGACATTACCATCGATTCCCTCTCTGAAACTTGCGGGCTTCTACCATGGAAACCGAGCTGCCAGGGTTGCTTTCCACCTCCGCACTGTCTTCGTGAGGATTGACTAATCCGTTTCGTACGATGTATTACGATGACACATGTGCATCGCTACCGCTCACTGGCTTACCTGCCTGAGTACAGCGCATTTGTTTAATACCAGCCTGCCACCATTTGACGTTTCCATGCTCTTGCCCACGCGAATGAAAGAAAAGAGATAACCTCACCTCTGGCAGCCGCCTGTCTATATTCAATATGTAGCATAGTAAAGGCAATAACACACTTGTAATGAACTCGTCCCCTTGAGTCCGCATCGTACGCGGCACTGCCCGCTTCTGCCCTACAAAGCAGAGGTTGAAACAGGGGAACGACTCCACTGCGTACAAGCCATTTCAGGCCCAACTTTGCAATAACGGATCTAAGTCAGGATAAAGGTCCGAGATGCACTTTGAGACACCCTGATGTCTCCCGGATCGCTGTCCCCCTTCGCATTGCCCGAAGTGTCGCTTGTGAACACCTGTTTGCGCACTAGGACATAGGTTGGTGGGACTCGCTACCCCCCTGTAATCCGGAACGAACAAGATCATCCGAGGTCCAGCTGACTCAGATTACCTGCTCTCAAGCAGATCACGGCACGACAGTCTTTGCCCCTGGCTGACTGCGACCCTGGGCAGTCATGCAATCACTCACGCAGTTCGGATAGCCTGGATTGGCTTCGAGATTGCCTGGTCTCCAAGATTAGGGCACGTCATCAAGGAGGTGACGCCTCATTAGAACTCTCCAGACAACTTATGAGGATAAGTTTATAAAATTCAGATGCCTACACAGCCCCTTCTCTCCCCGGCAATGACCTCAGATTTGTACCACCCCGGAAACTTGAATGCTGAAGGAGGCGCTCAGGATGATTCAAAAGTAAATTGATAGTCTGGATTTTTTCCCAAACTCGTGTTATAACTTGCACAGCATACTACTCATGGGCACAGCCCTGCCCTGGACCAGAACACCACATGAATGCGCCTTAAGCGACGATGCAGAACGCCTGATGTACTGAAGTACTATCCTATGCACTGCTTAATCTGTCTGCCAAGGAAAACCAGAGAGTCCTATTGTTGGCCAGGTATGATGATGTTTCCTACAACAATATGGATGGACTAACAGCCTACTAACCATTCGAGAGGTACATATGAATGAGACTCAGCAGAACCCGGAAACGCAGCAGGAGTCGTCCGTGGCCGGCAAATCTACTGTAACCCGGCGAGCCATTCTGAAAGCAGGGTGGGTAGCACCCGTCGTTCTGGCCGTTCCGCTCATGGGTACAGGAAAAGCGGGACATATTCCTCCTCATGGAAGCAGCTATACCCCTGGCAGCAAGGACTACGGAAGCAAAGGTTGGGGTAGCAATGGCTGGGGTAGCAAAGATTACGGAAATGGCAGTAAGGATTACGGGACAGGTAGCAAAGACTACGGAAGAGGCAGCAAGGATTACGGCAGGGGCGGCAAGAATTACGGGAACTGGGGCAAGGGCAGCAAGTGGTGGACTAGCTGGATAAAGTGGGATTGATTAGGCCTTTAAAACCTGCATTGAGTTCATAATCACAACGTAAAGCTGAGTCTTTTTCAGCTTGTATGTTAATGGAGTTTCTGAAGGCGAGACCCTCCCGAGCAGCTGGCGTAGTTAGCATGGACGTGCTTGAGGAGAAGGTCCTTTTCCATCCGGCGAGGCAAGAGGCCATTTCACTGAATGTCTCTTCTGCGGCAATATGGGATTTGTGTGACGGAACGCGTACCGTGGCTGAGATCGGACACGAACTGTCGGAATGGGCCGGAGCGCCGGAATCGGATGTACTCGCGGATGTAGAGCGAATCGTGAAGCAATTCTCAGAACTCTCGCTCTTGCATATCGATACCGCGAACCAGATTGGAGAGGACGCGTGAGATCAGTATCGAAGGTCGCGCGCGGTCGTGTTTGTCTGCGCTTCCTGGACTACGATGTAACAGTAGTCTCGTCCATCGAAAGTGTTCTTCAGCGCGTAGCATTCGGTTTTCGTCGGATGCTACGCGCTGATATACCAGACTCGTCTTTTGAGCTCGAGATAAGAGAAGAACACGGTCGGTATGAATTGCTGAGAAACGGAGAGCTACTTGCATCCTACTCTGATCTCTTCGAGGCCAAAACCGTCCTACGCCACGAGATCAACCGCGCATTCATTTACGCATACCCGGAATTCTTGTGGATGCACGCCGGAGCAGTTGCCGGCAAGGACCGCGCAGCGCTCTTCGTCGGAATCTCTGGCCGGGGCAAGAGTACACTCATCACGACCCTATGCCAGCAGGGCTTTCGCTATCTCTCCGACGACATTATTCCGCTTGATCCCGCGACAGGCAAGGCGATCCCCTACCCTATGACACCGATCGTCCGGGAGAATATCGGGCAGGAGTTGCCTCCAGAACGTGTCGAGGAGATACCCAGGACTTTGGTTGAGTTGCCGGAGAGCACCTATTGCCGAGAACCGGTCAGTGTCGGGTCAGTGATCCTTCCCGCCTACTCGACAAAATGCCAGGCACGAATACTTCCGTTCTCACCCGGCACAACTACGCTGGACCTCGTCAAGCAATGCATCAATGCACGCGTGCATGGAGCCTCAGCCGTTACATTCATGGCCGAGTTAACCGCTTCAGTGCCCGTACTGCCCATCGAATACTCGGATGCCCAAAGCGCTGCTAATCTGGTAAGCCGTGTGCTCAACGAATCGAGTCCTGCTACATACTCGAGCATCGGACCGGCTGCGTAACGGAAGCAATCCACCCCTCACTCACGGCCCAGATCCCTGATAATCGTAATCCCGTCAGGAACATAGGTTGAAGGTCCACTGACCTGAGACACGAAAATGCGTGCTGGCCGGCTGAATCTGGTTGAGACCAGCACCAGCACGATTTCCTCGTCAGCACGAAGACCATCTATCGCCTCTGTCATACTATCATCGCCCCATACGGCCAGGGCGAAGTTTTCGCCTGCAAAGGGGTCACTCTTCCCTGCGCAAATACCATCCGGAGAGAAGGTGTACAGGACATCACCGGCGCGAAAAACCTCTAATGCATCATCGACCACGAACAGGGAATGATTGCTCTCTCCTCCGGATGTGCACGCTCCCACATTCCAGTCCTCCTTAAACTCAGTTCGAGGCATGGGCCCATCATCTCCTACTGAGCTCTCGGAAGATTCTACATGATCACATCCGGTCAGGATGAGCAAGAACAATGACAGCAGGAGGAAGCGGTCGTACACGGGTGATTGGTAGCTTCTGTCGATACGACACAGCCGCTAGTAGGGGTGGCTCTAGGGTGCGCCAATATAAGACCGGATCCAATATCAACAAGAACGCCTCCTTGATATGCGCTTGTGCCCCGTCTTTCCACCAGCAAGAGCTCAAGGCTCGATACGACTGACAAGCATGCGCACATGCTGCGCATATGGGCGTTAGTTGCTCACCGGCAAGATACGCATTGCACGAAATGCTAACTCTGCCTCTATGGTATGCAGAGCCTCTTCGATCTGCATACGTAGCCCACTTGTCACGTAGGACGAGTATGCCCGAATAGCCTCTAGGATGTCGATATAGTCGTTTTTGGTCTGTATGAGTGCAGATTCGGTGACATAGCCGATCTCGAAGGGAACGAAGGGATTAGGACGCATGGCCGGTCGCTCAGAAACACGACTAACAGGTGGGGTACTTACCTGCACATCAGCTTTGCAAGGAACGGGCCAAGTGATTGTAATACAATAAACTTGCGCAATCGCACATGTCACGTTGACGTGCGTTGCCTCTACCCATGAGTAGCGACTCTCACCAAACGATTGGTGCATTAGCTGGTGACCAACCTGAAGCCCCAGTCCATTAATGTGCCTCGGGATTGCGGATCTCAGACCGAGTCAAGCGTGCCGAGTATCGCGTGAGTTGCGCTGGCGTCCCTTGTGCAACCTCCTTGTCGATACGACGCGTTTTCGTTTCATTCGATGTGGCTCTGGCACTCCGGGCAGCAGTCTGGTGGCGTACGTAGTTCAGCCAGATTGCGAGAATTGAAAACGCGACGAGGAGAACGACAAAAGCGATTCCGAGAGCGTCCAGCAGCATGGCGGTTCCGATCTCGTGAGGTGCGGCTTCTTCCTACCTGCTGGCCGGATACGCCATTCCGGACAAGGCAGTCAACACCACAAAGTACGCACTGCGTATCTAGATACTAGCAGATCCGCTGTAACAGGGTTGTTATGCAGCTAGATGGACCATGTGTTTTGAAGCTTGACACAGCGTTGCCAGGTCGTATCCGTTATCGCCTGCATACTCGGCCACCGCAAACTCCAGAGTCACGTCAGATCGCGTGGCAATAAGGATGTGCGCTCAGTGCTGCACCGGTTGATGCTAGCTTACTCTGGAGGACGAAGCGATACGGCAGTCAGAATGGTCTCACGGCTCAATACGCGCTGCGAAGCTACCGACCGGAGACTCAGAATACTTCCTCGTGCATCTGCTGCCTCCAAGACGTTGCATAACGACCGTTCTGCCGCAAAAGCTCTTCGTGGGTACCCGACTCAACCACCCTCCCTTCGTCCATGACGTGAATGATGTCGGCGCGCATAGCGGTTGTGAGGCGGTGCGTAACGATGATTGCCGTCCGCCCGTGCACCAGGCTGTGGAACCGCTCCAGCCATTGGTGCTCGGCCCAGGAATCCATTGCGCTCGTCGGCTCATCGAGAATCACAATGGGAGCCTGTCTGAAGAAAGCTCGTGCTAGTGCGACGCGCTGCCACTCTCCACCGCTGAGCTCCGTTCCGTCCCAGAACCACTTACCCAACTGAGCGTCGTACCCGTACTTCAGTCGCTCGATCACACCGTGGGCGCCAGCCTTCTTCGCTGCCCTCCTGACCAGTTCTCTTGAAGATGGCGACTGCAGGTTTCCTATCTCTATGTTACGAGCAGCCGTCTCGTGATAGTGGACCGGATCTTGAAACAGGACTGTAATCATGCGTCGCAACTCATCGACAGGAAAGCGGCGCATGTCCATATCGTCCAGCTCGACTCGTCCTTCCTCTGGATCATAGAATCGGCACAACAGCTTGATCAGCGTGCTTTTTCCGGCACCATTGGATCCAACGATAGCAACCGTCTGACCGGCAGGAATCGTCAGGTTGAACCGTTGAAGGGCGGCCCGATCCGCGCCCGGATAACGGAATGTCACATCCCTGAATCGTATACCCTTCTTGAGCACAGCAGGGACAGGCACAGGCTGAGGTGGATCTTCGATTTTCGAGGGCAGCTCAAGAAACTCGAAGAGATTACCAAGAAACAGGCTATTGCTGTAGATACGCCCGAGATTGTTCATGAGCGTCCGCATCAAACCCTGCCCCTGGTTGAAAGCCTGGTAAAAGAGCGCCACGTCACCCAGCGTAGCAGTTCCTTGCATGATTCTGCCGACCATCCACCCCAGAATACTGATCGTCACGGCCAGCGCGAAGATGCTCGCACCCAGGCTAACGAAGCTCTGATCCCTCACGAGCTTCAAATGCTCGCCCCGGAGTCGTTTGCGAAGCGCCTGATATGCTTCGCTGTACAGCGGTCCAAGCTGGAACAGCCGCATTTCCGCCGCCACCGAACTGGCAGAAATGATCCAATCAAAGTAGTCGGCTCTACGCTGGTCGAGCGTCGTCTGCTCCCACCACGTATGGTAGCAATTATGAAAGTAAAGGACCACGAACACGGCCGGGCCGAGGCTCAGCATCAGAACAAGCGGAACCCAGACCCCATACCGGATCAGCACCCCTGCAATAGCGAGCAACGTGACCATGTTCTGAACGACCCCGCCGACATTCTCGACAAGTTCCAAAGGACGGGTATCAGCGCTCTCACGGGCCCGGTGCAGACGGTCGTAATTTTCCGAGGCCTCGAAGAACGCCAGATCTACCATGTAAGACTTCTTGTGGACGAGGGCACTGACGTGGTCCCGCACCAGCGCAGCCTGCGCCGTACGGACCCACGTACTCGCATTCTGCAGCAACTCCTTCAGGAGCAATACGCCTACCATAAGTAGCGCCGGAACCAGGATGATGCGGAGCGTCTCTGGGCTCATGCCAACACCGATGATCGACGTCAGACTATCCACCAGCATCTTTGTCAGATACACCGTTGCCGCGGGAAGCAAGCCCTCTAAGACGAGCAGACTAGCCCATAGAAGCGTCAGGGCTCCCGACGCAGCAAACACCAAGCGAAGCGCTCCTGCCAGATGGCTCAAGCGTTGCCAGACAGAGCCTCCATTGAGACGGTCACGAACCAGTGTAATCACGACTGACACTCCGCAAAACACTTGTGCAGTAAGGCGCGTGGGCCAGGCTGCTTACAGGGCCTCCACATCCTTGATGATTTCTGCAGCCACGTCAGGAAGGCGGTCCAGTCCATTCGAATAATGAACTCGGCGCACCGAGACTTGTCGCACGAGTTTGGCGAAGAAAGCCAACCGGGTGGACTGCAAACCGAAAGCCTCCACGAAATACGGAACAAAGGAATGTCGTATCAATTCCTTCATTGCTTCGAGAGGCGACAGGACCTCGATACAAACAAAATCCTCCAACCGGTCTCTCCGTTCAGGAATGTAGATGCAGGCTAGTGGCTGCGGCGAGGAGCAGAAAGCACCGAAACTGCTCTCCGCGACAGGAACCCAGAGCTTTTCCAGATACGGAAGAACACGGCTCAGGGAATCGACAGGGCCGAGGAAGTGAGCAGCCTGTCCGGGCCACATCCGTAGCCTGGGATAGCCTGGCATGGCCATCACCTCCCCCCGCGACATGGTAAGCGGTAAGACATCGTCTGTAAGCAAAGGATGCCCTTTGCGCATTAGCGACGTTGCGAGTGAAGTCTTACCGCCCATGTTTGAAGCAAGGAATCCAATTGCACGACCGGAAATGCTCACCGCGGCAGCATGCAGCGTCGGAGTGCCACGTCGTTCCAGCCAGAAGGACAGCACTGCTCCCAGAAGGTATTGCTCTACACCTTCCCTACACGCTGCATCGAAAATCTGACACGCGATTCGATCCTGCCACACGTGAAAGTCTGCAATTCCCGTGAGCCGAATGAGATCATAATTCGGCCCCCGATATAAATACGCCAGACTCTGCCCTGAATAATTCAGATCGCGGCTGGCGAAGACAAGAGTGAGTTCTTTTGCCAGGTCTCGAGGATGTGCATCCACAAATGCCGTGACAACCACATCCGGGGCACCCGCGTCGATAGGCTCGAGACATGTGAACTCAAACTCGCTGGCGATGACTAAACCGTACAGGGAATACACAACTCTTGCGCTCTTCGGAACAGGGAAGGTATCTGCCTGGCTATGCACCATATCCTTTTACGAGGAGTCTCTGAGCGAGAAGCTCGTTTACGAATGCCCGGACATCGTCCTTCAACTGCGATGCATCCACGTCGTATGCCTTGTAGAGGGATGACTCCGCACCGGCAATCGAGCCACTTTCAGCAACGGCTTCCCAGATATCGGCAGCAGTCCCCTCCAGCGTGTAACAGGTCTCGGTCTGCAGGTCTCCAATAACGACCTGCCCTTTGAGCCGCCCAAATATTACGTGCGGAGCCACCTGTAGCGGACCTTTCCCCTCCCGCTGCACCTGCACGACTGGTCGGTTATCCTTGTTCTCAATACGGTTCTTCAGGCACAGCGCTGGAGCAGCCAGGCGCCAGCCAAGCTCCACTTTCTCCGTAACAGGGTTGATCACCGCGATGTCAGGCTCGCTCCAGGGAAAGCAGAGATGATCCGGCTGACCACTCCAGTAAAAATCACGCCCCGATACTCCTGCCCACCGCGCCTTCCAGGCAGAATAGTCTTCCTGATGTAGTGCTGGCGCGTGATCGCAAAGATCCCGGGCACTCACACAGGCCAGCACGCGCGGCTCGCTGGACTCGATTGCCTTGCGTAGATCCGGGTGTGAGTACAGATGTGCGAAGATGACCTCAGCACCCTCATTCTGCCGTAGATAATGGTAGAAACGTGTTCCGGAAAGTGCACAATCGTCGATCACCACGCGAGGAACACTTTCTATAGAAGTCATTGACAACTGATCCGGCCTCAGGCCAAGCGCATAAGCCACCATTCCCAGCACAATAAGTCCTCCACGGGGGATAGCGCAGAACTGGTAGTCATGCAAAGTTGCTTCGCCAAATCGCTCCACCAGCCGCTCGGCGAGAAGCTCCGCATCCCGTTCCGCCTGCTCATAACCGACATAACGCAGGTGGGGCAACACGTACTTCAGTTCAGTAGCAAGCGCCTCGATACGTCCCTCAGCCTCGTTGTCAAAAAAGCCAATAATGCCCAGTTCTGGGGGCAATCCTGGTCGGACGACGAGCACGGAGTCCGGCAATGCGTTCCAGGCCGGGCTCGAAGCCAGCCCCTCAGCCAGACTCATTAGTACGCGTTCCCTATCCTCCGGCGTGCCTTCAGGATACGGGATCTCCTCCGGCAATGGTAACACATATACCCGAGGTCGAAGCCGCATCCTCATGTCATTCATCTCGTGAAACAAAACCGAGGGATGGCCAGGACCATACAACTGCCTTGGCCACCCCTCAGTACGAAGGCCTCCATGCCCTACAGATTGCGTGGTACAGCCTACCTCGTCATCCACCTGGTCAGGACTTCTTCTTGTCGTGGCCAGGCGGGTTGACGCTGCCCAACTTAAGGTCCGTGCCAGGTCTCGTGAGGCCTACTCCAGTGATGTCACTGACGCTGCCCCACTGCTGCAGCATGGGTCGTGCGTAGAGCTTTTTCTCCGTCATGACCGATCTCCTAGGTGGGTGGTGAGAGATGAAAGTGTATCACATGTCAATACACCATGATAAAATTAGCATCCTGAGTCGCATTCGGGCGACTAACAAACCCTTCGACCGCCCCCAATTCTGGCTTCTCTTCAATGCGTCTTTTGCTCTGTTACCCTACGATCCCCAGTACTGCCGGAGCCACATTTCCAGTGTAAGCGCCCACCAAAAGAACGGATGTTCCGTTTCCCCCCGGCATATTGCCTCGAAATGATCGCGTAGCACCTCCTCTCGCACAAAGCCTCTCCGGCTGGCCTCCATGTTCGTCGTCAAGTCGAGTACGGTATCTTTCTCCTTCTTCGTAATCGCCCATTCGTAGAGTGGATATGGAATGATTTTCGTCACAGCCTGCCGCACCTCCTCAGGCATGATGCCTCGCATCGCCTGCCGAGCCAGACGCTTATCCTCGCCCGTCCGATTCAACACACGCTGCGGAACAGCTACGGCAAAGGAGACGATACGACGGTCACTCCATGGATCGGCAAATCCGATCCCGTAGCGCGCCTGGGTCCGCTCCGACCATACTACTCCGCGCATGTGCATAGAGACGAAAACCGCTTGATATCGCTGCTGACGGGCGAATGTCCGCAGGTCTACCGGGTGCTCGTTCCTCCGCATGGATTCGATAAGTCCGCTACGCTTAACGAACTCGGGATGGACCCACGTAGGAATGGGCGACGGGAAAGACCGTAGTCTTCGGTGAACCTGCCGAATCCAGCCTGCCCTCGTCCTACCCCGGATCCAGGCGTGATAGGTTTTCGCCAGCTGTCTGCGAACCTCACGCCGAAACGGCTCGCCTCGCCACTGGCTCACAAGTCGCAATTCGTCCCGGAGCGTTGCCCACTCTCCGGCCACTGCAAGTCCTACATAATCATAGTTCGCCATGCCCATCGTAAGGTCTCCTCGATCTCCAGAGAGCATGAGCCCGATCCCCCGGGATCGGGCATCAGCGAGCGACTCCTCAACGAGCGCCTGATACGTCCCGATGTAAGGCTCGTCCGAATCGGGGCCGTATGCGGGGTAGTCTTTCAGCGGCCATGCTGCGTCGACCGAGATGTCGTGCTGCGGAAACCGGTAGTGCTGCACGATGCCGTTACTGATGTGCCGCTCGTCACATTCGGGGAAGGATTCGAATGCAAAGGAATAGGCATGTATCTCCGGAAAACGATTTTCCGGCTGACTACCCTTCCACCACCCTGCCATGGATGCGAGGCTGCCCGAATCCATCCCTCCACTCAGGAAGATGCCTACCGGCCTGGTACTTCGCAGCCGACACCGAACGGCTTCCTTGAACAGCTCCAGGAAGTGCTCTACATATTCCTCCTCATCTTGGTACCGAATCTCATGCTCCAGATCGATGTCCCAGTACCGCCAAGTCCTCACCCCGTCTGCGTCGACTCGCAGAGCGTGACCGGGAGGTAACTGGTTGACACCCTCATAGAATGTCCAGGTAAGTTCATCGAAATGCCCTGCGAGATAGGCGGCAACGTACGGTTCGAAAATCCTACGCGGCACCTTTGGCGCTGCCAGGATCTGCTTCACCTCGGTAGCGAAGAGAAAGCGGTCGGACTCTTGCCGGTAGTAGATTGCCCGCATAGCCATCGGGTCCCGCGCGGCAAAAAGACAGTGTTCCTGCACATCCCAGAGCGCAAAGGCAAAGTCGCCGATGATATGCGCCGCACACTCAGTCCCCCAGTGCTGATACGCCGCCAGAATCAGTTCGGCATCAGACGGTGCATCGTCCTTGAGCAGCCCCTTCGCTGAAAGTGCGTGGATCAGCTCATCACGGTTATCCACGCGCGCATCGGCAGTGAGCACCAGCCCCCCATCTCGGCTCACGAGAGGCTGACACTCTCCTATGGATTCCGGCACAAGGTTGTACGCGAGGTGCCCCATGCCGACTTGGCCAGATGTCCAGACCTGCATGCCATCATGCCCGCGGTGCGCAGCTGCTTCTGCCATCCGGCGAATCACGGCCGGATCTACAGGCCGCCCGTCACGATGGAATACACCGCAGATACCGCTCATGACGACATCACTTCTCGATGCGTCCAGGGCTCGAAGCTTTTTGCCTCATAGCGTCCACATAGCAAAGCGAGGCGTTTGACATCGAGGAGCAGCTTCGCGTGATCATGGTGAAAGGCAGTGAGTCCGTGCTCCTCAGTCTGCTTGACAGCAAAACGTCTCACCTGGTCCCACAACTGAACCGAATCGTCTCGCCCTCCTAGATATCGGTAGATGGACTCAATCAGAGCCTGCGTCTGCCTGACAGTTTCCATGCATTCATCGAATTCGAGCGCTCCCTCCCGCAACTGTTTTAATAGATCACAGGCATACGCACCACAAACCCGCGGTCTATCAGGAAAGATGGAGCATTTATATTGCTTTTCATCGAAACGTGGACAGGGCAGTGAAAACGCGTCGTACTCGTAGCCTTTCTGCACGACAGGGAGCTGCATGCTCAACGCGAATTCGACTTCGTCAGGATCAAGTCCCGCATGGCTGTGAAGTACGCCATGACAGCAGAGTCCGCAGGAAAGGCATAATTCCATTGCTTTCGTAGCCAGCTCTTCTGCAGGGCTTGTGATTGTGTTCTCCATGGTGAACCTGTACGTAAAAGGTTGCGAGTACTCCCATGTCGGCATCTCCGGAAGATATTGGAGAACCGGAGAATGAGAAGGTGCTCATGCCCGGCAGTTAGATGCGTCCTGAGCCTGGATGGACTTACATCGCTGATCTATGATGCCAACCGCCAAAACTACATACTAGTCCTCCGGCACCCACGCGATGCTACGTTGTGCTCTTCTGGCAAGCGCGTACATAAAGTAACGAGTTTTCGTCAACACAGAATCCTGCACCGCCAGATGAAATCGGAAGCGCTCGTCAGGAGTCATGCGCTCTTCATGAGTCCTGACGAGCCACGTCATGAGTTGCCTTTCAAGCTCCTCGACCTTCGCATCGCGCATGGACCATCTCACAATGCCTGGAGGCAGGGGCGCATCCAGCAGCTTATGCGCCATATAGATACCAAGCCTGAGGATGCGCGTAGCACGCGTCCGCCGCGCCCGGTCAATCACCACATCCCAGTCTAGCCCCGGACTCGAACGAATGAGTTCCGCAACGTCGCAGTAGTGCTTCAGTACCTCCCACCGGTTCTTTACGCCATGAAAACACAGAATAAGAAGCATGTCTTCGGGAGAAAACGTGCGCAGGTTCATCCCGCCGACAGCCACAGTTACGGCACGGTCCATGAGGTCCTCAAACCTGAGATTATACCGGTATCCCGGCGGCATGATGCCTACGTGCAGGTCAAGAGCTACTAAACCGCGGGCGAAGGTGGACTGTCGCGAAAGCGCGCGATACAAGAATCTACTTACTCCCTCCAATTCTCCCGCACGTCCGACGAGTTGAAATCCCTCCCTCAACAATACTGCCTCGGTCTCCCTGTATTTGTTCGCAGGAATAAGTACATCAATATCACCACACGAACGAAGACCGAGACTCCTATAAGCCATCTGCGCGAGGACGGGACCCTTGAACGCAATGCCTGGAATTCCGTGGGAGTCTAAAGCGTTCAGAATCCGTGCTTGCTCTCCGGAGAGGGAAAGGTTCCGAACGGCCACATCTCTGCCTACTTGTCCAAGCTGAGGCGGCAGATCAACCTGGCTCCCGTTGAAACGGACCAGCGCAAGCGTCTTCGCAACCAGCGGAAGTACCCCATGAAATGAGGCCAGGCGCAATAAGCGCGGCCAATCCGTAACTTCTCGGACTAGTTCTCGAATGGTTTCAGCTCGGCCCTCACGCAGATCCGTCGTCGCAGAGGCCATGAGCAAATCCATATAGACTGACTGTCCTTTCATCGGAAAGTCGGTAAGATCTGCGCGAGCAGTTCGGAAGTAACTGATAGTTTCTCCGTGTAGTAGTACAGGGGGAGCGTTATCCATACAAGCTGTCTGAGCCCGGATGTGATGCGAGATACCCGGAGCAACTAGCGTTACTATTTTGAGCCTTTGTTGTAAGCATATCCGTATTGCGCGTCCTGCGCACTTATGGGATGAAATGGCAACGATCCTCTCGATATATCGATGCCTATATCTGCTGACGAAGAATTATGAGAATGCAAACATGCTGACTATTAGATCCTAAGAGGAATAGGACAGCAGTATGGTATATAACCGGACACCAGGTCATAGCAAAGCGGCCCCCCGATAGCGCTCAATCAATGAAACTCACCTGATAACAACCACACCACCTCTGCTCGAGAATAGTCACTTCAGTTTATCTGTGGTCGTCTGCACTGGTGCAGTTCCTGAGCCCTTTGCGGGTGATGGCTAGCTACACACATGAATATCGGAGGGAATGCCAGTTAACTAAGCCCTATGGCAAGCTAATTTTGGCAACCAGTGGTCTGTGATCAGATGCTGTACTGCGGAGAATTCTCGCGTCCAGGATGCGCCAGTGTGGACTCACAAGCATATGATCTATCCGGACCAGTGGTACGACACTATGGTACGTTCCTCCCCAGCCGCTCCCAGCAACCTCAAAAACGTCCTGGTGACCGCGGCGCAGATGCCAGTACACCCACTGGTGTGGTGTGCTGTTGAAGTCGCCACATATGATATAGGGCAATTCTTCCTGTGATAGGATTTCTCGAATCTGAGATGCCTCATCCGCGCGTATCAGAAAGTCTTTCCCATAGCTCAACATGTTGGCGAATAGCGTGCTCAGCCGTCCAATTTCGCCAGTAAGTGCGCTTGAATGACCATCCGGATTAAAAGAGCGTAGGTGCACGTTGTATATGGCCACCGCTTGTCCCTCCCAGCGCAGAACGGCTCGGGTAAGCACCTGACGTCGCTCGCCGCTAGAATCGATCGACCAGGATCTCAGTCCGGGCTCCACCCAGTCAAGCTTACTGAAAACCGGTAGTCGTGTCCCATCCTCCGTAGGATCTGACATCCACCTGGCCGGCTCCCATCCTGCCTCTGCTACGAGCCGAGCCTGAGGTGACATGATCATGATCGGCGGATCCGCCGAATATCCCGTATACGTCTCCTGAAGACCAATAATGTCCGGGTGTGCTTCTTGGAAAGCCTTCAACAATGAAGCCTCACCGCGGCGTCCTTCCCTGAGCTTGACATTATTCGTGAGTACCCGCAGTACAGGCCTATCGCCGGCACTGGAGCGGAGTAATCGTTCTGTTGGAAAAAATCGGACCACTACCAGAACCACAGCAAGTAGATGTGCTAGCAGCAGCGCAGGATGCCGCCTGAAAGCAAGAACTACCGCACTAGCCACCACCACGAACATGCTCAAGACCGGCAACCCGACGGCTAAAACCTGCAGCCACCATCCATGCTTGGGGTGAACGTAGCGAGCAGCATATGCCGCGGTAAAAAGTAGGAGTAAACCGATGTCCACGGCGAGAAGCAAACCGCTCACGTAGCGACGCATACTATATGCCTACACGAGCGCAAGTGGATCATCGACATCGGCAGCGTTGGCCTCACGCATCTGAGCATGCCAGGATACTGCATACCGGCCGTTCAGCGCCAGTAGCTCCTGGTGTGTCCCCGATTCAACGATACGACCACGCTCCATAACGTGAATCACGTCCGCCTTCATAGCCGTCGTGAAGCGATGCGTAATGACGATCGCCGTACGCCCCCTCACGAGATCCTTGAAGCCCTGCATCCATTCTACCTCCGTCCACGAGTCCATGGCGCTCGTAGGCTCGTCGAGCACCACGATGGGCGCACGTCGCAAGTACGCACGCGCGAGTGCTATACGTTGCCACTGCCCCCCACTCAGGTCCATACCCTCCGGAAAGAGGCGGCCAAGAATGGTATCGTATTGCTGTGGCAGGCTTTTGATAAACCCGTCTGCATTGGCTCTGCTAGCGGCTTCTACGACCGCATCCTCGCCAGCCGACCTGCTACCCAGCGCGATATTTTCATAGGCTGTCGCCTGGTAGCGAACAGGTGTCTGCAGCATGTACGAGACCTTGCTCAGCAAGTCTCGCTTAGAGAAGCTGCGTACATCGATTCCATCAATGAGCACGCGTCCCTGGTCCGGATCGTAGAATCGGCACAGGAGCTTCGTCAGCGTGCTCTTTCCGGCACCGTTGGACCCTACGATGGCCACGATTTTGCCTGCCGGGATCTCGAGATTGAAGTTCTCGAGAGCAGGCCGCTTACCCTCCGGGTACGTAAAGGTCACATTCTCGAATCGGATGCCGCGCGAGAGTCTGGATGGCACAGGCAAGGGCTGCTCAGGCTCATCCAACGCCGGTACGATTGCCAGAAAGGCATAAAGATGCTCCAGGAAGAGCGTGTTTGCGTAGATCTGCCCCATGCTACCGAGTAAGGACCGCATCAAGGATTGCCCCTGGTTGATAGCCTGGTAAAACGAGGCGATGTCGCCCAAGGTCGCCAATCCTTGAAACGCGCGCCACGCCATCCAACCGAGTACCGCCGCGGTAGCCACGAGCCCGTGAAGCGCAGCGATGATTGAAGCGACGGATTGTTTCTTCGTTAACTCCAGGCTCTCCGTGCGCAGTCGCCTCCGCGTCTTTCGGTACTCCTGCATGAAGTACTGACCAAGGTCATAGAGCCGCATCTCAGCCGCAAATCGTGGCTCGATGAACAGAACATCGAGGTAATGGGCCCAGCGACGATCCTTTGTCGTCCGTTTCCACCATGCGTGATAGCGACGATTATGGCGGACGACGACATAAAGCGCCGGCAGGGTGCCTAGACCGAGCAGTAGTGGAAGCCAGAGGCTATACGACGCGAGAATGGCTGCCATGGAAAGGAAAGCAATGCCGTTCTGCACGAGCGTCCCGAGGTTTTGCTGAAGTGCCAGCGTCCGGGTACTTGCCTGGCTACTTGCTTCCTGAAGCTTATCGAAAAACTCGGGGGACTCATAAAAGCCGTAATCGACCTCGATCGACTTCCGGTGAATGAGCGCCTTCACCTCGTCCTGTACGAGTTCGGCTTGAGCCGCCTGGATCCAGGTCTGCAGGCTCTGCAAGACATACTGCGCCAGGATCAGTAACGCCATTATGGAAGCAGGCCAGATAACGGGCTCCACATTCTCCATGGAGAGCCCCCTCCCCAACGCACCAGCAACACCATCCACTACCCATTTCGTCGTTAGCACGATCCCTGCAGGAACCAGGCCTTGAACGATGATAGCTACTGCCCAGGCTATGGCCCAGCCACCGACTGCGCGCCGAATGAGACGGAGTGCACCGAGCGCGTGCCTCATCCTGAGGCTGGCTTGCGTTGCGGCGAAACGCAACTGCTTCAGAATACGATTCACGACACAGAAACCATTGAATCGTGCAGGGATGTCAAATCTTGCTCGATCAGATAATATAGTTCGGGCAACAACTCGAGCGACATAGTCCGGTGCAGACGCGCCACGGGTACGTTCTGCAAGAGTTCCGAGCAAGCCGTGAAATGCGATGCCACGTACTCACGATTCTTGAGTAAGCGCGTGCCTCTGGTATGCCCTACTATCTCGGCAAATGCCTCGCGCAATGAGAGAGGCACGATACGGTCTTCCGCCCTTATCTGCCCTTCCAATATGTACACCTTCTTCAGGCGCGTGGGTGTCTTTCGAAAGCGCTCCGGATCGGAGAGGAGTCGCTTGTCTGTAAGTGTGTGCGCCGGAGCGAGCGTATGGTAGGCTTCAATGAAACGTTCTCCCGAGTCGGGCCGAAGCTTGATCTGCGGATGCGCCGGGATGACTTCAGGCTGTTCCGCATTCAAATCAATAGCCATGACATCATCACCGAGCAACTCGTAGCCGTGCTCTAGAAAACACGTCGCCAGTGTGGACTTACCCCACCCGGAATTGCCTATGAACCCGACAGCCTCCCCATCCTTCGCCACGCACGATCCATGAAGTGTGAGTAGCCCACGTTGTCTTAACAGCACGGACATCAGCTCGCCTGTGACAATAGCCGCTACATACTGCTCGTCAGCATCAGGTTCTATATCGACGACGATCGACGTTCCGTTCTCAACCCGGAATCGCATGACGCCATCTGCTCGACCCGCGATATGATCGCCGTCATCATTCAGCACCGCTAGACGCTCCCTCGGAATAGCCTCCCGGCGGATCGTAATGCCGGGATACTCTGTGCCGTTGGCAAGGGGAAGACCCGGAAGCGCCAGTTCCGAATGCACGTGCAGATTGAATAAACAGTACGTATGCATGGAGTGATTTACTCGCACCAGCAAGTAATATGGTGTAAGAACAAATCCCTAAGGAGTTGGCGAAACCAGCTGATGGTTTAGAAGCCTCTTGCAGCTATCGCACTGAAGGCTAAGGCGCAACGCCGGAACGCACCGATTACCTTGCGTTGTACCGCGCCGTTCAGACTATGCTGGTGCAGAGGTTTATTTAGCAGTGATACCAGGCTGAAACTAAGAAGAGTACGGATCCAACCTCGCCACCTATCGTCAACACGCTGGCTCACTCCAAGCATTTCCCGAGTGGGTTTTTGGCGCATCTCTCATAAGCCGCAACTCCCTTCCTTCAAATGACAGGAAGGCCAGGGTACCAAAGCACCCTGGCCTTCTTCCGGACATACGGTCCAGACGCGCTGCCATCCACTACACCAGAGACAAACCAACTGGTAGTCTCAGAAACCTACTCAAATTAGCAGACGTCAGGCTGTGTCTGGTTGTCGCAGACGTCGAATGATCCGTGATTAGCCGGAATCTGCGGGTACTCGCTCTGGTCCGGGCTTGGATCGCCACCGAGTGCAGCCGTGATGGCAGCAACGGTGCCGAACGAGGTCAGCTCGGGAGCTTCATACGTACGCTTCATAATGCACCTCTGTGCTTAGTGATGGAACGGCTGGAACACGCCACCGTGGCATGCCCCCTTACTGGCAGAAAAAACCAGTAATATCGCTGGAACCTGCAAATTCACACAACAACTACGCAGGTTACAAATTTTAATATCATGCGGCCTTTTTCAATGGGATCTGCCCGGCACGTTCGTAGCGCCGCTTGAGCCAGTACACCATCGTGAGTATCAACCCGAAGGTGACCTCTTCTGCGTCACTCAGCATGTTACGCCTCTCATAGAGTTGCCGTACATGATCCAGATCCACATAGGGCGCCAGCATATCCAGATCTTGCATAAGCGCCTCCACGGCTCCCGGCTTCGCGCCGAAGAGTACGTGCTTGTAGGACCCTCCGAGTAGTGCCTTGGCCGCCCGCCACTGCAGGGCCTCGGGCAGGATTCCCTGCATCGCCCGACGCAGAATGACGCGCGTCCATCCGCCACTCAGGCTTTGCCTGGAAGGCAGAGCAAGGCAAAACTCGATGAGACGCTTGTCCATGAACGGATGCCGCGCCTCAACGCCATTCGCAGCCGCGTAGAGATCGAATTTCTCGAAGCTGAAATCGAGGTACGCCGACTGAAGTGTGCTTAGCTGATCACCCCGCACGGTCGGTCGCTTAGATTCCGATGCACGAAACTGAGCCAGACGCTCTTGAAGCTGAATGCGTGTTGCAAAAGCCCGGTTGATGTGGCCGGGGAGATGAGCCTCCATGCCCCGGCTCGCGGAGAGGGCCCGCCTTCTTTGAACGAATCCCGGTATCAAGAGCTGGCGCCAGAACCTCCGGTACACCGCCCTGGGTGATACCGGAAGGTGCTTTTTCATGGCATTCACGGAGCGGAAGAATCGCCAGCGCTTTCGGTCCGATGCACACTCCTGCAGGTACTTGACCGCATAGGCATTCACGATATCTGCTGTGGACCGATAAGCCTCCTGCGTCCGATACAAGCTTTGCTCGGCTCGCAGATGCTCAACGCACAGTTGTGCCTCACGCGCAAACTCCTCCCACCGCCCTTCGCGAGCCATCTCCAGGAAGTAGAACCACCCGTGGGAAACGGTCGTATCCCCGTCCTGCCCCGACAACAAGACCCGGCTCCCCGTTCGTCCGGCCGTTCTCGCCGTCAGCCAGTTCAAATAGTGATTGCCCGATGCCCGACCTTCGTCGAGATACCGGAATACCTCCTCCAATATGTCGAACAGCGACTCTTCATCTGCTGCCGTGAAGTGCGGCTCGATACCACCTTGCTTCAAAACCTCTTGTATGAAAGGCCGCTCGTCGCAATCCGTAAACCGGTTGTAGACTAGAGAGATAGAATGCAGCGGAGGACCCGATTGCGCTTGAAGCAGGTCGCGGGCCATACAGGTAACCGCAGATGAATCCATGCCTCCACTCAGCTCAGATGCAATCGGGTAAGCACTTCGCAGACGGCATCGGACGGCTTCCGTAAACAACTCCAGGAACCGTGCCGTATACTCCTCATCCGTCAGATTCTGGTCAACGGGTGCGGGTGAGAGCGTCCAGTAACGTCGCTCCTCCGCAGTTCCGGCAGCCAGCCGAAACGCGTGAGCCGGTCGTAAGCGGACCACGTTCTTAAAAACGGTCCGCACCGTGTCAGCCGGCACCCGGGTGAGATGTAGGCCGAACTGAACCTCGTCAAGCTCCTCTACCACCTCCGGATGCTGCAGCACGGCCTTGATCTCAGATCCAAACACGAAGCATTGGTTCGGCACGAAGTAGTAGTAAAACGGCTTGATGCCGAAGTGATCTCGCGCACAGAACAACTTCTGCTCCGCTGCATCCCAGATCGCAAACGCAAAATCCCCAACCAGATGATCGACACACGCCTCACCCCAGCGCTCATAGGCCCTCAGGATGAGCTCGCTGTCGCTCACCAGATGAGCTGGCCCGGACACTCGTAGCACACTAAGCAGCTCCTCCCGATTATCGATCCGAGCGTCGGCCGTAATGGTATGCACCCCTGACGCACTCGTATACGGCAATACCTCGTGCAGCGACTCCGGCGTGGTGTGCAGCATGCAATGCCCCAGACCAACCGACCCCTCACACCATACCGCCCGCCCATCAGGGCCACGGTGCGCCATCGCGTCAACCATGCGCCCGAGATCAAAACGATCTGCGGACCGCCCGTCCAGGTATATGATGCCTGCTATGCCTGACACGATATTCGGGTAGTATATATGCTTTTATTGCAGGGTAAACACGGGTGCTAACATAGGACTGCCACGAGTCCTGGATTGCCTGCTGTGGCTATGGCATAATCAGCCTTTGGCGCATATGTGACCTAAGGGTGATCCCTCTTACCTGCAGCGCCATTACGCCCTGGAGCAGCATTCCACCCGATAGGAGGAATAACGGCTGATCAAACCTGAACATCATCACGAAGTGGTATGTACGTGCTCAGGCCTCGCCGACGACCTTGATCAACTCCGCGCTGATCATGTCTTTTAGAAAGGCGTTGACATCCTCCGCTATCCGATCAGGAGGAGCATCGTACTGGCGCTGAATGGAATCGGTTATTTCCGCTACCGTTACTGGCCGCTGCGCCAGTTCCAGTACGAGCGCGCCTACCTCATTGAGCCCGTAGTACTTGCCTGACTGGCTGTCGAGCACCACCGACTCGCCACCCAGATCTGCCACCGATAGGGACTCCGCTGCAACAACCGTTGTATTCATGGTAACCATCGTGAATAACAGGTTTCGAAATGCTTATGCGTTACACTGCCGAATGCCTTGTAACCTGGCTCCGGAATCTGATTAATTAGCTCGAACGATCAGCACATGCCGGCTGGCATCTCCAGAGCTTCCGTCTGACGGAGTATCAGGTAGCTCCTCCACACGTACCGCCGAGCGGGACACTGCAACGGTCCGCGAGCCCAGAAGGACTTGATCCTGTAACACCCCGACCTCATTCGCATCCACCTCCTGCACATCGTGTCCCTCTTCTGCAGCCGGACGTTCCCTCCAATCTTTGAGAGGCGTATAACCCAGCCACCGAAGCCCCCCACAGACAAGCCCTGCCGTTAGCAACAGTAGGATACTAGCCTCAACAGGTCCTACCATGGAGATCACAACAGCTACCATTCCAAAAAGAAGCGCCGCACCATACAGTATCAAGACTGCCTTGGGAACGGAGTAGCGCTTGACCAGCCTGTGGTGAATGTGATCAGCATCCGGTGCAAAGATGGGCTTACGCCTGGCAGCCCGGCGTACGATCGAGAGCCCGGTATCCAAAACCGGAACCCCTAACACGACCATGGGCGCCAGATACCCGGCAATGGAGTGTGTCAGAGATGATGCCTCCAGCGAAAACACCGCAAGCATATAACCCAGCAGGAGGCTACCTGAATCGCCCATGAAGACGGAGGCTGGATTGAAGTTGTGCAGGAGAAATCCGGCAAGCGCCGCTGCTACGGGAATCGCCAGAACGGCCAGTCCGATCTCTCCGTTCAGACCGACGAAGACGGCCAGTGCCGAAAAAGCGATCATACTCACACCGGCTGCCAGCCCATCCAACCCGTCGAGCAGGTTCACCGCATTGATGATGCCCACAATCCACAGCATCGTGAGTGGAATGGAATACAGCGCCTGCTGATAGGCATCTGCGTATTCCACGGGAAATATCACAGACACGTCGACGCGATAGCCCGCATGGATGAGCAAGTAGGCAACCAGAATCTGGATAAAGAACTTGCCCTTGAAATCCAGCCCTCGAATGTCATCGTAGATGCCCGTGCACACCACCGCAATCGCCCCGATCCCGACGGCAACCGGAGGAAGCGAGAGCTGAAACGGAAGGAGATGTTGTGCCCAAACGAGGTAAACCAGCCCCGCCACACAACCGGCTACGATAGCAATACCCCCGATGTTCGGCGTTGCTTGAACGTGGAGCTTCCTGGTACCGTCCGGCTTATCTAACCACCCATGACTGGCAGCAAGTCTCGATACAAAGGGAACGGATAAGAACGTGCAAACGAATGCTGCCAGGGCTCCCAGACCTAATAGAATGAAGTGCATAAATCGTTTTCGCCAAACGTGCGGTTGTCCTAGAAGTCTGACCAGGGCATACGCCCGATCGCAACCGGCTCCTCACCGCTCTTCATCCAGCACGCGACTGCCCTCTGGCCCTCCTAATTTTCAGACCGAAAACTAGAATGTGCCATTGACACGCCTATCTCACGTTTGGCACCAGCGAACGGCACGTTAAGCGTAGCACAGCATGCGCCTTTTGAGCATATGGCATATACTGAAGTGCGCCATCCCTACATCCCACCCACGTGCCCGTCTATAACCGAGTACGAGCGAGGTTCAAGTTCACGCAAAGCGGCCACTTCAGCGAAATTGGGGGTGGCAAGCCTACGAGAGGAGTTCGGCTTGAACGTGAACGACTTCCGTGAATGCTGGTCGGATAAATTAATACCCGAGGAACTGAGGCGCGTTGTGGAGGGGCTTCACACAATAAAAAGGGGGACCTCCTGGGTCCCCCGTAGCATCTCCTTATGGGCTGGGATTTAAGCCGAAACCTCCAGCCACTCGGAACGCAGAACCACGTCCACGCCATCCAGTATCGGGGATGGCGCGTCCCTTTGCCCGTACATGCTAGACGCTAACCTGTCCAGAATCACGGAGGCGTGATAAGCACCCCGGGCTCCTCCATGTAGATCCAGTATCCTTCTCCGGGTCGCATCTCCTGAATGGTATCGATCTGATGCTCCGGATCGAAGATGCCTCCCCCCTCATCCTTGACGAGAACGGCTTTATCGATCACGGAAGCCAGGTATTCACTGACAGGTCCTGCCGAGCTCCGCGTATAGGGCAGTAGGTTCCAACCCTTATTGAGAGAGATCGATGTGCCCGCTGGGACCAGTTCACCGGTAAACCGGATGCGCGTCTCACCCTCTGCATATGCCATGTAAGCTTCGCGCCAGTCCCAACTTTTGATCTGATCCACGGACATCGTCGTGCTATATACCCGACCCGCCCGATCTTTCACGAGTACGACTTGATCGGATGCTCCGAAGATAGCTGACAGAGATGAATCGGACGGCGCTACCGGCGATGCAACGATATTCCAACCCTTTACCAGAGTTACCTCGTGACTCTGCGGGCCTGGACCTTGCGGTGAAGGACCCGGATGCTGCAATGCGGTACCCGGTTCAGTCGTGGTAATCGCATAGGACACGCTGGTGTGGGTTGGCAGTGCTTTTACTGTCCCGGGATTTCCATGGAGATCAATATGAATGTTACGGATACGCGCGTATCCCTGGTAGGACTGCTGCCAGACCTCCGATGAGAGCTTGACGCGGCGATTGACCGGCGACGTACCATCCTCCCCTATGAACCCGATGTAGCCGTACCGCGCACCCTTGCCGTCGAGATAAGTCCGGCCAATGCGCAGCTTGGATGTCGCGACGAGCGAAGTACCGAGTGGTTGCCATGAAACGCCATTCCAGTATTCGATGGTAGCATCTTCCAATGCAGCCTGTCCTTGCTGCTCGGTATGGTTCCATCTCAGGTAAATCGGCAGGGTCGCCCATAGCTCTTTGATCTGATCGGTCCCATCGCTGCCAATGGAATGGGAAACGAGGACCCCATTCGAAAGTGCCTCAAAGCGGTTCTTCACAGTTACAGCGCCTGACAGCTCCGTCCCCGATTCTTCCCCGGTATTACTTCCAGAAGCCTTCGGATCGTTGAATACATTGACAACCTCGGCACTGGGCGAAACACCATCGATTCGCACACTTGAAGTTCGTGTTAGCTCACGTCCGCGTATCTGTGCAGTTGAGAACCCTTTCCCGTTCTCATCCTTACCCCACACGTGATGGGCCGCCCAGGTCTCGACCTCGTTCCAGCACGTCGAATTTTCCTTATCTGCCGGGTCGCATCCCGTTTTGTCGTGCCGGTTGAGAATCAGAATGCCGGTCTCACTTGTCCAGAACGCCTCCAACTTACCGCCATACCAACCGCCATACGTTCCTTGCTGCGCATCCGTCTCGATGAAAAAGCCAAAATCACGCGCGCCGTCGGTTGCTTTGTGTGCCCAGAATTCAGTTCCCGTCTGCTCGCCACCGAATGCGGTGCTAAAGTAATGGCCTGGGCGGTCGTATGGTGTATACGTTGAAGGATCGTTTGCTTCCAGGAGCCCCTTGAGAGTGCTATACCATCCCTTTGGGGGCAGATACGCCCGCTCAGCTGGCCAGGACGAATAGGCAGCGAATGTCGGTGGGGGCGACGTATCGATAGAGGCGAATCCCGCCTTGTTGATCCGATCGATGGACCGCTTTAATTCGGCTGCTATGTCTGCTACCGAATAATAATTCCGAATGTGCTTGTAGGAACGCGCTAGCGGACGAGCCTCCTCAACAAGAGCGGCCGCCGTAAGATCGCGGAAGAGATCTTGCCCCTGATCTCGCACATAGCTACCTCCGGTTCGGTTGGCGTACCCGGATGGTCCTTCGTAGAATGGACGCTTCCCAGCTGCTGCTGGCGGATCTTTGAAATACTGCACAAGCTTGAATACCGCCATGCGCCGTACCACTTCTTTCAAGAAATCCCAGGCAGAATCCCCGGATACCCAGGAGAGCGCCCCTACAAGTTGAGCGAATGAATGTCCGTTGTAGGTCGTCTCGGGGCCGTCCGCCTCTCCGATGTATCCCGCTGGGAAAAAAGCGCCTGCTTTCACATCATACCGGCCGTTGAGGTCGCCATCAGTGTAACCGAACAGAACACGCCGTACCGCCTGTATAGCTTTTGTTTTGATTGCCGGATCATCGACACCGGCATACACGGCGGCGGCCCCATGGACAAAGAACATGTCCATGTTGGTGTTCACGTCGTGGGCGCCGAGCCGTATTGTATGATCCAGGAACCGCTCGAGCCCCTTCTCGAACGCTGCCCGGGTAGGCGCGTCCAGCACGTCCTTACAGTGATAATAGACGTACGCCCACGAAGACAGGGCTTTGCCGTAATAATCGTTGCGTCTGACACTCGGTGTTTGCTCGATTGCCTTGTCCCACATCATCATCTCAACTGCTGAGATGATAAGCGCACGGCGTGCGATCGCGGGATCACCGAAGTACGGATTACCCTGGCCTCCACCCGCAAGAGGAATGTTCAGCTGATACCAGAAAGCAGGATCGATTCCATACGCACCTGTATTACTGCCCCCTCCCTTATAGTACAACCGAACCACACCCGTTGCTTCTATACCACACCCGCTCCCATCATCGAGAACAAACCAGCAGGCCTCACCACGCGTGGCATTTGTAGCATAAGGATTATTGGAGAGGCTTAGCCAGATCTGCGCCAGATCATCCACGTCGGAGAACGATCCATCCCAGTTCAGCGAAGCGGGATAGATCTGGACATCATCTAGGGTGATCGACTGTAGCCACTTATATAACTGAACTTGATATTCCCAGTCCTGCGGAAGCAGAGTCGCTGGGTTATAAGTCTGGGGTCCTGTTTCCCAGACCGCATTAATATTATCGTATACCTCCAGCAGATGTTGATCATTAAGCACTGGATACAAAACCAGCTCACTTACATAACCATCTAGCCCTCCCCGCCCATCTCTCGAATCACCTCCTATCACTAGGCCAGTAGGGAAGTAGGCTGACTTGGAGTGTGCTTTGTTAAGCAACAGGCTCTGATTCCTGTACCCGGCAACGGTTGTTGGGCTGACTTGGACAGCAAACGTAAATCGTCCAAGCGAAAATGGAATGCCTGGATTTTGATCAGCGGACGAGCCATCGCCCACCGCGATATTGCCAAAACCCTCACCATCGAGCTGCAAGCGTGTGCCGGTATGTCCTCCGATACCTGGAGTCTGAAGTACGAGCAAATTAGGCCAACCACTTCCGTCGTGATCACCACGATTATCGGCTACAACGAATGCCGTCACATTGTGACTACTATACGCCAGCATCCCGGAGACGCTCAAATAAGTAGAAGGTGTAGATGACCCGCGATTCCGGAAACGAAGAGCAACATACCCACCCTCATCACGGACAATTTTTCCCCGCTCAACTACAGTAGGCTGAAGTTCTACCTTGCTCTGGACTGCATCCGGTACACCTACAAGCTGGCTGTACCATATACTCACGCCACAGTCCGTAGCGATGCAAAAGGCCTCCAGATTCTGCGTATCTACCAGCCCAGCGTCATCGAAACCGATGTCCTGTTCTGCGCCATCCGAGACTCGCCTAACGCGCAATGCCGGACCATCGTACATGGAGCGAAGTTGGCGCAGACTATAGGCAGCCAGAGCGCCTGGCTTCTGATCGAGTAACGGTATAGCAGCCGTTACCTGCGGTTCGCGGACATCCGGTCCATCTGAAGGAACCCGCACCGACCTAGAATCCATATCCGCTGCCGAGACGGGTTGGAGTCCGAAGTCGCTCCAAGAGAACAACAAAAGGACGAGTATACTCCTTACGGCAACACTTGAAACTATCAGTGGTCGCTGACAACGTGAGGGTGTGGCGCGGAGAATTCTAGGACAAGGTATTAATCCACTTATGAGAAGGCGTTCCATTTTTGGGGACGGCTGTGCTCGATAGAGAGTCGGCGATACCCGGAATCTAAAATTGGACACATCCGGGCGGTGCATACTACATACGGCTCCGCTCGTCCAAAATGATGCCTACTTCACTATTTGATCAGGAGAGTAGCTTAGAACCAAAACTGGTTGTAGAAATGTAACAGCCCACTTTCAACGTGGGCAGAAATTACACACGACTAAGACTACTCTGTACTGCTGTTGGAAATAGTGTTGACTTTCTCAGATGCAAATTAGCGGGAGACATTTCCAATCAGACAACTATTCTGAAAGGAGAGAAGCTACCTGAAGCGTGAGAGAATCCTCGGCATTGCCCCGCGGATTGAGAATGTCGTTGCTCTCTCACCTCCAAGAGTTGCCCATTTACGCCAAATAGGATAGTTCTTGTGAGTCCAATGTCCCCAAAATTCCCATGGCTTCACGGAGCCAACAAAGTGAAGGATTCCGGAATAGCCACTCACGTCAACGTTCGCCCCCGCACGTATATTGTACCGCGTGCGAAGTGGCATAAAGTCGCCTCGGAGAACCGTATTGATGAGAACCTGATCGCCAGCGTGAGTAGTACATCGATGCCCTACACTCAGACACGCCTCTGTCATGCCGCGATCTAGCCATTTGGCGCGGTCTATGAGCATCACCCCGGAATTAAGAATTGGCGTTTCCGGGCGAAGCCCCTCGGCGGCAAACCACTCCCGCTGCTGAGCGTTGTCGGCCGTCACATCCCAAGAGCATGCCGCAAGTATGTGCCCGGCCGTGCCGCCGGAGACCAACTCACCCGGATCTAGGAGTGGCAGCGTGTCCGCGTCGATGTAAAGGATATACTTGGATTCAATGAGATACGGCAGGTGAAGCTTGACATAGTTCATGCGCGAGCCATGGAATGGTCTCAGCGCGACGTAAGGGGAAAGATCGGCCTCATGCCAGGTGAGCTGGAATGGACGGCTGGCGCGGTGCAGTGCCCTGTGCACGCGGTCCCGATCACGCTTGGTGAAACCCTCGTATACGATGTGGAGATCTAGGATATCGTCCTGAGAAGCGTGATAAAGAAGCGCGAAGCAGCTTATGATGAGCGGCTTCAGTACAGCCCTGTCGGCCACATAAGCGACAGTAACGATCATTTCGGTTGATTCGCAACCCTGCTAGAGACGTTGGTTCTTAACAGCATATAACTTCAGAGAGTAGAAAATATCCTCTACTCTGCCCTCATACTAGCGCCACCGTAAGGCCCTGGGGCGTCAAAAGGCCAGCCAGCGTACCTACGATCCGCTCCGCTGCCCTTCCATCCCACAGCGGTGGTATGCTCCGTGATGAGTAGTCTTCGTGTGATATCTCGGTGAGTCGCTGGGCGATCTTCTCAGGGTCTAGCGGCATCAATTCGTTTGTACCTAACTCAATCGTGATGGGCCGCTCGGTATTTTCGCGTAGCGTGATGCACGGAACCCGGAGATACGTCGTTTCTTCTTGCACTCCGCCGGAATCAGTTACTACTGCCGCTGCGTGCTCCATAAGGCGCAGAAACTCCAGATAGCCGAGAGGCTCCAACAGTTTGAGTCGATGGATCCGCTCCAGTTGCTCGCTAAGGCCGTAATCGTGGAAGCGCTGCCGTGTGCGCGGATGAATCGGGAAGACCACATCGTAGGTATCAGAAATCAGCTCAACCGTTCGGAGGATAGCTTGGAGTCCCTCTTCCACATCCACGTTGGCGGGCCGGTGCATCGTCATGAGCACGTACCGGGATGGTTTCAGACCAAGGTCTTCAAGCACGGTCGTCTGCGCGGCTTTCTCACGGAAACGGACCAGTGCGTCGATCATTACGTTTCCGGTAAAAAACACTTTGTCATCGGGTACACCCTCACGGCACAGGTTGTCCAGCCCGCTCTGTTCGGTGACAAACAGGTAATCGGATATACTATCCGTCACGATCCGGTTGATCTCCTCGGGCATCGTGCGGTCGTTGCTCCGGAGCCCCGCTTCTACGTGAGCGACGGGGATATGCATTTTCACAGCTACGAGGCTGCAGGCAAGCGTCGAGTTCACGTCGCCTACGACGAGTACAAGATCGGGCTTTTCCTGAAGCAGGACTTCTTCGAAGGCCGTCATGATGCGGGCCGTCTGCTGCGCATGCGTGCCTCCACCGAGCCCCAGATACACGTCCGGTCGTGGCATTTCGAGCTGGCGGAAAAACACGTCGCTCATCCGCTCATCGAAATGTTGCCCGGTATGGACGATGCGGGACTCGAAAACGCCACTGTTAACGAATGCCCGGTGTAGCGGCGCGACCTTCATAAAGTTGGGCCTTGCGCCGACAACATTCAGTACTTTCATGCTGCCTCCGCCAGAGATAAGACCTCGGGCGTGTCTTCACAGACAATGCCCGGGTTAACGACACTTTCTAAAATGGCCCAGAACCGTCTCGCGAGTTTCCTGCGGTCGTGGTATTGATTCACGTATGCGAACCCGTTCTCGGCCAGGGATGCATATAAGGCCTGGTCCGACTTCAGAGCGCAAACGGCTTGGACGAGTTCATCCGCATGCTCTGGGGTAATGGGAATCCCGGCCTCGGCTTCCTCGATGATGGCCTGGCTCTCCCCTTCCACACCGAGTACGATGGGCTTGCGCATGGCCATTGCTTCAAAGATCTTCGACGGGATCACCGTCTTGAAGAGCGGTGAGGCTTTCAGATGCACCACACTCACATCGGATAGCGCAAGCAGATAGGGCACCTTCTCCTTCGGCTGCTTGGGAATGAGGCGAACGTTGGACAGATTCAGCTCGGCTTGCCTGACCTCCAGCTTCTCTCGCTCGGCTCCCGTCCCCACAATCATAAACACCACATCCGGGTCGGGGCAACGCTGCGCCGCCTCCATCATTATTTCCACCCCGTGAGCCATGCCGATGGTGCCGATATAGGAGGCGACGAACTTGCCCTCCAGTCCGAATTGCTGTCGCATCAAGCCAAGCTCGATCTCGTCGAGAGGTTTCGTGAGGGCAGTCATATCGAATCCGTTCTTGAGGACGCTGACCTTCTCACCCGGAATGCCTTTTCCCACTATGTAATCCTTGAAGGCATCAGTCACGACGACGATGTGATCGGAATGGCGATACAGGAAGGCCTCGAGCCATTCGAACACCCGAATGATAAGGTTGCGCTTTACCGCGCCCACTGCCACGATGGACTCGGGCCATAGGTCACGCACCTCCATGACGAACGGCACCCGCTTCAATCTGGCAATGAAGTATCCCCCGAGCGCCGCGAAAAACTGCGGGGATGTCGCGACGACGATATCCGGATGTTGGCCGACACGCCTGCTGTACCAGATCGACGTCAGCATGAACGAGAGATAGCTCAGCGTTCGCTTCAGCACCCCCTTGTTCTCCGCAACGTACATCGGAACACGCTTCACAGGAATCCCATCGACGGTCTCCTCCCGGTAGCGGTTCTCATACCCCTCGTAGATCTCGCCTTCGGGAAAGTTGGGTACGCTGGTAATCACCTCCACCTGGTGACCGTCGGCCACCCACTGCCTGGCATGTTCGTACAGTCGGGTAGCGGGAGCATTGACCTCTGGGGGGAAGTAATTACTGATGAAGAGAAGCCGCATATAGGAAGCCATTGAACGGACATATTTTTGATGGTCGCACAAAATTATCGACCGCGGGGCCGGTTGCCTGGTCTGCTTGCGCTACCATCATATGCGCCAATGGCGTACACCCGCTACGCCTTTGCATACGCCTCCTGTACTTTCAATAGTAGAAACGATATGCGAGCCGTTTCGGCAGTTTACCGCCACTTTCAATAACAGCTACACGATTACGTTGCCGCGCGCCGAACCTGGGACAGTACCACCCGTCCTCCCAGCGTAGAGTGCCCGAATCGACGTACAGTCGGCAGCTAACAGGCCCTCGCTGGATGACGATGCTTTCATCCTCCTTGATGCGTGCCTCAGGATGAAAGTGAATCCTGCTCTCGACCCGGTGCCTTCCAGTCCCAGTTACCTCGTCCGTAACGATTATCTCATGCCGCCCTTCGTCGACGTCAATCCGGCGCCTGTGCATAATCCCGTCACCAACCAATCGTGCGTATCCGCTGTACGTCCCTTCAAACCTGCTACGTCCCTCCTCCATTGAAAATGAGACGTCATGTGGAACCGAGCGACGTGCCACACGAAAACTGCCCCAGCACTCTATCTGGTCGATCCCATCCACACACACCGTATTATGTGCCCTCGTACCCCGCACGTACTGCCGCATCGGGCCAGCCTGATACTCGTACACGCCTGTATCCACTACGAAGGGCAGACCGCCCAGTGAGAGTTCGTAGCTAAAGATATCAGCATGTGCATGGGCGAGCAGATGGTCCGGACCTGCAGGTCCGCCATCGATGATGAGATATAGGCCGTCGTGCTCGTGAATGAAGTAACCTGTTTCTGGCAGCAGGAAGCGTTTGCGTGTCCGATATCCCGTGAGCCTGTGTACGTAGTCTAACAGATCATCCGGTACCAGCGCGATCTCCTGCGTCGCGTCGTTAAGGAGCGCCAGGTTACCGTCAGGATGTGTCATCGAGGCCAGTGCATCGGCCATGCGTTGTACCGTCTCCTCAAGCCAGGGCCGATCCGGGTGCCCATCCGGCAGGAGATTCAATACATCGAGATAGCCCTCTAACATGAGGGCGTGGTACATAGGGCTTCGCTCGTAGTGACCGCCATCGGAGAGCACCTGGATAGGTGTTTCTTTCCGGTACAGCTGCAATCCGCGCTCCAGCCATCTCGGTGCCTCACCCGCATCGCCGAAAAACACACCGGCGTAGACGAGTGCACGGGCGTTTTCGAGGAGATGATTGCCGTAAACGTAGGTCTCCAGGTTACGGTAAAGGTGCGCCGCCTGGAGATACAGACTCTCCTGCAAATCGTTGGCCTGAAGGTTCGCCCTGCACCAGTTGACGATGCGAAGCGACGTGGGGTAGGCGTGCCATGAGACAGCCGCCCCAGGCGGATTTGCGTGGACCCACGAACGACACAGACCCTCCTGTTCGTTCCGCGCCAGCAAGTGCAAGTAATGAAAATAATGCAGGTTGAAACGCCACAGGAGAGGCATTGACTGGGCGCGCCAGTCCACCGGACGACCAAGGTCTGCCGCCTGGTTCAAAAAGCAGAACCGGCCCTGAAGAATGTCTTCACGGCGGTTCCACGGCTCGTGCTCTGGGAATGGTACGTGCGGCCTCGATCTGGCCCGGAATGACTCGGGCGGCACCGGCAATCTAACCAGACCGGCCATGGCACGAACACGCGCCACGATACGACCTGCCATCTGCCAGCACGTCAGATGAGGCAGAGTGTGTGCGTAGAGCCGTGCGTTCCGCAACATCTCAGGCTTGCAGTTCCGGCTCCGGTGTACAAGCTAGTTCAACGGCTTTGCCGGAAGTCATCGACTTACGTGCGGCGAACACTACCCGCATGACATCCACCAGCTCTTCGAATGGGATAGGTGCCTCACCACGCTCGCGGAATGCTGCCACTGTTGCCGCGATCTGCCGGGCCTGTCCTTTATCCTGGTTCATGGCCTTCTGGCGGCTGCGGCGGCCGTTTTTCACAATCTCGAGTACACGAAAGTCGTCCAGGATCACTACGGTACCTCCGCCGTACACTTCCAGTCGCTCCTTCGAAGCTGCTTTGTCGCCCACCGTGTTATAGCAGAGTGTCCCCACTGAGCCGCCATCGAACTGAATGACCATCGTCACATTGTCGTGGTCGGCGATGTCGCTACGCCCGGTTGTGAGCGAACGGGCGAATACGCTTACCGGCCGCTCTCCGGACACGTACTGCATCAGGTCGATGAAGTGACACATCTCGCCGATTAGCATGCCTCCTCCCTCCTCTGCCTCGTGGAGCCAGCTCGATGTAGGAATGTGGCCGCTATTCACCCGATAGATCATCTGCTTCGCCCCTGGGCCGAGTGCCGCCTTGAGGTCTGCCACCATGGGTGCGAATCGACGGTTGAGCCCGACCATCAGCGCCGTCGGACATTTCGCGTTCGCTGCCTCGTAGGCGATCTGCACCGCTTCGAGCTGTTCCTCGCTGACCACCATCGGCTTCTCGACAAACACGTGCTTTCCGGCTCGGAGTGCCTGCACGGTGAAGTCGGCGTGCGTGCTGTGGCGGGTGCCGATGAACACGGCATCTACAGATTCATCTTCGAGCACCGGCTTCAGCTCGGTCGTGCAATAGGCGAATCCGAACTTGTCCGCCTTCTGCTGTGCATTCAATCCTGTGGCCGTCACCAACCCCTGGAGCTTGACGCGAGCATCCTTCTGTAAATGCGGCAGCAGATGCAGCGCCGCATAGTTGCCGGCCCCGACGAACCCTACGCCGAGCTCTTGTTTCGGATCATGGCGAATCGCCTCGGGTTTGAGACGAACGACCGGTTCCTGCGGCTTATCCGTGTCATACTCGAGCACGATCCCAACAAAAGGCTCCTTGGCCTCTCGGATCAGACCATACGCGTCCAGCGCGCGATCGAAGGGGAAGCGGTGGGTCGTGAGCGCCTTCACGTTCAGATAGCCACGGGCGATGAGGTCCATTACCGCTTCCAGATTCCGCTGCTCGGTCCACCGAACGTAGTCGTATGGATAATCGACCCCTCCTTCTTCGTAAGAAGCATCGTACCGGCCTGGCCCGTAGGACATGGAGATCTTGACTTCGAGCTCTTTCTTATAGTAGACATCGCGCGGAATGTCCATCCCGACCGCGCCCACAGCGATCACCTGCCCTTTGCGACGCGTCACTTCACCGGCCAGTTCAATCGGTCCGTTACTTTTGGATGCCGCCGTAATGAGCGTGTAGTCTGCCTCGCGGCCTCGCGTGAAACGCTCCACGGCATGTACAGCGCGTTCGTCCACGGCAGCGATACCATCATCCATCCCCAGCTGCCGCCCGAGTTCGACCTTCTTCGGATCGAGGTCGATGCCGAACACACGGCATCCATTGGCCCGGAGCAACTGCACGGTGATGAGCCCGATCAGCCCGAGTCCGATAACGACGACGTTATCTCCCAACTCCGGACGGGCCAGCCGGACCCCCTGGAGTCCGATGGCCGCCACCGTCGAATACGAAGCCTCCTCGAACGAGACACCATCCGGAATGATGGCAACGAGATTCTTCGGGACGAAGTTGATCTCGGCGTGGTTGGCGTACCCGGCCCCGCACATCGCTACGCGATCCCCCACGCGGAGCCCGTCCACTTCGGCGCCCACGGACTCGACGATGCCGGCGGCACTGTAGCCCAGCGACATGGGCCGCTCCATCTTCGACTGAACGTTCCGGTAAGTGTTGAGCAGCCCCTCCTTCTTAGCCTTATCGAGAATCTGCCGCACGAGATCCGGCCGCGCCTGTGCCTTCCCGATCAGGCTTTTTTGTGCCAGGTCGATGAGCATCTTCTCCGTGCCCGCGCTGATGAGCGAGGCCGCCGTCCGCACGCGAACACCACGAGGTTGTAGCGCTGGCGGCGGAACCGTCTCCAGCGTAAGCTCACCACTCTTCACGTTCTGCAAAATCTGTCGCATGCCGGTAGATATATGATAGGTGTGTAAAACTCGACGCGTTACTTCGACCGACTCAACTCCAGTTCAACCAGCTTTGACTTGGCATGAAAGCGCTGAATACCTTTCATACCGCAGTAGATGAGCCCCGGCTTACCATCCAGAAAGCCTAACCGGATGATGTAGTGATAGAGAAACGTCATCAGTGGAAAGCCGGGCACGCGAAACAGCTTGCTCTTCAGCCATCGCCTCCGCTGCGCCTGTGTACCAAAAAAAGAGGGAGCCACCTCACCTTTATGCCCTTCCAGGTAAACCCGTGCTTCCCACTCGGAGTACTCGTTATGCTTCTGGATATAGCGGAAGAGCGAATTGAAGTTTTCGTGGCGAATCGGGTTACGGAGCCGCCCCACCTTCCCGTCTACAACCACATGTTCGTGTACCTCGATGTCGCTCATATTCGCATCCTGCGTCTCGAGGCGCTTTTCGTACCGACCCTTCCCCCTCCGAAAGAGAAACAATTTCCACAGGTCAAAACCACCGTGCGTGAGTTGTTTGCCCAGGAAATACACCTGAAAACGCAGCCAGTAGCCGGCGTACTCGGTGGACTTAATAGCACTGGCGATCTCCTGCTTGATGGGCTCCAGGAGGATTTCGTCTGCATCCAGCAGGAGAATCCATTCGTTGCGGAACGGGTAGGTATCCAGCGCCCACTGTCGCTTCTTGGGCCACCCCCCCGCATACTGGAACTGTAGCACGGTGGCACCGAAAGATGCGGCAATATCCTGGGTTCCGTCCGTGCTGCCGGAATCAACGATCACGATCTCATCCGCCCAGTCCTTGAGCGGCTCAAGGCAACGAGGCAGGTTGCTGGCCTCATTCCGTGTGGGAATGAGTACGGAGATCGGAACGCGGTCGATACGTGCCATGGACACGGCGAAAACTTCTGCAAGACAGGGACTTCGAACGGACCGCAATATGCCCCTCGCCACAGACCCGGATGTACTACTTCTGGAGTACGACCCTGGCTACCTCCGGCTATTCGCCACCGCTTCACGAAAAACGCCGACAAGCTTCGTCGCATACGACTCCCAGGAGAAATGCATCGCTCTATTGAGCGATGCCTCTCGGAGCTGATGTCGTCTCTGTGGGCTCGAAATGACGTCTACGATCTTCGAGGCACAGTGGACAGGGTCGAAAGAATCGAAATAGATCCCGGCATCTCCGGCCACCTCACGGTTCACTGGGGATCCCGCCGCTACGACTGGCAACCCGGATGCCATGGCTTCCACGAGCGAATGCCCGAATGATTCGCTAAATGAAGGGAATACGTACAGATCAGCCGACCGGTAAAGCGCGCCGAGTTGCTGATACGGTACATAACCGACTTCTACCAGATCACCGTCAACCCCCAGGTCCGCGGCTCGTCGCATGAGCGCATCGTATTCGGCTTTGTCGGTGGTCTTCTCACGAGAGATCGTAAGCAGTACCTTGACCTTGCATCCTGTCGCTTTAACGTGAGGAAGCGCCTCCACCAGCGTTTCGTAGTTCTTCTGAACAGCAAACGTGGACACGTTAAGAAGAATGTTGTACCCTTGCGACTTCCATCCTTCAATCTGCTTGCACAATTCGGACTCGTTTCCGTTGCGAGCCGAGAATGCCTCGTGATCGAATCCGTAATGAATCGCTTCAGCCCTGCGCCCTCCTAACGAGACATATCCCTCTACCATTTCCTGCATGCCCCGAGTAGGAAACAGCACCACATCTGCGGTCTTGATCGAGACGATACTAAGCCATCGCCGGAACGTATTACGGCGCAGACTTCGTCCTAACTCACGATATCGTGCATGAAAGGCCCGGTCGAAATACGCCAGGTTGCGCACGAGGAGTACCTGTGGGCACGGACTTACGTAGGTGCCAAAGCCGGTCGAGGAGAACAACACGTCGACCTTACTGGAGCGAACCAGCCTGGGTAGCAAAACCTGATCGAAGTAGAAACGCTCCTTCCCACCCGTATTCTCATACGGATAAGCCTTTATATCCATGTTTCGAACCTCCTCGGTGCCAGCGAGTTTCCCGATCGTTTCCCGCGGAACAAACACCGTAAAATTATCCTCAGGAGCCAAACGCGGCAGCCAGCGTAGCACGTTCTGGAGATACGTCACCGCCCCGCCCATGTTTGCGGAGGCTGCATTAATGAGGACGTGCATAACTCAGCGGGGATAAAATAATCAGGAAGGCATAACCTAGGAAACGAAACATATCACACAAGTCTCCTCTCGTCGACAAACTCAACGCCCATTAGTACCAAACAGCAGAGTTAACAAAATTTCGAAGCGACCAGGATGTGAATCTCAAAGGATACTATATCTGATTTGAGCACACAAAATAGCCTGTTTACGCTGCCGAGCCGTATGGCTAACAATCGAAAGGCTTCATTACATTGTAATCCGTAAGCTTGGCCGCCGAACCTGAAATACTAGGTCATTCACTCTTGCACGTCGACTCATTAAATAACACAAGAGATCGCCAGCCTTAGCAAGCACTTGAGTTTTGACGAGCACCTCTCAATGAAGTCATAGCGAAAATTTGCAACACTTCTAAGCATATATCAATTGGAGACCCAGCTTCGCATTACCGCGCTTGATTATCACATATTAACCGACCACCGTGTCATCACCTAACAGCTACCAATACCATTAATCGATCTAGGCACGCTTTTTTATACCCACCCCTTACGTATCATGTGACTCACTTTCGGGAGCACCCTCACTGGAACCGCCTGCACTCTGCACTATCGTAGCCAGCGCAAAAGATAGGAAAATAATCCACCTGCTACTTGCTTCTGCATAAGCAACAGAACATTGACTATCCATCCCGGAACCTGGGCGAACGACATTGCTACTTCGTATATATTTCCATGGTTTCGTTTCAACTCAAATCCCATTTGCCGTATTTCTCTACCTGCAACAAAGTTCATCCAGAAAATATCGTCCGCACGTAGACTTGTCCGAACACCGCTTGGAAAACTGGAGTTTACAGCTGGCAGAAGTATTGGTTTGTTTGGTATGCCGAGGAATTCCTGAACACGCTCTAGTACTCTTTGCGGCTGATTTTTGACATCATGATAATCAACAAGCAATGCACGGTCGCCGAGTTTGGCAATAGCGTGCCGAATCGATCGCACGTACCCTCGGTAGACCAGTGAACATCCTATGGGGTGATATACTCTTCGATATGCTTCCCGCGCGTCATCGTGCTTCCGGTCACCTTGATGTTTATACGACTGCATAAAACTGTAAGGCTCACGCATCATTATAATAAACTTAGCACAAGGATATGCTAGATCAATTCGCTCTACCCAATTTATATGATGCGGAGTCTTTTCAATTACAAATGGCTTTTTTTCAACTTGTGCTATCCTATCACAAATCCTATTAAAAACATGCCGAGGCTCAGGAAATACACCCTCTTTTTTAAACTCATCCACAACATTACTGATAATTCCATTCTTGCCACTCAGCTTAAGACTCGCCTGAGTTGTTTTACAGCCACCACGATGTCGCCTCTGAACTTCGTCAAGATGGGTGTGGCTATAGGTACCGTTATCGGATGGCTGGACATATTTTCTACCCCAAAATGCGGTTTCGCCAATTACAACCACATCAGCATGCGTATTCAGACACTCAGCAAGCCAATGTGTCCCACTACGTGACATGCCTACGATAAAGCCTAGTAGCCGTCGTTGATTATTTCTCATTGCGCAAGACGATTTTACAACTACACTCTCGCGATTCGTTTCACGGGTGTACACCTACTATCATGCCAGCAGGTACTGTATTACAATTCTGGAAAATAGCCCACATGATCAGCACGGGCGTACGTATAGCAAAAAGCCATAACTATCCAGAAATAGAACCCCATCCCCCCTACAGAGAAAAAAACCATCTCACCAAAGTTGACTAAGAGAGAAGTTAGCAACATCCAGAAGAGTGCCAGCGGAGCACCATGGATTACAGGCCAGATCAGATAACCTATCATGAGCACGACCAGGATGGCACCAACGATTCCGGTCTCCTCCAGAACAGCCGACGGCATGAACCCTTTCTCGACAGATGCCCCGACAGGCAGGCCGAATGCTCCCGTTTCCACGCGTGCCCGTGAGGCATCCGATGGAACCCCGAGGCCGATGCCTGTAATCGGCGCAGAGTAAAAATTGTCCATCGATCGTTCGATCAATGCCCCACGGGAATCTTCGAGTGAAGCTACTACCGATGCCTGCCCTTCATCCTTAAGGAGAAATCCGACGATAGCGCTCTGCACGTTCGACCAGAAAATCGCGATAAAGGCGAGACCCACCACGGCGGCAACCATCGTCCCCAGGCTCGTCGCTACGCGTTTGATTTGTAGCTGCCAGGATTGCGTTTTGAAGAGGCCGACTCCCACTGCGATGGCTAACCCGAGAATAGCCGCCAGAAGGGCCGTGCGCGACTGCGAGCCATAGAGTCCTGTCCAGGCTAGCACGGCTGAAATCATAACGAGCTTGGACCGGTTCTGATGAAAGAGACAGAGTCCGGTTAAAAAGGATGCGATAGTTGCGGAAATAGGACCGAAGGTCTGGGGATGGCTTAGGATGCCCTGAAAGCCTGCTCCACGCTCGTAACCGAGGCTCGTGCCGGCCAGAGGTGCACTGGTCAACACAATGAAAATGCTGAGTGTGAAGAACCACGCGAGCCAGTAATCCCGAAGGTGCAACGTCCTGTGAAATGCGGTAAACACAGTCCCCACCCCAACCGTAAACGAAATGAGCTTGAAGGCGGAAACGATTGGCATTTGACTCGTCAGGAGCGAGAACACCAGGATCACTGCAAAAAAAGCAAGCAACGGCGCGAAGAATCGTGGCCATGGGGCATCGAGTAGAATCCCATCCCAGAGCGCCCGCCCGAAAGCGGCAAACAGAACGATCCACCGAAGAAGCGATAGATTACCGCCGCCCACGATCAGCATAAAAGCAAGCAGCGAGAGTGCCTCCAGTGATTGCCGCGCCCCGCGAAGCGCGTACAGTGCGAGACAAGCACAGATTACCTGAGCAAGCGGCGATGCAAACCGGAGCGCAGCAACGATCACCACCAGCACACCCAGGAGCTTGGGCAACACATGGGGCGCTATGCGCTCTACACCTTCGCCCTCGTAACGCAGAGGGGCTATACTCGAATCATACATTTAGTTTGACGTTGCCCTCCAGGAGCTGATACCCTGCACCAGCGTGTTGGCCCATCGTTCCGGGGTATACTGCATGGAAAGAGCATGACTGCGTCGACTCATGGTAGACCATACCTCTGGCGAGACTGCAGCCATATCTACCAGGCATTGCGCTAGATGACGGGGATTTCCCGTTTCGAATAGAAAACCATTGTACCGATCCTGGAGCAAGTGCACAGCCGCTCCACACGCCTCCGAGCAAATGAGAGGCAGACCTGCCGCCGCTGCTTCCTGTACGACTACACCCCAGGGCTCTTTTCGGCTGGGTAAGATGAAAGCCGATGCCTCTGCAAAGAGCGCTGGCAGTTGATCAGGTTGAATAAAGCCCCGCTCGATGACACCTTCCTGTCCTTCGAGCAATCCCCTCTCCGGTCCTGCTCCTGCACAGATCAATGGCCATGGGTTGGATGCGCGTCGCCTGTACATTCGATACGCATCCAGCAACACATCCAGTCCCTTTACCGATACATACCGGCCAACATAGAGAAACGCGCGCGTCCGTTCCGTCGGTGCATTCCGGTATATGTCTGCAAATCTATCCCACTCACACGCGTAAACACCGCTCCAGCATCGCGGCCCTGTAAACCCCAGATTTGCAGCTAGTTGCCGCTGCCGCTCCCCCGCAACCCACAGTACATCAATCGCCGAACTGAGATACCACGGCGAAATGATCCGACCTACCTGCTGCCGAAGAGAACCAACCCACTGGGTATCAGAGCCGGCCACGACCGGCACATTCCGCTGTTTTAGTGCTTTTGCGACCTTGAGATATCCCTTATCCATCCATCCGGACATGAAGACAGCATCTGGCCTGAACCGCTCGATGGTATCCAGCATCTGCCGAGGAGTGGCTTCGTTACGGTTGTAAAGTTGACTGATCCACTCGAAGTGCCGCTCCTCGAATGGGGCCTCCCGCACAGGTGGGCGACGATACACCAACAGCTCTACACCATGTCGTTGCCGAAGCGCCCGGAGACTGGCCGCCATATATCCGGAAAGTCGCGAAAACAGAACGGCAACTCGCCGCACTTCTTGGCTCATACCTGGTACTCCATCTAAACGGTTAAGCCGACCGACGTACCGCCACCGACAGAGATACGTCTTGGTTTTGCCAGCAGCATGCGTCGGTAAACCTCACTCGTCAGACGCGCATTCTCATCCCAGCTGAACTGCTGGCGATACTGCGCGAACGCATAGGAATAGCTGTTCATCACCTGAGTACAGAGTTGATCGATGCCTGCCGCTAAAGCACCGGGTTCATCCCCGTCGCAAGCGACCCCGATATCACTCCTACGTACCGTCTCGTGTAACACAGGTGAGGAACTGACGAGCACAGGTCGTTCGTAATGCGCTGCAATGTTCAGGACGCCGCTCTGAGAGGTAAACGAGTTGCTATACGGAAGTGCAACCCAGTCGGAAGCAGCAAACAATTCTCCCACTTCTTCGTCGGGTATGTAGCGGGCAAGGAAGGTCACACGATCCGCAACGCCGACCTTACGAGCAAGATCTCGATAAAAGTCCGCGCCACGATGTGCTCCGCCCCCCTCCCCCGCCACGAGCAGATGAGGTCTATTCTTGCTCAATGGCAGTGCTCGAATAAGGCCTGCAAGATTCTTCTCGTCACGGAGCTGCCCGAAAAAGAGGGCGACCTGTCGGTCCAGCGGCAGACCGAGTCGCTTACGTACGTCGGCGGCATCGTGCGCCACGTGACCGTGTGGGTAAGGTCCATGTGGAACGATGTGAATCTTGTCTCGTGCCACGCCGGCATATGTTACCAGTTCGTCTGCCTGATATGCAGAGTGCACAAAGAGTGCATCGGCGATGCGGTAGACGGCCTTGAGTTGATGCTCCTCCCACACCTTGTTGAGAATGGGCTTCTGCCGTTTGACATCATGCACCGAGATCGCCACGCGGAGGCCGGACTCTTCCAGCTCCCGTCGCCAGTACGGGAACGAAAGATGATTGACGTTGGCGAAGTGAATGATGTCGGTACCGGCGTTCACGGCGCGGCGAAGAAACCGCACGGGATTCGCGAACTGGGCCTGCAAAAATCGGAACCGTCGCAAGAGAGGAATTGGGTGAGAAATGCTGCGCAAACCCGTCCAGGTCCGATAACCGGGATCATGCGCCCATTGGAAATCGGGTGTGCAAGCGACTTCTACCTCCACATCGGAACGTGCACCGAGTGCCCGCGCAAGCTCGTTCGTGTAACGCCCGATCCCCCCTGCAGGAAAGAACACATAGAAACACACGCACAGCGGTCGCTCGACCGCCGAGCCTGGACTGTCTATTCCCGAAATCACTGGTTGTATCTCGATTGACGGCAGACCCGTCATGCTATTCGTCCGCGTATATGCCCTGATGTCATCAAATGACAGGTGAAACTGTCATAGCAAGTCCCTCGGAGGGACACGGCAATCTTTTTTGCTCAACGCATAAGTAGCCCGGCGGCCCCCGATGCGCCCCGAGCGCATCTCGGAACCCCACGGACTCCGGAGTATCGGCGCGATCCTTTTGCAACCGCTACGCCGCAGGGTGCAGTACGGTACGAGTCGCCGCCTCGTACATACCTAATAAAGCATCCACGTGCTGCGCAGGCATAAACTTCTGGCGAATCGTTGATAGCGCTTGAGCGCCAAATGCGAGTAGAGTGTCCTTGCTGGCTGTAAGTTCGAGTACGGCATCCCGGATCTGGCTGGCAGACTTCGGGGATACGAGCATGCCATTCTCGCGATGATAGAGCCACTCGCGCACCCCCCCTAGGTCCGACCCCACCACCGGGACGCCCCGTGAAAGCGCCTCGATTCCAACGATCCCCAGCGTCTCGGGCCACAATGACGGAAAGATGAACACACTCGTCGCGTCCAGGATCTGCAAGATCTCCTCCCTGGATGCCCATTTCCTGAGCTCCAGCCGGTCCGCACAGCCAGCCTTCGTGGCCAGCTGCATCACCTCCCGTTCGGCCTCGTCCGTAAAGCTACCTACCATGACACCGTGTACGTCTGGTGGCAACTCCCCGAGCGCACGAACAAAGAACTCGTGCCCCTTGTTGGGTGCAATCCGGCCGATATAGGTAATCTGGGTTCGTTCAGGGATTGGTCGCGGGGTAGCCAGAGGCTCTATCGGACAGAAGTAGGGAAGCACCTCGATGCGACCATCTTCGAAACCGGCCTGCATCAGCCGATGCTTGGCGTCCGCACAAGGCGCTACCACACGCGCAAAACGCGTTGTATTTCCCTTTGCCCACTGGCCGCGGTACAAATAGTATGCGGCGTATTTCGGACGAGGCGTTAAACAATGCTTCCGTACCGTCACGGCCAGGCAACCGGGACCACACACGCGCCCGCAAACCTCCTGTGTCCTGCGATGAAAGAAAGAGGATGCCGGGCAGATCCACCGGTGGTCGTGCGTATGGAGCACCGTCGGACCGTAGGCCAGGCAGGTTTCCAGTGCCGCCACGTTGTGGATATTGTGAACATGGATGACGTCCGGACGCTCCTGCTCCAGCACAATGCGCAACTGCCGCCGAACGGCATCGTGTGCGCTAAAGCTGGCCATACCGATCTCGGGTATGCGGTGACTATCCGGAAACGCAGACGCATCTCCTTCCGCATACACGATGCGCTGATCCACCCCCCGTTCAGCTAGCAGCGGTAGCAGGCCGAAGAGGTACGTCTCCACGCCTCCCTTGCGGAGGAGATACTGGTTGATATGTAAGACTCTCACGGAATTAATCCTCACTGCTGATCGGAGGTGCCGTCACAGCCGACATCTGTCCCGGCCAGCCGGTCTCTGCCAGGTAGGCCTGCCATGCCTGCTCGTCGGTTTGTCGGGAAACGAGCCGTCCTGCGATCTGCAGCAGATCCAGGTGGGCCTGAAACGTAACTGCAAGCGGTTGTGAAGATGGGGTCCGCAGAAGCCCGCGCCCGAGATTCCGGGGCAGGTCGACGAGCAGGTGCCGAAGCAGCAGGGGCCATCGCGCTCCACCGTGTTCGCGAAGCCGGTAGAGCAATCGATTCCGAATGATTTGACGCATCCGCTTCAGCTCCCGCTCGCGGCTGTCCGTCGATGACCCCGAAAAATGATGAATCCGGGCGGACCGGCAGAAGCCGATCACATACCCTGCTTCTCGAATCCGACGGCACAGGTCGTAATCTTCGTAGTAACTGCCGAACACAGGATCGAACGGACCAACTTCCCGAAGCACGGACGTCCGCACGATGAGCGCCGGCGCCGGCGCATTGACTGTAGGAAACCAGACACCTTCGTCAGGTGAGATGGACGAATCTTCGAGCACTATCGGATCCGGAATACACGAGAGAAAGCTCGGATCCCAGCCAGAGCCGTCATACGTTCGGATAAGTGGCGATACGGCACCCAGGTGTTCCTCCTCATCGAAACAGCGGAGACAGGCATCTACCCACCCTGACGTGCTGATGGTGTCCTGGTTCAGAAACAGCACGCTTTCTTCCAGATGCGAGGCATAGATGAGCGCATAGTTGTTCGCCTCCGCGAAACCCATTGGGTAGGGTGTTCGAATCACCTCGACGTCGAACGAGCTAAGGTCCAACCTATCAATGATCGAATTCCCGCTGTTGTCCACGAGCAGCAGGTGCATGCGCTGCGCGCTCGCCTCCGCCAGCGACTCCAGGCACGCGGGCAACCACTTGTCTCCGTGATAGGCTACGACCAGCACAGTCACGTTCATGATACCAGCACCTCCGCTCTACCGTGATCTCTGGCTGCAGGCCTGTTGATCAATTCTTCCACGACCTGGCAAATGCGCGCTTTATAGGTCGCCTCGTGATACTCCCGCTTCGCCTTCTCGAGTGCGCGGGCACTCAGTTGCTTCCGCAACGGCTCGTTTTGAAGCAGTTCGCACAGCCGTGCGGTAAGTGCGTGCTCATCGCCATAGGAAACGAGCAGACCGTTCACGCCGTCGTCGATGATCTCGGGAATCCCACCCACCCGGGTCGCGAGTACTGGCGTGCCCGATGCGAACGCTTCGACAATGATCCGACCGAACGGCTCGGCTACCGACGGAACACAGACTAGGTCGCACGCGCGGTAAAAGGCAGGCATATCATCGATACTCCCGAGAAAGATTACCTGTTGCTCGATCCCAAGTGCGCGCACCTGCGCACGAACCTGCTCCATGTAGGAGCTTTCACCACCTCCCGTAACTGCCACTTTCAGCGTCGAGTCTTCCTTGAGGAGCATCTGCACGGCGCGAAAGAAGAACGGGTGCCCTTTCATGGGCCGCAACGTCCCTGGTATACCAATCACGACATCTTCAAGGGGAAGTCTGAACAGCCCCCGTGCTACCTCCCTTGTCATGCCATGCCGAAAAAAACGATTCTCAACTCCGTTAGGCACGACGAGTGCACGATGATATGAGGTCACTCCCAGAAGATTGCGCGCCACCGAGGTCGAGTTAGCGATGAGTCGATCGGCATACCGAAAAAAGCGGCTCCGAACCCATGGCTTTGCACCTCCAGGCACCTTCATCTCGCCCCCTACATCGACGAACAACTCCCGGAGGTGCCACACGCAGGGAATCTGGTAGCGATGCGCGGCGGCGGCTCCAGCCAGGCTCGCACAGGTATTCACGTAGACGAGATCCGGTCTTAGTAACGTCAGCTTCTGCTTGAAGACTTCGACCGTCTGCACCTCCCTGTACACGTCGCGCACGAACTTGCCGTGCCGGTCGGTCCGGAGCCAGTTCTTATGTGACACAACCGATGCACTATGCCCGCTATCTCGAAAACGATCGATCATCGGCCCCTCGTGTCCGAACGCAACATGCGTTTCCCATCCGGCTTCACGCAACCCATCAGCCAGCATGAGTGCACTCACCGTGGATCCATCACGATTTGAGCTGTTCTGCACGATGAGGACTCGGTTATTCATGCTGAATCGTTTCTCGCGTAGCCAGCTTACTTGTCGGTGCAGTTATCTAATTACTAACTGCTTTAGCCCATCGCTGTGTAATCCTCTCGGATTCAGAAGCATAAAAGTGCTGGAAGTACCTCGTCCCTATAAGCCTTTCCAGCGTTTCATCCTCCAGCTTCAGTGTCCTCTTTACCTCATCCATGTAGATAGCATACCACTTCTTTACCCCCACATTCGCTTCAGCCAGTCTGATTCGGGCAGGATCAATCTGTAAGAATTCCGCCAAAGCACTGCACACGGCCCTGTTGATGTCTTCCATCCTCATAACCAGAACCGGCACGTTACCGGAACGGATGATCGTATAGCCACGCTCGAAATCGTACGGATGCTCGAACACGTCCACGCCAAAGCTCACCTTCAACTCTCGGTCAAACCACAGTGAAGGATCGGCATTGCCGTTGTCCGGCGCACTCAAAACCCGCTCTGTTGCCCTCGTAACAGCAGAGACATCGATGCTGCCGTCTTCCCGTCGCGCCTCCGGAGCCTGTTTTTTCAGGTCTTCGAACACAAAAGAAATGGCTCGAGCAACCGGCTCCCGGGTCAGTGTTACGATTCGGCATGGGAATCCTGACGCGCCGAGTTTCTTACCTACAATGGATGAGACGATCAGGTGCTCGTGAAGAAATGGGACCTGCGAATTTCGTTGTCGATTGACGGCAATTCTTATCTCCTCAGGAACGAGCGTATGAACATGTAGCACTGGTTCTGTCACACCGGCGCGTTCGAGCGTCGACACGATGGTGCTGGATCCCACCTTCCCCATCTGATAGACCAGAATGGGGTTCTTCTGTTCTACATCTCGAAGCCTTGCGGACCATTTAATCCATTGGCTTGCCTCCTGTAGACATTTACGTGCTCGGTCCAAATTCGGCATCGTGATTCGCTATAGCCAGTGTAGCATTCTCACTCGTTGATCAATCACGAGCAATACCGACTAATCCGTCAGCACCACGCTATCAACGGTTCTCCACATGCCTTCGAGCTGGTCACGCATCCGATCCCCTGCCCTTTGCAAGTTGAGCACCAGCGTATCATGATCTCGAATCGCAACCTGGATAAGCTCCTCGATTCTCTCCTCATTGTCGTTTGGTGAGAGAACCATATCCGGACACCCGAAATCATTCATGAGCGTGTCGTACTTGTGACTCCATCCTACTGCAAGTGTGGGAATTGCCTGAGAGAGCGCACCTACGAGTGCATGAAAGCGAGATCCGATCACGAGTCGCGCATTACCCAGGATCGACTTGAGACGTACCGGATCCGGCTCACGAACAACGTCGATACCCGTTCCCGCCTGCCTTACCAGCTCGTCAGCGATGACATGATCCTCTGCCGTATCATGCAAGAGCAGTTTCGGTGTCAGCCCCTGGCGTCCCGTCGCCTCGATGCAACGCTCCAAGAAAGGGATATATGCTCCGGCCTCCTTTTTGCTCGTCTTGTCTAGCATGCGCGAATTGGGTACGACATATACTGTAGACGTCCCTTCCTGGCTCGACTCCGACGCACGGTCCACACGAACACCCAGCGTGATATCGGGCGCCAGCAGGAGCTTGTCTTTGTCGGTACCTACGGAGCGAATATGCTCGAAAGACGCGGTATCACGCGCGTACACGAGATCGACTTGGTCCAGGATGCGCCTGAATGCATCTCGTATGGCCGGTTTTTCAAACGGCCCGAATGCCTGCGGAAGCAGTACAATCTGCTTGCCTTGCTTCTTCCACCGCTCCACGTCGGACGCGAAACGCCGGGAACGCTCCACCGGATGCTGATCTCCAAACGCAAATCCGGAGGCATCTATTACGGCATTGATGTCCGACTCCTCAATGAGCCCGTAGCTCCTTTTAAAGGAAGAGGGCAGGATCGACATACCCAGGCGGCCCCTGCCCCACCGCAGTGGATCTACCTTCTGTAAGAGACCGTACTTCGCGCGATCGGCATAGGAGCCAAACCAGGGTGTGACCGCCAGCTGGACCCTGCCATCGTATGCAGCATAATGCTGTTTGATGGCGGCAAGCATGAGTTCAGCACCTTTATTTCGGGTGCTCGTTCCGACGACTTCTATGTTCATTCGAAGTTATGTGTCTTTGTTCTTCGTTCCTGCCCCAACTACCTCGATAATCATTGGTCACACATGATAAAAGCGAATACTTAACCCTGTGCACGTTTCCAACACTGCGCAACTAGATAGATCCTATTCTACATCAATCCCATTTCTCCCTAAAACTGACTTCACAGCTGACCACTACTATTATTGAAGAATTATTCCATAATGACTCTTAAGCGCCTCCAGCAGCGCCGGGTCATCAACAGGAATGTCGTGATAATAATCCTTTATATAGCGACTATTGGGGTCACGACGCACCTCGTGAGGAAACATAGCAACCACCACCTTCTGCGGCGAAACAACACGTTCTCGGGTCTGATTTCCGCAGATAACTGCAAATAAGGCAGCACACAAATCGTTGCCCAATACATCTCCAAGATGGGAAACACTTGTGGGAACGGGATTACACTCTAACAAGTATGCTTGTCCGCTTTTTCCATCAACAATAAAATCAAACGCACCAAAACCACTAAACTCAGTTTGCTTTATAAGGGCTTTGGAAATACTATCGATTTGATCATGTTGCAGTGACTCAATCACACAGCAAGGGCTGGTAGGTGCAGGGTGAGGAAGTCTTTTGAAAACAGTATTGGATGCAAGTATTCTCCCTTCTAGGGCTACAAAATTGCATGCAACGGGTTCACCTTCAACATATTTCTGAATTGCAATGCGAACCGGCACCTTACCGATATGACCCAGCAATCCCCTCTTGTAACAGCTACGCAATGTGCGTAGCACAGAAGCCCTCTTTTGTTTCTTCTGAATTTCAGCGTAGGTATCAAGCAAACTGTGCTTGTCCTTGCAAATCCATACGCCTGCCCCGCCAGAACCATGATCCTTCTTGAGCACTACAGGATACCCATTGGTCTTGCCAAACGTCAGTGCGTCGTCTATTGAGTGTACTTCACAACCTGGAAGCGTAGATATGCCAATCTTAGTAGCTAGTTGTTGCAGTCTAATCTTACTGTCTAGTTCACCGTAAAACTCTGGACATCCAAGTGAGTATCTGAGGAGTTCAACTGCTTGAGGAAAGAGCAATTGATACAACCTTGATGTCGCAACGTGGTGCAAATATTTTAAACTCCAGAGGTCCCCGGGTATTACAAGTACTGGATCCCAATCCCGCAATGCATAAATAAGGGTGGCAACCAGTCGTACCGAGTTGGTTGGGGACGCGTAGTGTTTGCTTACATATCGAGTCCGAGCAACAAAACTGTTGTCCCGGCGTAACGCAGCAACCGAGAATCCTGCGCGCGCAAGGGCTCGCGGCAATTTAGCAATTCCTAGCGCCCTAGGCTCTCTAGTTACAACTAAGACCCGTTTATTAAAACCTGAGCCATCCATTTATCCACAGAATAAAGTAACCAATACCGAGAAAGAGTTGCTACGAGATCAAATTGATCATGAATATGCAGCGATCTATACCAACTTAATCACACACTCTTGCTATTTAAACTGGTATTGTGATCTAAACACTCCCATCTCCCTTTCATATCCGAAAAGAGTCTGACCTCTGAATCACTCTCCTTCGTATAGCTCGCCAAAAACGTACTAACGGCCAAAAAGGTGGAAGGTAAAGTTTCTGATTGAGAGCAAGCAGAGGCCTCATTTCCTCCACAAACAGTCTGAAGTCCTTGGCAGCAACAGCACGTTCGAAAGCAGTATGACTAAGTTCTGACATACGCGTGCGAAGCTGATAAATGGCCCTTCGCCTCCGTGAAATGTGGCTTACTTTCGGTTCTACGCGTTTTCTGGGGCGCCACTGTCCTGCTTTGTCCGCTAGATACAGCCGGTACGCAAGCCCCTCGCGACGCTGGCGGAACCCACCAGCCTGTGATTTAACTACCTGCTGCGCATTGACCGGCGTCAATTCCAGTCTCCCTTCCTCACGCGCACGTTCGATGACCGACTTAATAGTCGAATTGCGTACCACAATCACGCTGGTGCCTCGCCCATCGCTCATGTATTCGGGCAGCCAGGCATCACCGACCGATATATCGGCCGTCTCGCCTACAACGTCGTCACAGTAATCGCATGCGCGGTACTGAAAGAAACCGTGGTTGTAATCCGTCCCGAATAGGTTCTGAACGATGTCTTCGCCCGATACAGATGCATCGTCCCGTTTCCCCGTTACAGCAACACCCTTCTGCTTAGCTGTGGCCCCCGGTAGCTTTTTACGAAAGTCTATAGACTGCAGTGTGCCGGGTTCGACACCGAACTGCCAAGCCATCATCTCGGCGTAACGTGTGCTCTTGAGATGACCGCAGATAACACCCACGACGTACGTGATCCGCTCGGCGAAAACCGGATCCTGTCGGGAGAGTAGACGTAAGGCTTTCGCAAAACAAGGGACGGCGGTGATGGCGTAACGACCCGGATTCTCCCGCACATAGGCCAGTACCTCGGACATTTCTACCGGATAATAGACGGACTTCGAGCCTCCCATGGCCTCGTCTATGGTGCGCACGACCTTGAAGCGGTACACCACCTGGTCGGCATCATCGTACATGTCTTCCGGAGAGATCGGCAACACCTGAATGACCGCGTCCACCAGCCCCTCGCGAAGCAATTCGCAAAGGATCCACTTACCCACACCGCCTGAACTCCCCAGAGCGCGATAATCGCCCTCCGCCACATAGCCGATATAGGTTCCGGCGTGATATCCGAGATGTTCATCGAATACACCTGCCGCGCCAAAAAGCTCTGCACCGATCTCGTTTTCATTCGGTACTCGATCCGAGAAGGGGCATACCTTGCTTGGATCAGATGCCACTTCCGTCGGCTGACTTTCTGGTAATGTGGCTTGGTAGCGTCCGTATGAGTCGAGTCTGATCTGAATAGGCGAGTCCTTCACAGCCGCACAGGCACCGCATCCGATACAGTACCCCCCTCGTACGACGGTCTCGAACAGCTCTATCATGCCTTCTGTCTCGGGCCGGACTGATGTGTCAACCTGTAGTTCCATTATGCCCCGTTTCGTCGCAGTAGGCGTAAAAAGCCCTGAGATTGCACATGCTGCTGTGTCAGGCTACCGCTGCCATCTCCCGAAACTCATCATGCACTCCGGCAAGCTCTTCGTACGTGCCGGCAGCTTCTATTCGGCCGCCGTTCATGAAGTAGATGCGGTCGCAGTTCCGGACGGTGCTCAGGCGGTGTGCGATCATGATGATCGTGCGGCCGTCCTTAAGCTCTTCGAGAGCCTGCATCACGAGGTTCTCGGTGACGTTGTCCAGCGCAGAGGTAGCCTCGTCCATGATGAGCACCTCGGGGTTGTGATACAGCGCGCGTGCCAGGCCCACACGCTGGCGCTGTCCGCCCGAGAGCCGGACACCGCGCTCCCCTACGACCGTCTTCAATCCATCTTTGAGGCTTAACACGAAGCTCTCCAGCTGGGCCGCTCGGATGGCGGACCAGAGCCGTGTCTCATCGATCTCCGCGTCAGAAAGCCCGAATGCGATGTTGCGCCGGAGTGTGTCGTCCAGCAGGTAAATCGTCTGCGGGATATACCCGACGTTCGCTAGCCAGCCCTGCAAATCCGAGTGGATGTCCACGCCGTCCACGGTGATGCTGCCCTCCTGTGGTTTCAACAGCCCGAGGAGAACATTCATCAGCGTCGTTTTCCCTGAACCTGTAGACCCGACGAACGCGATAGAACTCCCCTTCTCTATGGTCAGCTGGATATCCTTTAATACAGGTGTGGATGTATTGGGATACGTATAGCTGACACCCTCGAATGCAATCCGCTTTTCCAGCGGCAGCTTTCGGTCCGGATTACGATTGGCAGCCTTACGCTCTAAGCGCGATTTTTCGCGGCTGGCAGCTTCCAGCAGCCGGATATCCCGAAACACCGGCTCGATTGCCACGATGCTGTGGCGCAGCGTCGAAAGACCGGTCACACTCGAACTGATGCTACCCTTGAGCCGGATGATGGCCGCGCCGAAAAGTGCCAGGGCGGGAATGAGAGACGTGATATCTGTGCGAACCAGAGCGATGGCAAGCACGACGAGCAGCATACCAGCCACAGCGCTAAGCTCCAGAAGCGGCGATGAGATGCGTGAAATGAACTGCTTCGTCCGCATAGCTCTCCGCAGCCGGGACGAACTCTTCTCAAAGGCGGCAATGAAGCGCTCCTCTACACCCAGGATCCGGGCCTCCGCTACCCCACCGAGCCCCTGCTGAATAGCCTTCACGCTGGCACGCCGCTCCGCTTGTGCCATCTGACCACTGGCCTGAAGCCGCTTCCGGCTTACGCGCGTGATCAACCAGCTCCCCAATCCCACTACCGCGATACCCGCTAGTGCATATGCCGGTGTCGCCGCAACCAGCAGTCCTACAATGAGCAACGTCATCATCACGGACATGCTGCCGGATAGAAGCGGATAAACAACCCCGCTGATGATCTCCTTCGTTTCGTTATTCACATTCCGCAGGAGTTCCGCCGAATTCCGCGCAAGATGGAATTCGTAGGGTGCCTGCATGTAGCAGGAAAACAACCGGTTGGCAAGCCGCACCTGGTAACTCTCCGCAATGCGTACCTGCATCCAGTACACCATGGCCAGAAAGGCCGTCTTGAACACATATACCAGAATCAAACCCACAGACCCCCACACCACCAACTCGCGCCCGGTATCAACACCCAGCCACTCCAGTATCGGCTGCAAGGTCTCATGCTGCAGCACCTGCTCTGGAACGGCAAGTGTAGCAATGAACGCGGGTACCGCCCCCACCCCCACCATCTCAAGCATCGACCCTGCGAACATCAAGCCCAACAACCCTATAAGCCGGAGCTTATCCTTCCGCTCAAATAGCAGCGCCAGCTTCCGTAGCTCGTTCAACATCCTATTTATCCTGAATCTGGCTCCACAAACCCGACCGATTTGAGCAGCCTTATCTCCTTTTTATAGACCCGTCAAAATGCCCAAAATCTTATCTCCCACCTCATAAATCTCATTTTGACCAGATCAAAACACACGCGCGATATTCCAGACGAGCACAACTACAGACGAGAGACCCGAAACGATCTGAAGTCCATCACGCCAGCCGAAACGCCCACGCGGCATGCTGATCACGAGCACGTCACCCTCCTGCAGGGCAGGTGCCCTTCCGGGTTCGGAGAGCACGTCTTTCACCCGCCCCTTATAAATCACCCGGCTGATGCCTCCTTCAAGCCGTCGCAATTCGACTTTCGCCTTAGTATCGCTCGTTGCGGCTCCACTCAGCACGAGCATCCTGCTGAGGTCTGTGCTAACCCCAACTTCGTAGAGACCAGCGCCGGGAGATCCCGCCACTGACACCTGAATGGCGGGTTCACCGAGCCGCACGAAGACGCTATACGGTACTCCCGTAGCGGTAATTTCCTCGACCCTTCCGAACTCCTGAGCGCTTGCCGGCGCCGCAATCCCGAATAGCACGCCTACGAACAGAACGACCCACCTTATCACGAACTTAAATATCATAGTCACTTCTCTGGAAACATCCGTCCGCAGGAAGCTGGACGGCTAGCTTTTACATCGGCGGCACGTAACATTGCCTCACTTACGCTACGGCAGTTGCGTTCTCGTCACTGCGCTGAACACCGTACCCGTACTTTGCATAGGCGCCGTAGCTCGAATAGTCTTCGTACCGGTACTTGTACCCGAAGGCCATGGACACGTCGAAGCCATTCAGCACGGTGCCGGCAACGTTCGCGCCCACACGGGTGAGCAGGTCCATGCAGTGCGTCAGCTCTTTCTCTTTCGTCTTACCTGCCCTTGCCACGACGACCGTCGCATCGGCGGTTGCTGCTAGCACGAGCGCATCCGTGACGGCCAGGGTCGGAGGCGTGTCTATTACAATAACATCGAACTGCGCCTCCAATTCCTTAAGGAGTGCTTGCATTTTATCCGAGCCGAGGAGCTCAGGACCCTCCCATGCCGTTCCACCGCTCGTCAAAATATGGAGGTCGGAGATGTCGGTGACCGTGTGCTCAGAGCGGAATGAAGCCCCTCCTTTCAGGATGTCGATCAAACCGGGGTCGCTCCGAAAACCGAAGAGTTCTTGAACGCGCGGCCTGTGCAGGTCCGCATCGATCAGAAGCGTACGAGAACCGGCAGTAGCCGTGGCGAGCGCCAGGTTCGCTGCCGAGAGCGACTTCCCATCCCCTACACCTGGACTCGTAACGACAATCGTTTTTGGCCTTTTGCCTGACGAGGTGAATCCGAGGTTAACCCGCAGCGGCCGATATACCCCCGCTGCGATCGAGCTCCGATCAAGAGAAACAGCCAGGCTGGGTGCCAGCTTCAGTCCTTCGTACCGAACCGCCTTACCATTGCGAGCGGCTTTCCGAATGAGCGGCGTCATGTCGGGAATGGCGCCGAGGGTTGTCTGCCCCATGTCCTGGACTTGGTCCAGCTTATAGAGCCGGTTGTCGAGCTTGTCGCGTACAATCGCCAGACCGAGACCGGCGAGAAGTCCGAGGAAGGCACCGAGGATAAGGTTACGGTATGCATCGCTCGGTAGCGGAATCGGGTAGCCGGCTTTCTGCAGCACCCGTACGTACCCTCCATTTCTACCCGCCGCTCCAGTCAGACGCTCTTCCAGCACGCGCTGAGCAACGAACTGGTACATCTGTTCAGCATAGGCCCGAGAACGCTCGAGTTCCGCCAGATATGCTGAACGCCCCGGGATACGAGCGAGATCGCTGCGTCTCTTTTCTATGCGCTCACCGAGCAGATTCAGTCTACCCTGCAACACTTCGAGCTCTTGGCGCTCCGCTTCTACCCTCTGTGTGAGTGCAGCAAGATAGGCCGCCCCTCCATCGGCACCCGAGACACCACCGGTGGACGCCAGTTGATCTACGTAGGACTCCGACATGCGCTGCAATTGCGCCTCCAGGTCGGCAATAAGGCTATCCCGACGTTGAAGTTCACGGCGGACGACCTCGCTTCGACCCGGCATCGGATTCCGCGCCTCGATCTGCTCCTTCTGCTGCTTCTGCTGCACGATCCGCTCACGGATTTCCTGGATCTGTTGCTCCGGATTTGAAACCACAGCTTGAGGCAACCGACCACTCAGGTCTTCGATCTGCTGCTCCAGCTTTCTCAGGTTTGCCTGCCGCTGGTCGTACTCCATCTGCAGGTCGTCCCTTGTGGCCTCCATCCCGGCTATTTCAGAAACCAGTCCCCGGTCGGAGTCACTCAACCCGACTCCACCCGCATCAGCGATGTAGGCACTGATCCTTGCCTCGATTTCCGCAAGCTCGTCCCGCCGCTGCTGCTCTTGTTCCTTCAAGAAGGCCCACGATTCTGCTGAACGGCTCTTGCTTGCTTCCGCCGTCATCTTCTCGTACTCCTCGGCAAAAACATTTGCCAGCAGTACAGCCTCACCAGGAATCGTGCTCTGCGCGGTGACGCGGATGACGTTGATACTGCCTCTTTCCGGAGAGAAGCTCACATAACGACGAATTATGTTTGCCACTTCATCCGTCGTTCGTTCACGTGTGGAGCCCCTGAGAAAAGAGATCGGCTCCCCCGTCTGAGGAGTCACCTTTATCTCCTGCAGTCGCTCCGCCACGCGAAGCGCGAGCGGGGAAGAAATCTGCAGTAACAGGAGCTCTTCAGATACGGATCTGTTGGCTTGCGCAAACAAGTTATCCGTCGCGGGCAGCATGTCTGTAGTCGCCACCCCGGAACTCGATCGGCCACCAGGACCGGATGCAAGTTCTACCAGAATAAAACTATGCGCCTCGTACTCATCGACGGTTGGAAAGGTGTACCATGCTACTCCGGCTACAGCAAGCACGAAGCAGACAATAATGATCCACTTGCGCCGGTAGAGTAGGTCAATCGCAAGTTCGACCTGCTCTCGCGTGCTCTTGTAGGATGTTGCCGGTTGCGGTGTAAACGAAGTTCTCGCTGAACCACCTGCCGATGCTGCCTGACGTGGAGTCTGTCGATAAAGCAGCCGATTCCTGTATGGAAGCATGTTAGACATCGAGGTGGACTTAGACAGGGGACAGGGCAAAGACAAGCTCCTATCCGCACTCAGATAATGTTGTTCTGCTTGATATGCCAGACTTACCTGTCAGAGTTGCGACTCGTTGAACTGGCCGCCGCCCAACAGCATAATCTTGTGCCGGTCATGCGGGATATGCTTCATAGCATTCCGCGTGTCAATTATGAGTTTGGCATGCTCCGCGACCTGCGCATACGGAAATGCACTATGATCCGTAAGAATGACAACAATATCGTGCTCCTGAAGTGCCTCATTAGTGAGGGGGATAGACCTCATCTGTATGCTCCCCTGCGACGCCTCAACATCCACAAAAGGAACATAGGGGTCAGAATAGCTGAGATTCGTAATCCCCCTCTGGTGCAGGAGTTCTAGTACCTTGAGAGCAGGCGAATGGCGTACATCATCTACATCTTTCTTGAATGCGACGCCGAGAATAAGCACGCGTGCATCCGAGAGGCGAACTGGCTGTGTGGCGATTGCACGGGTGATAGCGTCAACGACGTAGTATGGCATCTCTTCGTTTGTTCGAGCTGCCAGCGTAATAAAGCTTGTCTCGAAATCGTAGCGCCGGGCCAGCCAGCTGAGGTAGTACGGATCGATAGGGATGCAGTGTCCTCCTAATCCCGGACCAGGGAAGAACGGCATGAAGCCGAACGGCTTGGTTGCCGCCGCCTCTACTACTTCCCATATCGAGATTCCGCCCATACGGTCGCACAAGCGAGCCAGTTCATTCACCAGCGCAATGTTTACACTCCGGAAGATGTTCTCCAGGAGCTTCTCCATCTCGGCTACTTTCGGGCTCGATACTTCGTGCACATGCTCTACGATCTGCTTCATGGTGAGGCTCGCCAGTTCTGTGCATGCTCGCGTGACGCCTCCCACCACAACAGGCGTATTGCTCGTAGTAAACTGCTGGTTGCCGGGATCAATTCGCTCCGGACTGAAAGCCAGAAAGTAGTCCCGCCCTAACTGCATTCCCTGCTCGGCGGCAGCGGCATCCAGGATTGGCTGAACCAACCCCTCGGTCGTATCCGGATAGGTCGTGCTCTTGAGCACAATGAGTTGCCCTGGCCGAAGGCTGCCAGCGATCTGGTGCGCAGCAGCTTCGATGTAAGAAGCATCGGGATCCTTATGCTCCGTCACAGGCGTGGGTACGCAAATGAAGAACACATCCACCTCACTACCAGAAGCAAAGTCATCCTCTGCTTTAAAAGAGCCATTCTCGACGACGTGCTTCAAATCCTCATCCGCCACATCCTGAATGTAGTTATGCCCCAAATTCAGACGGAGCACACGCTCGGTGCTTACATCGAAGCCGATCGTGCGAAAACCCCGCTTCGCGAACTCGACACCTAAGGGCAAGCCCACGTAGCCGAGCCCTATCACCCCGATTACCGCCTCCTTGGTAAGCAGCTTGCCCTTCAATTCACCTGCGATATCCGGCAGTGTAGGCGCAAAGCTTAACGATGCGGCATCGTCCGTGCTTACGACTTCTGAACCATTGGAGGCGATCAAAAATGTATTCATTCGCGTAGTAGGGGTCTATCCTGATGTGGTGAACTGCCTTCTCATTATCAGTGAGACACGTTCTCCTCGCTGATAATTATTGTTCATTTGAGCGATTTGGTGCGCCGGATGACTCCAGTGCGGAAGCCCGGTTCATCAAACCTGCGGCAGTTTACGGCACCGTAGTACACTGCCCCGTGCAGTTGAAGCGTTTCCCTTTGGAATCTCTGGAGCATGCGGCACTTACAAAAAGAAAACCGATGCGTCGCGATATGCGCCAAAAGTAGCTCCTTAATATCTGTTGGGCTTCCATAAACTCATAGGTAAAGATGCCCGATTACAGCAACTCAGCCTTCTCCTCTGAGATACATGACTCTCGGGTGCTTCGCTTCAGCCCATAGAAGTGATTCACTGCCCTGAACGCTAGCCTCTCATCGCCCTTCAGGACAGTATCATTGTGAAGCGTATAGTGATGTATCGTGAGCAGCGAACATTGATGAGAAGGATACCAGGCACATTTTCCCGGCTCTAAATACAGCTACTCTTTAGTGCCCGGCTAAACAGGCGAAGATTCTAGTCTGATACTATCTTCGGGGAGCTAACTACACCGTATCAAAGTCACATCAGCGTACCACTGCTCGTACATTTCAGCGCCCTGATCGCATACAGTCTGATTTTTTCGCGCATGTACCCGGTGTGCCATTTCATAACGTATAAAGAACCTGTAGTAAGCAAGTAAAGCATGCAACGAGTGGTAATAGTGACGGGCGGGGCGGGCTTCATCGGCTCGGCCCTGGTGCGGCACCTCATCCGAGAGACCGACTACGCCGTCGTCAACGTCGACAAGCTCACCTACGCCGGACACCTCTCCAGCCTCGAAGACGTCTCCTCCAGCCCCCGCTACAGCTTCGAGCACGTCGACATCACCGATAGCACCGCCATCACCCGCATCGTCGACCACTACCGGCCCGAGGCCATCATGCACCTGGCGGCCGAGTCCCACGTCGACCGCTCCATCGACGGACCGGCGGCCTTCATCCAGACCAACATCGTCGGAACCTACACCCTCCTCGAAGCCGCGCGCGCCTACCTGGCCACGCTCTCCGACCAGGAGCGCAGCCGCTTCCGCTTCCTCCACGTCTCGACCGACGAGGTCTACGGCTCGCTCGGAGAGGAGGGCTACTTCACCGAGGAGACGCCCTACGACCCGCGCTCTCCCTACTCGGCCAGCAAAGCCGCCTCAGACCACCTCGTCCATGCCTGGCACCACACCTTCGGCCTGCCGGCTCTGGTGACCAACTGCTCCAACAACTACGGCCCCTACCAGTACCCGGAGAAGCTCATTCCGGTGGTGATCCTCAAGGCGCTCGCTTCAGAGGCGATCCCGGTCTACGGCTCGGGAGCCAACGTGCGGGACTGGCTCTACGTGGAAGACCACGTGCGTGCGCTCTGGATGGTGGTGCGCCAGGGGCGTCCGGGGGCGACCTACAACATCGGCGGTCACAACGAGAAGACGAACCTGGAGGTGGTGCGCACGATCTGCCGCACGCTCGACGAGCTGCGTCCGCTGCCGGGCGGGGCGCGCTACGAGCACCTGATCACCTTCGTCAAGGACCGTCCGGGGCATGACTTTCGCTATGCGATCGACGCCTCCAAGATCGAGCGAGAGCTGGGCTGGCGTCCGCAAGAGACGTTCGAGAGCGGTCTTCGCAAGACGGTTTCGTGGTATCTGGATCACCTGGCCTGGTGCGAGGAGGTGCTCAGCGGCAGCTACGGTCTGGAGCGGCTCGGGCAGGGCTGATCGCCCGGCGATCATTAGGTAGCTGAGCGATCCCCAGTCCGTTCAGTGATCATCAGACAGTTCAACGATCAACACCGAAAGACACCTTGAAAGGCATCATTCTGGCCGGCGGCAGCGGCACGCGGCTCCACCCGCTCACGCTGGCCGTGAGCAAGCAGCTCATGCCGGTCTACGACAAACCCATGATCTACTACCCGCTCAGCACGCTCATGCTGGCCGGCATACGGGAGCTGCTCGTCATCTCCACCCCGCACGACCTGCCCCTCTTCGAGCGGCTGCTCGGAGACGGCTCGCGCTGGGGGCTCTCGATCAGCTACGCCGAGCAGCCGCGCCCGGAGGGGCTGGCGCAGGCGTTCATCATCGGGGCCGAGTTCGTAGGCTCCTCCCCGGTGTCGCTCGTTCTGGGGGACAACATCTTCTACGGGCACGGGCTGACGGAGAAGCTGCGGCGGGCGGCCTCGCTCGAGCAAGGAGCGGCCGTCTTCGCCTACTACGTGAGCGACCCGGAGCGCTACGGCGTGGTGCGCTTCGACGCGCACGGGCGTGCGGTAGAGATCGAGGAGAAGCCGAAGCAGCCGCGGTCGAACTACGCCGTGACGGGGCTCTACTTCTACGACAACACCGTGCTCGAGATCGCGCGTTCGCTCAAGCCGTCTGCGCGGGGCGAGCTGGAGATCACCGACGTGAACCGGGCCTACCTGGAGCGGGGCCAGTTGCACGTGGAGGTGATGGGCCGCGGGATGGCCTGGCTGGACACGGGCACGCACGAGTCGCTGATGGATGCGGCGACGTTCATCCAGGTGGTGGAGGCGCGCCAGGGGCTGAAGATCGCCTGCCCGGAGGAGATCGCCTACCGTTCGGGCTGGATCACGGCGGAGGAGCTGGAGCGCCTGGGCCAGCAGATGCGCTCGAACGCGTACGGGAGGTACCTGCTCGGTCTGCTGCGCCAGCCTGTGCTGTCCGACGATGCGGGGGGTGTGCTATGAGGCGTATCGAGACGGAGCTTCCGGGTGTGGTGGTGATCGAGCCGGACGTCTACGCAGACGAGCGGGGGTATTTCATGGAGAGCTGGAACGCGCGGCGCTACCGGGCGCTGGGCATAGCGGAGGAGTTTGTGCAGGACAACCTGTCGTATTCGGGTCGGGGTGTGCTGCGCGGGCTTCACTACCAGCATCCGCAGGGTCAGGGCAAGCTGGTGTCGGTGCTCTGGGGTGCGGTGTTCGACGTGGCGGTGGACGTGCGGCGGGGCAGTCCGACGTTTGGGCGGTGGGTCGGATATGAGCTTTCGTCGGCGAACCGGCGTCAGCTCTACATTCCGGAGGGTTTTGCGCACGGGTTTGCGGTGGTGAGCGAGGGGGCGCTCTTTCACTACAAGTGCACGGCGTACTATGAGCGTAGCCTGGAGGGGTCCATACGGTGGGACGATCCGGATCTGGGTATCCGCTGGCCTGTAGAGCAGCCCGTGCTCTCCACCAAAGATGCAAACGCTCCGCTGCTGCGCGAGGCTCAGCGTCTCCCCACGTACCCCCCTGAATCAGAGACGTACATTCCTGGTATATCCGCTCGGGTAATGCTCGCCTGGTTATAAACCAAAGGGTGTTCCGGCTAACTTTGTCGGCTCGAAACACCCTTGCGATTCGTGCATGCATCGATCATATGCGCACGCGCCGCATGGTCAAGGTGCGTGCAACATGATGATGCGCCACAAGCCGCTCTACCTCATACCAGAGTGAATGCTTATTTAACGACGAGCATGGTCCTTGACGCGCTGTCCTCTCCCGCCTGGATTCGGTATATGTATGAACCGCTGGGGAGATGCCGTGCATCGAACGTGATTTCCTGACGACCCGCTGCCTGCTGTTCATCCACCAGCACCTCTACCCGCTGCCCAAGCATATTGAAAACTTCGAGTTTCACATCAGCAGGCTGAGCCAAACCATAGGCAATCGTCGTTGTCGAGCTAACGGGATTGGGAAAGTTCTGCTCGAGCGTAAACGTGTATACTTGCTCCTCTTCGGAGTCCGTCGCCGTAGAACCCGTGGCCGCGAGAGCTGAGACTTCGTACACTGCACCGTTGTCATAGAGTCCATCGGTCCGAAGGTAGGGTTTCCCACCCGCATAGGTCGTAGTAACCTGCCGGTACTCGACTTTTTCCGAGGCATCCCATACGACAAAGCGCAGTTCGTTGCCAGCTTCAAGTCCTCCTATATTGGAGAACTGATCCGCGCCCCATACTGTGATCGCGATGCTGCTCCCGTTCCAGACGCCCGCGCCGACACATGTCCCGTTTTTGTCGATCACCGCAATCTCATCTCCTGCCTCGAGATTCTTACCACCAGCTGTGATGGTCGTCCCTTCATGGAAGATGATCGTGGCATTTTCTGCTGTACGGGAAATGCAATTTGCAAAGTGCGATTGCGCAAAAGCAGACGGAGAAACAGCAAAAAAGAGTAGTAGCGTTAAGGCAATATGTGTACGACGGAGCATGGTGTGATGGGCAACAGGGTTAGTACGCATTACGTGTCCGTCACATTCTTACCTAAACCCGTGCCATGCTTCCAGATACCATCTTAGCTGCTTCCCCTTCATCGCTTCTGCGCAGCATTTTTCGAGACACAGCTCCAATATTTGCTTGTACTTAGCTCTATTTCATCCACGTACCGCCGAGCCGGCGAGACTGAGTAAACTTGTAACCTGTGCGCCTTGTAGAGGCGAATCAGGGGCGAGGTGTGGGTGAGAACAAATGGAACTGAGTGTTACAGAATTACGCACACGCTCTTTCCTCTGGTGCCTAACCTCTCCCCTACCCCACCCGGCATAAGGCACCGGCACAGAGCTGTATGGCGAGTAGCAGGCGGGCCAGCATCAGATACATAAAAGCGAATAGCCGGGACCCTTTGGCCCCGGCTATTCGCTGGATGATGACAAGCCGAGAATGTGATGCTTCTGTCTTATGTTCAGCCCACAGCTTCGGTGGATACCTCAATACGGCTCTTGAAGTAGTCGAGCGTGCGGCGGAGCCCTTCTGCCCGGCTTACAACCGGCTCCCAGCCCAACAACTGCTTTGCCCGTGTAATGTTGGGCTGGCGGACTTGGGGATCGTCTTTGGGTAGAGGCTTGAAAACGATCTCGCTCTTACTCTCCGTCAGACGGATGATCTCCTTAGCGAACTGGAGCAGCGTGATCTCATCCGGGTTGCCGATGTTGACGGGGTCATTCACATCGCTGTTCAGCAATCGATAGATACCCTCCACGAGATCATCGACGTACTGGAACGAACGGGTTTGGCTACCATCGCCGAAGACTGTTACGGGCTCTCCCCTGAGTGCCTGACTCAAAAACGTGGGCAGGGCACGGCCGTCATCGAGGCGCATACGCGGTCCATACGTATTGAAGATACGGAGAATGCGCGTATCAACCCCATGGTAGCGGTGATAAGCCATCGTCATCGATTCCGCAAACCGCTTGGCCTCGTCGTACACGCCGCGAAGACCGATCGGGTTGACGTTACCCCAGTAGTCCTCTGGCTGGGGGTGGATTAGAGGATCACCATATACCTCGCTCGTGGATGCAAGAAGGAACCGGGCACCTTTCGCTTTGGCCAGCCCGAGTGCCTTATGCGTACCGAGCGCCCCTACCTTGAGTGTCTGGATCGGATACTTCAGGTAGTCGATGGGAGAAGCCGGGCTGGCAAAGTGGAGCACGTTATCGAGTCGGCCTTCGACATAGATGAAGTTCGTCACATCATGTTCGATGAACCGGAACCGCTCGTGTCCGATGAGGTGGGCGATGTTGTCCGGGCTGCCGGTAATGAAGTTATCCATGCAGATAACTTCATGCCCCTCTGCAATGAACCGGTCGCACAGGTGGGAGCCGAGAAATCCGGCCCCACCTGTAATCAACGTACGTGGTCTGGTACTCATAATACTCTTACTGAGCGACTGCGCCAGTCTTCTGCGGGCTCATGACCACCCCAGGCTTGATGTGGGGACGACCGATGGAGAAGTATTCGAACCCGAGTTGCGCCATCCGCTCCGGCTCATAAAGGTTACGCCCGTCGAAAATGATCGGCTGATTCAGGATGGCCTTGATCTGGTCGAAGTCAGGGCGACGGAATTCGTTCCACTCCGTGCAGATGACAAGCGCGTCCGCGTTCTTCAGTGCCGCGTAGGCATCCTCAGCATATTCGATGCTGTCTCCAAGAACGCGACGCGTCGTTTCCATTGCTTCCGGGTCGAAGGCTGTTACAGTAGCGCCGCGCTCAAGCAAGCCCCGGATGATGTAGTGAGCAGGCGCTTCGCGTACATCGTCCGTGTTCGGTTTAAAGGCCAGGCCCCAGACCGCGATATGCTTCCCGGCGAGATCGCCACCGAAATAGTCATCAACTACGCCTACCAGCTTGAAACGCTGCTTCTCGTTCACGTCAAGAACAGCCTTGAGGATCTGGAAGTCGTATTCGTAATCGACGGCCGTTTTGGCAAGTGCCTGGACATCTTTCGGGAAGCAGCTCCCACCGAAGCCGATGCCTGGATAGAGGAACTGCTTGCCGATTCGGCTATCGAGCCCGATGCCGCGCCGCACATTGTCCACGTTGGAACCAACGCGCTCGCAGAGGTTAGCGATCTCGTTCATGAACGTGATCTTTGTCGCGAGGAAGGCATTGGCCGCGTACTTCGTCATCTCGGACGAGCGCTCGTCCATAATCAGAATCGGGTTGCCCTGGCGTACGAAGGGCTCGTATAGCTGTGTCATGATCTCGGCAGCTCGCTGGCTGGATGTGCCGATGACCACGCGTTCCGGCTTCATGAAATCCTCCACCGCCACGCCTTCACGAAGGAATTCGGGATTGGACACCACATCAAAGTCCTCACCAGGCTTAAGGCCGGCGTCCTCGAGCACGGCGTGTACCTGATCGGCTGTACCGACTGGAACCGTGCTCTTGTTCACAATGACCTTGTACGACCGTTTGTCATTCTCAGCGAGCAAAAAGCCGATCTGGCGCGCTACTCCGAGAACGTACGAGAGATCGGCGGAGCCATCCTCGCTAGGCGGTGTGGGCAGCGCCAGGAAGATTACCTGAGCATGCTCTACGGCCTCGGCAAGATCAGTAGTAAAATGGAGGCGCCGCTCCCGAAGACCACGCTCGAAAAAGACCTCGAGCCCTGGCTCATATATCGTCAACTCACCGGCCTTGAGTTTGGCCACCTTGCTTGCGTCGATGTCGACGCAAGCAACTTCGTTCCCCATTTCGGCAAAACACGTCCCTGAGACGAGGCCTACATATCCGGTTCCTACAATCGAAATGTTCACGACTTCTCTGTTTAGTCCATTTCTACGTGCCGCACACGGACGACTGCCCGAACGCGCCACATGCTCTCATGCCATGAAACTACGGGGTCAACGGGAGAAGTGCACATTGCTTTCGCTCCTCACCTGTAAACCTTTGGAGCATCTTTACAAGCATGTGACCAACGGCGGGGGGTCACGGCTGTTCCCCTGCCCTACAGGGAGATGTCACGGTTGGATAATGCGCAAGATTCACCTCTCGCGTCGATTCTCTGTACGCATTACCCGTGGGTGGCCCCGAGCATACTCTGGAGAAGTTGCCCCGTAGTAGCACAGCCCAGCTTTGTCCTGGCGCGCCTGTGATATGCCTGTACCGTTTTATGACTCACACGAAGAATGTTGGCAATTCCCTCAACCGTGTGCCCCATGTGCAAGAGCTGGACGACGGTCATTTCCTGATCGGTGAGCGCGTCGAAGCCTGTCCTTGCATGTTCTTGCCCTCCTTTCAACCGAAGCCCAAGGAGCCGCAGTGCCAGTTCTCTGCCAACGAATGCTCGTCCGCAATATACTGCTCTGATGGCCTCCAGAACCACCGATGTACTTTCATTCTTCGATACGATGCCAAGCGCCCCGGCGCGTAGCGCTCGTTCCGCAAAAACGGACTCATTGCTCATGGAGTATATGACTATCTGAGTTTCAGCATGGATTCGCCGAATTTCTCCGATGAGCGAAAGTCCGTACGCATCGCCGAGAAGAAGATCAAGCACTACAACATCCGGCTTACATTCCGCAACGACCTCCAAGCAAGCTGCAGCAGTGCAAGCCTCCCCGCAAAAGGTCATATCCGGCTCACGCCGAATGAGAGAGGATAGCGCCTCACAGATGGCCGGATGATCGTCCACGACAGCCACCCGGATGCGGTGCAACGCGTCATACGAACTCGGCGCCTCTTCTCCTGGGGCCTGCTGCGTAAAAGTGTGCTGTGAGCGAATGTTGATCATAGAGATGAAGAAACTCAGGTCGGTACGAGTTCGCTTCGCTGGTCACCGGATGCGCTCAGGACCGTAGGATGAGCATCCCGAAGGTAAACGAAGATTATTTCTTCATCAACCTACTCGCTTCCCCTGGACTCTCCCTGATCAGTTTAGCCGGATTCTACTTCGTCTCCGGCTAGTCATACTGTGGGCATTTGGCGCATCACAGGTACTCCACCCTCGACGTCCCAGTAGCACACTCATCCTATTCGGATGCCGTGCTTGGGATAACACAAAACACGGCAATCTCATCTGGCCAGTGGGACTCGATTCCAATACCCGAGATAGTGGGAATGCTTCAGTTCCCCTCCCCTACCCTGCACCTAGATCAGTTCCGTGCATGCCATGACGCATCGGACAGATACACGCAATCTGGCCTGTTTTCCGACACACCGCTCACTGCGATACCGTCCGTAGGCGAGCGTAGTAGCAAGCAGCGGATGTCCCAAACGGCGGTGCTGTCGATTTGGCCGTAGCACCTTGTTTCTCTTCAGTAATCCAACACGAGACCAGAATGAAACGGCCGTACGTAAAACCCGAAGTCCGTTGCTACGGCACCGTGAAACACATTACCGGTTCATTCAGCGATTAGCAGAATTCGATTACGGTGGATCGGGCAAGAAACTTTCCGGACTGCGACCTGCGCGGCTCATCATTAGTAGGGCTTACCCCGCATCCTGACAAGCAGCACCCAATGGCCCCGTTCAGCGCGTAAGCAGACAGGGCAGACAGAATCTTCTACGAGCGAGTATAGACGCAAGCGCTGTACGCAGACACCTTACAGCGCGCCTCTGCGAGGAATGCCTTCTCGCTAGTTCCCACGGTTGGGCAACTTGCACGTAATGATGGTTCCCCGGCCAGGTTCGGTGTCGATTCGGAGGTCGGCTCCCACACTGCGAGCCCGGTAATACATGCTGTGAATTCCCAGCGACTTGCTGTTACGCCTCTGCAGATCCAATCCCACGCCATCATCTCGAACCTCGAGCTCGACCGCCCCGCTGATCATCCGGAATGTCACCGTGATTGATCTGGCCTGCGCATGCTTGAGAGCATTGTTCACCGCCTCCTGCGCGATCCGGTACAGATGGAGCTTCGCATCACGATCCGACACCTCCGCAGCGCCATCGTGAATGAAGCGACAACGGATATTGGGCAACATATCCGTATTAGCTGCGAGTTCCTCCAGCGCCGGGGCAAGCCCATCCATACTGAGCTGGGCAGGCGTGAGTCCATAATAGATGCCTCGCACCTGCTGTGCTGCATGCTCGGCAAATCGCATGATCTTATGGGCGAGTTGGGCCTCCTCGCTCTCAGAAGACGCATAAGATTCTGACAGCACCTGACTGAGCATACGAACGCCGGTGAGGTATTGCCCCACCCCATCGTGAAGCTCACGCCCGATCTGCTGCTGCTGCTCTTCCAGCATTGAGACCATGTGCCGTTCGAGCTCTACGTTCTCTGTCACGTCAGTGCAGCTGCCCCATATACCAACTAGATAGCCGCGCTCGACGATACCGGATGCGTTGAGTACGAAATGACGCTCTTCACCTTCTCGAACGAGAGATGTGGCCCAGTTATGCACCCGGAAATTTGAATGCGCCAGATCCTCACTGAACCCGGTTGACCTTGCTGTAACCCAGAATGGCTGCCCTACGAGTTGGTCCGGATTGCTGGCACCAAGCATCTGTGCCATGGACCGGTTACACTCGATGAGCACCCCATGCCGAGCAACGTGTTCTGCTACAAACTCTGGGGCGGCCGTCGTCGATACGGGCACGTCGAGCATTACGTGCCAGATCCCTTCCGAGATAGTTTCCACAAACGTACGGTAGCGTTCCTCACTCTTCTGCCGTTCAGTGATGTCACGTAACACCACCTGAGCTGCAGGTTTCCCCTCGTGTACTACCGGTACGGCGAACGACTCCACAATCCGCCACTCCCCATCCAGCCGCGTTACCTCAATACGCTGAGCCGTTGCTGGCTCGCCTTCCAACACAGCTTTCAGACGCTGGTCCACTCTTGCGTGGTCCTCAGCGGATATGAAATCGAACAGCGTTCTGCCTACAACCTGCTCGAGAGCATCCACGCCAAAGAGCTTGCAGCCGGCGGGATTGACGTAGAAGATCTCACTCCGGGTCGCAATCAGAATCGGATCAGGGTGGTTCTCAGCAAGATTGCGATAGCGTTGCTCACTTTCCTCAAGCGCTTTCTCTGCCCTTCTGCGTTCGAGATAACTCGCAAGCACATCGCCCACGATGCTGAGAATACGCTCACTATCCCCGGGTGGCGAAGCTTGCTGGTCGTAAGCAATTCCCAGGTATCCGTAGAACGTGTCTTCGGCCGAGAGGATAGGAACTGCGAACACCCTCTTGTCTGCGAGCAGACTCTCTAAGGCAATCTCCTCCCCTCTCTCCGGCGTATCGTTCTCCAGCGAAATGGCACGGCTCCAGAACAGGAGTTCCGATTCCCTTCCTTTGAGGGCCGAAGAACTGAGAGGGCGGTTGTCGGGCGGAACGCGTTGCAGGTATACACACTCTGCACCAGTTCCCTCACCGAGCACTCGGAGAAGGTGACTGTATTCTACTTCTCTTGTCGATGCAAGTAGAAGCGACACTTGCACGACAGCCTCCTCGACACGTGACCGGTCTTGCGTGCGATCGGCAGATCCGGTCGCGACAGTACCCAGCTCGCCGGTGGCGTTCATTTGGAACGAGTCGCCTTCGGTGGTGATCACGTGTTGGCTATTGGAGAGAGAGGGAACGCAGTTGTATCGGTCGCTGCGGGGAGCATAGAACCATCTCCGCCGGGGCGATCATTATGTAGTGAATGAACACCGACCTGTTATCTGCGGTGGTTGTCCATCCGTCCATGTGTCCACTGAACGGCATACTGGATCAACTCACCTATACTATTGAGCCCGAGCTTTTCCTTTGCCCGACGTCGGTAGGTTTCCACAGTTTTCCGGCTAACGTGGAGGCGTTCGGTAATCTCTTCGATGCTAAACCCCTCCCCTAGCATCTGAAAGACTGCCATCTCACGGTCTGTAAGCTCGTCCGTAGCAAACGTCGGTCCCGTCGTCTGACGAGTAACAAGTTTGCCCAGGATCCGGGAGGCCAGGTCTCGGCTCAGATATACCTCACCGCGCATGACGGTTCGAATCGAATCAATGAGACTCTGCAGGGGCTCACTCTTCATGAGATAGCCCGCCGCCCCGGCACGTAACGCACGTTCCGCATATACATTCTCGTCATACATCGAGAAGACGAGAACCTGCACATTCGGAAACTGGGTCCGAATGTTATAAACAAGATCGAGGCCGTGGACATCTCCCAACGATATGTCTACGACGGCTACGTCCGGCTTGAGCTTTCCAATCAGGCTGAGCGCCTCGTCCGCGAGGCCGGTCTCCCCAACGACTTCGAGATCGAGTTTACTGCGAATGGCTGCAGCGATTCCCTCACGAATGGCAGGGTGATCATCTATCAGTATCACTCGAATGCGACCCGACGTAGACACATCTCGGTTCATTTTACTCTGTTGCATTCTATCCGTTGTCTTTATAGTCGTCCTACCGTCTTCAACGGCATTTCGAGCCGCCATCCAGCCTTCTCACTCATGTCTTGGTGCGAAAACGCATCGTTTTTCAAGACATCAGAGCCAGACATGGTTTTCAACTCCATACCTGGCATGTCCGCCACACGTCTACATCGCTGCTCCGGAAAACTCCGGCGTAAATGTCTTGCAAAATAAGCAGGATTGCAAGTTCCTGCGATCCTGGATCGGAACGGTCTCAAGAATACAAATCCGGAAGCTGCTACGCCATACAGACACTATGGCCATGGTTACCAGGCTAAAGGCCTTCTACCCCGGTGAACTCGCTGCACTTCTCAAGTTCACATTGATTGAACATGTGTGCTCACAAACACATGCCCTCCCCTACCCTATCACAACAGATTTCAATGATTTTCGTCCTCGAAACAGCCATACACATGTTTGCACATAATCACCTGCATGACCAGCCGTCCGCTCACACCAAAAGCGTTCCTCCTCTAGGTTGGTAAGAATGCTTCAAGGAAGTATCAGGACATTCTATTCAGGAAGGCCGTTACGGCTTCTCGCAGCTGTTCGAGTTCCTTTCGCAGCACCTCCCGCTCAGCATCCGACATGGTATCGAGTTCGGGCTCTAGCTTACGCAGACGCCGTTGTGCCACCTCGAAGAATGGAGTCGTTCCTCTCGGGCGGCTCGTCCGCTCAACCCTGGCCTTCCGAAGTTCCTTAACGGTGCCCCCAGCCAGAATTAGCCGAAACAGTTCTCGTTGACGCTCTGCCGGAAGACCAATAAGTTCGCGAAGCTGCGTCTTCGTGGCCGGTGCTCCGGAAAGCACCGCTTGCTTGATTTCATCATCAAGCTCAAGCAGCCCAAGCACTTGTGAGACATATGCCGGACTTCGCCCGATTCGCTGGCTAAGATCGGTCCGGTTGAGTCCTTCCGCGTCCAGGAGGTGTTGCAATGCCATCGCCTCTTCGATGGCATTGAGGTTTTCCCGCTGCAGATTCTCGATAAGTGATACGGCAGCAGCCGACTCGTCATCCCGGATGACGGCCGGGATGTCACTCCGCTGTGCCCGTTTGGCTGCTTCGTAGCGGCGCCCGCCCGCGATAATCTCAAACATGTCGCCCTCAACAGGGCGTACGCTGATAGGCTGAATGACACCTACGGCTCGAATGGATTGCGCAAGATCATCCAGTTGTGCCTCTGCGAAGTGTTGCCTCGGGTTGTTTGGGTTCGGCCGTATCTGCTCAAGAGGGATATAGCGGAACCGCAGTTGATGACGTACGCCGGCAAACGCAGCGTCCGATGAAGCAATTTTATCGAGCAGAGTAGGACGTCGGGTCTTTGTGCGTGATACGCTCATGATCCTGAAAAGGGTTAACTGAGCAAGTCTAAGCTATCAACGTACCACACCGCTCACTTCGGCCGCGTGGTTTATGAGGTAATCAGCTACAACAGCATACGATTCTATGCCCGGCGTATCGGGATAGAGTTTCAGCGCAGGTTGTTCCTCGTCGAAGGCCTTGTCATACCTCGTGCTACGCCGAACGGGCGGAAACACTTCAAATCGGCCAACACTCAAGTCATACAGATCATTCAAGACCCGCTCATCGACGCTGTAGTTCTTTTGATACATGGTAGGAATGACCCCGATGATCTGAAGACGAGGATTCAGCTCTCTTCGAATCTCACCCACGGTTTCCACGATATCAGAAAAACCGAATGCAGACATCTGATCGGTCTTGATGGGCACGATGACCCCATCGGCGGCCACGAGCGTGTTCAGGAACAGATCCGTAAATGATGGCGGCGTATCGAGAATTATGAAGTCGTATTCCGATGCAATTCCTGTCAGAACCTTTTTAAGCCTCGTCAGGCTGTCTACTGCCCCGATGAGCGAGCGCGCCTCACGTGCCATGCGTATGCTGGCAGGAACCAGATCAAAATCCTCCAGGTGCTGAATGACCTCCGCAAGCGGCTTTCCATGAATCAGCGCGTGGTGCAAGCATGACTGGCTGGCCTCCAATTCCACAGGATTCAGTCCCAGGTAAAGCGTGAGACTCGACTGCGGATCAGCATCAATCGCAAGCACACGCTGGTTTTTTGTCGACAGGGCATATGCAAGATTAGCGGCAGACTGCGTCTTGCCCACGCCACCTTTCTGGTTCGTCAAAGAGACCGTAAAGCTCATTGCGGAGGAGAAGATACTTTACACGTGTAAAATCCCGGCACACGTCGTTAAAGTGAACAATCTACATCACCTGTAACCCGACAGCAAGTAACCGCGAAGCTTCATACCATTCCCTCGCGATATAGGTAGATAGCAGGTGAGTCCCATGTGCCCACACGATTTTACACGTGTAAAATCCTTACAGATGAGCTATAAAACCCACAAAGAACAAGAGTCTTGCCTCTGGGCTCACGAGACGAGACGCCCCACAACGGCTAGGAAGGGACAAAATTACACGCGTAGAAGCACAAACTACGTCATATCTAGGGATAAAAAATCCCGACACCTTCAACACCCCCATTCCGACAAACCAAACACAATCGGAAGCAGAGGCAAGCATACTGCCGCTGAACTCCATCGTTAGTTCGTACTGGCCTGAAGGCTCCGATATAACTTTGTAAAGCTCGACGTGAGAGACCACATCCCTTACCGCTCCGCACGTAAACAGGCGGCGTCTTGCAATCGACACTGAGAGTTTTGCATCTAAAGAATCACTCTTGAAGCAAAGCACGACGTTGGCCGTTAGCCAGCAAACCGCGATCTCCTCCAAGAACCGTGATTCACAGCTCTCCCCCTACAGTCACCTATATCAGCAGCCGAGGGGAAAAACATATCCATGTACAGCTCCAGCAGGTAAGTCGGCAACAACCCAACAATGGAGCTTGGGTGTATTGGCAGACTCGATCTTTAGCAAACTACCGATCTGATTCGAAGAAGAACTCGACCAGCTTCGTCGCGGTACAGGGTAGGGGAGAGGCTGGCACCTACATGCCCCGGTCCAATACATCCAAACCGGATCGAGAAGATTTGCCCAGACCCTTCTCTAGTAGTCGCACCCTTCTCACCTACAAATTCGTTCACGAGACCATATACAATGCAGGGGAAGGTAGCAAACTCGAGTTGTCTCCAGGTCAAACACCTCTCTCAACTCCCTAACAGCGCTAAGCGCATAGTACGAGGTTCTGATCACGAACACCGACTGGTCAAGGACCCAAAGACCTGAACAGACACAGCTGACCTGCCTGATGACAGTCTGACCCGATGCGATCCCTGACATGCTTGAAGTGAACAACAATACGCTTTAGAACAGGAGATATTAACACATGTTACACCAATGACACATATAAATACACAACAGCCTGCCCGCATAACCTTTGAAACGACGCAAGATGAGAGGGCGCAGAGTGGTTCTATCTGGCAGCGGATTCGATTACCGGGCACTACCTTGCCCACGCCGGAATGCCCCGAACAGCTACAAAAAATTCCAGACAGATCTGCGCCTTTTGCTACGGCCTTGTGAGAAAGGGACGAGGATTGGCGCCGCAGGAGTGTGCCAAAGACGCTTCACAATACAATCCTCAAGAGAGGCGGTCCAGAGATCAGGGGTACTAATATGCCGCCGCGCTCCACCTCTCCCCGGACCGACCATTAAATGAAACACAGTAAGATGGGCAATACCCTTGAAGAGCTTCTCGAAAGCGCGAATAGGACGCGAGTTGTAGATTATAACCGGGTAAACGGGGAGACCATAACGTTCCAGATTGGTCGTGTCGTATACTCGATGTCGAGGCAGCGGGCAGGAGTGTTTCTGCGCGATGCGCTGAAGAGATATCATCGATCTGCATGGGCAGGAGAGGAGGGGGGCCCGAATGCAGAGCGCCCTGACACCGTACACAAGGTGCTTGCCTCCGGTAGCATATATCTAAAAACATAGACATCCGAGTTTTTGCGCAATAGGCATCACCATTGACGTGCAGGCGTTGCAACCGAACCTGCACTTGAGTTTGTGGCACTTGCACACGCTAGCGACAGACCTTTCAGCCAGTAACCTCCCACCACATTGACCACGTTCGGGCTACATATAAGTCTCATGGACACGAACGGCTACTCTACGGAAAAGCTCATCCGACTGGCATTTGAATTTCGACTCCTCTCAGATTACCGGATGACGCCAACCTGTATTGAACTACGGTGCGGGGATAGCTCCTGGTCACTCGATCCCGAAGAAGCGCGGTTCTTCCTCCACGGGCTCTTACACGGCTTCACCGAGTACAGAAAACAGAAGACGCACACACTCGATAGCGCCACCCGCCGACCGGCTGCTGCCGCCTGACGCCCATCTCCATTGGCCGTTCTCTTTTCTTACCCATTACAGAGTTTTAATAGCTGTGGGCATGCACACACCATGTGCAGTCTCCACAGAGAACTTTCTTCTCCCCGGATAGAGGCACACGCCTGGTGCCTTCTTGACCACTACGGACCATTCTAGACGAACACTAGCTCAATTGAACCAGATCGGCACGAGATTGGCTTGTCTGTGACAGGCTGTACTGTCGTTGCCAGACGAGACTACGATCAATCTGTCCTTTCTGGCAGAGAGCACACTGAATGCCTTAACTTCTCAGGCAAAGCGCCGAAGATTAGAAGACCTGCTGAAAGAGGGGAGGGGCCTCCCTTGATCTTCGCAGGCAAGCGTCGTTCCAGCGCATCCGCAATCCGAGCCGCAAGAGACATGCTCGACATCGTACTTAGTCTGCCCGTTGCAGATGTGTCACGTACCGTCGACTTCTACCACCACGTTCTTGGCTTTGAATTGGTGGGGGCGACAGGAAAGGGAGGTGTCACACGGGCACGCGTGAAGCTGGGCACGGTAGAACTCCTCTTCCGAACGGCCAGGAGCCAGAGCATCGGTGAAGCACTTCGATCATCTGATGCTGACGATCGCATCATTATCCACTTCAAAGTGGAGGACATTTTTTCTCTTTACAAGCGAGCTAGAACCAGGGCCACGATCATCCGCGAACTCGAACCAACACTTTTCGGTACGGTCGAATTCGCTATCGAGGATGCCGATGGCATCGTCCTCTCATTTAGCCAGGCCAACCATAACGCTACTCTTCCTCGCTTCACGTCAGACGAGATAAACCATACTGGCAAGCCATTCTAAAGCTTGTCGTCTTTGCTGCGGCAGACCCCACAACAGCAAGTCATTCTGCCACAAGCACATCTCAGATCCTGGAGCTGGCCCTAAACGGAGTGTTGCAGAATCGTCGCTGCTTGCTTCTTGAACACCTGACGATGATGGTTCAATGAAACCGTCTCGAGAGGCTTGGATCTTCCAACGTGTCGGTCACCCTGTTGTGGATAACGTAGGCACAAAAACCGTATTACCGTAAGATTATCCATCTATTCGGAAACATCACCGATAAAGTGCACTTGCTTTACACTCCCTTAATCCGCTAAGTCCAATTCCAACACAACCTACATTCCGCACACTCTTCTCGTACAGTGCGAAGCAGATATACACACCCGGCTATACGTATGGCTGGACGTGTAGATAGTCGTTGTGGACAACCTGTGGACAAGGAGGGCATCGTGAACAACCCTGTGGGGAATTGGTGTGGGAGTTTTCGTTGCGGGTAAGCCACTTCGCAGGTAAACTATCAGTCCGAACCCACGGCTCAGACGTTCGCGGAAGATCCGCTTGTTAGATATAGAGAGTGAAGCAGATGACACCCTCCCCAGCTCAAACCATTTGGGCTCGTTGCCTCGATTCCGTTGCTCAGGAGCTTCCACCCCAGGCTATAAAGACCTGGTTCGAGCCTCTCAAACCGGTATCTCTTCGTGAGGGAGAGGAAGACCTTGAGCTCTGCCTTCAGCTTCCGAGCCAGTTCTATCAAGAATGGATTGCGCAACACTATGGCCCGCTGCTCAGCTCTTCGCTTTCCTCAGTGACAGGCCAGCCGGTCCGGGTGACCTTCACAGTGTCCACGGAAAGTACACTGGATACGAAACACACGGATGATGCCGGAACAGAAACCCATGGCGCGAACCGCAGAAACATTCCAGCCATCACCCACAGACCGAGAGAGCATAACGCATCGCCGATTCTGCGTCATTCAGCACCTCCCGTGCCAAGGGCAGCATCGTCGGTCGATCTACACATTGCCACTAGCCTGAACCCGAAGTACACGTTTGATACGTTCATCGAAGGTGCATGTAACCGTCTCGCCCGTAGCGCGAGCATTGCTATTGCGGAACGACCAGGCAAAACAAGTTTCAATCCCTTCCTGATCTATGGGGGAGTAGGTCTCGGAAAAACCCATCTGGCACAAGCCATTGGCAATTTCATTCAGACACACCGCACGCTTGAACGGATCCGCTACGTATCGAGCGAGCAGTTCACGACCGAGTTCGTCCAGGCAATCCAGCGAAACCGGGCCATGGAGTTCACGAACTTCTACCGTCAGATGGACCTGCTCATAGTTGACGACATACAGTTCTTCGGTGGCAAAGAGAAAACACAGGAAGAATTCTTCCACATCTTCAATGACCTTCATCAGCGAGGAAAGCAGGTCATTCTGTGCGCCGACCGGCCGCCACGTGAAATCTCCGGAATTGAGGAGAGACTCCTGTCACGCTTCCAGTGGGGACTCACGGCCGATGTCCAGATGCCGGATCTGGAAACTCGTATAGCCATCTTGAATCGAAAGGCGGAAGCGGAAGGTGTTGCGGTACCCATGGATGTCGTCGAGTTTATCGCTGAACGCGTCACGTCAAACGTTCGTGAGTTAGAGGGGAGCCTCATTCGCCTCATAGCCCATGCACGCCTCCAGCGGCGTCCGATCAATCTCGAACTGGCGCAGGAGACGCTACGCGGCTTGATCCGGGAGCAACCGGTACGGCTCGAAATCAGCGACATCCAGCGTATTGTTGCTGAGTTCTACGGCATAGATGTGCGTCAGCTTCTGGGATCCTCTCGTAAGCGTGAGATCGTCAGCGCGCGGCACGTGGCTATGTACTTCTGCAAGCAGAACACACAGAGCACCCTGAAGACAATCGGTGGATCCTTCGGTGGCAGAGATCACTCGACGGTCATTCACGCGTGTACGGCTGTGGAGGACCGGATCGACACCGATCCTGCTTTCCGAGAAGAATTTGCGCGTGTATCGCAGCGCGTCAAATACGCAGCAAAATGAATGGCTACGTGCTCGATCCGGAAAGAGGATGCTACGCTAAGATCCTGACACTCGGTGGCGAATCTTCCAACCACATGTGCTACTACAGGACTTCTAAGCACATCTAAAGCGCGAATCAGTGAGAATCTGGACGCGCCATGAATCCGCACAAGTAGTAACAGGCCAGGTGCTTCTTGTGCGGATTCATCTTATAACCGGATCAGGTAACCGCTCATACGAGCTACCGAGAACATTTCGGAGCGTGTTTCCTACGCGAATCCTCGGTTCTCGTATCACACGTCACGTTTGGGAGCTTCTGGGACAAGGACACAGGTACGAATATGCAAACCCCCGTCCAGGACTAGATCCGGACGGGGGTTTGCATGGTATGGAAAATGCTCGTTGCCGGCGAGGCAATTCCAGATGTCAGTGGGAGAGACGTGCCCAACCTTGGCTTTCTAATTCCAGAGTAGCCGTCTACCGGATCAGAGTCATGCGGTGTACGGTAGTGAAGCTTTCAGCCGCCAGCCGGCACAAGTACAGGCCACTGGGAAGGTTAGATCCATCAAAAGTAATCTCGTACGATCCGGCCGGCTGATGGGCAGCGAGGAGTACACCAACGCTACGCCCCTGCGTGTCAATCACGTCCACCGTCACATATTCATCACGCGCAAGCGAGTACGCAATGGTTGTTGTCGACCGAAAAGGATTGGGGTAGTTCCGCTGCAGCTCGATAACGGCTGGAATCTCCCTGGCGCGACCTGTCTCAAAATCGGAATGAGCATCGTCGTGAATCCCACCTTTGCCCGCGGGCTTCACCTCCAACGTTTTCAACACATAGATCGCATCCGGCATATACAAACCCGAATGGTTGTAGTACGGCCGATCACTTGAAAAACCTACGACGATAGAGTCGGTAGCACCATATTCACGGTCTGAAGCGGCACTCCAAACTCGGAAGTGCAGGGGATCACCCACTCCGAAACCCTGGCCTTCTCCAAGAAAAGGGTCGACACCCCATGCTGTGAGTGCCACGTTAACACCGGTCCACACCACGACCCCCGCGCAAGTCCCGTCTTCAGAAAAGACTGCAATCTCGTCGCCAACTTCGATGGATCTCCCACCAATATCCGTATAAATATCAGATGGGATGATAATGGTGGCGTTACTCCCGGTCCTCTGCGCGCAATTGGTAAAATGATTCTGCGCTTGAGCAGGTACAGCGGAGAGGAGGACAAAGACAGAAAGGAACAGAAGGGAGAACGTCTTCATGGTATGTACTGACCGGCAGCCGATTTCATTGGTTTGGTGATACCAATTTCGGGGCTCCGCCAGCGCCGATTATATCTACTTCGGACGGTTGCGCATGCACCTTTGGCGCAGCTACGCCATGTAACGATCGGGTAGGACCAGATTGCTCGCCCAGCCCGCCTACGTTGCTGAGCTTTGCCCGCTGGTGTCGGACTGCCTGCCAGCCAGTATTTTAAGATCAGCAAACAGCGATATATACATCAAGGTCAACAGGCAAAGGGCTAGCGTCTATAACACTGACGTTACGGATCGGACATACCCGTGTTAGAGGGATAGGAAAACGTTCGGATGTACTCCGTACGTGGGTCCTTTCTTTCTGCAAGCGGCCAACCGTTCAGGTCTACCCATGCGTGGCCTTTTAGCACGCCATCTGTTTTGGTGACCCCGAAGTGCACAACGGCATCGTATCCCCAGGCACGGAGAAAATGGAATAAAAGTATGGAGCGCTTCATGCAGTAATCCTTCCCGAACGTAAGCCGCATGAGTGCATCAACCAGCCGCACGAGCCTGCGTGGGTGCATCCTGTAATGCAGATGCGAACCCGGAGCCGAATCGAACATGGCCATTAAGACGGGTAAAGGACGCCGGGATTGCAATATCAGGAGCTTGGCCAGGAGGTAGACCATCCGAGCAAGAAGAAAGACATCCGCCCAGCGGAGCTTTCTCACTGCGTTTGCGTACCGCAGAGGGGAGCGCACGGCGTACTGAAGATGGGGCATGGGACAGTATGAGCGGCCTCGCTTGGAGGAAGCACATCCAGCGATATGTAAATAAAAGTCAGAGACTCAGGACGCATGTCGTCCGGCTCTTACTGATACACGGGGCGCAAGGTACGCATACTGTACGATACCTGAGGAGAAACCTTGGGCGTGGGGCATCGGGAGTTATGGCAGAGGTTGAGTACGCCACAGGCTTAGCCATTAATAGCCTGCTCTATCGTACCATGTTCGTCTGCCAGACAGGGTCCAAGAGACGATATTTTGAACGCATTCGCACGGCCTGCAAGACAAATGCCCATAGATAGAAAGCATGCTGGCTCCGACGAAAAATAGACGGGTTCTAATCGGGAAACCCGGCCTGGACGGCCATGACCGGGGTGCCAAATACGTTGCTCATGTATTGCGGGATGCAGGATTCGAGGTTATCTACACCGGAATCCGCCGGACACCTGAGCAAATCGTGGAGACAGCCATCCAAGAGGATGTTGCCGCGATCGGTCTTTCACTCCTTTCCGGGGCGCACATCGTGATGTTTGGTCGCGTGCTCGAGTTGCTGAAAGAAAAGGGGGCAGAAGATATACCGGTCTTCGGCGGTGGCATTATTCCGCAGCAGGACATCGCAACACTGCAGGAAATGGGTGTAGCGGCAGTTTTTACGCCTGGAACATCGGCGCAAACCATCATAGAAACCCTCGAACAGCTCATAACCCGGCCGGCTTGATCCGGTCGCAAAATACGCGTGCGCCGTCTCGCCGAACAGGGTGTGTCACAGGCCAGAATGAACGTATGCAGGTAATGCTCGGCGAGTTGATTCAATTAGCTACATCGGGCAGCTCTGATGTCCGGCAAATCCGCGCTGCCGCCAGACTGATGTCGTTGCTGGAGCAGGAGCCTGAGCGCCTGCCCGAACTGTTTCGATATGTGCCCCGCGAGGCATGGCCGCAACCGGAACTCGTGCTCGGCATCACGGGAGCGCCCGGCTCGGGTAAGTCCACGCTCACCGACGCTCTCGTAGCGGAGTTTCGCCGACGTGATGCGGACAGGCGCATCGGTGTAATCGCCGTTGATCCGTCTTCGCCATTCTCCGGAGGAGCCATTCTCGGAGACAGGGTTCGCATGATGCGTCATGCAACCGACAGTAGAATCTTCATTCGCTCCCTGGCATCACGTGGCCACCTAGGTGGACTTTCACTGGGAACGCGTGGCATCCTGTACATCATGGGTCTCATCGGATGCAAAACGGTGTTGATCGAGACGGTCGGGGTTGGCCAGAGTGAGATCGAGATAGCAGGCGTGGCCGATCTCGTTACGGTAGTGCTCGCGCCAGGATATGGGGACGCGATACAGATGCTCAAGGCAGGGCTCCTCGAAGCAGGAGATCTCTTCATCATCAACAAGGCAGATACGGAAGGTGCCTTGCAGCTTTATAGCGCCCTTACGTCCACACTGAATCTCATACCTGCCGATGAGACCGCCCCGAAAAACACATCCCGGATAGGCCGCAAACGTCCGCTCCGCCGAGATGTACGATTAGTGAGTGCCACGGAGGGCACCGGCATTCCTGAACTGGTAGACGTACTGGAACGGCACACGATGGATGAAGGCGCTCGATGGCTGGCTGAACGTGAAGCTTCGTTGCGCGACGACGTTCGCCGCGCCGTTCTCGAGGATGCTCGCCGGCGCATCGGATCCGTTATTGACGACGAACACCTGGACAGTATCCTGCGAGGAGATGCTGCTGTTGCGGATATTTCGAGGCAACTGCTAGAGGCTGCAGCTAACGTATCTGTGAATCAGTGAGTCTTCTCGGCTCCCGGTAAAAGGACCTTCGTACCGCATGAATGATCGAGCAAGAACCTCCCGCACTCTGAACAAGGCAAAAGCTCAATACGAGGCTGAAATCGCAAAAGTGATGACGCGCAAACCGGAGTTTGCCACGGCTTCGGGACGGACCGTTGCCCCCCTGTACCTCCCCTCAGAGGATTGTGAGGACGAGTACATGGAGAAGCTTGGTTTTCCGGGACAGTACCCCTTCACTAGAGGCATTCAGCCTACCATGTATAGGGGGCGGCTGTGGACCATGCGGCAATACGCCGGCTTTGCTACAGCAGAGGAATCCAACCGCCGTTACAAATATCTCCTGAGCCAGGGCACGACTGGTCTTTCCGTCGCGTTCGATCTCCCCACGCAGATCGGATACGACTCCGACCATCCTATGTCTACAGGAGAAATCGGCAAGGTCGGCGTGGCCATTGATACGCTGGCGGATATGGAGGCGCTTTTCGATGGGATTCCACTGGATCAGGTCTCCACCAGCATGACGATCAATGCCTCAGCGGCCGTGCTCCTCGCTATGTACATTGCCGTCGCTGAAAAGCAAGGAATCTCTCCGCAGATCCTCAAAGGAACGATCCAGAATGACATCCTGAAGGAATACATTGCCCGAGGGACCTACATCTTCCCTCCGCGGCCGTCGCTCCGGATCATCAGCGACATCTTCGCCTTCTGTACGGAGCACGTACCGAAGTGGAATACGATCTCGATCAGCGGCTACCATATTCGGGAAGCCGGTTCTACGGCCGGGCAGGAGATCGGCTTTACGCTTGCCAATGCGATCACGTACATCGAGGCAGCGATCCGTGCCGGACTTCACGTGGACCAGTTCGCGCCGAGACTCGCTTTCTTCCTTGCGGCGCATACGGACCTGCTGGAGGAGGTAGCCAAATTTCGGGCTGCGCGGCGCCTCTATGCACGTATCATGCGAGAACGGTTCAAAGCAGAGAACCCGAAAAGCTGGATGCTTCGCTTCCATACACAGACTGGAGGCGTAACGCTAACCGCCCAACAACCCGACAATAACGTCGTCCGGGTAACGATCCAGGCCCTTGCCGCAGTACTCGGGGGTACACAGAGTCTCCATACCAACTCCAGGGATGAAGCGCTGGCCCTTCCGTCGGAGGAAGCCGTTACGGTCGCGCTCCGTACGCAGCAGATCATCGCCCACGAATCCGGTATAGCGAACACGATAGATCCCCTGGGGGGCAGTTACTACGTAGAGAAACTTACCGATGAGTTGGAAGCAGAAGCAGCGGGCTATATCGAGAAAGTGGAAGCACTCGGAGGCGTAATCCCGGCCATCGAGCAGGGCTGGATCCAGCGGCAAATCGAAGAGGCCGCTTATCGATTCGGACAGGAGGTCGAACGGGGGGAACGTATCATCGTCGGCGTAAACAAATTCGCGTCCGAAGCCGAGACACCAATTGAACTATTGAGAATCGACGAGAATGTAGAGAAGGATCAGATTCGGAAACTCAAAGAGGTAAAGGAGAGCCGCGATAACGTCCTGGTCAAACAGCACCTTAAGGCCATTGCCGATGCGGCCCGTGGCACGGACAACCTCATGCCGTTCATTCTTGATGCTGTCCGGGCCTACGCGAGTATCGGAGAAATTTGCGATTCTTTGCGCAGCGTATTCGGCGAATACCAGGAGGCTTACTAAGGAGATGCCTGGCATTATTTCACGCCTTCGCACCTTGCTCTAAAAGCGGCCTGAGCCCGTGTTCCAGCTGCATCTTACCGAAATTGTTGCGGTGGAGAATACCCCATGAAGTAGGATCCGCTCGGTTGGCATACAGTTGGCCGTATTGGTATTGTTAGTGCATTCGAGCATCTAACGCAGGCTCCTCGCCCGATCTGGCAGGCCCATGAATTGCAAATCCAGGCGAGGTACACGGACACGGCACCAGAAAACCGTGTAAGCATCTCCGCTCCTACGGACTGCCGGCAGCGTTTCAACTCTATATGTCAAAGATTCTTGTCACCGGGTCGGCAGGTCTGATTGGTTCCGAAGTGTGCGCGTATTTCGCGCGGCAAGGATGGGATGTTTACGGTGTAGACAGCAACATGCGGGCGATCTTCTTCGGCCCAGAGGGAGATACGTTATGGAACCGCCAACGGCTGGAAAGACAACTGCGAGGTTACCGGCACTACGACCTGGATATCCGAGACCGGGAAGGTGTGCTGAAACTCATACAAAGTGTGAAGCCGGATGCCATTGTGCATGCAGCTGCACAGCCATCCCATGACCTGGCGACTCAGATACCGTTCGAGGACTTCGACACGAATGCCGTCGGAACATTCAATCTGCTTGAATCGACACGCCGGCATGCCCCAGAGGCAGCATTCGTCTACATGTCTACGAATAAGGTCTATGGTGATGCGCCCAATAGGTTGCCGCTTGTCGAAACACCGACCCGTTGGGACTATGAACGTCCGGAAGACCGGGAGGGTATCTCAGAAAACTTTGGTATCGATCAATCGAAACACTCCCTGTTCGGTGCTTCCAAGTTGGCTGCGGACATTGCCGTACAGGAGTACGGCCGGTATTTCGGAATGCGCACGTGTTGCTTGCGTGGGGGATGTCTGACCGGCCCAAGCCATTCCGGCGTAGAGCTACACGGCTTCCTGAGCTATTTGATCAAGTGCAACGTAACCGGACGCAAGTACACGGTATTCGGCTACAAGGGCAAACAGGTACGCGATAATATTCACGCCTTCGATGTAGCCCGGTTCATTGAAGCGTTCATTCAGAACCCCAGGGTAGGGGAGGTCTACAATCTCGGGGGTGGACGAAGCAACAGTTGTTCGATCTTGGAGGCGTTTGCGCTTGCAGAGGCGATATCCGGAAAGCCAATGGTGTACGAGTACGTTGATCGGCACCGCGAGGGTGACCACATCTGCTATATCAGCAACCTCTCCAAAATGCGCGCACATTATCCGGACTGGACGATTACCATCAGTCTGGAGGATATGGTTGCCGAAATACACGAGGCATGGGTACGACGCGTGCGCGCTGGTCTCATCCCTGGCTGATCTACGTGACTCTGGAAGCTCGATGGAACGGTTGTACTCTCGCTACCTGCGTGTGGATACAACGCGTAACGAGCACCTGCTGTGAAACCCGGCATCTGAAATCCAGACTGCACCGTGTTCAGCCAGCACCATGAAGGTGTATGTGCAGTCCTTAAAACCGGGAAGATATGTGTAGGTCGAAGCAAAAGACATTCTGGATATGGCGATCTTCGTGCAGAGCGAGCCAGCTCTGCATGAAAGATCAACTCGTACCACTTTATGATCGCCCTCCGGCACGGTCACAACACTGTACCGGGTGTGCTCTTTGAAGGGAACTTCAGGGAACATCACACACCTCAAGTAAGCGGATTCTCACAGGGTAGGGGAGAGGTAGGAGCGAAAGGTGCAATGCCTGCATCCCTTTCCTCGTCAACAAATCCGCTCTTTCTCTTTTCTTTTTTGCTAATTAGTACTTTTAATCTTTTCCCATCAGCATATCCAGTTACAAAATAATCATTTACACTGACTCAAAAACGACAGATATAGTGTCAGGCGGGACAGATCTAGTGTGGAGATCCGTCTCCTGGCGACAGATTCAGTGATGGGTGCGACACCAGCAGTGGAAAGGAACGACACGATTAGTGGCAACATGACGACACATGTAGTGAAGCTCCTGCCGCCCAACTGATATGACGACACTTTTAGTGTAAAGGGATGCACCGGGACCGTAATTCGACGACAAGGATAGTGACACTGCCGCCTGCTCGGATGTCGTTGCCCGTGTGGACGAGTCCTACACAGCTCTTTTGACATATGCTTCCACTACTTCTGTCGTCATATCAGAGCGCTGTACAGGTATGTTCACTACTTCTGTCGTCATATTCACTAATTGTGTCGTTGCTTCCACCGGATCTGTCGACATGTTCTCACTAAATCTGTCGGCATAATGCTCACGTGTGGTGCGTAGATTGCCCAAACCGATTACCACCCTTCCTGAGGTCATGGGTAACGAGATCAACTGGGTCGTCAAGTCGAATAAGTTCATTGAGGCGCGCTACGACATGAGCGTAGTGCAGAGCCGGATCATCATCCTGCTCATCTCAAAACTTGATCGGTTTGCTGAGGACTTCGGCACTCAGATCCTGCACGCCAGTGAGTTCAAAGAACTGTCGGGGCAGGAGGGATGGTCTGTCTACGCGCAGCTTGAGGAAGCTGCACAGCAATTGGTGGAACAGCGAATCCACATTGCGCATGAGAAGGGGTGGACGAAAGCCAACCTCCTCAGCTTCGTGACTTATCACAAAAACAAGGGATGTATCGAGGCTAGATTCAACCCCGATATGCGCCCGCTTTTGTTGAAGCTGCAAGGATACTACACGAAGTATCAGGCCAAGCAGGTCATGCAGCTTTCCTCACCGTACAGCATTCGGTTGTATGAGCAACTCAAGATGCGGTACGAGCAGGCGAAAGCCTATGGTAAATCCCCCGTGTTCGAGATTGAGGTTTCCTATCTGCGTGAGATCTTGAATCTCGAGGATAAGTACGACCGGTTCTCGGACTTTCGACGCCGTGTCATCGATTTCCCGACTAAGGAGATTAACGAGCACACGGATCTAAGCGTCTCCTACGCGACCAAGAAGCGTGGACGCGAAGTGCATGCGATCGTCTTCCAGGTTTCGGAGAAACGGGAGACATTGCCGGCGAAGAAACCACAATCCAAGCCAGGGGCCCAGGCCGATATGTTTTCCGCCTCGAAGGACCCTTACGAACTCTGGCTCGACGGGCTGACCGAAGAAGAACGTGCCAGGCTCGAGGAAGAAGCGTGCGCCCGCATTGTCGATCTTGCGGACACACCCGGTGTTCGCATGTATCAGATTGAACAGGCGCAGCGCATGATATACCAGGAGCGCATTGCTGCTGCTTCATCGCAAGCAGCCTAGTGTTGCTGTGCCGCTTTCGGTTACCCGAAACAAGTGAACCTGGGCGGTACCAGTTTCGGGTATGCCCGATTGGGGCTGCATAATGGTTTGGGTCACTTCGACAGCCGGCTTGAATCCGGTCACCGATGGATTGAGAACCGTTCGAATGCGGCACAATCTGCCCGAATCCTCACGCCTTTGAGATGGATGTGATTGCTTCCTGTAAACGGGGCAACACACAAAAAAACCGTATGCCTGTGTAAGGACTTCAGGACCGACCATTTCTGCCGATACCCACACTAAATGGCACACGTGCGCGAAAATCGCCTTTCGATACGTTCATAGGAGGAAGGCAACCTGCCTGGCAGGTACGAACGTTCGTGTGATTCACGACGGAGACTCCGTCCTACCATTAGTTTCGGGTTCACATGGAGCTCTTGCTTTCGGTCGTTTTTCTGGTTGTACTTATAGCTTTCCCCGCATTAGCCATTGCGCTGAACTACCTGGCACATCGGGACAAAAGGCAATCCCTTTCCGTTGCTCCGGTTCGGTTCGAACACGAGCATCACCCTGGCAGTGAGCGCAGCACCCGATGTGAAGTTCTGCCTGCACCTGCGCAGAGTTGATCGTACCGCATCGTACCTCGGGTGAACTGGTGTAACGCATTGATCGGCTGCCCACACTGCATGATAGCCGGGGTGATCAGATCAACTCAACTCTAGAGATGGCTCCGGTTCTGAATCGGAACTCCACATGAGGGGCCCGGATGCGATGCTTAAAAATGAGTGCAGCTGGCTAAAGGGCAAACCCCTGTGCCATTACCGCTCAATCAACCTGTTTATCCCGATGCTGCTACAATTCGCTTGAAGTATCTCGGTGTAACAGGAGAAGGAAGCTCTTCAGGCGATTGACACTTCTAAATTTCTTTCGTTTACTGCACCAGCCACGTTAGTTGCGGATAGTAGCATTACCTCTCTGGGAGGAATGCTGGCAATGTGCCCGTCTGTAGGAGCGTTCAGGAGTGAAGTGATTCACGGAGTGGTGAATGGCGCAGGTGCATCCGACACTGAGAGAGCCTCAGCCGAACGGAGGCCAGATATGGCCTGCCGAGCCGGTATATCATGATCCGCCGATATGGGTGCCGCCGCCATCCAGTCGCACGGATGAAATCCTGGGGCGCATCAAGTATTTCGGGTTCGCTGTTCTTATCGCTGCACTCCTCGTGGCGCTTCCGGTCGCATTGTTGCTGACGCAGGCATCTGAGACGAGCGAGTTAGACGACGAGGCACTTACCGGATTGCTCGCGTCCGGTGTGGATTTTGATGAACCATCTGATTACAGTCCCGGCCACGTACCAGTACTAAAACCGGGAGGAGTCAGCCTTACGGTAGATTCCACACCCGATGGAGCAGTGGTGCTCGTCGACTATGATTCCATAGGTGTTACGCCGCTAATAGGGCACAGGCTCAACCGCGGTGTTTACGTGCTATCGATGCGAAAGGAGGGGTATGCTCCACTCGACACGGTGCTCTTCGTCGATGAGCATACCGCTGCTGCTCCGGTATTGTCGATCTCGTTGCGGCAGGTAGAACGTACGAACAGCGGAACGGCCACGCCGGAAGCCAGATCGATTGTGAGCGCAGAGCGTGTGGCGCGTCCGAAAGAGCAGGTAGAACAGCGTACATTGCGTGCACAAGAAGCGGAATCGGGTGCTGAGCGGGCCGATCAACTCTCCCGGCGTGCGCGGGCGGAGCAAGCCGATCAGAGAGAAACATCACAGGAGACAGCGGATCGCACCGAGCCGGTTGCTTTGACGGGGACCTTGACCGTGCTCGTGAGGCCTTGGGGGTCAATATATATAGACGGAACCCTGCATCAGCGCGAGACGGACATCCAGTATACGGCGACGCTTTCGGTGGGTCGGCACCACGTCCGGGTCGAACATCCTGCGCTTGGGACTCGCGAGACGGAGGTGGAGATCGGAGCGGACCGGCCCGTGAACCTTGTGTTTGACCTCTTGCCGAGAGGTGAGGCGGGCGACGGCAATTGACCGGTGATCCCCGGGATGATGTGGATGCATGCCGCTCTCCGATGGAGGGCGTATCCTCTGCATTTGCATTGCGGAGGATAAACTACACAACATCGGTATCGGCAAGTGGACAGACGGTTTAAACAGGGAGGATAGGGTATGCCTGCACGAAGAAGAAGGCTTGGACGACAGGCGCTGGTGTACATGGCTCTGCTGGCTTGTTTTGGATACGCTGAGGCATTCGCTCAAGCTGTATCTCCTTGCTCCGAGTTACTTCCGGAAGCAGAGCGGCACTATGTGGCGGGCGAACTCGATGCGGTCATCACAGTGCTTACCCCCTGTGTAGCGAGCAGTGAGATTTCCGTGGAGGAGGCGGTAAGTGCCTATCGCTTGCTCTCCCTCAGCTATATAAAGCGAGGCGAACTCGAACAAGCCAAGATCGCAGTTCTACAACTCCTCAGCCACAAGCCAGATTACGGACCAGATCCTGTTCGAGACCTGCCTTCCTACACGGCGCTGGTTAATGTGGTCAAGCAACAGCTTACGCTGGCTGTTGCACAAGAACCCGTAGCTGTTGAAGAGCGGGAAGAGTCTCCCAGGGTGTCTCCGGAGCCTGTTCGTCGCCGATCCTGGTTCGCGGCGCACAGAGGGTGGGTGCTCGCAGGAGGATCTGTTGCAGTTGCAGGGATCGTCGCCGCTGTAGCAGCGGGGTCCAGTGGAGGTGGTGATGGTGGTAGTGGCGGTGGCGCATCGGCTCTTCCATTACCACCCGCATTGCCAGACTGAAGCCCCCTTATCTCGCGCCAATAAACACGGTGTCCCCTATATGGGCAGGGTACAACTGACGGCTTGGATGATTTCCTTCATCCTTTTCATCATTTTCGGACCGAGCATCGTTTCGCTCGCGCAGGTGCCTCGCGTCATCAACTATCAGGGACGGCTCACGACGGGCGAGATTCCGGCTTCTGGCTCATTCCGGATCATCTTCGCACTATATCAGGACCCGACGGGGGGAGAGCCGGTCTGGACGGAGGCACACGACGTACCGGTCACCGATGGCGTATTCGAGGCGCTACTAGGAAGCAAGGTGCCGTTAGAGGATGGGGTCCTATCCTCAGGTGGGCGGTTGTACCTGGGGATCAGAGTAGGGGAGGAGGCGGAGATGACACCTCGGCTGCCTTTGACCAGTACGGCATACGCTATTCGTGCAGCAGAGGCGGATGGGGTAGCCGATGGTGCTGTAGGTACGGCCGAATTGGCTGACGGCGCAGTTACTACGGCCAAACTAGCCGATAGGGCGATTTCGAATGTGAAGCTTGCGCCGTCAGCGGCAGTGTTGAGCTTGAACGGCCAGCGTGGCGATCTCAACCTGGTTCAGGGAGATAACGTCACCATTACTCGAAATGGAAGCACATTTACCATCTCAGCAGCTAGAGGCTCAGTTGGAGACATCACCGCTGTCCTTCCTGGCGCCGGGCTCAACGGCGGCGGTACATCGGGAGACGTGACGCTCAGTCTGGCTGATGGCGGTGTTACGCAATCGAAGATTGCTAGTGGTGCGGTGACGACGAGAGCACTGGCCAACAACTCGGTCACAGCGGCCAAGCTGGATGCTAACGCTGCGGTATTGAGCCTGGAAGGAATGACAGGCAACATCGACCTGGAAGGGGATGGAACGGTAGAGATTCGAAGGCAGGGAAATACCATCATCATTCATGGGCGCGGTTTCTTCGTCGGTGCTGGTGAGATTCCGAGCTCGAGGAGGTGGAAAGAAAACATTCGTCCGATAGAAGATGCTGTTTCCCTGGTAAAGAAGTTGCGAGGGGTGAGGTACGAATGGAAAGAGGACGGGCGTGTGGATGTAGGGCTGATCGCTGAGGAAGTAGGTGAGGTATTGCCCGAAGTTGTCACCTACGAGGAGAACGGGATAGATGTGACATCCGTGCGCTATGCACAACTTGTAGCCGTGCTGATTGAGGCAATCAAACAGCAACAGGATCAACTCGAGGCGCAGGAGGACGCATTGCAAGATCTTCGCTCACGTGTTGTGCAGCTAGAAGACATCGCTTCGTCCCGTGCGGCTGATTCCTCAAACGTCGCCGTTTTGAGGGAACACAGCGATGCTCCTGTCCCATGAGCGACACATCGCACTTTACGACCGTGCACTCCTATCCAGTAGAACCCTGGAGAAGACACAGGCTGCCGTCCTTGAGCATGGTATAGATACCGTATTCACTTGGGGTTTGATCGCAGGAATTGTAATGAGCATATGATGGACGTGTGTTTGGCACCGTTGAGATGCTTTCTGGTTGTTACCGGAATTCTCCTTTCGATGGGAGTGGGTTTCTCTGTGTGGGCACAGGTGCCGTATATGATGCATTACCAGGGACAACTCATGGATGGCGATAGTCCCGCTTCCGGAGTGTACTCCATTACCTTCACACTCCACACGAGAGCATCGGGAGGCAATGAGGTTTGGCGTGAACCACATGAAGTGACCGTGACGGACGGTGTGTTCAACGTGCTGCTAGGCGCCACGATACCCATGTCGCCGGATGTGCTGGCCGCCCGGGATAGCCTGTATCTAGGCATGCGCATTGCAGATGTGGAGCTTACGCCGCGTCTGCTGCTGGCAAGTACACCTTTCGCGATCCGTGCCGCTAAAGCGGAGTCTGTGGATGATGATGCAGCGGTCCTGAGTTTAAATGGGATGCAGGGTGCCCTCACCCTCCGGGAGGGGAGCAATATCTCGATTACAGAGGATGCAGGAGCGATAACCATATCGGCAGCGAGCGGATCTACAGGTGGCAGTACCATTACCAGTGTGCTGCCTGGCACTGGACTGACCGGCGGAGGATCGGCAGGAGATGTGATGCTCAACCTAGCGGATGGCGGGGTCGCGGAGGGCAAATTGGCCGATGGGGCCGTAACCACGGCTAAGATCGCAGATGGTGCCGTTACACGTGCGAAACTCGCTCCTGATGGTCTCGTGACGAGCGTGAATAACCTCGGAGGGGATATTCAGATACGGGCGGCGGGTGGCGCTACCATCACGTCAGACAACAATATTATCACGATTACCGCAGGAAGTGGGGGAGGAGGCACAGGCATTCAGGGCGTGCAGAATACCGATGGAGCTCTTCAAATAGCCAATCCGAGCGGACCTACAGCTACGGTGAATGTGGTGAGCAAAGGTATAAAAACCGAAATGCTTGCCGATGGCGCCGTCACGGCCGTGAAACTGGCCCCATCGTCGGTAGGCAGCGCGAACCTGGCCGAGGGCTCGGTGACTGGACCTAAGATTCTAACGGGCACTATCGATGCAACGAAGCTCGCTCCCAATACGGCTGTTTTGAGCCTGAACGGACAGCGTGGCGCCGTGAGCATCGAGGGAGGGGACAATATCTCCGTCACTCAAGCTGCCGGCACGATCACGATTACAGCGACAGGTGTAGGTACCGGCGACATTACAGCAGTCAACTCGGGAACGGGCTTGAGCGGAGGCGGGACATCGGGGGAAGTCACATTGAGCCTGGCGGATGGAGGTGTGACTACCAACCACCTTGCTGATGGTACGGTGGGGGCAGTCGATCTGGCTGAGAATTCCGTTGACGATACAAAACTCGTAGATGGTGCCGTGACAGGTGCAAAAATCGCAAACGAAACAATAACGGATCTAAATCTAGCTGATGGTGCCGTTACGTCCGAAAAACTGGCCGATGGTGTTGCCGTGTTAAGCCTAAACGGCAAAGCAGGCCACATAAATCTGGTTCCTGGCGAGAATGTTTTGATAGACTTTGACAATAACGGAGATATCGTTATCTCCGCAATAAACACGCTTATTCCGGATGTGCTGCCCAGTTCGATCCGGTGGAAAGAAGATATCCGTACGCTCGAGGATGCTGGTGCGATTGTGGAGCAGTTGCGTGGCGTGCGTTATGTGTGGAAGGAGGACGGGCGGGAGGATATCGGTCTGATTGCCGAGGAGGTCGGGAAGGTCGTGCCCGAAGTGGTGGAGTACGAGGTCAACGGGGTCGATGCCAGGGCTGTGAACTATGCCAAGCTCGTTGCTGTGTTGATCGAGGCCGTAAAACAGCAGCAACACCAGCTGGAGAACCTGCACCGTCTGCGAGAGGCGGACCGAACCATGGTGCAGGAACTCGTTTCGCGGGTCGCACAGCTGGAAGCCAGCACACAGAGTGTATCCGCCCATCCGGATAATAGCAATGAAGTAGTGAGCACCCGTTGAGCGGTTGTAATCTGAACTGCCATGACCCAGCCACATGCATGCGGTGTGTTTCGATGCATCACTGTCGGAATTGCGGTGGTGCTCGCCGGGAGTATGGGGGCAATCGCTTCGCATGCTCAGACGTTCCGGATTGAGTCAACCGCTTTGAGCACGCTTGGCGGGGCCATGACTGGAGGTTCTTTCTCGCTTCAATCCAGTGCGGGAGAGACTGTGCCGGCGGGGCATACCCGGGGCGGCGCGTTTTCCATCAGAAGCGGCTTCATTGCGACGGTGTCGGTTGACGCAGGCAGGCTGGTCGTTGAGCATACGCCGTTAACACAGCCCGTCTCAATCGGTACAGTGGAGATCAAGGCCGATGTACTGGCCACACGCGGTGTTGCCAGCGCCACTCTATTCTACCAGATGGGCGGTGAGGAAGCGTTCGAGTCCACCCCGATGACCGCCGAAGAGGGACGCTACGTAGCGGCTATTCCTGCGAATGCGGTTACCAGCAGGGGAGTGTCTTACTACATTTCTGTTTCCGACCAGAAAGGCAAAATCGAGCGCGTTCCCAGGAAGGGCGTATACGCCATCCGAGTAGCGGTTCCTGATGGCAGTGTCAGTGCCTCACTTCCGTTACCAGCCGGAGAGGCACAGACGAACTACCGCCTCATTTCCGTGCCTCTAATGCTGAATGAGCGTCACGTTGGTGCGGTTCTGGCTGATGATTTCGGTGCCTACGACAGTACCAAATGGCGTCTGTTCGAGCTGACACCGAGCCAGACGGTAAACGAACTTCCGGGGACGGGTGAACTCCTTCCTGGGGAGGGGTACTGGCTCATCGCCCGCGAGGGAGGACGAACACTCGACCTCGGGGCGGGAACAACGGCAGACCACAGTCAGCCGTTCCCCATCCCGCTACATCCGGGCTGGAATCTCATCGGGACGCCCTTCAATTTCGCTATCCCGTCCGCGAATATTCGTCTGGAGAACGGTGAGCCGCTCACGTTGCGTTCATTCAACGGGAGTTGGAACGATCCACAGCAGCCGGTTACGGCAATGCAGCCATTCGTGGGATACGCCGTCTATTCAGAGAAAGCTACTCGTTTGCTCATCGATCCAAACAGGGAGACTTCGAAGAAAGAGGTGAATGCCCTGAAGGTTACTTCCGAACCAGCATGGGCGATTCGTATAACGGCCGAGTCTAAGGGTGCCCGCGACATCGACAATATTGCGGGAGTGGCTGCCAGCGCCGAGGTGGGCCGAGATGCACACGATCAGCCGGAGCCACCGGTCATCGGCGAGTATGTTTCTGTGTACTTTACACATCCGGAGTGGGAAACTATCACCTCTCACTATGCAGTGGACGTGAGGGCTGAGCCCGAGCAGGGAGAGGTATGGAACTTCCAGGTGCGCGCAAACACGAACAGCCCCACGCACTTGCAGTTCGAAGGACTGGAGCGTGTACCGGATGCTTACCAGGTTTGGCTTGTCGATGAACTGCTTCAGTATACGCAGGACCTGCGTATGGATAGCCGGTACACAGTCGGACGCATGTATGCCGACAAGCCGCGTTCATTCCAGCTGATCGTCGGCTCCGCCTCGTTCATTGATACGCAGTTGGAGTCCATCCGAGAACTACCCGAGGATTACGAAGTGTTTCCGAACTTCCCGAATCCCTTCGCGAGTACCACAACGATCCGGTATGGACTGCCCGAGGATGCTACTGTGTCGTTGAAGGCTTACGATGTTTTGGGCAAAGAAGTGGCCACTCTCGTCCATGGAGAGGACCTCGAGGCCGGTGTGCATGTCTTGGTATGGGATGGCAGGGGCACAAATGGGCAACCACTGGCGAGTGGGATGTATTTCCTTCGTCTCGTTGCCAATGGCCGGGTTGCAACTCGATCGATTATCATCGTGCGCTAGGAGGGTGATATTCCTGGCGCACGATGATGACCTGGATACGAACCACTCACAGTGATGCGGAGATGCTCTGTTCTTGTGGCTGCGTGCTTACCTGTTGTGCATAAACGGTCTGGATGCTGTCCAACACGCGATCGTGCAACTGGCCGTTCGTAGCAATGATGCCTCTGTTCGCAGTCAGTCCGGCACCATGGTTGAATTCGAGCGCTTTGCCGTCCACGTCGGTTACGGTGCCGCCAGCCTCGGTTATGATGAGTGAGCCTGCCGCATGGTCCCAGATTCGTTCTACGTACCCCGGCCGGGTCGGCAGACGCAGGTAGATGTCAGCCTCTCCACGGGCGACGAGCGCATACTTGGCCTGGCTATCCATGCGGATGGGCTCGCGTGTGATTCCCAGCAGTTTCGCCACGGATGCCGCCTCACCATGTGATGAATGGCCAGCCTCGACGGACTCGCAGAAACGAGCCAGATCGGCCTGTGACGTCGCACTTACCGTAATGCGATTTGCTTTGCTGCTCCCTTCGAGGGGGGCACTATAGGCCCCTTGGCCTTTAATCGCCCAGAACAAAGAGCCGCTGTCGCCGGTGCCCGAGATCGAAAGCGGCAGGTTCGGGCACGCCAGGGCGGCGACTTTGATCTCACCGTCTTCTACAAGAGCAAGCGCAATGGCGTATTGTTCGCTACGCAGGAAACCTTTCGTGCCGTCGACGGGATCCAGCGTCCAGAATCGGTCGGCATAGGTATCAGCGCTGCCGTGGCTAATCCAGGAGCACGTCAGATCAGCATCGGCTTCCGGCTTAATGGTGCGGATGTGCCGTACGACACGGTTCAATAAAGCAACGTTCTCTTGTTTCAGAAGGGCCTCGGCCCGTTCTTCTGCGATGATCGGGTCATCGGGAAACGTGTCTCGCAGGACCTGGCAGACAAGCGCCTGACTGCCGAAATCGGCTACAGTAACAGGGCTCCGGTCGTCTTTCTGCAACACGTCGCGCGAAATGTTCTGCTGTACCTCACGGCATAGTCTCGATGCCTGTCGGACCGCGAACATCGCAGCCTCGATTTCTCGATGGTAGGTGTGAATCACGTGTCAGTGTATATAGGATATGGTACGATAACAGACGAGACCCGGGCTCGGCGTGTTGGCCCTGAAGGGATCCCGGAGATGAACATGACTAATCGCTGGAATAGGACCTCTAGTATACGTCAGAGGGCCCATAAGCCATATAGCAGGTTTGACTGACGTTTTGCCAGAAGATACCTTGCCCGGGACAGTTGCTCCTCTACTTTACGAATTGTCGGGGGAGAAGCTACGGAGCGCTGGCCCGGACCGCTATGGGGCAGCATAATCATAATGTGATATTCTGGGAACGCCGCCAACGACTGCTCAGGTGTCCAGTATGTTTACATAGGCCCGGGATGCAGCTTCCAGTGTCATAATGATCTACATCATTCTTCTGATCGTGCTGGTGGTACTCGGCCTGGCCGGACCACTACCATACCGGGTGTTTTACGTTGCTACCCGGAACGTGACTCGCCTGGATGGTACGTTCAGTAAGGGCCGCCTTCAGAGAGAGGTGAGGTACGCCACGTCGCTTCTCGGTGAGTTTCTGCTTCTTGTAATCATCGTTGTTTCCATATCAGCGTTCATCCTCCTGGTCATACACGAGTACATCGTTCCACTTCCGATGGTGGCGGATATGCTCAGCCAGTTCGATCTGGATCCTGTTCAATGGGAGTATAATATCGAGCACGGTGAGCTGGGTGATATGGGGGCTAAATACGAAGCGTGGAGCCGGAGCCGCGGCTTCTCGGAAAGCTCCGCTCGTTTCTGGCAGGAATTCCTCTGGATGCAGTGGATAGCACTGGCGGCCATAGGAAGTTTTCTTGCGTATACTGGGGGTCGCTTCCTGCTACACTTCTATGGTACGGCTCTCGTCAAGTACGCACATGGCGTGCTGAGCCGGAATAAAGCATACAGGCGTCGCGATCTGATGCATATGGCATCCCGGCATAACAGGTCTGTGCGGAATCAGTCGGAGATCTCTGAGGCCCGGTTCGTGGATTTCACTACCGATCCTGACGGTCGGGATGCCGATTGACCTTCGGCCGTCAGGTTAACCTACCGGATAACACGCTTCGTCCATGCGGCAAATGAAAGCCGCTGCCTGGTAATAAACGGAAATGGAGACGGAATGGGGTGACTCATCGGGGGTGCACATCAGTTATATATACCATACCAGTCATATATACATATAGAGATGTTCCGCGAGCACACTCCATGACCATTTTACATGGCAATAAACGCCTCTAAAATCGCATAATCCGGCTGCTGTCTCCTGGTTCCAGAGTATCGGGGCAATAATCGTTACAGTTGTTCGCTTCCTGTTACTTCCAAATGTAAGAGGTGAGAACGGGTAGTGGAAGGGTTTCCAGTCTCGTAAGATTGGCGGGGCTGATCCGAGTTGGCGTTAACGGAATAGAGGCTATGTACGATATGTGATCCACTTGAGGAGTGCCGTAAGCAACAATCAATTGTTAGTTCTGAGATAGACCGTCTTGGCTTCATGAGAAGACGCGTGTTGGAGTGTGGCTCAGGAAGCAATCCCCCCCGGGAAATGTCGAGAGGTGGTGGTTAGCTGGGTTGCCTCAGAAGTCGCAGCTGAGCCAAGTAAACGCCATCAATATAGGCTATGTGTTTAAGTTTTTACGAGATGGATGTGTAATTGTGAGCCTGATAATCTCAAGGTGGTACGTCCCTAGGCCTGCAGCTTGAAAAGTATTTGGCGCAGAAACGTTTGTAGATAAATGCTTTCGGTGAATGAATGCTAATCCAATTATTTCGCTTTGTTTGGATATAACCGTTAGCGATTTCTAGACAAGCACCCATATCGTATATGATACCTCAATGAGTTCTTTGAAGTTGAATGGGCACAGATGGTGGTATCGGATGCTTGCAGGTTGGTTGGATATCAATCAAGACCGCGCGCCGGCAGTATCAGTGCCCCCTGATGTCTAGAACGGCAGATCGCGCACTTACGCGATACAAGAGTAACAATTATAGTGCTCAGTCAAAACAGTATTGCTTTTAACGCAACACTAACCATCCAGCCGGTAGGGCGAAATCAGTATGCCTATTTGCCATCACGTTACGATGCTCCTAGTGAAAGGATGAGAGAGTTCTTTTAGCTTGTGACTCTGGCATCAGGCTGGTTAGCGCGGCCCATGAAAAGCATACGTGATACAGGAAGGTTACGAAGCCTTTAATGAACACGTCAGACTACCCATTTGCCAGATTCGTGGAGACACGTATGTCATTAGCCGATTCGCATACCCAGAACAGCCAGTACCGTGTCAGGGCCATTCTGTACGAGCCCAGTCTGTTTAGCAGCTCGTCTTCGTTCTGAACAGGCACCTGCGGATCTGTGCTTTTCCCAAGTGCCCTCTCTCGGCTCATAGGTGATGACGTGAACCTCAGCCTAATCCAGGCCAAGGTTCAGCGGTACGGTAACCTAGCTCACTGAAGAATCGGTTTGAATCCATGCTTTCGGACAACTATACAGAGCCATCGATCCTACTCCGAGAATCGCTCTCAGGGCAGCGAGCCGAGAAGGGCCCTGCGATAGCCAATGCCCGGATCGGCATCGTGCATGATTGGCTCCCGGTGTACGCTGGCGCAGAGCGCGTGCTTGGTGAGATGTTATCGGCTTGTCCGGATTCCGATCTGTACAGCTTGATCGATTTCCTATCACCTGATCAGCGCGCGTTTCTGGGTGGGAAATCAGTGCGGACCTCCTTTATACAACGTCTACCGTTTGCTAAGCGTAAATACCGATACTACCTGCCTTTGGCGCCCTACGCTATTGAACAATTCGATCTGACCGGCTACGACATCGTGGTTTCGTCCAGCTATGTGGTAGCCAAAGGTGTACTCACCACTTCTGATCAGCTGCACATCAGCTACGTACATAGCCCGGTCCGTTACGCCTGGGATCTTCACTTCCAGTACCTGCGCGATGGTAATCTGGAACGTGGAGCTACCGGCCATCTCGCGCGCGCGATTCTCCACTATTTGCGGTTGTTCGATGCGGTAAGTGCAAACCGCGTGGATGTTTTTGTTGCTAACTCCCAGAACGTAGCTCGCAGGATCTGGAAGACCTATCGGCGCAAAGCCGAGGTCATCTATCCGCCCGTCGATACAGAGGCTTTCTCGCTCTGTCCGGACAAGGAAAACTACTATGTGACGATGTCTCGGCTTGTACCATACAAGCGGGTGGACCTCATTGTAGAGGCGTTTGCTCAGATGCCGGACAAGGAACTCGTGGTCATTGGTGATGGACCCGAGTTCAAGGCCATCGCTGCCAGAGCGACTCCGAACGTCACGATGCTGGGTTACCAGCCTTTTGAGGCGGTCAGGCACTATCTACGGCGTGCGAAAGCATTCGTGTTTGCAGCGGAGGAGGACTTTGGAATCGTTCCGGTTGAAGCACAGGCGTGCGGCACTCCTGTAATTGCATTCGGGAAGGGAGGTGCGCTTGAGACCGTCGTGCCCGATGAAACCGGGCTCTTCTTTGCCGAACAGACGGTGGAGAACCTCAAAGAGGCGGTGTATCGATTCGAGAGCCGGAACCGGTACTTCGATCCTGAACACATCCGCAGCAATGCTGAGCGTTTCTCCAAAGAACGTTTCCGGCAGGCCTTCTCAAGGCTGATTGAGAGCAAGTACGAGGAATTTGTCGCTCGAAAGAAAGCAGAGTCTCTATACCTGGCAGGCTATGAGGGCGACGGAACTTCATTATGACTCCCTGGCGGGCACGAGGACGGCCGCAGCCCAGTTTCAAGGACACGTACTTGCGCCGAGTCTGCCGAGGGCAGGCGAGATCGCAACTACGCGAATTCCGTCGAGATGGCGGACCGTCGCGAGCTTCCTCATCTCGGACGCCGTAGGTCTGGCTATGGCCTGGGTGACCATAGCTGCGATCGATATAACATTTCCGGGCACACGTATTCTAAGTGCTGCGTCGTTTCTTCCGGTTCTCGGCCTGCTTGAAATCTCATATGCACTGGTTCACGTCTCGACAGGAGCCATGCTTCATCCTGCAGACGAGATGCGCAGAATCAGTCGCGTAACCACTCTGGTATTTGCCGCCTTCAGTATTCCGCTCTTGCCATTTGCGGCAACACAATCAATCCCTCTCTTGGCTACGGCCTGGTTGGCAACCATCGTATTCGTGACGATGAACCGGATCTGCCTGCGTATGGTTTGCGTGCGCCTGGCGTGGTGGGGCTATCCGATCGTGGTAGTGGGTCGTGGGCAAGCAGGCACCGCTATCATAAAGACGTTGCTTCGCTGGCCAGAGTTGGGCCTCAAGCCTGTAGTCTTGCTCGACGACACACGCGAGTGCGCAGAGGTGGAAGGGGTGCCCGTCCATGCGGACCTGAAATATGCCCCGGTTATGGCCCAGCGTTATAGCATTCCTTACCTCATCGTAGCGCTGCCGCCGGATACGCCACATCGCCAGTTGCAGAAGCTGATCAGTCGCTACTCGAAGTTCTTCGAGCGTGTACTTGTAATTCCGACAGCGGTGGAATCTCAGCCGCTCTGGACGACAGCAAGCTTCTTCAACGGCATTCCAGGATACGACATTCAGCACAACGCGCGTAAACGTTTGATGCGCCTCGCCAAACTCGCAAGCGATTACGTCCTCGCATCAATCGCTTTTCTGATCGTATCCCCGCTCTTTCTGACGATAGTCGTGCTCATAAAGCTCGATTCACCTGGTCCCGTCTTCTTCCGGCAACTCCGAATCGGAAAGGGTGGACGTGTTTTCGAGGTGCTCAAATTCAGGAGCATGTATACGGATGCTTCGAGCCGCTTACAAGACATTTTGAGCCGTGATGAGGCCCTGAGAAAGGAGTACCAGACCTTCCGCAAGCTGCGTCATGATCCGAGAGTCACGCGTATAGGCGCCCTGCTCCGAAGGTACAGCCTGGATGAGTTGCCACAACTCTGGAATGTATTGCGGGGTGAGATGAGTCTCGTGGGCCCCCGGGCTTATCTGTTCGAAGAACTGGAAATCATGGGTGATATGGAGCCCATCATCTTGCAGAACCCTCCCGGAATAACTGGTCTGTGGCAGGTTTCTGGGCGCAATCATTTGAGTTTTGAGGAGCGAGTCAATCTGGACGTGCACTACGTGCACAACTGGAATTTCTGGCTGGACGCCTACATCCTGGCGCGTTCAGTGCCCGTCGTGCTCAGAGGGGAAGGAGCGTACTAAAGACAATCCCAGTTTCTCTCAGGCTGATAGTCGTACAGGTAATGCGTTACGAGATTTAGAAACTAGACCTTTCCCAGAGTCATGAATCAGCGTCGGCAAATCGCGAGATATACTAACGGGAATGTCGCGGCGGCGCGGCGGGTTCACGCAGCTACTAGACATCTGGGGGCGCCGCCCCCCTCGGATGACACCAAGATCGATCTATCGGAGGTACTGGATGCGCTCTATCAAGGAAAGTGGATCATCTTGATCACCTGCCTGCTCCTTACGTCGGTAATGGTGGTATACACGAAGACCACCGATCCCATCTATGAAGCCAGCAGTGTGGTATTCATCAACACGGGATCCAACCTGACATCCGGCGTAGTAGGCGCCTCCGAGCCACGCTCAATAACGAACGAGCTCGGGCTGCTTCAAGAGTCTGCCGATCTGACAATGCGTGTTGCAGAACGTATCCGGGAGACTGTGAAGGGCTCGGCCAATCCTGTGCAGTTCCCCATAGTAGGTGGTAGTGCCGGAGACTCTATAGACGTTGCACAGATCGCGATGCAACTTGTCCAGCAGGTGCGGTTTGAGCCACTGGGAACGCAGGATATGATCGCTATTACAGCGGGCAGTACCACCCCGCAGGAGGCGGCGCTCATCGCGAATGTGTACGCTGAGGAGTATGTCCAGTTCAACAAGGAGTCGAGTCGGGCCAACATAGCTGCCAAACGGGCTTTCCTTGAAGAACAGGTGGCCGAACGCCGTAAAGAGCTTGCGGCAATCGAGGGACGATGGGAGGATTTCGCCCAGCAGAGGAAGGTCGTTACGCTCGGGGACGATGGGGAGCGACTGGTTTCTGAGTTCGTGGGAATAAAGTCCCAGCGAGATAACGTGAGCCTACAATTGGAGCAAGAAACACATGCTCTGCAGCTGCTTCAGAGAGAATTGGCGCGTATCGAGCCTGCATTGGAAGCCGACCTGGAAGCCTCGAGCCAGATAGAAAACCTCCAGGCTAAAATCAATGCGTTGAATCAGCAGATTGCAACGCTCGAGGTACAGGCGGGACAATACTATGCCATCAACCCGAATGCCAGGGGCAATGAGTCCAGCATTCAGGCTTTGTCGGACATCGCTACGCAAATCAACCACTACAAGAAAGAGCGTGACGATCTCCAGCAGCAGCTTGTAGCCCGGACATCAAGTATGGCCACGGGTGCAACCGGTACGGGGCAGCTGAACAGGATTCTCGAGCTCAAGAACAAGATTTTCGAGAAGGATCTGCTCGTACGCGAGCTTCAACATCAGCTTGCTGCTCTGGACGCGCGCATAGGCAGTTATAGCGGCGATCTGCAGAGCATTCCCAGGCAGATTATTGAGACGATGCAGCTGGATCAGCAACGTGAGATTGCTAACCAGTGGTACATGACCTTTGTACAGGAGCTTCAGAAAACGATAATCGCAGAAGAAGCAGAACAGGGTTATGTCAAGATCGTCCGCAGCGCGGTTGTGCCTCTCGTGCCGGTGAGTCCCGACCTGAGGCAGAACCTGCTGCTTGGCATTCTGCTGGGATTGGGAATCGGGGTGGCCCTTGCGTTTGGCAGAAAGGCCGTGAGTAAACGTATCCAGCAGCCTCACGAACTAGAAGCCAACGGCTACAACCTCATCGGTGTCATTCCGGCCATGGATAAGGTCCTGGCGACCCAGTTCAAGGGTAAGGAGGAGATCGTAGTTAATGGGAAGGCACTGAGTACGCGGCTCGTTACGCTCCACGATCCCTGGTCTCCCATTTCTGAGAGCTACCGCCTGGTCCGCACAAACATCCGCGGAGTGGATCCCCTCTCTTCCAAAGAGGTTGTGCTCGTCACAAGTCCGGAGATGTCTGATGGAAAGACGCTGACAGCGGTCAACTTGGCGATAGCTTCGGCTCAACTCGGACGTCGAACCCTGCTGATCGATGCAGACATGCGGCGTCCATCTATGCACCGCATGCTTGGTATTGACCTGAGCCCGGGCCTAATCGACCTGATATCTGGTGAGCTGCACAGCCTGCAACCGATTCAGACGGTCGTGAAAGACCTCTGGGCCGTACCGGCTGGGAAAGCGACCCTGCCGCCAGCCGAATTTATTGGCTCGGAGGTGATGGTCGAATTTCTGGAGCATGTGCGGGCAATGTATGATGTCGTCATCATCGATTCCCCGCCCGTGCTTGCGGTGACCGATTCCGTGCTCCTTGCTCCTCTATGCGATACCACGATCCTGGTGGTTTCCGCGCATCGGACAGATATGCGTGCGCTCGAGGTGACAAAGAAGATGTTGGCCGCAGTGGGAGTGCCTATCGCTGGCACAATCTTTAACCGGTTTGATATTGATCAGGCTGGCGGCTACAAGTACGGATTCGGCTATGGATATACGAAGTACTCCTATGGTGAGATGGCAGTGTGACGGGAAGGAGTCCCGGCAACTTTTCATTTGGAGTGAATGCCCATGATGTTCAGTAAAACGCGATTTCTAGTCTTTGCCTTGCTCGTAATCTCATCCGTGGCCGCGCCTGGTTCCAGGGCTCAAGCGATGCAAGAGCGGGTGAATACGCACGCCAGGCCAGGCTACGCTACCATGACAATTCACGTGCTCGGCGCAGTAAGCGATCCGGGCCTCTGGCTCGTCGAGCAGGATACGGATCTGCTGGAGCTTTTGACGGTGGCACGGCCGTCAGGTCTGACATCTTCTCCCAGGGGCGGGAGGCAGAATACGGTCGTCCAGATCTACCGAACCAACTCTACGAATAGGACAGAAATCTATAGCGGCAAACTCGAAGATGTTCTTCGGCAGCCGGCAGGGATTCCTTCCCTTCAGGATGGTGATATCGTTACGGTCACTTCTAAACCGAGAGTGGGGTTCATGACGGTGGCTACTTGGGCCGGATCTGCCGCCTCGATCGCACTTCTCGCTATCCGCATTCTGGCTATTGCAGATAGGTAGTATTTCGTATGACGGGTCGCTTGCTGTGGATGGATTGTGAGGGTGGCGCGACTGTAATGCGGAGTCCGTGGACAGGAGACTGGCCTTGCGCGCACTCGTTCCCTGCAGAGATATATGCGCCACTCGTTTAGCGTCGATCAGCCTCAAAGGTCTGAATATCACAAAGACGCTTTTAGTGAGGTGATGCTGGTGCCGGTGTCAGGTATGCTCGTTTTGTAGGAAGTTGGAATTTATGTGGATACGAGAAGAAAACAAAATTCTGCTACGGAGCTTTCGCAAGAACGCTCACTTGATAGGGCTGACGGTCCTGTTTTCTCTCTGTGCGGCCGTAATGGAGGGCGCGAGTCTGGGGCTACTCATTCCATTTCTACAAAGTCTTCAGGATCCTGAAGCACCCGGCATCCAGACAGGCTGGAAGATCGTGGACAATGTATTGCTGGGAGTGGGAGAAGAGCCGCTACTGCGTATGTACCGTATATGCGGTTTTCTCCTGATCGCAATATGGATCCGTTCGCTATGCTCATACCTGACTACGACATACGGAATGAAAAGCCGGGCGTATGTCGTGGAAGACCTTCGGTTGCGCATTATCGATCAGCTCCAGTCAGTGTCCCTGAGGTTTTTTACGACCGTGAATCACGGTCAGATCTTGAGCAGCTTGACCACGGAACTGGGTCGTGTCAGCTACTCGCTCAGGGTTCTGGTCGTTCTGATCACGCGCGGACTTCTGCTCGTGGTGTATGGGGCTGTCGCCATCCTGGTTTCATGGGAGCTTTCACTGATTGTCGTTGGAACCTATGGGTTCATGTCGCTTGCCCTGACGAGTCTGATAAGACGGATTCGGTCGAGTGCGGAGAAGGTCACGCAGGCAAACGCTAGCTTCACGTCGTACGCTTCGGAGTTCATCAACGGGATCCGGACGATTACGGCTTTCAATGCACAGGGATTCGAGCGAGAACGTCTTCGTCGGGCCGCCAACGATATCGCGGCGTCGGTCATCGAGACGTCTACGCGTGCGATGATGGTTTCGCCACTCTCACAGGGGGTCGTGAGCGCCGTTCTCGTTGGAGTCATCATCGTTGCCGTGCAGTTCTACATCTTGCCCGGCAAGCTCGATATGGCGTTTCTCCTTGCCTTTTTGTTCGCACTCTTTCGCATGATGCCTGTCGTTCAGCAGATGAACGGCGTACGCGGAGACTGGGCCGATATGGAGGCCGCGCTCGCCAGCATAGCGGACCTGCTCAGAAAGGACAATAAGCCGTACCTGAAGGATGGGACGCTCGAGGCACCGCATATTCGAAAGGGCATCACGTTCGAGCACGTCCACTTTGCCTATGATCCGGGGGAGCCTGTACTGGAGGATGTAAACATCTGGATTGAGGCGGGGAAAACGACGGCAATCGTCGGCGCATCCGGAGCCGGAAAATCTACCCTCGTCGACCTGGTGCCCAGGTTTTTCGATCCGACGTCCGGGCGCATTCTGCTTGACGGGATAGATCTGCGCCAATTGAAGGTCAACTCGCTCCGGGACAGAATTGCTGTGGTGAGTCAGACGGCGTTCATCTTCAATGACTCAGTTCGGAATAACATCGCCTATGGCATGCCGGATTTATCCCTGGACCGAATACGGGATGCCGCTGCAAAAGCCAACGCACTCGAGTTCATCGAGAGCATGCCGGATGGTTTCGATACCATGCTGGGAGATTTCGGGGTCCGCCTATCCGGAGGCGAGCGTCAACGCATAGCCATAGCTCGTGCCATCCTTCGAAATCCGGAGATTCTGATTCTCGACGAGGCGACGAGTGCGCTCGATAGTGTATCCGAGAAACTGGTGCAACAATCGCTCGACCGTTTGATGGAGGGGCGCACGGTTATTGCCATCGCCCACCGGCTTTCAACGGTTGAACACTCAGACTGGGTCGTAGTGCTGGAAAACGGCAGGGTAGTGGAGCAGGGAACCTATGATGAATTGCTCGAACGCAAGGAATACCTTTGGAAATACCACTCCATTCAGTTCCAGTTGGCGTGATACTCGTCAATGGACGGGTAGCATGCGGGTGAAGTTTCTAATTCACGTACCTGATCAATGGCGAAAGTTCTCCTGCTGTCATCGGTCTCCAAGGGTGACACAACGTTCCCCCCGTTTGCACGGGAAGATCTGGATCGGCTCCGCCGATGTGCTGATAAAGACGTGTACAAGGTTCACAGCATCGTAGATGATCCTTACGAGGCGGATTTAATCATCTTTGTTGAGCGGAGGCATGCGGTTGGCAAATATCTGGAGCACTTGAGGAAGAACCCGATCCTCCGGCAGTTCTGGGATAAGAGTCTCATCTGCAATTCCAGATACACCGGGGTCCCCTTCGTGCCCGGTATATACGGGTGCGTAAGGCGGGGTGATTGTCTTTTCCCAACTCGGATAAAATCGGGCCACTATACGGAGATCTATGATAAACCGCATATCGCGTACGATCCACAGGCTACAGAGCGCCCCTATCTGTATTCGTTCATGGGTGCTGTGAGTACCTGGCCCGTTGTACGCGAGCCGCTTTCACGCCTTAAGCACCCCAGAGGGCTGTTTGTAGACACCTCGAAGATCAAGGGTGAGGTTCAGGCCGAAGGAAAGGATTCGGAGAGGAATCGCTACCACGGCCGTTACGTCGACGTCATCAATCAGAGCAAGTTTGTCCTGTGCCCTCGTGGCGATGCTCCTGCCAGTATGAGGTTGTTTGAGGCGATGAAGATGGGACGCGTTCCCGTGGTCATCTCCGATGAGTATGTGTATCCGGAAGGACCTCGGTGGGATGCATTCAGCATCCATGTTGCTGAAAAAGATATTGCTTCGATTCCGTCACTGCTGGAATCATTAGAAGGGCGGGCCGAAGATATGGGCGAACTCGCTCGACAGGAATACGAGAAGTGGTTTGCTGAAGAGGTGTACTTCCATCATGTGGTGGAGTGGTGTCTGGATATCCAGCGAAAGAGGACGAAGGCAGATGCGCTGCTACAGTATGCGGAGTATTGCAAGGTTCTACGGCCCTATCAGTTGCGCCGATTTGCTTCCGCACAATACTGGAAGGTTGTGAAGAGGAAAGAGACGCTGCATCCGGCAGGTGCAAAGGCGTAGAGGTAGCTGGTCGAGGGGCCAGGCGCACGGATAGTAACGGCATCGGTTTGAGCCTCGGATATGTGAGCTACGAAGATGCCGCGTATGGCCTGCACCAGAGAATCTTGTTGTCCCGGTAGACAGACGGGCATCCATCTGCACGACTGGAGCGGATGTATCCGGTAGCTTTCTCTGACGATAGAGAAAAGGTAAGGCGTATGAATACCATTACTCTGACGAACGACTCTTCTCGGGCACTCCTGTTGACCGGGAGTTTGCTCATCCTTGTCGTCAGTCTCTTCGTCTTTCTTTTCTGGAGTCAGAACGCCGCTACGCTGGAGCTCATCTATCCCGGCACGGCACTAATTATAGGCGGAGCTCTTTATGTAGCACGTCCATCGTTCTATCTCGGTTTTTGCTGGTGGATCGGGTTTATTACCCCATTTGTTCGGCGCCTCGTTGACTACCAGGCCGGAGCGTTCAACCCCACCAACCCTATCATGTTAGCTCCGTATCTGGTCTGTGCGATTTCCCTGATCACGTTTTTCCGGCTCGGTGGACGTCTCCTGAATCGCAGATACTTCCCATTCCTGCTTTCGCTCTCAGGTGTTGTGTATGGCTATCTGGTCGGTGTCGCTAAGGCCGGCGTGTTAAGTGCGACGTTTGGTGTACTGGAGTGGATTCTTCCAGTAATGATGGGTTTGCACGTCCTGCTGTTATGGCAGGATTACCCCGAGCACCGACGTGTCGTTCGAAGCACGTACACCTGGGCGGTGCTGGTAATGAGTTTATACGGTATTTATCAGTTTGCAAATCCGCCGGCCTGGGATGCGCTTTGGTTGAGTGAGTCGGGCATGGTCGGGTCCATGGGAAAGCCAGAGCCCTACCGGATACGCGTCTTCAGCACCATGAACGCAGGCGGTCCATTCGCTGTGATCATGATGACGGGGCTGCTGGTGCTCTTTGACGGGCGAGGCTCGGTTGCACGGATTGCGACGATACCAGGGTATCTGAGCCTCATGTTCACCTTTGTTCGCAATGCCTGGGGCGGGTGGTTTGTAGGCGTGTTGTTCCTCTTGAAGTATCTAAGTGGAAAGGCCCGCACGCGAATGATTGTCCTCCTACTGTTTGCACTCGCACTTGCCGTGCCGATTGCTCTACAAGGTCCAGGGGCGGAGCGGTTGGAGAGCCGTGTTGGTACTCTGGGAAATCTCGAAGAGAACGGCAGTTTCCGTGCCCGAGTGGCACTTTATATAAGAGAGTCTCCGCGGGTGGTAACGAACGTAGTCGGCAGCGGAATCGGTTCGTACGGGAACGCAGCGAAGCTGAGCACCGGCGAATCTGTCAATCTCGATAGCGGTCTTCTGGCTGTCCCGTTGACGTTGGGGTGGCTGGGGACGGCGCTTTACCTGGGGGGACTCATTTGGATGCTACGGAATGCATTGCGTAGCTGGTCGCTCTCTGTTGACCGCTTTGCCGTGATCTGTACGGCTATTGTGCTGGCATACTCAGCCATGATGATTTTCGGAAATCAGTTCGTCGGTTTCAAAGGCATTATTGTGTGGTCCTTCCTCGGGTTGGCGCTGTCTTCGGATGCCTACCACAAAGAACAGTCGTTGTACCTGTAGGATGTGAACCGGTTACGTAGCGCCACATACGAGATAGAGGGTGGAATGCGGCTTGGGATAGTAACGCACAAACTGGTCAAGGGTGATGGTCAGGGTCGTGTCAACTATGAGGTGGCCAGAGCCATGGCGGACCGGGGACATGAGGTCGTACTTCTAGCCAGTGAGGTGTCTCCTGATCTGGCAACCCATCCCGCCGTGACATGGGCTCGTTTCCCTGTCGCGGGATGGCCCACGGAATTGGTTCGCAACCAGGTTTTCGCGATACGCAGCACGGCGTGGCTGTGGAAACACCAGACTTCACTTGACCTCGTGCTGGCAAACGGGTGTATCACGTGGTCTCCCGTGGACGTGAACGCAGTACACTTCGTACATGGCACCTGGATGTGTTCCCCCGTTCATACATCGCGCTTACGACCAGGGCCGTATGGCTGGTATCAATGGGTCTATACGGCGTTGAATGCCACCTGGGAGCGGTTGGCCTTCAAGCAAGCAAAGGCCATCGTTGCGGTTTCCAATCAGGTTCGGGATGAGCTACTAGATATCGGGGTCAGCCCTGATGTCATCCGGGTGATTACAAATGGTGTAGACCTCGATGAGTTCTCGCCTGGACGTGCGAGCCGCGAGGCTCTCGATCTTCCAGTGGGAGAGGTCCTGGGCGTTTTCATCGGCGATATCCGTACCCCCCGGAAAAACCTCGATACCGTCCTCCGTGCGATGCAACTGGTACCGATGATGCATCTGGCTGTCGTCGGAGCGACGGATGGCAGTCCTTATCCGGAAATGGCACGTCGACTCCGTATCGCAGACCGTGTCCATTTCCTGGGATATCGGCGTGACGTTCCAGAGATCATGCGAGCAGCGGATCTATGCCTGTGCCCCTCTCGGCATGAACCTTTTTCGCTCGTGCTGATCGAGGCACTTGCTTCGGGACTTCCCGTCATCACGGCAAAATGCGTAGGAGCGGCTCAGTTAGTGAGCCCGGGAAGCGGATTTGTGCTAGCCGATCCTGAAGACGTGAATGGCCTGGCTGCAGCGATGAGTCGATTGGTAGAAGAGCCGGGGTTGCGAGAGCAAATGGGAAAAGAGGCGAGGGCTGTGGCGGTTCAGCATTCCTGGCGAGTAATGGCTCAGCATTATGTCAACCTCTTCGAGTACATGGCGGCCCATACAGAGAGGGCTCCGGCAGTTCAGAGACGTGAATACGCGTTCACCAGGCGGTAAAGACAACACCAGTATGACGGATCGGAAGAAAATAAATCTCGTTTATGTCGCGAGCATCGGTCGTAGTGGTTCGACGCTACTCGAATCAATGCTCGGGGCTCACTCCCAGATGGCTACGACGGGAGAAGTACATCTGTGGCCGCACGAAATATTGCAGGGTGGCGTCCGTCCCTGTGGCTCGGGGAAGTTCGTCCAGGAGGATCCTTTCTGGATTGAAATGCGCCGGAGGGCGGATCCGCTGACTCAGCCGCATCCTCAGATTCACTTCTTTCGCGAAAAGCATAATGCGGGGCGGACGCTGCGTCGAGAGCGATTGTCGGACTTCCAGCCCCGACCGCTTGCTGAAGATGTCCGACAGATGGTTCGTCAGTATGGGGAGAACAACTACCACCTGTTCAATACCTTCATAGACCTCGTGGAGGAGACCGTAGGACGGCGTCCGGAGTGGGTAGTTGACGCTTCAAAGGATCCGTATCGGCTTTTATGGTTTCTCCGCTCGGGGCTTTTCAATATCAAGGTGTTTCATCTCGTGAAGAATCCAAGCGGGTTCGTGTACTCCGTTACAAAGGAATGGCTGGAGAGTGACGATCCGCTACGAGATATGAAGCGGCTCTACTTCACGGCCCGGCAGTCCATGGCGTGGGTGATACAGAACCAGCTCTTTTCAAAGATCGCGAGCAATTATCTGGATCAGTCCAACTACCTGCTTATTCAGTACGAGGAACTGGCAACACGCCCCAAAGAAACGTTTCGACGCGTGTGCGAGGTGATTGGATGCCCGTATGAAGAAGCGGCCGTTGATCGTTTTCGAGAGGGGAGCCAGTTCACAATCGCAGGCAACCCCATGCGATATGATAATCGCGGGATTTTCCTCGATGAAAAATGGAAAACCCGGTTGCCACAGTCCAGTCGCCGGGTGGCTGAACTGGTGACGAAAATCAACAGAGCTCGATTCGGGTACTCCTGATACAGGGCCAAAAGGAGCTGGTCCTGATCACGCAGCCCCGGAAAGTGCCGTCGTCTGTAATCTGGAGAATAACCAGAAATGATGCTTATGCCATATAAGAGGCGTTGGCTTTCGATGTTTTGGAATAAAGGCAAGGGGTAGAGTTGATCATCGCATCCATGATACGTTGTATCGCTACCCAGGGGGATGGTTGTAAAGGATTCTGTAAATGGGGATCTGGCCAGTTTGTATGTCGGATTTCAATGTTAACCGCTGCACCCTGACGGATTTTTCGTCAGCTACAATCGATTGGGTGTAAGCTATGAATACGTCAAGTGCTTTCCAGATGCTGTATTACTCCATGAGTCCCGGGTTAAGAAGAGTAGTTCACAGTGCTTTGCCGCAACAGGCTCGGAGAACAGCATTCAAACTATTTCGCCACAAGGAATACATCCAGTTGCAGGTTCGGCGTGCAGTGGAAGGCAAGTTCTCGCTCAAGCCGTTTGATGTACATAAATGCATTTTTGTCCATATACCCAAGACAGGGGGGACCTCGGTAACCAGAAGTCTGTTTGGAAGGCCAACGGGAGGACATGCAGCCATATGGAAGTACCAGCTAATATTTGATCAAGATGAGTTCGAGACCTACTTCAAGTTTGCCTTCGTTCGAAATCCCTGGGATCGTGTTTTGTCGGCCTACGAAGATATAAGGAGGAGAGGTGAGCGTGTAAAAGACAAGGAATGGGTCAGGAGGAATCTGGCTGGGTGTGATGATTTTGGCAGCTTCGTGAAGAGGTGGGTTAATAAGAAAAACATCTATGGCGATCCTCATGTTCTCTTTATTCCGCAGTATGAGTTTATCAGCCTCGGAGGATCTGATTCTTTGATGGATTTTGTCGGGCGGTTTGAAAGCCTCGAAAGAGATTTTGATTTCATTAAGTCGAGGCTAGGCATCGATTGTGAGTTGCAAAAAAGAAATATGGGTGCCCGGAAAGACTACAGGGAGTTTTATACGGAAGAGACTATGCAGATCGTGGCGGAGGCATACCGTGAGGACATAGAAATGTTCAACTATAGGTTCGACCCATGAAATGGACAGGCATGGCTTGCAATAGGCGCCTCGCTTTCGATTCAGACCTTCTGGAAATTGGGTCGAGCTAGAATGGTTCGAACGATAAAGCCATAGAGAACAATGTGAGGAGGCACAACCGTTTGCGATCAGATGACCTGTTGTGCGGAATCGTGAACGAAAGTCATTGAGGGTTTACCCGTTAAATATGTATGAGCCCGGTAGCGATCCGGTGGAGATCTTCCACCGGCGCTCCGGGAGATATACCATGACATTATCAGTTCTCGTCCCCACGTATCGCCGACCTGACGACCTGAGGCGTTGTCTTCTAGCATTGAGTCGGCAGAAGCGCTCTGCGGATGAAGTCATCGTCGTTCGGAGGAACGACGATGATGAGACGCTCCTCGTACTGGAGGAGATGAGGTCCATACTTCCTCAGTTGCGCCTGGTTGAGGTACATGTGCCCGGCGTTGTAGCAGCCATGAATGCCGGCTTAGCCGTCGCGAGAGGGGATATCATCGCACTTACGGACGATGACGCGGCTCCGCACTGCGACTGGCTGAAACATATCGAAGCATACTTTCAGGCGGAGCCACGACTGGGAGCTGTAGGCGGGCGGGACTGGGTACATCTCGACGGGCGCGTCGAGGATGGAAGCCAGCCGGTTGTGGGCAAGATGCTATGGTTTGGCAGAGTCATCGGCAACCATCATCTCGGCGTCGGGCCTCCACGAGAGGTCGATGTGCTTAAGGGTGTCAATATGAGTGTCAGAAGACAGGCCATCGCATCTTTGGGGTTTGACTCTCGCTTATGGGGGCAGGGTGCACAGGTGCATTGGGAACTCGCGATGTGCCTGGCGCTCAAGCGAGCCGGCTGGAGGCTGGTCTATGATCCGGCCATGGCCGTCGACCACTACCCTTCTGTGCGCCTGGACCAGGATCAACGACGACAGTTCAACTTCCAGGCTCACATCGATAAAGTGCATAACGAGACTCTTATTCTGCTGGAGCACATGGATATGCTCCAGCGCCTCATCTTTCTCGTGTGGTCGTTCCTGGTAGGAACGAGTACTGGATTCGGGCTGGCTCAGTATTTCCGATTCCTTGTCCGTGAGCGTGATGTGGCCACCCCCAAATTGCTTGCATCCCTACAGGGGCGGTGGCACGGATTCCGGACGTGGTACGCGCATCGAGAGAAGCCCAGAGAGATCCAGGCTATACATGCATAGGAGGGCAAAAATTGCTGCTGAACCGGTGCGGTGAGGCGATTCCTGCTGGGTGGTTAAATCCTGAGGTAAACATACAGGCATAGCATGGCTGTAAAATCATTGGTTGTATGTGTGGGGCTTCAGAAGACAGGTACGACATCGTTAACGAAAGCGCTGGAGATTCTGGGATATCGAACAGCGCATTATTTAACGAGCCTCCTATCTGATCGGTGGTATGGGGTCAGAGAGTTTGCCCCTCAGGACAAGGTTTTTTCGCTTGATCCGGAACGAATGGTAAAAGCGCTCGAGCCGTACGATGCCGTGACGGACAGTCCCGTTTCCTCACCTGAGGTGTTCTCCATGCTGGATCAGCAGTTTCCCGGTACGAAGTTCATTTATACCACACGTGATCTTCCTTCCTGGATGAAAAGCGTAGAGCGCCACAATACGATGGATCACTTTGCTCATCAGCTTAAAGGAAGGATAGAAACATACAAGGATTATGACCCGGACAGGGATTACGTGTTCTCATGCGATAGCATAGGGATAACTGAGTACCTGTATCGCACACCGTATAAAAAGTTGACTCCTGATGTTTACGCGGAAGCCTACCTGCAACATCAGCGGCAGGTAGAAGCGTATTTCGAAAAACGCCAGGAGGATCTGTTAGTCCTGAACGTTGCGGAGGAGGGGCAATGGGAGAAGTTATGTGTGTTTCTCGGCAAGGAGGTTCCCCGTAAGAAGTTTCCGCATCAAAACAAGACCGACAAGAACGGATGGGAGCGAGCCATGGATGGAGTCATGCGATTTGGTCGGAGATATACGCCGCAGCCCATTAAAGCCGTGGTGAAGAAAGCTTTCTAGGTCATTCTTTTTGTGATGGCTGTGAGCTATCGAGTCCTGGCCCGGGTTCATGCAGGGCGAACGTTACACCGGTGTAGTAACTAGGGACTTGTGGAGAGCCGGAAAGCTGCACCATAGTTCGTGAAAGAGACATGCATGTGGCCATCCAGCTACTTGGCTACGGTATGTAATGTGATCCTCTGGCTAGGTCATATAGTGCAGGCGTGGAGTTTCTTCGTCTTGTGAATACATGGGACTGAAGAGGAATCCGAGCAGACGAGATCGAGTCTGGGATTTGAAAGACTCTTCCTGAGACAAACCAGGTACTAGTATGACGATGCCCACTACCAGAGTGAGACGAATCAAGGTGCTCTTCGCCTCTTTATTCGTTCTACTACCGTTGCAGCTAGGGGCAAAGTACGTTGGAAGTGAGCCGTGGCCTGGTGTATTCCTTCCCGATTTCGGAAGCGTTCCTCGCATGAACGGGGAATTCGTAATCCGAAAACCAGATATATCCGTCATTTTCGATGACGGTAGACGCGCCTCTGTAGAGATTGCTCAGCTATTGGAAGGTCTCCCATCTTCACATCATGCGACGACGATGAGGTTCAATTTCGATCCAAAGATGATAAGGATCCTGGGAGACAAGAATAGAGACGCGCAGGCGTCCTCCGATCCCATCATCTCGGCAAACGTAGTACGCTGGCTTAAAGAGCGTCTGGCCGCCATGTATCCCGGGCAAGTCCCCGTTCACATGGAGATCGTATGGGTATCACTTATGCATCGGATTACAGATGACGGTGCAACTACTACTGTCAACCCGGTTGACACCCTCAAGATCGAGCTACAGTGACGAGATATGGAGCGGCAGTCGAAATTCGAACAGTGGATCTTTTCGCGGTTCGATACCACACCCGAAGCGCTGGGGTACTATCGTATCCTGTTTGCCCTCTACATGCTCCTGATTTATGCGCCGGGGCATTCCATCCAATCGCGTTTCCCGCTCATTTCTTCGTTCCCTGATGAGTTCTTTCACCCGCCATTCGGGCCAATGCGCTTGTTTAGCGGATTTCCAGATGCCTACGTGTTTGAAGTGCTGCTCGTCCTGATAAACGTAGGCCTGGTAGCGATTCTCGTAGGCTATCGGACGAGGATGGCTTCCGTAGTCACAGCAGTTTCCCTGTTCATATGCCACGGCTTCTCATATTCATTCGGTAAGATCAATCACTGGGCAGTGATCCTTTGCATCCCGCTGCTCATGGCGTTTGCCAACTGGGGAGCTGCTTGCTCATTTGATGCAAGGCGTAATCCGGACGCGAAGAAAGACGTAGAGTCCTGGCCGATTGCACTGCTGGCGCTCCTTTTATGCTTTGCGATGTTTACCGCCGGATTTCAAAAGCTCACAGCAGGATGGTTGGATCCCTCCACACAGGCTGTGCAAGGGCACATGATCCGTGTGTTTTTTATCGACCGCGTACAGGGTTTGCTAGCTCCTTTCTTTATTGACATTCACGATAGGTTGTTCTGGGAGATTCTGGACTATGTCTCCGTTTCATTCGAGCTAGCCTTTCTTTTGGCCATGCTGCATCCAGCGCTCATTCGGTTGTTTGCCGGATTCGCGACATTCTTTCATCTTGGTATCTTGTTGATATTGAACATCGCGTATCATCCCATATTCCTTGTCTACGCAGCCTTTGTAAACTGGCAAGGCCCTCTCGATTCTCTCCGACTTCCCACGAGGTTTTCGAAAATATTCGATAGCATCAGGATGTTGCCGCCAGTCCCTGTAGTTCTGCTGGCCGGGGCTTTCTTCTATCTAGTGGGATCGCCATTACTCCCTCTCAATCACCTTGGTACATTGCCGTCTGGGGGCAGTGTTCTGGACTTGATCCTGATGTCTGCAGTGTCCATTGGTGTATTGTTCGTCGCATTAAGGAAAATGATAGGTGCGTACTCTCGCATGCGCGGGGTAATGCGACCGAGTATGACTGTCAGATGAGCCGTACCCCGTGAGCAGACTCACCACCTGGCCGCGCTCAGAATTGTGGTTTTGAGTCCGGATCAAACGAGCTTCGGGAGAACAGGGCGGAGGGGCATCGCATCTAGTGAGTAAAGGATCGCTGCCGGAGGACATGAGGCATCCGCATCAGGTTCTCTGGTGACCATTCGAGTAAAACGAATATGTGTGGCATTATTGGTCTTGTTGGAGATGCGTGCAAACACGCGAACAAACTTGAAACAGCGCGTGATCTCATGGTGCACCGGGGGCCGGATGATGCGGGGCTGAGCGAGGTCGGTGGGGCTTGTCTGGGCTTTCGGCGGCTGGCGATCCTGGATCTCTCAGCAGCAGGCCACCAGCCCATGTTGGCTGCCGATGGAAAAGTGGCACTTGCCTTTAATGGGGAGATCTACAACTACCGCGAGCTGCGCCTCGAGCTGGAGAAAAGACAGGCCTTTCGTTCACACACCGACAGCGAAGTGCTGTTGAACGGATACCTGGCTTGGGGCTGGCCTGAGTTACTGAAGCGCATAGATGGGATGTTCGCCTTCGCGATATGGGATTCAAGGACGGAAACCCTGTATGCAGCTCGGGATCGTGTCGGGAAGAAACCTTTCTTCTACGCACATGCGGGACACGGCCTTGCGTTTGCGTCTACGTTGAATGCGCTGCGCGCAATGCTGCCGGACAGTAGAGACATCAATCCGACAGCACTCGATGCGTACCTGACGTACCAGGCCGTCCCGGCGCCGATGACGCTGTTCAAGGGAATTCACCAGCTACCTCCTGCTCATGCGCTTACGTACAGTGCTCGTTCAGACACACTCACAGTCTCGCGCTACTGGGACGTGAGCTACGGGCCCAAGCTGGAGCGCTCCGAAGTGGACGTTCTCGACGATCTGGACAGGCTTGTTCGGGAAGCTGTTCGCAAACGCTTGATGAGCGATGTGCCGCTCGGGGCTTTCCTTTCCGGCGGTGTCGACTCCAGTCTCGTTGTCTCAGTCATGGCGCAGGAGATCGCGCAGCCGGTTGAGGCTGTGGTGATGGGGTTTGATGACCCGGCCTACGACGAGCGGGCATTTGCGCGTCAGGTGGCACGTAAATGGGGTGTCAACCTGCACGAGCATACGCTCCGGCCGAACGCCGTTGCCGATCTGCCTGAGATCATCTGGCACTACGGGCAGCCGCTGGCAGATGTATCCATCGTGCCTACGTACTACGTTGCTGAAGCGGCAAAACGCCATGTCACGGTTGTGCTGAATGGAGATGGAGGCGACGAACTTTTTGGAGGATATGCACGGCCGGTCGTGGCACGTGCTGCGCAGCATTACCGCCGCTTCGTGCCTCGGCCTCTGCGGCATATTCTTGGTCAGCAGTATCACAGGTTGGAGCGAGGTCCGCTCAAACCTCTGGGTATGCTCGCCAGTGCGGGGCAGGGGACGGCTGCGGAGGCGTTCGTCTACGATCGGGCATTTCGCCGATATCGGGCCGCGGCCTATGCACCGGCACTCATGCAAGCCGTAGCCGGTGAACATCCCGATAGCCACTACAGGCGTGTTTTCGAACGCGCGCGCGGTACGGATGACGTAGACCGCGCTCTCTATGGGGATCTGGTGACCTATCTACCCGACCAGCTACTCGCCAAAATGGATGTGTCGACCATGGCGCACTCGGTCGAGGCACGGTCGCCGCTCCTCGATACGGCATTGATTGAGTATGCGGCGCGGATTCCGAACGAGTTGCGCCTGAAAGGTTACGCGACGAAGTATCTGCTCAAGCGTCTGGCCGAACGGTATGTGCCCCGGGAAGTGCTCTACCGGCGGAAGCGGGGGTTCGTCATGCCTGCATCAAGCTGGCTACGTGGCGAACTGGCGCCATATCTACGGGCAGCGCTGCTTAGCTCGGCGTTTGCCGAGCGGGAATGGATTTCTCCAGATCATGTTCGGCGCCTGGTGGAGGAGCATACATCTGGGATAGCAAACTGGGGTGAGCAGTTATGGACCTTGTTTGTGCTGGAGATCTGGGCCCGAATGAATCTAGATGGAACGCTAAGTCGGCATGATAGCCTGGAGGTTTTGCGGTGATATCGAACAGAGAAAGTACCCATCTTCGTACATTGCAAATTGGCATGAGCTGGTTTCCGGAGCAGGCCGGTAATGGGCTGGATCGGGTATATCATGCACTGATTTGCCACCTGCCGGATGTAAATGTACAGGTGCGTGGGCTGGTCGCAGGCTCAACTAACACGAATGTCACGTCTGCAGAAGCCGTGCGGGCGTTTGCTTCCGATTCTGCTCCTCTGGCGCGGCGGCTCCTGGCACTCCGAAAAGTTACGCGCAATACGGTTGATCTACGCCAGTTCGACATCGTCGCTTCTCACTTTGCGCTGTACACGTTCCCCATCCTTGACCTGTTATCCTCGAAGCCGCTCGTCGTACACTTTCACGGCCCGTGGGCACATGAGAGCATGGTTGAAGGGGAGTCCAGGCTGTTCGTAACGGCGAAGGGGGCATTGGAACGAGCCGTATACCGGCGCGGGGCGCGTTGCATCGTGCTATCGCAGGCGTTCGCCAGCCTGGTTCACCAGCATTATGGCGTTCCTGAGGATTCGATCCGTATCGTGCCGGGTGGGGTAGATGCGGATCGGTTTGCAACCGAATGCACGCGCCGGGAGGCGCGTGAGCGCCTGGGCTGGCCGGTGGATCGCCCCATCGCGCTCGCCGTGAGGAGGCTCGCCCGGCGTATGGGGCTCGAGAACCTCATCGAGTCCATGGGCATGGTGCGGCAGCACCTGCCCGACGCCATCCTGTTCATTGCGGGTAAAGGTCCTCTCGCGGCCGAATTACATGCGCAGATCGAGGCGGCAGGGCTCGCGAAGCACGTGAAGCTCCTCGGGTACGTTCCGGACGATCTGCTGCCTTTCGCCTATCGGGCGGCAGATCTAACGGTTGTACCCACCATTGCGCTTGAGGGGTTCGGTCTCATCACGGTCGAGTCTCTTGCAGCGGGTACTCCCGCGCTCGTTACCCCGGTTGGCGGCTTGCCGGAGGTCGTGCGCGATCTTTCCGGCAGCTTGATTCTGGCTGATACACACCCGATCACGTTGGGTGAACATCTCACAGCGGCACTCCGTGGCGATATGTCTTTACCCTCCGATACGGAGTGTCAGGCGTATGTACGAGCCCACTTTGATTGGCCCGTTATTGCAGCAAGAACGCGGGCTGTTTATGAGGAGGTGGTGTAGTGAGTCCTCGCATCCTCTTCATCGATCATAGCAGCGTACTGGGAGGCGGTGAACTCTCGCTCCTCGATATAGCCCGGCACTTTCGCGATTCGAGCCGCGTGGTGTTGCTTGAAGAAGGACCATTTGAGGAGCGGTTGCAGGATGCCTGCGTCGATGTACACGTCATTGATGGACGTGAGCAGATCGGCAAAGTGGTGCGGGAAGGGGGGCTTATGCAGGACCTGCGTGTCGTGCCCGGTGTACTCCAGGTGGCCGCGCGTGTGGCGAGGCAGGCAAGCGGTTTCGACGTGCTCTATGCCAACTCTCAAAAGTCGATGATCGTAGCGGCTCTCTCGGGACTTCTGGTGCGAAAACCCGTCGTGTGGCACCTCCGTGACCTGATCACGACCGATCATTTCAGCCGCACGCATTGCCGCCTCGTAACGGTGTTCACCAACCTCTTTGTAAACCGTGTGATCGCCAACTCGCAAGCTACGCGGGAGGCGATCATCGCGATGGGGGTAAACGCGGAGCGCGTTTTCACCGTCTACAATGGAATTGACGAAACTCCGTTTCTGTGTGTTACGCCGGATCAGGCGACAGCAGTACGTGCAGAACTTGGCCTGCTCAATGTGCCCACAGTCGGTGTATTCAGCCGCCTGTGTCACTGGAAAGGTCAGCATATCCTGGTGGAAGCCTTACGCGATTTACCCGGTGTGCACGCTCTCATTGTAGGCGGTCCACTCTTTCAGGAGGATTATCGCTACGAGGAAGTGCTGCGGCGGCAGGTCGTGGAAGCGGATCTGGTTGACCGGGTCCACTTTCTCGGCTTTCGCTCTGATATCCCGCAACTCATGCATGCCGTGGACGTGGTTGTACACACGTCCACGGCGCCAGAGCCCTTCGGGCGTGTAATTGCAGAAGGAATGCTCGCTCGCAAGCCCGTCGTTGCGACGCAGGCTGGTGGCGCTCAGGAAATCATTCAGCCAGGGAAAACAGGCTGGCTTGTACCTGCTGGCGATCCGGCAACGCTACGCGAGGCCTTGGCGAAGCTGCTTACTGACCATGCGCTAGCCGAAAGGCTGTCGGAAGCAGGCCGGCAAGAGGCGTTACACAAATTTTCGGTAAGGCGTCTGGTGCACGAGGTAGGGGAACAGCTTCAGCAGGTAGCTAAGAAAAACGGAATGTCCGGATAAGACCCGCTCAGGATATACATACCGCAATCCGAGTCAAATGAGAATTCCCGGTTAGCTTGAGAGCAGGTCATAACTATATAGCCTGTACCTGAAGTGGGGCAACGTATACCAAATCAGGGGCATATGAACACCTTACCAGAAGCAGGTTTATTGGGTGTTTCGGCAGGCATCCATTCGAAAAAACCTTCCATGCTGCCGACCTTCATCATCATCGGTGCGATGAAGAGTGGGACTACCAGTCTGTATCACTATCTGCATGAGCATCCTGAAATCTGCATGTCCCGAGTGAAAGAGACAAACTTCTTTCTCGGCGAGGAGGATTATGCTCGTGGCGTCGAGTGGTACGAGTCGCTCTTCTGCGAGTGCGGTGCAAAAGCGCGCGGCGAGGCCTCTCCCAATTACGCAATGCATCCGCTTGTTCTGGACGTCCCCGAGCGTATGCATGCTCTGATTCCTGACGCGAAACTCATTTACCTGCTACGCGACCCGATTGAGCGAATGATTTCGCATTACATCCACAAGCAGGCGAAAGGAGTAGAGCAACGCAGTCTGGTAGACGTGTTGGAGGATTCATTCGAGGAGCCAGGATACATTGCTCCCAGCCTGTACTACACGCAGCTTCAGAAATTTCTTCGGTATTATCGTGCCGAAAACATTCTCATTATCACAGCCGAAGACCTCAAATGGAACCGCCTACCGACACTTCGAAAGGTATTCCGGTTCTTGGAAGTTGATGCCGGCTTCAAGAGCCCCAATTATTCCAGGGTCTATCATCTATCCTCCAGGAAAACTATGAGCCCGGCCGAGCAGGCCATCCTGAACTCAAGAATCGTACGGGCAATTCGCCCGCTGGTCCCCTCCACGGTTAAACGTGCATTCAGAGGTATCGAGCAAATGACCGAGTCACGGCCATCCATTCCCAGCGATCTCAGAGCGCGATTAGCAGATCGGTTAAGACCCGAGGTTGAGGCTCTACGGGCGCATACGGGCGAGCGCTTTGCGAGGTGGTCGCTCTAGCGCACCCGTTATGTGCTCTGGTTTCATGGAATGATTGGAGGGAAACGGTATGTAGGCGCTCTGCTGTAACCAAGAGATACCGAGGCAGAGCATTTACGGTTCTACTGAACGCAGTGTGTATGCCGAATGTGGTACACAGGCGGTGCGCCGGAAAAGGCTCAACATTGATCCAGGATGAAGACAAAGCTACTACAGTGGAAGTTTGAGGCACGCAGCTTACTGGCACGGGAGCCGGCACTGGTCCTCCCTCACATGGCGGTCATCTGGTGGACTCAGCAAAAGATGCGCGGCCGGATTGACATTCGGGAGTGCTGGGTCGGGCCGCACACCGAATTCGTTCTCGACGGATTCCAGGGATCCGGGAATAGTTTCGCTACCGTAGCATTTAAGCGCAGCCAGACGAAACCGGTAATGATAGCGCATCATCTGCATGCCCCGGCACAGGTTCTCAAGGCTATACGCGCGAATTTACCAACGCTCATTGCCATCCGGGAGCCGGCGCAGACCGTTCTATCTCTGACGAGCCGGTGGCCGTACATAACCGTACAACAGGCTCTTCGAAGCTACATCCATTACTACGAAAAGCTGGCACCCCATCTCGGCTCATTTGTGTTGAGCACGTTCGACCAGACGACAAATCATTTAGACGAGGTAATTCGGGCGGTAAACCACCAGTTCGGCACTTCCTATACCCCATTCGAGCATACGGAAGAAAATGTGCGAGCCCTCCGCGGATCTGATGAAGAGAGCCGCCACAAGGACGCGCAGCGGAATAAAATCAAGGCAGAGAAATCCAGAGAATTCGAGACGCTAGAATGCCGGCGTTTGCTGGCGGAGGCGGAGCGTCTCTACGAACAGATGGAGCCTTACGGCGTAGGGCGGTGGCCACCTGTGTAGCGCACCGGCCGCCCCACGATAGCGCTGTACAGGGCGCTGGAATGATTGACACGAGCAAATCGAGGCCCCGGACGATGTTTGGTCTGTAAGGCGGTTCGAAAATAGACTTAGGTTGAGCGTGATTAGGCTTGGAAGATGTGGCCTAAACCTTTAAGGGCAGCAAATTGTTTTTTAATACCCTGGAAAAAGTCCACGTCTTCGATTGTAGTCTGGATATCAGTGGAAGTCCGTTTATAGGTAAACTAAGCGTATCCTTCCATAATCGCTCGATCATCTTAATAAAGAGCACGTTATTTGGCTTGAGCCGGTATTCCAGGTCGACAGCAAGGAGCGTGGTCAGTAGATTCCGGCAGTTGAATGGTACGAATGCCTCCTGCACGATGTCCGATTCCGTCTGGTTCATCGCTTGCCAGCTTCCCATTCGTTGCTCCCAGTAAAGCAGGTCGAGAATGTCGTAATCGTACGTGCTCGAAATATCTATCGTATTATTGAACCACGTCTCAATGTACCGAGCAGCAAAGGCGTTGCCTTTGTGAGTCATGAGCGTGATCGTTTCCGTATCGATCTTGTCTGGGCGTCGTTCCTGGAAGTAAATCCAGCGTGCTATCTCTCCACCGTTCCCTTTCACACACACGTGATCCGCTGGGTAGTGGCGATACACAGCAGCAGCAGATGCACTCCAGCTGGGATTCGCTGTTGGAACGTTTCGCCGGTAGATGTCCAGGAAGTCCTTGCTCGGATTCCAGTCGCATTCAATCGTATGATGGGCTAAGCCAAGTCGGGAAAGAAGCTTAGGCGGGATTACTCTGTCCGGGCTATAGGGGGTCATCTTTTCATGCACCAGCGTCCAGTAGTAGACCGTCGGTGCGATGTCGCGTGATGCAGCCAGAACCATTCTACTATCCAGGCCTGCCGTAATTGTAATAGCCAGTTTATACCTGGCCCGGGCGCTGATTAATAAGCGTCGTAAGAGGTCGGATGCCTGTTCCACTCCCGCTTCAAGCGAAAGCGAGCCTCGCCGGTCATGCGGCCAGAATCTTGCGGTTTCTTTTGTCCTTAGATCCAGGAAGTGGTTGGGTATAAGCTGTCTGATTCCCTGGTACGGCGAGCTCCCTGCTGGCCACCAGGGTTCTCTGATGCTTGAGAAGTAGGGGGACTCTATGAAATCGCGCTTTGCCTCTTCGTCTATCTGGAGGTCCAATACTGACCGGAGAATCTCAGGTTGAGAAGCACACCACAAATCCGAAAAGCTGCTATCAGTGTAGAATACCGTTCTTAGCCCGCAGGGATCACTGAAGAGGATGGTTGCGTGCCCGTCATCGAATATGATGATCCATCGGCCGCCCAGTCTGGCGGTATGTCTGAAAACGTCCTCAGGCTTCCCTGTTGCTGCCAGCAGGTTGTTGCAGATGTCCGTATTGGAATAACCGGGATTATCAGGGTCGAGAACGAAGCCCAGCAGAGTGAGCTCTTTGCTGCCCATTCTGACCTGGGTAAGTTCAAGGTCGGGATGAACCTGTAGTGAGTAAACATCACCGATGGTGGCCCTCTTCCACGATGTGAGCGACTCTACGAAATGTGGCCCGAGGACGAACTGCCGCCGATAGAGTAACCGCTCTACCGCATACAGGGGAGACTGCATCATAGGATCTGGTGGGGAATGGATGTTGTTGCGTGGGTACTGCAGACGGTCTCAAGATTGCTGGATGAGTTCTGAAGGCATGTTTCCAGCGCATCCAGGTCGGCGTAGCGGCTTAGGGCTGATCCTTGCTTTAGGAGCTTGATCATCAGCCTCAAGTGTGTTTTTTCCGAACCGTGATTTCCATCGAGGGCCTCTGCGTCTGAAGAGCCAACGGACGTAATGTCGCTGAAGTTGTAGAATTCGAAACCTCGCTCTTCGAAAAGGGGTGAGAGGGAGGCTTCGAGCTTTGATAGATAGGCGTATTCAGTTGACATGGACTGCATGACCTTCCACACCGTATGGGCATAGGGTGGAAGGAATCCGATGACATGGATATCTCTCGCTGCGCAGTCCCTGAGAAAGAGGCGAAGTTCACGGAGAGCCTCCCCGGATACCTCTTGTGCGTGTCCCCAGCTATGATGCCCTGTTTTGATGTCTTTCAGGGAGGAGCGGAAGTTATAATCCTCTAGCGTGGAATCGTTAGGATTCGCAAGGATATGGCCGTAACGAATGCTGCCGTCATTGCGAAAGCCGGTATGGCGGATTTTGGCGTTTATGCCGATCAAATGGGGGGCTCCCCATATATTTGAAAGAGTAAACTTATTCTTCAGCCGGTCCTTGATAACAGTACGCCAAAAGTTTTCGAAGATGTCGGCCTGGTCCTGAGCCTCAAATCGTTCCGGTAATGCTTTTTTATCGTAATCCCAGAAATTCTCGTTGAAGAACCATTGGTCGAGACCGAGGAGGATAAGCTGAGGCTGTTGTCCATCTGGTATCTGGTCGAGAAAGCGGCGAAAATCCGCCACTCCTGTAGCCGACATCGTGGCGTTATAGAAGTTCACGCTATCACGGAAAAAGCCTGCGCGAAACTGGGAGACCCGCGAATTACCCAGTGCCAGAACTTCGGGTCGGCGGGCCTGCGTAGCCATGAGCTTGAGCGCCTTATCCTGATTGCTATACGCTAATCCGTGAAGCGTTGGCGTATCCTGCTGCTGTATTTCGACCACGTCTGCCAGCGGTGTAAGCTCGCCTGAGCTATAGAGGACCAGGAGTGGATATCCCAGGACGGCAGTGAAGGGCAGGCAATAGACCGCTGCTTTGGCAAACAACAGCTTCATGGCTAGAACTGGAAGTAGATGAACGCCTGTTCAGCGAAAATGCCGAAGAACAAAATGGCGAAGCCAAGCCCGTAGTAGATGGGCCAGCGGACCCATAAGGGCTGTCCGGCGAGGTATTGCCAGACGCTTTTCCTTCTGCGCTCGATCAGGTGAACGCCTTCCATGATCACGATTGCAGTCAGGGCGATAAGGAGTCCTTGCGATCCCAGTGCCACAGATACGTTCAGGATGTTCGAATGGGGACCGTCGAAGTCGAACATTCGCTCGATGAGCAGGAAGGCGTCGGCGATAGATTCCGCTCTGAAAAATATCCAGGCAAAGAGCACGAGGTGGAAGGTCACGAAGATGCGAACGTAGTCTCGCATCCTTCCGACGCTCGGCCACACGATGAATCCTGCCGCTCTGATTTGGTAGGCACGAACCGCTGCCAGCCGGTTCTCCAGCCAGGTCCAGGCTTTATCACGGGCAGGGCCGGTCAGGATGCCGACGATGAGGTATAGTCCGTGAAGACACCCCCAGATCACGAACGTCCACGCGGCACCGTGCCAGAGGCCTGACACCAGAAAGACAAAGAAGAGGTTGAAGTACCAGCGCGACTTCGCTACCCGATTGCCCCCCAGGGGGATATAGAGGTAATCCCGAAACCATGAAGAGAGCGAAATGTGCCAGCGCTTCCAGAACTCGCTGATCGACTTGGAGAAGTAGGGTCGTCGGAAGTTCTCCATGAGATTGTATCCCATGATGCGCGCCGACCCGATCGCGATGTCCGTGTAGGCCGAGAAGTCGCAGAAGATCTGGAAGGCAAAGAAATACGTGGCCAGGATGATAGGCGCCCCGGAGTGCATTCCGGGGTTGTTGTACACCTGGTCGACGTAGAATGCCACTCGGTCCGCGATGACGAGCTTCTTGAAGAAGCCCCACATGATGAGCTTGAGCCCCTCGACGGTCCGTTCGTAATTAAAGTGGTGTACAAGCCTGAACTGCGGGATGAGATTCGTAGAGCGCTCGATAGGACCGGCGACGAGTTGCGGAAAGAAGGTGACGTAGAGTGCAAAGATTCCCAGGTGTCGTTCTGGCTTTTGAATGCCCCGGTAGACGTCAATCGAGTAGGCTAGCGTCTGGAACGTGTAAAAACTGATGCCCACCGGGAGGAGCACGTTGAAGGCAGGTACGTCGAAAAGCAGGTTGAATTGATTGAACAGGGCGCGTGTCGACTCATTGAAAAAATTGAAGTACTTGAAGGCGAACAGCGTGCCCAGGTTGGTGATCAAGCTGAACAGGAGGTACGGTCTGCGTTTCTCCTTCGTCTCGAAACGCCCCATGCGCAGGCCTGCCCAGTAGTCGATCGTTGTACTGAAAATGATCAGGAGCAGGTATTCCGCTTTCCAGCAGGCGTAGAAGTAATAGCTGGCGCTTAGCAGCAAAACCCACCGAAAGCGATGGGGTAGCGCGAAGTACGCCACGACAACCAGAGGCAGGAAGGCGACATATTCGAGTGAATTGAAGAGCATCGAGCCCTCTCATTCAGTACTCATCAGGCGCTCCTTGTATAGGGCTAGAAGCGGAAGGAGCCGTCAGCTTACGGAATGACGGTTTGCGCTGAAACGATCAAAAACTTGAAGCGCGCTGGCAATTTCGAACGCGCTCACAACGCGTTTCGGCGCTAGGTGTATGCGCCAAATGCGAGGTATGTCCGCATTTATTATGAGATGGGCTTCCAACAGGATGGGTTGGTCCCGGCAGGCTGTCGCTACAGCGAATCGGACAGGCCTGGTGCTGATCCTTGCGCCGGAGTTACATCCGGCACCGCAACAAAGCAGGGATGCCGTAATTATACTTGCGTTGCAAGAACGACTACCCAAGGCGATTGCGCAGATTCGAGATCGTCATGCTTGTTCTGCTTGTTGCTGCGCATCGAGTCATAATCGAAGCAGAACGTCGTAGTTGCCCTCAGGAACGTCGAGGATCTTTCTGGAGGCTGTTCGTAGGAGTTGTACGCTTGGAGGAGTGTATAGTGGTGAGGGAAACCTGAACGAGTCAGGAGAAGGACACAGGTAATAATGAAACGTGATTCCCGAAGTCCTGCGTTCTGGAATGCCATCATATAGGTATGTGAGCGATCGGCCTGAATCGTCTCCTGGCCCCTCACAGAAGCGAATATGTCAGGTTTGTTACATGTGCAATTTGTTCTCGTTAGTGCGCACCTGACTCTGAGACGCTGAAATTCGAGGTGGCGCTTCCGTAATAGGCCCAGAGCCCCGTACTTCAAGCGAACCGTTAAGATTCTGTGAGGGGGTGGGGTGGAAAACGAGCTAAGTCTATGAATACTATGGGCTCAGTTTCCCCTAGAACAGTGTGCGGCCGGATGGGATGCTACTCTGGCATGCTGTGTGCGCACACGGTACAGGCACAGCCCTTTAGTACCAAGTAGTTTGCCCCATGAGACGTGCATCTTTCTACATGTCCGCCATCCTCGCCCTCTTAATGTTAGCGGGCGCCTTTGCGTGGCGTGTTCCATCAAATCAGGAGTTGCTGCACCCGAACCCCGAACTCGTATTGCTTTCCGGCCATACGCATCGAGAGGTTCCTCGGGTTGAGGTTGCTGAGAACGTAGCGGGCATCACACTGCCCATCGAGGTCTTTTCAGGTACGGGTACGGCCACGAAGTCCGTTACCGTGAACGTGAACAATGGCGACGGGAGAGTAAACCGTCTCTGGATGCAGGTCCACCAACCCTCCTACAAATATGGAGACGGTAGCCGTGGCACGGAAGGATTGAAGGTCCAGGACAAGTCCTCGCCGAATACGAGCCCGAAGATGTGGGTACGCGTAAACGGGGGAAGCTGGGTGAAGGTGGATAACAATACGGCCACATGCGCCAGGCTTGAGAGGACTAGTAGCGCAGGCTGTATCGGTGGCGGATTTGAGACGGTACGCTTCACGGTTCCGGTTTCCGGCGTGAAGAATGGTGCGAACACGGTCGAGTTCTACTTCAATGGGACAGAGGGCTTCACGAGCGGTTTTCGTGTTCTGAACTTCGACTTTCTGCCCAGCGGATATGCCGGTGATCTCACGCATGCCGATATCGAGAGAGCGAATGCAGGGCGGATCACCGATGAGCTGATCTACGAAGACATGTCGAGGTGGACGGCTCCCGCCGGATACAATACGGCTGCTCATATCAATGCGGGTAAGACCGCATGGGAATCCGCTCAGTTGCTGGATTTCGTCGGAGGCCCCCGGATCAAAGCTACCTGCTCCGACTGCCATGCGAGTGATGGACGCGACCTGAAGTACTTCAACTACTCAAATGAAGTAATCGTCGCTCGCAGTCGGCACCACGGCTTATCGGAAGAAAAGGCCAATCAGATCGCCGCGTACATTCGTTCACTCGATGTACCGGCCGTCGGTACTCCGTGGGATCCGGCGTACCAGCCGGGTCCGACACGCAAGCTGCCCACGATGGGAGATTGTATACAGGGGCGGCCCATCGATGAACTGCCGCAACACTGCTGGGCCGCAGGTGCAGGACTGGACTGGGTGCTGGAGAACGACCTGGATGCAGAGCCATACATATTTCCGAATGGCATAACGGAAAGCGCCGTGGATGTCGATGAAACGCTCAACATACGCGCTATTCCTATAGCCGCGCAGTTTCCCGACTGGAATGAGTGGCTCCCACGCGTTCACCCCATTGATTCCTGGGGTTCCGCTTTCACCTCGGATAACGTAAACACCTACTACTCCAATAGCGTCCTACCGACGGTCAGGAACCCCGCCAGCAAAGCGAATGGAGAGGCCCTCAAGCGGCTGATGCAGTGGGGGGCGCACCATAATCAATTCCTCCTCAAGAAGGCCACGTTCAACTACTTCGATTCACGCGGTGTACCCGGTAAACTGAACGCTGATTACATCCTCAGCTATACCCAGTGGTATGCCGTGAAACAGTGGGAGGTCATGACGACGTACGGCCTGGAGGATATGGCCCCGCTTCCGAAGAATTACGGCCGCAATGGCGAGGTGCGGAGTTGGGTTGGCGTGCACCGCAACGTGTTTGATGTTGCCCCGCACATCCACTGGAAGAAGAAACCGGGCAGAGACCTGACATGGCCGCACGGCAGCAAGGATCAGTGGTCGTACTTTTCGGCGATCTGGTATCAGGTGCAGCTTACGCTCAATGCCGGCAACAGGAACGGGATTACTATTCGGCCTGTCGACTGGAAATATCAGATCCTGTTCCTACCGTCGAACCAGCCCTATCGGCATGCTGCGACCTACGTGAAGATGCTTCAGGAGCTCAACAATGAGAACGGGGTCGACGATGGTGATTCGAAAGGGTGGTATTTCCGTCACGTAACGCCCGCGTGGCTGTTCGCCTCACACAACAAACCCTCGCCCAGTGCGCTGAAAGCACTCGGTCCCAAAGAGCCTGCCGTCATGACGGCTATCATGCAGGCGTGGATTGAGAAGACCATGAGGCACCCGGTCAAGGAATGGACGTATCGCCCGAACGGTTGCGATATGAAAGGCCTCTCGTCTGCTGCATACAAACCTACTCCCTACAAGAGCGGCACGTGGATGCCCGGGGGATGCTATGCGGATCAAATGTACCGCCTCATCCCTGCGCTTGAGGAAGCGGGTGTAGCCAAATCCACGCTCGACTCGATAGCAACCTGGGCAGCGAAGATGTGGCCTAAAGGCAACTGGAGTGCTCTCGTGGATTACAAGCCTGGCCCCAATGCAGGTGTAACCCTTCAGATCGATAACTTTGCCAGCCCCGCTCTGGATGCACAGTACAGGCAGGGAGACGTCGTGACCTTCTCCGGGACAACTACCAACGATGGTGCGATTGCCCGGATGGAGGGATGGGTGAACGGCGTTAAAAAGTGCGAAGCCAGGACCGTACCATTCCGCTGTACATGGACTGCCGATGCGACCGGAAGGTACCGCGGTTCCATACGATTCTATGATGGCGACGGGAAAGTCCTGACGAGCGTAGAGCGAGGGTTCGACGTCATTCCGGCGAATGCTCCCATTGCTCAAAAGCTGAAGCTCAAAAAGGGATGGAATACCGTTTCTCTGTCTGTCGTACCGGCGGATTCGAGCATACAGTCTGTAATGAGTACGGTGCTTGCAGACGTCGTGCTTGTAAAGAACGCAGACGGGCGGGTCTACAGCCCGGAACTCGATGTCGCCCAGATCAGCCACTGGAGCCCGAGAGAGGCCTACATGGTGTATGCACGGCGTGATGTCGACTGGTCTGTCAAGGGGACGCCGGTGGCCTCGGATGAGGTAGCGATCGGGTTGAAGCAGGGCTGGAACTGGGTTCCGTATCCGCACAGCGAATCGCTGCCGATCGACGAGGCGCTCGAGCCTGTTTCGGATAACCTCGTTCTGGTAACGGATGCAGATGGTAAGGTATACTACCCGTCCTCTAGCATCAACACCATTGGCCTGATGTCACCGGGACACGGATATAAGGTCTTCGTGGATCAAGCTTGCACACTCGTGTTCTCCACAACGGCTTCCCCCGAGAGAATCTCGACATCGAATCTCGAGGTTGCCGCGGGGCTGGATGAGATAAGCCCGGAAGAGGACGATCCGGAAGCTGAATACCTGGAAGATTACGAGAACCTCTAACCAGAGGAACAGACGCTACGTTCTCGTCTGTTGATTGGGCTAGACAGCAGCCATCCGACCTCGATTCGGATGGCTGCTGTTTTTGGCACAAGGTTATGAAGTCGTGTTTTGGGCTCTGCTTACGGGCTGAGGGCGCGCTGTTAGCTGTTGCAGAACATAACTCACCTGCTTCCGGAACTCGAAAGGAGTGGGTGGCATCGCGAGGAGGTTGGTTGCACGCCGGGTAGAGAGGGGCATGCTCCGTGACAGCTGGAACAATCGGCCAGCAGAAATTTCGGGTACCTTTTCGAAGAGCACATGGGCCCACCTTTCCGTGATGCGCTCGGGTGTGAAATCCCGCGCGCGTTCGAGCCCGTTCTCGACCATCGCTTCATAGAGGTCGGGCTTCTCCATCAGCATCGTAATTGCTGATATCGACTCCTCGACGGAGTTCACCTCGATGAAGTCGAGGTCCGAACGACGGAGCTCCCGAAACGCATACTCCGGCCCGACAATGGCCGGTACGCCGGCGTGCCAGGCATTGATGAGCTTGGTGGCGGGTTTCTCGCACCTGAGCTTTCCCCATTTCCAGTCCGGACGTACCGCCAGTAAGAGATCGGTCGATGCATAGTCGTGCCACATCGGCAACGTACCATTTTGCGGGACGCCATAATCGAACACCAGATTCCGCTCCTTCAGAAAGCCAGCGAACCGTTCGGAGTGGAATTCCTTTCGGAAACTGCCATTCCGCCCCTTGAATGAGATCGTGCGGATGGTCGTGCCACGGGAGCGATCGCGTGGAATAAGCCCGGGCTGTGGCCAGTGCGGGATGAAGAAGACCCGGCGTCCATCCGCAAACTTGCCATTCTGAACGACCTCGGCATCCGCTATCGGAGAGCGAAATCCTTCGATATCAGCACGAATACTCAGCACGAACAGGTTTCGGTGTGCAGGGCTGAATTGTGCCTTGAAAGCCCGCTTGAATTGATCCTCCACGAGCAGCACGACGACCCCTTCTCGCGGGAGCTGGCCCGATATCGAGACCTCGTATCCAGCCTGCTTGAGCCGTAAGTAGGTCTGCACGATCCATGCACGGCGCCGTGACTTGGTGCCTCGCCAGATCCGCCAGTCAGACAGGTCGAACGTCGGGAGTTGCGTCAGATCCTCGATGTCGGGGAAAAAGAACGTAACCGGCTGAATATCCATGAAAGGCGACGAGAGTACGATTCCAGGTAAGGGTTGCTGCCTCTCCATCCAGGAGAAAAATGAAGGTAACACGAGCACCATCCAATCATGCGCATCACACTTGTTACAACCTGGTATCTATCTGCTTTTAGATGGGTGAATACATTGGGGTGGCACGAAATAGGATGCTGAAACCGGTGTGCTGGAGGTGCAATGATGGATCGGGACGAGTCCAGCTGTTTCTAGATCGCGCCAAAACCCTAGCTAGGTTAGCGCGAGGTTTACACTCCATTTATCGGTAGCGCCGATACATTGTGCTGTCTACTATGAAACGAAAGAATCAGGAACGCCTCCCGATGCCATACCGGTCGGGTAGCGTAAGTCGGGCAGTTTTTCGGACTGCGAAGAATCGCCCGCCCGCTCGATGCAACCTGCTTCGTCCAACCTTTGAAACCCTTGGGGGACTATGAAGGCTGTTATACTAGCTGGAGGATTCGGGACGCGCCTGTCAGAAGAGACCGGGGTAAGGCCCAAGCCGATGGTAGAGATCGGAGGATACCCGGTGCTCTGGCATATCATGAAGATCTATTCGGCGCACAGTATCAACGACTTCATAGTCTGTTGCGGTTACAAGGGGCACATCATTAAGGAGTACTTCGCGAACTACTTTCTTCGAAATTCGGACGTCACCTTCGATGTTCGAACCAATGAGATCGAAGTCCACCGGACAGAGTCGGAGCCCTGGAGGGTAACGCTCGTGGATACGGGGGAGACGACGATGACGGGAGGGCGGCTGAGGCGAGTCAGGGAGTATATCGGTGAGGAGACGTTTTGCCTGACCTATGGTGATGGGGTAAGCGATGTCGATGTGACGGACCTTATTTCGTTTCACCGGATGCAGGGTACGCTGGCCACTCTGACGGCCGTTCAACCTCCCGGCCGGTTCGGGGCATTCCCGTTAGAGAGCGGTCAGACGCGCATCACGCACTTTCGCGAGAAGCCGGGCGGCGATGGGGCCTGGATCAATGGCGGTTTCTTTGTTCTCGAACCGGAGGTCCTGGATTACATCGCAGGCGATGCCACAGTCTGGGAACGAGAGCCGATGGAGCGGCTGGCTGAGGAAGGAAACCTGGCGGCCTACCGGCATGGTGGTTTCTGGCACCCGATGGATACGCTTCGAGATAAGATCTATCTCGAAGAACTATGGCAGAGCGGCACCGCACCGTGGCGCATCTGGGACAGTAACCTTATTACGAACCTCTATGAAAGTACTCGTAACGGGAAGTGAAGGCTATATCGGCGCGGTGCTGGTACCCGTGCTGGAAGGAAGAGGCCACGAAGTCGTCGGCCTCGATACCGGTTTTTACCAGGACGGCATGCTCTACGATGGCTCAGAGAGTCGCATCAAGAGGATTCAAAAGGACATACGCCTCATGACGGAGGAGGATGTGGCCGGTTTCGATGCGATAGTTCACCTGGCTGAGCTTTCCAATGATCCTCTCGGTCAGCATGCTGAGGAGAACACGTACGACATCAATCATCAGGGCTCGGTAAGACTCGCGCGGCTCTGCAAGAGCGCCGGGGTGAACCGATTCGTCTATACGTCATCGTGCAGTGTATACGGCATTCAGATAGGTGATGAGATCAAGACGGAGGAGTCAGAGACCTATCCGCAGACTGCATATGCGAAGTGCAAGGTGCTCGTCGAACGTGATGTGTCCAGGATGGCTGACGACGATTTTTCCCCCACATTCCTTCGTAATGCGACAGCATACGGGCCGTCTCCACGCATGCGTTTCGATATCGTCTTGAACAACCTGTCCGGTCTGGCCTGGACGACCCGGCAGATCCGAATGACCAGTGACGGCACGCCATGGCGGCCTCTGGTCCATGTTCTGGATATCTGCGATGCGATTGCCTGCACGCTGGAGGCGCCCCGCGACATCATCCACAATCAGATCTTCAACGTGGGGGATACGCAGGAGAACTATCGTATTCGGGAGGTAGCCCAGATCGTCTCCGACACGTTCCCCGGATGCGAGTTGACGTTCGGACAGAGCGATGGGGATAACCGGAGTTACCGTGTCTCCTTCGATAAGATCAATGCCCAATTGCCCGGCTTTGCGTGCAGGAGGAATCTCGAGCTTGGTGCGAACCAACTGCTTGAGATCTTTAAACAGATCGATATGTCCGATGAGACGTTCGGCTTCAGGGCTTATACGCGCCTCAAACAGCTGAAGTATCTCATAAACGAGCAGCGCATAGATGCTAGATTCTTCTGGCGGACGGCCTGAACTGTAAGGACCACCGATGGCGGCCGGTCGAAAGCCTCCACTCTCCCACCACTCTGGTGGGAGAGTGGGGACGAGGACTGGGCCGTCGTTTCGAGCCAGCGCTTTACCCTGCCTTAGCGTATCCGGAAAAGAGGTTCTTCGGTTTCCATGTTTGTTTCTGGCGGCCGGAGCTACGACGAGCTTTCGCAGATCGAACGGTAGATGTAGCCGTGTAGCGGAAATTAAAGGACATCTCTTGTGGCGGGGACAAGCGTGGAAGCTCTCCATAAACAACGAATCGCAGGCTGCTGCGGCGCTGCAAGTTCGGTATATGCACTTGTTCTGGTGTGCCTCACTATCTTTGTCGGTGCATGTGGAGCGACGGGAGATCGGGACGATGGACGTGTAGCTCCCGTGGATTGGAGGACTGAATGGGCCGTTGACCGAGGTTTTGCTATCACCATCGACACGGAGGGGTTTGAACTTCCATCGTCGATTGCTTTCGTGCCTGATCCCGGTTCGGACCCGAAGGATCCACTCTACTTCGTCACGGAACTCAGGGGAAAGATCAAGGTCGTGACGAATGATCGAAGCGTGTACACTTTCGCAGAAGACTTCTTCTCGTTCGTACCCAGAGAGGAACTTCCGAGTGGCCAGGGGCAGGCCGGATTGGCGGGAATATGTCTCGATCCTGTGCGGGGATATGTGTTTGCAACATATGCCTATCAGGACGAGCGCGGTGTGCTTCGGAACAACATCATCCGGTTCGAAACAACTCCGAAAACGTTCTCACTCAAGCCTGCGGATAGCCGCAGCTTCACCGAGATTTTCGTTGCTCATGAATCCGGCCTGGCGCACCAGATCGGAAACTGCGAGGTGGTCGGCGATCATCTCTATGTGGGTGTCGGCGAGGGATGGCAGCCTTTCCGCACGCAGCAACTCGATCAGATGCAGGGTAAGCTCCTCCGAATGACACTGGATGGCGAACCGCTTTCCGATAACCCGTACTTCAAAGATGATGACCGGACGAAGGTGCGCAACTACGTATGGGCGTACGGATTGCGCAATCCTTTCGGTCTCAGTCTTATTGATGGCGAGGTTTTCGTTGTAGATAATGGCTTGGCGATCGATCGTTTCATAAAGATCCGGGAAGGAGTCAATTACCTGTGGGACGGGTCGGATCGTAGTACCGCGGCCAATGCCGACTACATATGGGATCCCGCCATCGGGCCCGTGCAGATGGATTTTTCTGGGGAGAGTTCTTTCTTGCCCGAGGCGTACCAGAATGCCTTTTTTGTAGCCCTATCCGGTAGCAGGAGTCCTGTGCAGCCCTTGAATACGGGACCGGGTATCATGGTACTCCGATACGGGTTCCGGGAAGATGCGATCGTCGACGTACCTTCTTATTTCGTCGAGTACAGGGGGCAGAGCCACCAGATGGTTACGGGGCTTGCTTTCGGACCAGATGGCCTATATTTCGCGCCCTTACATCCTGTTGCAGAAGGGCTGAGTCCGATACTAAAGGTCGTTCCCGATTCTGCGGGTACGTATCCGGCCTACAGGGGATTAGACATGGAGCCCGCTGAACTGGTTCAGGCGAAGGGATGCACGGGGTGCCATACACTTGAGGGGAGGCATGGGTATGCGGGGGGAACGGCCGCTCCTCCTCTTATGCGGGGAATCGAGTTCGTGAACCGCTACCGGGCGAAACTGGAGTCGGATGCCTATGAGGCAAGTCTCAACGCGGTAGACGAACTCACTACGGAGCCGCACGTATCGTATCGAGCCGCAAGGCAAGAGGTACTGGGTGCAAAGGGGGTAGAGAAGGTCCGTATCTGGTTGAAATACTACGTCCAGGAGCCCCGGTTCGATCGGCAGTACAATAGGATGCCTGCCGTTGGATTATCAGAGCAAGAGGCAGAGGTTCTGGCCGATTTTTTCATTGCAGGCGCGGACAGGAGCTTTGCGGGTATGGCTGGTTTTCATCCGGCTGTTGTAAAGGAACGCGTGATGAGATTACTCAGGCGTGCTTTGCCGGCCTGGATGGGGCCAAAGCTCCTCATCTTCTTTGTTGGTGGACTGGTTGCGGGTATGTCAATTTCCTCCCTCGCTGCCTGGCTCCTTTTCCGCAGGCGGCGTGCACAGACTGCTTGAACGTGCGTTCTGAAATCACGTGTTCGTTTCGCGACGCCGGCCAGTTTCATCGTCTATATGCCAGTATGCTTTTTCGGACAGTCTCCTTCATGTTCATTAGAAGACCAGCCTGTTTTTGCCCATTGCATACAGCTCTAGGATAAAGGGCACCACCTGAAGACATCTCGATACGCTATCGTGCACATGGTTATCGAGCCAAATGTACAGGGTGGCCGGACCAGTGATGCAGTACCTATATCGTATACGGCTGTATGTCCGGTATAGAGAAGCACTCTGCAGAAGATGCTTCAGAATGCCCACCTTTTGAGGATGCAACACCCGGAAGCACGTTGAAATGTGCGGGAACACAAGTAGGATGGAAGATTCCTGCCGGAGCCGGACAACGTACTCATCCTGCTCTAAACTGAGGGATGAGACCTTGATACAACTAGGCTAAATGATAGCGTGGGCAGGGCGAGTTATGATGTTTCTGCCGGAAACCCATAGTTGTGATAACTCAGCGGCCGTGTAGCCGTCGCCCTGCTGTCGATGTGTAACCAGATTACACTATCCAGAGAAGGCGGTGCGCGGAAAGCACATGTTTCTTTCCCTGATGTGTGCATAGTTGTCGACGTCTGATCATGTGATTGCACATGATTTTATCTGTTCAATGAGGAGTGGCTGTTTGGCTCTTTTTGCACGTGCGATGTCATGCAGTAAGGCGTGCCACGACTCCATCGAGGTCGGTTCTGGTTTTAAGTGCATGGTGTTTGTTGTCAAAATGTCTATGAACGACACCGGGTGGAAACACCGGTAAGGTTTGCATCAAGACCGGGCAGGATCTGTCATGCTGAAAATGGGATCAGGGTTTGTACGTCGTTAGGAGTTGATGTCCTGGCAGATTTGAGTGCCCGTATGGTTGTCTGTAACACGAGTCCATGGCGGTCGGCATGTACGGTCTGGAAAGGGCTGGTCATGTGGTTGTTACAACAGTGTTTCAATGGCTCGTTGGAGAAAAGCCTTCAAATTGGCTCAGAATCGAGGTTTTTGATCTGAAGACGAATTTGCGCTTCATGCGAGGTCACTGTGAAGTGGCGTATGTTTGGCTGATCTGTAATGGGAGCACCTGCTTCAGAGAGGGTGCCACTGCGCGCAGTATGCCGAATGGCAGCGCACTTCTGTACATCAGAACTAATCCAATTGACCTGCATGGTTTTTCAGGAAACAGAGCTGAAGGGAGCTTACATCATCGACCTTGAGCGGCGTGAGGATGTACGTGGCTACTTCGCGCGAGCATTTTGCCAGCAGGAATTCGAGACGTATGGTCTGGCTCCGGTCATGGTGCAGACCAATGTTTCATGTAACAAGAAACGTGGCACGCTGCGCGGCATGCACTATCAGGCAGCTCCCCACGAAGAGGCCAAGCTCGTGCGTTGCACCCGTGGCGCTATATACGATGTAATCGTTGACGTGAGACCACATTCTGAGACCTATAGGCGGTGGATAGGGGTAGAGCTTACGCCGGAAACCGGCCGAATGCTCTATGTGCCGGAGGGCTTTGCGCACGGCTTTATCACGCTGGAAGACAACACGGAGGTTACCTACCAGGTGTCCGCCTTCTATGCGCCCGGATACGAGAGGGGCCTGCGTTACGATGACCCTGCTATCGGAATCGAGTGGCCGATTCAGGTAGAAGTGATTTCGGAGAAAGATGGGACGTGGCCGGATTTCCGCCCGGCTGCCGAGCCGCTGCTGTCGGGGGCATCCATGTGAGGGGACAGAAGGGTGCTCAGATGCATCGTTCAGGTGACATGGACCATGTTGAAGGACCGGTCCATATACCCTAGGAATAAATCGAAATCATGGTATGAGTACACTGCGTCCTCGTCTGACCATCGGAATGCCGGTCTACAACGGCGCGAACTATCTTCGAGAGGCTCTCGACTCGATTCTGGCTCAGACTTTTGAGGATTTCGAACTCGTCATCTCGGATAACGCCTCCAGAGATGATACCCAGAACATTTGCCGAGCGTACGCCGCTAGGGATAAGCGTATCCGTTATTACCGGAACAGCGAAAACATAGGCGGGGCAGCCAACTTTAATCGTGTCGTCGAACTCGCACGGGGTAAGTATTTCCGCTGGGCCTGCCACGACGACGTGCTTGAACCTGAATGCATCGAAGCGTGCATCCAGGTTCTGGAGGAGGATCCGCTGGTAATACTGAGCTATCCGCTTACGATCGTCATCGATGAGCACGGGGAGCCCGTCCCGAATCCAAAGCATCTTCGCTCGCTACACCTTCGCTCCTCAGAGCCGCATGAACGGCTCAAGGGTTTTTTTGAGCAGTTCAAATACGGGGGCAAATGTGACATCCTATTCGGGGTCATTCGAACAGATGTGCTGAGGCGGACAGCTTTGATCGGAAGCTATCCATCTTCAGACCGGATTTTGCTGGCGGAACTCGCACTGCATGGCCAGTTCCATGAGGTACAGCTACCGTTGTTCAGGCGTAGAGATCATCCCCGGACCTCCATGCGGGCCTACCGTACGATGAAGGAGCGGCTGGCCTGGTTCGATCCCAAGAATGCAGGCGCGGTATTCTTGCCCGAGTGGCAATGGACCCGTGCATATGTTTCGGCTATCAACCGTGCCGGTCTATCTCCCTCAGAAAAGGCACGCTGCCTGCTCGTGTTGATGACGGGATATGGACGGTACCATAGCAGATCCATCGTTACCGAAGCGTGTATCGCTGCGTGGCATGCCGGACGAGGCTCTATCTCCCCTCGATATCGGCATGTGTACGCGCATGGATCGGCAAACAAGAGCTGATGCGGCTATCGTAGAGTGGGGTGCCATGGTTCGGTAGCTCAGCATAGGGAGGGGGCCACATCTCATGTCCTCACTGCGCTTGATCGTGGTTGATCATGGCTGAGCAATCCGCCGGAGTTCTTCGACATCAGGGTTTCTATTCGCCATCCACAGACAAGCCTGGCGGACGTGCATCTCGCGCATGCCGCTTGCAATGCCTGCGATTCCTCTACCAGACCACAAGCTACTAGTGTCGTCTATCAGCAAGGTCGCCTGTTCATCCCTGGCAGGAATGCTGCCGGTATAGTGTATACCGTTTCACTCAACCTGTGTCATCCTTATGATCATCATAGATACAGCGCTGGCCAAACGCCAGGAATCCGGTAATCCGATTCGGGTAGGAATGGTTGGAGCCGGGTTCATGGCCCGTGGCATCGCCCTGCAGCTTGTTCAGAGTGTGCCGGGCATGGAGCTCGTGGCCATTTCAAACCGCCACTTGGAGGGCGCGCGGCGTGCCTATGCCGAAGCCGGTGCCTCCGAACCGGTTGTAGCCGAGAGCGTGACTGCTCTGGAGAAGGCCATTTCGCGCGGGCAGTATGCCATCACCGAGGATGCGTCTTTACTGTGTGAGGCGGCCGGTATTGACGCTATCATTGAAGTAACGGGCGCGGTTGAGTTTGGTGCCCACGTCGTGATGCAGGCCATCAAGCATCGAAAGCATGTGGTCCTGATGAATGCGGAATTGGACGGCACGATTGGTCCCATTCTGAAGGTCTACGCCGATCGGGCCGGCGTTGTAATCACGAACGCCGACGGAGACCAGCCCGGGGTCCTCATGAACCTGTACCGATTCGTAAAAGGGATCGGTGTAAAGCCGGTTCTGTGCGGCAACATTAAAGGGCTCCATGACCCTTACCGCAATCCCACGACACAGGAGGGGTTTGCACGTCAATGGGGGCAAAAGCCGAGCATGGTGACCTCTTTCGCCGATGGTAGCAAGATATCGTTCGAACAGGCCATCGTGGCAAATGCTACGGGCATGCGAGTGGCTCGTCGGGGCATGCACGGCCCGACCGTACCGGCTGGTACTCCCATCCAGGAGGCAGTAAACTGGTATCCGTTAGAGGACTTGCTTGAGGGGCCTGGTATCGTCGATTACGTGGTGGGTGCTTCGCCCGGACCGGGAGTGTTCATTCTGGGTACGCATGAGAACCCGGCTCAGCAACACTACTTGAATCTCTACAAGCTAGGTGGTGGTCCGCTTTACTGCTTTTATACTCCCTATCACCTTTGCCACTTTGAGGTTCACAATACCGTGGCACGTGCCGTGCTCTTCGGCGATGCGACGATCGCCCCGCAGGGGCCGCTCCGTGTAGAGGTGGTTGCCACAGCCAAAGTTGATCTGGTGGCGGGCCAGGTACTCGATGGCATAGGGCACTACATGACCTACGGGTTGTGCGAGAATGCGGACGTGGCCCGGTCGGAGAACCTGTTGCCAATAGGACTTGCCGAGGGATGCCGCCTGAAGCGAAGCATTCCTAAGGACCAGGTGCTCACGTATGATGACGTAATCTTGCCGGAAGGTCGCTTATGTGATGTCCTCCGGGCTGAACAGGATGCCTACTTCAATAATACGCCGGCGATCGCTGCTGGCGAGGCTGTCGTTCAACCCGTCAGGGATGGTATGATGACCTCGCTTGCGTGAGCGGCTCGTAGGGGCATGAGAATTGACCCTGTTTTTCACTGCGGCACTTGGAAACTGAACCGAGGTTTTTTCGTCCAGTTCGTTACCAGAAAGAGACAAGCATGGACTAGATCCTCTGCTTGCTTAACAGAGTTCCCGAGCGTATTTGGACGCTTCTGCCCGGGCAGATCCTCGTTCATTTTCTTTCGCCGCCTGGCATCGAAGCTGAAGAGACACGGTATAAGATGGCCGGACTGCTCGACGTGCCATGCACCTCCGAAAGAGCCGTGGATCAATTCCTGGGCATGGGCCGGTCACTGGACTTGAAGCATCTGAATGTGACCTCGATAAAGCGGCGCTTGAATCGCGGTGAACTCGAGAAGGGTGTCGTAGTCACAAGCGAGGCATGCAACCGGATTTACTCTTCCCGCTATGCCTGGCACTTTTACCCGGAAGAAGCGATCCAGGGGTTCATGAGGAAGTGGGCGAGTTTTTGATCAAGGAATACCCCTGACCACTGGAGCACTTAGAGCCTGAGGTCTACCTGATCAGCAGCATCTTCCTCGATGCAGTATAGTGGCCTGCTCGAAGCTGATAAATGTAGAGACCGCTCGGGAAGGCACTTGCATCCAGTATGGCCTCGTGCCAGCCGGGTGACATCTCCTGCTGGATAATCGTCGCGAAGTGGCGCCCCGTCAGATCGTATACATCCAGGATCACGTGTGCAGGAGCCGGAATCCCGAAGCGAATGGTTGTGTGTGACGTGAAGGGGTTTGGATAGTTTTGTTCGAGCGTATAGGTTTCGGGGAGGTCTGGCGGTAGAGGTATTCCTGTGCCGGTGACGATAGTGAACGATGCCGCAGGGGATTGTGTGATCAGGCTGTCTTTGTCGATAGCATCTACACGCCAGTAAAAGGTGTGTGGCGCCGCGAGCGCTTCGGCGAGGGTAGCCGAGGTGTTCGAACCGACATCTAGCGAACGGATGTCTTTGGTGAATGCGGCGTCGGCCGCTAGTAGCAAACGGTAAATCGGTTCATCATTCGGGTCGTTATCCACGGCAGGGGACCAGGTGAAGGTCGGAGCGGGGTTAGTAATCTCGTCATTATCCCGTGGGGCGATCAAGGTGGCGGGCCTCGGTGGCTCTGGTTCGGCATCGATCCATACGCATCGGGTATCTGTTGCCGTTGCCAATCCTCTCGAGTTGACGGCCTCGACGTGCCACCAGTAGCGCTGGTTCTCTTCCAGAGGTGTTGTCGGAATATAGACCGTAGTATCAATCTTTATCGGAGTGGCATCCTTAAATAGCGAATCCAGGCCGACGTAAAACATGTAGTGAATCACATCTCCCGCATCCGGGCTTTCCGACACTTCCCACTCAAAGAGGGGATGATGGGTACGCTCAGTGCTTTTGTCGGCTGGCAATATCAGGGCGAACGGCTCCGGAGGAGAGCTGGCCTTCACCACGATCTCTTGCGAACTGGAGTGTTCCGCACCTCTATCATCGGTGATGGTGAGGGTAACGGTATAAGTCCCAGGCTCGTTATAGGTATGTGTGGTGTCAGGTCCGGTGGCCTGGTCGTCATCTCCGAAGTCCCAACTGTACGTAGCGATGGTACCGTCCGGATCCATAGCATCTGAGGCGTTGAAGTATACTTCAAGAGGAGCGATGCCGGAGGCCGGTTCGGCCGTGAAGGTTGCCACAGGTGGTTGATTTGGAGGCGGGGGAGGAGGGGGAGGATAGATGGTGATGAAGGTATCGAGCCATCGCTGGGCCATGATGCGTGCGCCGTCCTGGTTGGGGTGGAGGCCATCGAACGTGTGGCGGCTGGGATCGAAGCCGGAGAAGTGGTCTACGGCGATGACAGGAGAGGAGGGATTATTTTTATAGTTGGCCAGGTCGAGGAGGGCGGCATTGAGGAGGGGGATGCGTCGCCCACGGTCGGGGTATGTGGAGGGATCCGCAGGAATGAGCAGTCCGAGGAGGATGGCGACGTTGGGGTTATCGGCCCGCAGGGTATCGATGATCTGTTCTATTTCATCACGAGTGCGGTTGACGACGACGTCGTCGCGGTTGGGCAGGCCTTTGGCTTCGCCGTGGAGGTCGTTGGTACCGATGTGGAGGAGAACGACGTCCGGAGTGTAGTTTTGGAGCCAGTCGGTCAGTTTACCGGCGGCGGGTTGGTTGGAGAAGCCGTTGAGGACATAGTTGGCTCTCCATCCGCCGTGACCTTCATGGTGGTGGTCGTACCCGGGCGAGAGGCGGTCAGAGTCGTAGTGGTGAATGAGTGTGCCGATGAAGTCGACGTTGTAGCCGTCGTCATTGAGCAGATGCCAGAGGTGTTCGCGGTATCCGGGGTTTTCAGGGCTCTCTCCTTGCGTAATCGAGTCCCCTAGAGGCATGACTCTGATCTGTGCCCGTGATCCGAGTGGTGTGAGTAGTATCAGACTGATACAGAGGAGTGATCCGATAAGGCAGGTGAGCCTGATCCGGAGTACTGTAGAGTTTCTCACACGCTTCCTCCATCAGAAGAATAACGGGTATAAGTCTCTCCCGCCGGCACTTGTTAGAATAACGTTTTGACCAGCGGTTTTGCACACGCTTCGCCTGATCCGAATACGGAGTTGCGGTTTTTAACCAGGGTATTCAGGAGCACGACTTTATAAATATCGTATCTGCTTCCTGCATAATATTTGGCGCCTCTTTGCTTATCCGTCATCGCATCTTGATAACGATTGGAGGTGTCCGGATATATTCATCCTGTTCTCCCGTTACAAAAACGTAACTCTTCATGCTGAGATAGCGTATTTAGATATGAAAAAAGCGACATGGATGTCCTTTGAGCATCTGTTTTGGAGGGAAGGACATGGCCGAAAAGGCGTATGGTCAATTTTATGAGATGTGTAACGCTCTGGCTGATATCGAGCCTGCCCTTTTAAAGAATCAGGGATTCCTCTGTACATTTAGGCTGTGCCGAGGCTACGGGTGCATCCCCCATCGGCGTAGAACGTGAAGAACGAATCCGCAGCGTCTGCCTAATGAGTGCACACTGCCCCTTGTGATCCCCATCGCTTTACTTTGCATAGAGGCGGCGCTCCAAGAGTAGCTAACTCGTTCAGGTCAAGCGTTTTGCTGACACTCTGCTGAGCTGGAATCATTTTATAGCCTCCTGCTAGTTCCGGCTTCAGACAGAGCACGGTGATATGTGAGAGTCGAATTCGGTTTGATTAGAGGGCTAGTGAATAAATATGGACTTTTCGCTTGTCGTGTCTAATCGGTATAACTAGCACATGACTCTCTGCTTGCACGTACTGATGGTGAGGTGCCATACAAGGAGATGGAGTTGGACGCATGAAGTCAGGGTGCCCCCTGAGAGCCATGCCAATCCAGGTTGTACGCAGCGAACATTAGGCATAGTGTTGCAGGGGGCGCCTGCTGGTTAGCACGTCACCTTTGGTGCGAAGCTGACAATATGAGACGAAGAGAATGGAGAACGATGCACAGCCGGTGTGTTCGCTCCCATAATTCTCCAATTGCCGACCGATGTGATTCAAGCTTTTTAAGGCCATGAATCGACGAATCAAGCAGGCTGTGCGTAATCTGATTGGAATAGCGGAGCCGTACATTCCCGGAACGATCACGCACGTTTCAACGGAAGAACCTGTTGCTGCACTCACGTTTGACGACGGGCCTCATCCGGTTCATACGCCCCGATTGCTCGAACTCCTGAGCGCCTATGATGCGCGTGCGACCTTCTTCATGGTAGGAGAAACGGCAGAGCGGCATCCGCACGTTGTCAAGCAAGTCGCTGCGGCCGGGCACGAGATCGGTAATCACAGTTGGGATCACCCTGCGTTTCCGTTGCTGTCAGGGCGTCAGCAGCGAAAGCAGCTTCGCGACTGCACGCGTGTCCTAGCCCCGTATGGCGGAGACAAACTATTTAGACCTCCATACGGATGGGACAACATCACCACTCGTCTGGACACATACCTGCTCGGCTACGAGGTCGTTACCTGGAATATTGCCGCGCAGGACTGGCTGGATCATGACGGTCCAACCATGGCCCGGACCGTCATGGAAAAGTTCGTGCCCGGCAGCATCATTCTATTCCACGATACCTTGCACACCTTTAAGGACGAGCGGTACAGGAACAGGGAGCCGATGCTCGAAGCAGTCAGCATCATTTTGCAGCAACTGGGTAGCGCGATCCGTTTCGTGACCGTTTCAGAGTTGCTGCGAAGTGGACATCCCCAGCGCACCGGCCGGTACCGGCCGGTGCGGGCAGAGATGCTAGCTCAACTCAAAGGAGCTTAAGCCAGCAGGTTTTCCTCATCTACTTTCGGCTCGGCAAGCAGGTCTCGTGATGCACTGGAAATAAGGGGCACCGGGGGATGGCTCCTTTGAAGAACTGTAGTCACTACACCAAAGGAGATGGAACATGCTCAGGATATCAATCCGACCCAGGCCGGTCTTCATGGGGCTGGCGTTCACCATAGCCTTTTTGGCAGTTGCGCATGTGCTGGCTCATGCCGTCAGGGTTTATGCGACATCCGGGGGAGAGTTTTATCGCTTCTTTAGTATGGAGCGTGAGGCTAATCTGCCAACCTACTTCTCCACGATCCTGTTGCTTGCGACGGGAATTCTGCTTGTCTTCATCGCTCTGGACAGCTACCGGCAGCAAAGCAAACACTGGTGGGAATGGGCGCTGCTAGCCGTTGGCTTCTGCATGATGAGCGTTGATGAGGCGGCACAAATCCACGAACGAATCATCGCCAGACTAATAATCAGTGTGATAGGGCGCGGGGAAGGGATCTGGTACTATATCTGGTATGCGGCGTACATCCCACTGCTTATCATATTGCTCATCGTTTTCGTGCCGTTTCTCAGAAGCTTATCGCGTCGCTATTTCATGCTCTTTGCTGGGGCAGGGCTCTTGTTCGTGGCTGGAGCAATCGGCGTAGAAATGGGAGAGTCGTACCTGATTTCTATCGAAGAAGATGGTATGATCTTGGGCATCAGTACGCTGATTGAGGAGGTCTGTGAGATGGCCGGGGTAGTGCTGTTCATCTATGCGCTGTTACGCTACATGGGAGAAAAGCAGCTCGTCGTAGGTCTGAGTGTTCAATCAGAGGAGCCCACCTACCAGGAAGAGGTTCATCACGCAGAGACATAGGAGGAGATAAACGTTCCCTTCAATCCAGCGCTGCCTTGTAGCAGGATCAGAGGAGCATTCGTACTCGTAACGTACTGCCGATCGCCCGGTATACTTGTAAGGCGTGTATTCGGACGGCGTGCCCTATGGCCCGGATGCACTGGCCATAGGGAATAGTGCATTCATCCGTATAATAGTCGATCCGGCAGCCCGGATTTCCCCGTACTGTGATCGGATGTTACCGGTCTAGCTGTAGTGAATTACAGAGAAGTCACTCGTACGCCGAGCATCTTCCTACTGCTCAGCAAGTGCCCGGTTGCCGGATCGGGCGGATCGAAATAGTTTGCGAATAGCCCTGATCTGACGGCTCATTCCTTCAGATACGCGCATCTCTACGAGTTGCATACGCATGCTGCGCTGGGTGCGGTACAGGTCTCTCCAGATACCCGCATCGTCAATATGATTCTGTTTAAGAAAGTTCGATACCCACTTTAAAAAGTGCAGCTCTAGCGCAATTTTCTTATCCAGGGCAAACGTACGGTAGGTGTAAGACAGGGAATGCGGATGGCGTCTGTATTTCCAATCTTGTCCTGGAGTCACAACTGTGGGGTAGCGGGCCGAAATCTTATAATTGATCGACTGGTCCTCACAATACGTCAATGATTCATCAAACCCTCCGACGCGAATAGCAGCATCGCGGCGTATGAGAATGCCGCAGACACCACTTATTACGTTCCACTGAACATAATCACGAATGGTTGTTAGCGGGGGGAGGGGGGTATTATGTGGGAGTCTTATTTCTACAGGTTTATCTATTGCTCCTTTCTCGCCATTCCAGGAGTACCAGTGTATTTTGCCTCCAAAGGTAATCGCCGCTTCTGGATACGATTCCAGAACAGCCACCTGTTTCTCGAGCTTGTGTGGCAGCCACACGTCGTCTGCGTCCAGGAAGGCCGCGTACGTCCCCTTTGCCTGCTGAATGCCCAGGTTACGCGAAGCAGACATGCCTCGATTCTGGTGTCCGGGATGCTCCAGGTAGCGCACCCGGTCTGGGAATTGCTGTGCGTATTCCTGCGCAAACGCTGTGCTTGCCTCGGTCGACCCGTCATCGACAAGGAGTAGTTCCCACCGGCCATACGTCTGAGCAAAGACACTTTCGATGGCCTCGCGAAAAAAGTACTCGGGAGGATTGAGGAAGTTCATGATGACCGATACCAGCGGCCTTTCCTCTCGAGATTCATCTCCGTTTTTTTTATCTGGAATTGATAGGTCGCTTGGATGAACGCTTGCTTCGATATGTTCCTGTTGGCGCATCTTTGTAAAGATTCAAGTTTGCAGAGGATTGCCTGGGCTAGGGCTCATTAGCTCGATTTAACTATCCTGAACAAGCGGCCACCATGCGATTGATGCGCAATAAGCTGGGAGTCTCTGGAATGACTCATCGTGCATTTCTAATTCGGCTGGATAGAGTTTCCTGTATGGAAATAGAACTGGATATGCTGCGACCTTAGGTGTTAGGCGAAATTGAGGATTACGACACTGTATATGCGAAACAGTGAACAGGCGTCTTGAGTGTCGTAAATAGTACTGTAGGGCTGCTAGATATGATTAGGAGATAGGATTGCCCTGCTGTGGAGAAAATGCGCATTGGATAGGCGTTAACCTGCGCAAATGGAATCTTCCGTTTAGCCTATATGCTGGCTGCCTGGATCGACCTGAGTGGTAACGAAGCGTAAGCGGATGGCAGAGAGAGGCGGCGAAGGTGGGTCAGTCGCTGGTTCCAGGCCGAGCGCAAAGGCAGCACATGGTTGAAAAGCGATGCTCAATACGCTGAAGTTTTGAGCATGGGAGGTCTACCGGCAAAGTCAACGGGCATCGCGTAGCCTTTCTATGAAGCAAGATTCGCAGATGACACAGGCATTTGATGTGGTAGTTTCTATCCTTAGATTTGTGCTTTTTAAAACCGTGGAATAAAGACGAAGCATGCAACGAGTGGTAATAGTGACGGGCGGGGCGGGCTTCATCGGCTCGGCCCTGGTGCGGCACCTCATCCGAGAGACCGACTACGCCGTCGTCAA
>JAWLHQ010000009.1:0-184360 GCA_041690215.1 Rhodothermales bacterium
TGTAGGGGCATGGCGGGCCATGCCCCGGTCCAGGATCGGCGGGGTTCTCGGGGGTGTGGGGTACGGGGGCCGTGTGGTTCCGTGGGAGAGGGCGACCTGTGGCTCAGAGAGGGCGACCGGACAGTCGCCCCTACGGGCGGGGTGTGGGTGTGCCGTGCTGGGTGGGCTGTCCGTGCTGGGAGGGCGGACGCGCTCCTATGTCTGGGGGCGGGGGTGCTTCGCCTCTGAGCCAGGCGTACTGCTTCTCCTTCTCTTTCAGCGCTGCCAGGTGCTTGCGGAGGGGGCTGCTTGCCCGCTCTGCCGCCTTCTTCCGGCGCGCTTCGGCTGCCCGGTCTTCGGCCTTCTTACGGCGGCGCTCCTGTTGCCGCTTCTCCAGGCGGCGGTCCCGCCGCTCGAGGTAGAGCTTGAGCGAGCGCTGGTAGCGCGGATCGAACTCGGCCTTGCGCGCGCAGCGGAAGAGCACGCCTTCGATGAGGGAGGCTGCTTCTTCTTCGGCCATGCGGACCTCGCGGGCGAAGGCCTCGTCTTCTCGCAGCCAGTTGTAGAGGGTCTGGCGCGAGATCTGGGCGGCGTAGCAGGCTTCGGTGCGGCTGTCTCCTTCTGAGAGCACGCGGACGATCTCGCGTTTGCGGTCTTCCTGCTTGCGCTGGGTGAGCGTGTGGTCCTGCGCTTCCATGATCCCCTCCTCGAATGTAGCATGCGTACTGTGGAACGAAGAATGATGAGGGGAAGGTACGGCGTGGGAGGCGGCGTGTCGAGGTTATTTTTATAACCTACATATGTGTGGGGAGCTTTCAGCGGTCAGCGGTCAGCAAAACCGGAAGGGGACAGCGGTCAGCGATCGGGGTGCAGGCTTTCATGGCGGGAGGGGAAAAAGAAAGGCCGCGTGGTGCTTGGAGCACGACGCGGCCTCAATAGCTGTCCGGGAGCCCGGGTAGCTGTCGCTAGCAGGCAAGCCCAGAGGCTCCCTTCTGCATATCAGACATAGGATCACCTCCGCAATAAGGGCATCGACATACGCGCCAGTTACGGCCCAGTAACGCAGCCAGCGCAGCGGCTAAGTAGTTCGCCCGTCAAGGCATAGCAGTGAACCGTACAGGCCCGCCTCAGTTCCCGCGCAGTGCGTCTTCGTTCAGGCCGACATCCTGGGAACGGGGTGGAGCGTCAAGGCTGATTGGGGGGTTCTCCACCGGTATCTGCTCAACGTCTCAGCACACCTCATGAGATCCCGAAACAAGTTCGGGATGACAAATGAAGAGAGATCCCGAAACGACCCTTCGGCAAGCTCAGGGTGACATGGTTCGGGATGGTAACACGGGAGCAACACGCCATTGGGATGAACGGGGGCAATGCGTCATCGATTTGGCCTTGACACACCATTAGACAACGGCCGGCTCTCTAGCAACACATCAGCTTGATGCTGCTCGCTGGCCCTCACTGTATGATTTGTATGTGATGCCCAGCCGGAGTTGCTCCGATTCATGCTCGGGCGGGTTGGGTCAGTCATCGAGTTCGATGATGACGCCTTCGTCGCCGATGAGCGTGATTTTTTCTCTTACGTGCTCCCCTTCGCGGTTCAGCGCGGTAGTCAATACGATGCGCCCGGAATACCCCTCTATGGCATGCTCCTGGTATTCGTAGGTCAAGTTGAGGGCAATGAGAAACCGTTTGTGTCCCGTGCAGTCCCGCACGTAGCTGACGACGTTGGGGTTATCCTGAACAGGGATGTACCGCCCGGCGCAGAGGGAGCGCTGTGACTGCCGGAGGTCGATCAGCCGCCTGTATAGCGACAGCAACGAAGTGGGGTCCGCTTTTTCCACTTTCACGTTTCTGACGCGGTAGTCATCGGCTACAGGCAGCCAGGGTGTGCCTGTCGTGAAGCCCGCATTTTCCGAGTCGTCCCACTGCATGGGTGTGCGCGCGGGATCGCGCCCCAGTCCTCTACCCGGGACATTTTTTTCCTGGGGATCCTGCACTTTGTCCGGTGGGATTTCGACGTCGTGCATGCCGATTTCGTCGCCGTAATACATCGTCGGAGTGCCCCGGAGGGTGAGAAGGAGCATGGCGGCCACGCGGGCCTGGCCTGGTCCGACCCGGCTGGCGATCCGGTGCTTGTCGTGGTTTCCGAGCACCCAGTTGGGCCACCCAGCGGGCGGTAACGCGCTCTCATACTCTACGATTGCGGCGTTGATGAGCATAGGATCCCACGGCAGGGTGATGAGCTGAAAATTGAACGGCAGGTGCGCGCCGGAATTATCGGTCCCGTAGTACGCGACGAGCTGACCGATTGGTAGATAGATCTCACCGATGAGGACCCGTTCGTGGTATTCGTCGGTGAGGTGCCGCATCATCCTGACGATCTCATGCACCTCGGGCTGGTCTGTAGAGAAGGCCGGCAGGAGTTCGTGGTACGGATTATCTCCGGGGCGGAAGTGCGGGTTGGGCGGGTCATCGCGGAGCTGCTCGTCCTTGATCATGTGCCACATGACGTCCACGCGAAAGCCGTCCACGCCTTTGTCGAGCCAGAAGCGCATGGCGGACAGCATGGCATGCTGGACCTCCGGGTTGCGCCAGTTGAGATCCGGTTGCTCCTTCAGAAAGGCATGGTAATAGTACTGCCCCGTCTTCTCGTCGTATTCCCAGGCGCTTCCGCCGAACACACTCAGCCAGTTATTGGGTGGACCGCCATCCGGGGCGGGATCGCACCAGAGGTACCAGTCGCGTTTCGGATTGTCCCGCGAGGAACGCGATTCCAAGAACCACGGATGCTGGTCCGAGGTGTGGTTGGGCACGAAGTCGAGAATGAGCTTCATATCCAACCGGTGGATTTCTTCCAGCAGCCGGTCGAAGTCCTCCATGGTGCCGAACATCGGATGGATTCCGGTATAGTCGGAAACATCGTATCCAAAGTCGGCCATCGGTGAGGGATAAATCGGAGATAACCAGATTGCTCTGACCCCCAACCATTTGAGGTAGTCGAGCCGTTGCATGATACCCGGCAAGTCTCCGATGCCATTGCCGTCCAAGTCCATGAACGACCGGGGGTAGATCTGATAGATGATGCCCGTCTGCCACCAGAGAAACTTCGCTTCCTCTGCTTCCTTCGTTCCTGTGAGATCAATGGTCTCCTGCTCCATAACCAATACCCCTCTTAGCCTTTGAACTTGCCGGATTCCGGCTTCTACGCTACCTCACCCTCTTGCTTCTACTGCACGCTCACCGGTCACGCGGTACCAGCGGCACTCGTAGGGTTCCAGGTCCACATGGTAATTGCCCTGCTGCTCGACCTGCTCGGCGTGTCCATCGAATAGATTCTGCATTCGCCGCCCGCGCTGGTCGTGCATATCCAGATCCACCGCACGGGGCTTCGCCGAAAAGTTGTGGAGCGTCAGCACGATGCCAGCCTTCCACTGGCATCGAAGCGCCAGCACTTCGTTCAGTCCGACATCCATGATATGCCAGTTCCCGGTGCCTATTTCAGGGCAGTCGCGGCGGAGGTAAATCAGCTTACGAATGAAATGCCATAGCGAATCCCGTTTCTCCTGCTGCGCTGCTACGTTCACGTTCCGGTATGCGAAGTCGCCCTCTGAAATGACCGGTAGCAGGAGCTGGTTCGCGGGGGCCGTCGAGAATCCGGCATTTCTCTCCTTTGACCACTGCATGACCGTACGCACGGCGCGGCGTTCTTCCAGGGAAAGATCATCGCCCATGCCGATCTCGTCTCCATAGACGATGACCGGAGCCCCCGGGAGCGCGAAGAGCAGGCTGAAGGCGAGCCTGATCCGTTTCGGATCGTTACCCAGCATGGGTGCGAGCCTGCGGCGTATGCCGCGCCCGTAGATCCGCATGTTCTCGTCCGGCGCGAAGGCCTCGAGCACCTCTTCCCGTTCCTCATCCGAAAGCTGTTCCAGGTCCAGTTCATCCAGGTTGCGCAGAAAGTTGGCCCACTGCGTGTTGTTCGGAATGGCCGGGAGCTGGCGCAGAATCTCGATAACGGGCCTGGCATCCTGCCGGGCCATCGCGAGATAAACGTGATTGTTGAGCGCAAAGTTGAACAACATGTTCAGTTCATCGCCATCGCCGAAGTAGGCCACCATTTTTTCGGGCTCGACGTCGGCTTCTCCGATCAGTACGGCGTTCTCCTTGCGCCCGGACACATGCGCCCGGATCTCTTTCAGGATATCGTGCCGCTCGTCATGGCTGTACCCCTCCTCGCCAATCGACTCGATCACATGCGAGGCTGCATCGATGCGAAAGCCTGCGATGCCGAACGAGAGCCAGAAGTCCAGCACTTTCTTCACCTCGTCGCGCACGATCGGGTTGTGAAAGTTGAGTTCGGGCTGGAAATGGTAGAAGCGATGGTAGTAGTAGGCTCCGGCGATCTCGTCATACGTCCACACGCTGGTTTCCTGATCCGGAAAGATGTTGCCCTTATCCAAAGGCGTGGGCGGAGGCGCATCGGACCACGTATAGAAATCCCGGTACAACGAGCCGGGATCACGGCGAGCGGCCTGAAACCACGGGTGTTCATCAGAGGTGTGGTTGACCACGAGATCCATGATGACCCGGATGCCGTATTCGCCCGCCCTGTGCAGGAAGTGAATGAAATCGTCCAGCGTTCCCAGACGGGGATCTACGTCGTAATAGTTCTTGATGTCGTAGCCGTTATCACGGTTGGGGGCCGGGTGGATGGGCAGGAGCCACAGGCACGTTACGCCCAAATCCGCGAGATACTCCAGTTTGCTCGTGGCACCGGGGAAGTCACCGATTCCATCGCCATTCGAATCCACAAAGCGATCGACGTCGAGGGCATAGAATACCGCGTTCGTATACCAGGGTGTCTGCACAGTATCTGCTGTTCACTGATGAAGCGTGTTGTGAACGCAGGTTCAGTTTAAAACAGGGCCGTACGTGCAGTTTCAACCGGGTTGTAATAATGGAAGAAAGCAAGGAGAGGGCTTTCGGCGTGCGGATCGTGGATCAGAGGCGGTATGAATCGGGGGTGTGGCGGTGCGGTACAGGGTCTTAATGATGGTCGGAGCGGGCCGATACTGGGGCGAAACGTACTCAGTGATCTAACAGGCTCGTCCTATCGATATGTATGCCCCGCGTGAGCAACGCGTTCTCGACCAGTATTTCAACGAGATCAGCCGGATTCCCCTGCTTACTCCTGAGGAAGAAGTAGAACTCGCAAGGCGAATTCGCGCGGGCGATGAGGAAGCACTGGCTCAGCTCACGCGCGCCAACCTGCGCTTCGTGGTGTCCGTCGCGAAGAAATACCAGGGCAACGGCCTGTCGTTGACCGACCTCATCAATGAGGGCAACTACGGGTTGATGGTGGCGGCGAAGCGCTTCGATGAGACGCGAGGCTTCAAGTTCATCTCGTATGCGATCTGGTGGATCCGCCAGGCAATCCTAAGCGCCATTACCGGTGAGGGGCGCCTGGTACGCCTGCCGCACAACCGGGCCAACACCATCTCGAAGATGCGCCGCGCCCGCTCGCGGCTGTACCAACTGCACGAGCGCCAGCCGACGCCCGAGGAGATTGCAGCAGAGATCGGCGTGCCCGTGGAGGACGTCGTGCTCGGCATGCAGCTCGCGACCCACCATCTCTCGATGGATGCGCCCTTCTCGGAGAAAGAGGAGCAGACCCTGCTGGACGTCCTTCCCGATAACCACAGCGAATTACCCGACGAGCGGCTCGTGGACGCCTCGCTGAAAGTCGAACTGGAAAACGTGCTCAACCGTCTTCACCCACGTGAAGCGAAGGTCGTGCGCCAGTACTTCGGTATCGGCATGGAGAAGCCGATGACGCTCGACGAGATCAGCGAGAGCATCGGCGTGTCCGCCGAGCGGGTACGGCAGATCAAGGAGCGTGCCCTGCGACGGATCCGGTGGCATTACAGCTCTCAGATTCCGGCCGCGTATGAGTGAGTCTGCAATGGAGTTTAAGCGTTAGACGTGGTGTGCAGAGACGCGAGATCTCGCGTCTCTACGAACGCAACCCAGCCCCTCTCCCCTGCCCTGAGGGGCTATTGGGGCGTTAAGGCTGATTGGATGAATAGATCGGTTGTGTTCGGGTCATCGGGTATGTTCACCAGGTGTCATCCCGAGCGAAGGCCCCTGGGCCGTAGTCGAGGACACGAGGCGAAGCCGACTGTCGAAGAAATCCCATCTATGAGCACAGCGGTGCTGCTTGGTGGGATTCTTCGACTCCGCTACGCTCCGCTCAGAATGACACATTGGAGCGTAGCGGAATACATATGGTCTCTATACTCCGCTCGACCTATCACGATTGACACACCACTAGGCGGTCTGCGCGCCTGCCGAGCGCGCTCTGCCCGCCCAGAACGTGGCGGCAACGAAGTAGGCAACGGTTGCAATCAGCAGGATCGTTTTGAAGGTGGGTGCGTCGGTGGTTCCAGCGGCGTACAGGACCGGCGCGATCAGGCACGCGGCGAGACTGAGGATGCTTGCGACGGCTGCAATGGCTTTCACGGGAGCGAGACCTCTTTACTGGCTGGTTGTACATGCGCCTGTGAACGAGCGGAACGACTGAAGGCAACCTGCAGCCCCGAGTAGAGCGCAAGAGCGAACAGGTAACCGGGGATCCAGAGGAAAAACTCGTGGACGCCCAGCCGGTAGAGCAGGAAGCACAGCGCGAGCGTCCCTCCCCACACGATGGCAGCAGCCGGGCTGATGAACCACCCTCTCCGCTCTGCCAGGAACGGCTCCACGCCCAGCCGGGGCAGAATCCAGTGCTCCGCGAAGACGATGGCACCGACAGGCATGAGGATAAGCCCGTATGTGGCTACGAACGCCAGGAGCTCGGTAAAGAAAAGCGGGAAACAAGAGAGCACGGACGTGATGGTGCCGGCAACGAGGGTCACTTTCCAGCGCGGCCAGTTCGGGGTGACGACCTGGAGAGCCAGTCCGACCCGGTACATGGTGGGATTCGCTGTCGTCCACCCAGCGACAAGCACGGCGAACGCGCCCGCCAGGCCCAGCGCCTCGTAGGCCATCAGTCCCGGATTCATCTCGCGGGCGACCGCCGCGACCATGATGCCGGAGCAGATCCACGCCAGGAAGTGGCCCGTGTACATTCCGAAGAATGAGTACAGCCCGTACTTCCAGTTCTTCGCATAGCGAAAGAGGGCCATATCCGAGAGGCCGACATGCATGGCGAGGTTGGCGAGCCATGCGAAGGCCGCGATATGCCACACGCCGTACTTCATCTGGCCTTCATCAGGGATGCCGTTCCATACCCGGGTATCGAGGACCGTAATCAGGTTACTCAGATCGGGCCGGATCCCCAGGGCCGGGAACGAGGCGACGGCGCCGGCGATGAACGCGACGAAGATCCAGGGCGAGCACACGCTGGAGAACCGGCTCAGTTGCTCGAAGCCGAAAATGGCCAGCAGGGTTACGACGGCGCCGATGGCCAGCGTGATGACGATCCACCCCAGGCGGTCCGGATACGCACCCTCGGGCAGCGGCACGCCGACTCCCAGTCCGATGGCCGTCGCCGACACGGAGATCATGGCTCCGGCCAACACGCAGTAGAGTACGGCGTTGGCGACGTTGTAGACGACCGTCATGCCCGGCCCGGCGATCTTGCGTAGGTACCAGTAGAGCGTCAGCCGCGTCCGGGTCGCGATGGGCGCACAGATGAAGGTCCACGACAGCACCGCGAGCAGATTGCCCACGAGGAGGCCGATGAGCAGGTCGGACATCGTGACGCCGTGGAGTACGAAGAACGCGCCGATCACAAATTCGGTAGCGGCGACGTGCTCGCCGGCAAACAGCCCGGCGAAGTATCGCCCCGGCTTCAGCTTGTCTTCTGTGACCGGCTCTCGCTCGAACTCGTAGAGCTGGTCCATTTGCTGAGTCAGACTGCTTCCTGCAGCGGCCATAGACACCTCATAGGTTGCTGGTGATGCCCCCGGCGGAGCACGGTGGATACGGTCCCATGCCCGGAGCGGGCACACATGAAAGCGCTTTCAGATCCGTATGCGGTTTTCCTCTTCCTTTGACACTCACGGCTCTGGCAGGAGGTTACGGTATTTCGCTACGACGACATCCCGGTACTCGGGATGGCGCTTCACGAAGGACAGTACGAAGGGACAGAGCGGCACCATCGTCCGGTGCTCTCCCCGGAGCTGTTCCAGAACGCTCCGGATGAGCCGGTGCGCGATCCCCTGCCCCCGCAGCGCCTCCGGCACTTCCGTATGCGACAGGATGAGCCCGTCGTCCGAGTGCGCGTAGTCGATGAAGGCAATGCTGCCATCGACCTCCGCCTCGTAGCGGGACCGGGCGGCGTTGTCCCGAATCGCGAGCTTTGTATCAGAATCCCCCATCGGCACAGGCCATACGTCATGCATAGCTGGCCGTGGCGGCCATGTTCTTCTCGCTGCGGAGGGCAGCTACCTCTTCCAGGTAACCGCTCTCGCGGAATGCCTTCAGCGGATCCGAAGGAAGTTCCTTCGCCTCACGCCATGCCCGGACGAGCGGGCGCACGTCCGTAAAGAATGCCTCCTTCAGGCACTCCTCCGCACCTACCACATCGCTCTTAGCCTGGCAGGCGGCCAGTCGCTCATGATCCACGAGGGCCGCCCTGGCGAAGAGGTCCTGCGCGGTGGTGACGGTCTGAATCATAGCCTCGATCTTAGGCTTCAGGTTGTGGCTCTGATCGACCATGTAGGCGATATCGGGGGTCTCCCCGGTCTCCCATTGAAAGTACAGGATCTCGTGGAAAATGCGAAATACCTGGTAAGGATCGATGGAGCCCAGGGTGAGGTCGTCGTCCGCGTAGCGGCGGTCGTTAAAGTGGAAGCCGCCCAGGCGCCCCTCCGCCAGCAGCCAGGCTACGATCTGCTCGATGTTCTGGCTCTGGTAGTGGTGTCCGGTATCGACGAGGACCTTCGCCTGCGGGCCGGTGTGCTGCGCAAGGAGGAGCGCCATGCCCCAGTCGGCCACGTCGGTATGGTAGAAGGCCGGCTCGAAGGGCTTGTACTCGATGAGCAGCCGCTGCTCCGGGGCGAGCCGGTCGTACGCGTGCCGCAATCCTTCCAGGAACCACGCGCGCCGATGGCGGATGTTGGCCTGACCGGGGTAGTTCGAGCCGTCCGCAAACCAGAGCGAGATGTCCCGGCTGCCGGTGGCATCCGCAATGGCGATGCTTTCCAGTACGTGCGCTTCGGCTCTCGCGCGGACATCCGGGTCGGGATTGCCGAAGGAGCCGTACTTGTAGTCCTGATCCTGGAATAGGTTGGGATTGATCGCACCGATCCGCACGCCGGCCTGCTCGGCGGCGCGAGCTACGGACGAGGCACTCTGCACCCCGTCCTCAAAATCCCAGAGGACGTGGACCGCCACGGTGGGGCAACACCCGGTGACCCGGTGGACCTGCGCCGCGTCGCTCAATTTCTCCTCTATCGTCGTGGCGGCGGCAGGCTGGATAAACTTGCCGAACCGGGTACCGGTATTGGCGAAACCCCAGGAGGGCAGTTCGATCCGGAAATCGTCGAGGGCGCGGAATATTTTGTCTTCTCTGGACATGCCGGGCATGTAGGTTTGCGGTGTGGAAGCGATTTATGCTCTATCAACGCTACTTCGACGAGCCTCCGCAGCTACGTGTCTGCCACTCCACGCCTTCCCTCATGTCACCCCAAGTCTGTCGAGGGATCCCATAGTTTGGCATGATGCTGTTTAGTGGGATCCTTCGGCTGCGGCCTGGCGGCCTTCGCTCAGGATGACACGGGTAGGCAAAATCGGTTAATCCGAGTCTTGCGCTCTGTCACATTGCAAAGTACACGTTTAGCCTGAAGCCGAGATAGCCTTCAAGTCGGCGCGGGTGGATTCGTAGGAGGTAGCGTAGGCGAGTACGTAGGGGTCGGGGGTGATGCCCTGGCGTTCGCAGGCGGCACGGTAGAGATCGGGCCACCAGTTGTGATGTTGGGTCAGGCCCTCCTCGCGCCAGCGGTTCCAATCCATGAGGACTTTCGACCAGCATTCGTCGCCGTAACGCCGGGCTTCGCCGGGGCCTTTCATCTCGGAGACGTACCACTCCCGGCCGATGCGAGCGTGCAGGACCTCGTCAGCCCAGTCGTAGTCCTGAAAGAGCATGGCGAGTTTGTTGCCGGATGCCGAGGCGATCTCCCACTCGTAACGCTTGCCCGTCTTCGGCATGAGGCCCTGCTCGATGAAGTAGAGCACGGCATGCCGTTCCAGCGGCGTGAGCTGCGTATTGAGGCCGAGCGACCACGTGAAGTTGATGCGGACGAGACTCGGCCAATCGATGCCCATCGACGCGAACCCGGCCTCCCCCATCATGGCGTGGCGCGCCTCGTCCCAGAGCTGGCGGGTCATATCCAGGTAGTATTCCCAAGGCTTCCTCTCCGTCTCCACGATGATCGACGCCATCATCTCCGGTACGTCGATCTCGCGCAGGCGCTTGTAGAACAGCATCAGGATCTTCGGCTCCGGAGGATACGATTCGTCGTAGATGAACGCCTCGGCATTGACCGCCATGTTGTACGGATCGGGGAAACGCTCGTCACGGCGAGGCACGCGGTCGAAGACGTACGGGGTTGCGGAGTACATCCGTTCCAGCGTGATCGCAGCGTGCTCCTCTGTACCGTCCAGTCCCCCGGCTGCCGCGAGGCTGTCGTCCAGCAGTGATAGCCAGGCAGGCTGCGTTTCGCCGGCGGGCGTTTCGCCTGCCATACTGGCCAGCGCCGCCTGTCCGTACGCGATCATGTCTTCTACTTCGAGCAGGGCAAAGCGGCAGAGACGAACGGACGGCGCATCAGCGAGCCGGTTGGTATCCCGCATGTGCCGCTCGAGTCCGGCCTTCAGCGCCGGGAGCGCCTTCCCGTAGACCCCTTCCAGCAGCGCTCGGATGGAAGGCGCGGCGCGGATCTCGTCGAAGAAGAGTTCCAGCGCCGGGTGAGGCACCTTATCCAGACCCAGCGGCGGCTCCCGCATCTCGGCGACCCGCTTGCGCAGGGCGGCGACGTGCTCGGCGCAGAGGTAGGCATGGTGGCTGAAGCCCATCTTCAGCTCGTATACCGGCTCCGCCACCAGCCGCTTAAGCAGCAGATCGTGGAGCCGCAGGAAGGCATAATGAAAGCGCTTGAGCCGGTCCACGCACGCGTCGATGGAGATCCCCTCGCGCATCGCCTCGTCCATCGAACAGAGCCCGGCCAGCGGAGGAATGCCCATGTAGGAGCGGTACCCGGGCGTTTGCACGTTCATAGTCACGATCGCCTTCAGCGTTATGGTTGGTCCTGTTCCGACGGCCGCAAAGGGTGTTCAGGAGTCGGCGTGTTCATGTGTTAACAGGTCTTTACCCGAACACCTGAACATTCCCCCCGTACACAGAAGCGGCGATCCCTGTCGTTCAGCAGGTTACCACTTCACTACCACTTCATCAAGTATATTTTATCGGACGGCCGAGCGGTCTGCGCGTGTATCGCGAAGGGGTCGTATTTCCGTCGCGTTCCCACGAAAGTACCTTGCCCCACCACCCATGACCCAGCACGTTTCTCCCGGCAACAGTCCTGGCGCGCGCACCTGGAACAAACGGTTTTCCGGTAGCGCATTCATCTACGGAACCGAGCCGAACGCCTTCCTGGTCACCCAGGCGGCTTTAGTGCCGCCCCATGCCGATGTGGTCGAACTGGGGGCCGGAGAAGGCCGAAACGCCGTCTGGCTGGCGCAACAGGGGCACCGCGTCACCGTCGTGGACTATGCGACAGAGGGCCTGGCAAAAGCCACGCGCCTGGCCCGTGAGCGCGGGGTGACGCTCGACCCTATAGAAGCCGACGTGACCGCGTGGCAGCCCGACCGAACCTGGGATGCCGTGGTAGCAACCTACCTGCACCTCCCACCCCCTGACCGCCCGACCCTGTACCGCCTCGTACAGCGGATTCTAAAGCCGGGCGGGGTGTTCATCGCCGAGTGGTTCCGCCCGGAGCAGATTACCGGCGGCTACAAGAGTGGAGGTCCGCCATCAGTCGATTACATGGTTACCGCGGACGAGTTGGCCGGACACTTCGACGCCGAGGGTATCCTCGTGCTGGAAGAGGTGGAGACGGAACTTCAGGAGGGCAGGCATCACCGTGGACCGGCGGCGGTCGTCCGTGTCGTCTGGCGAAAACCTTAGCATTCCGTTGGTGAACTCCGGATGAAAGCAGCTTCCCGTGCGTTCCACCGGAACCTCGCTAAGCTGCTTACGTACCGAGACACACAACTTGTCATTACAAGCTATGGCGTACTCGTCTCACATGCGGAAGCGGCTACTCGGCCCACTGATCTGGCTACTCGTAGTCAGCGTGGCCGTGCTGCCGGTTGTGAGCGAGGCCGGGATCAAGATCTGCCGGGGCGACGACGGTGCATTGACCCTGAGCGTGGCCGGCTCGAAGGATGATCCGACCGCGCCATGCCCGCGTCGAACCAGCGAGGCAGTCCCCCCATCGGGAGCGATGCAGGAAGCCTCCACCCTACAGGCTGGGGACGATCTTCCCGCCTGGAGCACCTGCTACCTGATCCCGTGCGCGCCGGCCGGAAGCGCCGACCGCGCCCTGTTGCCCACGCCTGACGTCCGCCAGCACTCGGTTCAAGCGCCGTTGCTCGCTGTACTTCCGCTCCCCATCGCGCTTCCGGCTCAACCAGGCACGCACCTGGCTTACGCCGGCTCGCCGCCACCCACCTCTTCCCTATCCCCCCTCATCCGTAGCGTCGTGCTACTGATCTGAGAGTTCCGCGCGCACGTTGCTGTTTTGCAATAGCGGCTGCGTGTGTCTGTGCCAGCTCCATTGCTGGCGATCCACACCGGCGTCCTTGCCGGTACGATACCCTCTCTTCAGATCAGCAAACACAGATGCTCATGCGTTCCTGTACTCTCAAGGGACAGTGTTCCCTCGTACCCGCCGTTCTCGTTGCCGTAGCGATACTCCTTACCCTGTGGGCGACGACGGGAATTTCAGAGACGCCTACCGACGCGCTCTACGCCGAACCCATTGCCGAACCCGCGATGGAGGCGAGTCTTCCGCCCGGCTTCTCCCCGTTCATGACGTTCCCGGAGGACAACAAGGTACCGGCGCCCGACTTCGCCCTGCCGACCTCCGACGGCAAAACCTTTCGCTTGAGCGATCAGGTCGGCAAAGTCGTGGTCCTCAATTTCTGGGCGACATGGTGCCCTCCATGCCGCGCCGAGATCCCTGACTTCATCAAGCTCCAGAACGAACTCGGCGAGCGCGGGCTAGTCATCGCAGGTGTCTCGCTCGACGAAGAGGGCTGGGAAGTCGTACGGCCCTTCGCCGAGGAGTTCCAGTTCAACTACCCGGTCATGGTGGATGACGGAGCGGCGGACGATGCATACGGCCCCATCGCTGCCCTGCCCACGACGTTCCTGATCGACCGCGAGGGGATGGTCCGGCACTACGCGCCGGGCATGCTTACAGAGGAGATGCTGCGGCCCGTGCTCATGGACCTCCTGGAGGAAGAGTGATGCGAAACCTGTTTAAGTGGAAAAAAGCAAACAGCCGACCTGCACGCTCCGGCCGCGGGTGGATGTCTCTTCCCAATGTGGCATCCTGGCTGATCATTGGAGCCGCGGCATACTACATATTCCGCACCGTGAGCCCGTCCATCGACCTTTCACAGCTGATGGGCCCGGCCCCGGATTTTACGCTCGTAGATATGCAGGGGCAGCCATTCAGGTTGAGCGACCATAAAGGAAAGGTCGTAGTCCTGAACTTCTGGGCGACGTGGTGTCCCCCGTGCCGCGCCGAGATTCCGGGATTCATCGATATCCAGCGGGATCTGGCCGGCGATGGCGTGCTCTTCGTAGGCGTCGCGTTGGATGACGGCGGATGGAACGCCGTCACCCCGTTCGCGAACGCGAGGGGCATCAATTACCCGGTGGTCCTGGGCAATGGCGCTACGGCCCGTCGCTACGGCGGCATCACGGCGCTACCGACCACGCTCATTCTGGACCGGAACCACACCATACGCTACGTGCATGAGGGTCTCATTCTGGAGCATGCGTTGCGGAAGGCGCTGGTGGAGCTCACGGCAGAACAGGCCTATGCTACCACTACCGGCCGAAGCCAGAATCTGACATCCCATGCTACGCCTCGCAATTGAGCCATGACACATAGAAGACTGTTCATCTCCGCGCTACTCGCGCTCATCTGGCTGGCCTTGATCCAGCCGGTGCAAGCTATCGCACAGCCTCTTCCATTCAACGACGGCGCGCTTCCATCGCAAGCGAGCAACTTGCAGGCCCCCAAGCTCACCTGGACGATTCACCCTGATCCGGACGTGGCCCGCTCCGGCGAGTGGATTGCGCTACGCTTCGACCTGTCCATCGAGGAGGGATGGAAGCTCTACGCGCTGGATTCACCGGCGGGCAGACCACTGGCCATCGAATTCGACAGCCTGCCGCCCGGAGTGACACTGGAAGGCATCCGCCAGCAGCGACCCGAGACCGGATACGATCCGAACTTCGACGAGGACGTTCGCTACTTCAAGGATTCCGCCACCGTCCAGGCCGGCATCTCTCTGTCGGACGAAATCACGGAAGGGCACCAGACACTGCATGGACAGATCACCTACATGGTCTGCAACGACGACATATGCCTGCCGCCCAGGACAGAACCGTTCGAGGTAGATCTCTCCTTCGAGCAAGGACCGGCGCGTGCGGCGTTTGCCGAGGCTCGCTGGCCGGAGGTGGAGCAGCCGGGCGAGCAGCATACGGCGGCGCGAATTCAAACCGCAGAGGCAGGCATCACTGGATTCTTGCTGCTGGCCATCGGTGCGGCGCTGGCGACGCTCCTGACCCCGTGCGTGCTCCCGATGGTGCCACTCACGGTATCGTATTTCTCCTCGCGTGCGACCGACCGGAGCGGCGCTATACGCACGGCCCTCGTGTTCGGGGCATCCATCGTCGTCCTGTTTACGGGACTCGGAGCGGCTACTTCGGCACTGCTCGGGGCGGCAGGCGCCGCGCAGATAGCAACGAATCCCTGGGTGAACCTCTTGCTGGGGATCATCTTCGTCGTGTTCGCGCTATCACTGCTCGGCGCCTTCGAGCTGCGCGTTCCAAGCAAGCTGCTCAACTACTTAAATCAGCGTGGCGAGCGCCAGAGCGGGCTGCTCGGCGTGGCGCTTATGGCGCTGACGACGGTGCTCGTATCGTTCTCGTGTACGGCGCCGTTCGTGGGAGGCTTGCTGGCGGCAAGCGCTCAGGGCAGCTGGCTCCGGCCGCTGGTAGGTATGCTCATTTTCAGCAGCGTCCTGGCACTGCCCTTCGTCCTGCTAGCCCTCTTCCCGGGCGCGATGAGTAGACTTCCCCGGTCCGGGCCGTGGATGAACACGATGAAAGGCGTCCTCGGCTTCGTCGAGCTTGCGGCCGCACTCAAGTTCCTGTCGAATGCCGACCTCGTAATGGGCTGGGGTATCCTCCCACGACCCGCCGCGATCGCCCTCCTGATGGCCATCGCCGTTGTTGCCGGCCTGTTCATCCTCGGAAAGCTGAGCCCCGGCCACGAGACGAGCGAGGTCAGTGTCGGAGCAGGACGGCTGATCGGCGCTGTGCTCAGCTTCGGATTCGTGCTCTACCTGCTGCCGGGACTGCTCGGATCGCCGCTCGGGTGGCTCGACGCCTATCTGCCTCCGCGGACTTCAGGCGCCATCGCTGCGCTGCCGTCGCAGACTGAGGCTGCGGGGGCAGAACTGCCGTGGTACACCGATGATATCGACGCGGCCTTCACCGAAGCGCGAGAAAAAAATGTACCCGTGTTCGTCGACTTCACCGGGTACACGTGCACGAACTGCCGGGAGATGGAAGCGACGGTGTTTCCAAAGCCGGAAGTAGCGGGACAACTGCGGAATGACTTCGTTCTGCTGCGCCTCTACACGGATGGGCGAAAGCACGGGCAGACGTTTCAGGAATATCAACTCAACCTGACCGGCACCATTGCCCTTCCCACATACGCCGTCGTCGCTCCGGAAGGGACGATGATAAGCGCGCACTCCGGGATGGCTTCGGTCGCTGAGTTTGCATCGTTCCTGGAGGCCGGGTTAACGCAGTACGCCGCAGGCGACTCGACGCAGGACGCTCCGCCGCTGACCGCTGCACTTCGCTGAACCACGCTCCCGGGCCACCTGCGCAAATGTATACCGGCTGATCGCTTGCCATCCGATTCTGTATGCGAGCCAAAATCACGCGCCGACCGGAGACATGAGTCAAGTGAATGCCGAGCCCACAATGGCGCCGCGCCTTGAAATCGCTCTACGGTAACACCCTATTCAGACGAAAGACGATGCACCCGAACAAACGAATCCTCACGCGCCCGCTTCTAGAACGAATTGCCACTCCGCTGGCGCTCCTCGCCATCCTTTCCTTGACCTGGCCTGTGCTACCCGGTCGGGCTGCCGGCCACGTTGGGACTCCTGCAGCACAATCCGATGCGCACGATGTCGTCTTGCTCGTGCGCGAGCCACAACATCTCTCTGCCGCCCTCAAAACAGCTGAGGAGATCCGATCCGATGCGACGGTACGTGCGGGGCGGATAGAGATCATCGTATGCGGGAAGGCCAGCAGCAGCCTGCAGGTCGGAAGCAACCTAGAGGATGCGCTCCGGGAGGCGGCCGGGCGCGGCGCCGTCATCACCGCGTGCGGGATGTCCCTGAACCAGATGAATATCGATCCCGCCACACTTCTCGACATCGTTCAGGTCGTCCCCAACGGCCTCACACGAGCTCTCCAGCTTCAGGCCGAGGGGTATCTCTCGGTCGAACTCTAATCTGGCTCCGTAACTATTCAGCAGACCGCACTATCACCCACAGTCATGCAGACTAACCTTGAAATCCCGGCCGCACGCCGGAAGGACGCAGCCGAATTCATATTCCGCGTCCTCTTCAGTCTGATCTTCCTCGTCGCCGGTACGGGGCACCTGATGCAGCCTGCCAAGATCGCAAGCCGGCTCGACAATGCCCCGATGGGCCATCTCGCGACGGCGTGGGCTCCGCCGGAGGCGCTGGTGATCCTGGCCGGTATCGCCCTCGTCGCGGGTGGTGCTGCGCTCTTACTCGGATTCAAAACCAGATACGCTGCCCTTCTCCTCGGACTGGTGCTGATACCGATTACCCTGACCGTTCAGGTGGGCACGGCCGAATTAGGTCCGCTCTTCAAGAACATCGCCCTCCTCGGCGGGCTCGTCCATTTCTGGGCCGGTGGATCGTCTGCGTTCAGCCTCGATAAGGTGATGGAGGTGCGATTCGAGAGGTCGAGCACGAAAAGATGAGGTCACGGTCCGTCGATATCCGGGCATAATGGTCTACCCGCAAGAAGCGATGAAGATCAAGCGCACGAATCCGGTTTTCGGGCGAACGGTCGGAGGCAGGGGAGATCGGGGAAACTTGCAACGTAACAGCAGCGTAACGCCCCACCCATCTCGAGCCGGCCTGCGCTCCCGCCAGGCCGGTGTGTTCGTTCTCCTTCACACCAGTCAGTCGTGTTTCGTATGTCTGCTCGCCGGATTGCTGTTTGGGCGGTAGCTGCCCTTCTGAGCCTGCCCGCCTGGTCCGTTCTATCCGCTCACGCTCAGGACGAGCCCGAAGAAAAGAAAGAGTGGGATGTCACCGCAGCACACGGCCCGACGAAGACGGTATCCTTTACGACCGATGAGGGCACGTGGATGAACGTCGACGTCAGCCCGGACGGGCGGGAGATCGTGTTCGACCTGCTCGGAGATATCTACCTCCTCCCCATCAACGGCGGCAAGGCGCGGCTGATTTCGGGCGGCCCGGCGATGGACCTACAACCCCGGTTCAGTCCGGACGGGACGAAGATCGCCTTTACGAGCGACCGCGCGGGCGGGGACAACCTGTGGATCATGGACCGGGATGGCTCCAATCCCAGACAGGTAACGAAGGAAGATTTCCGGCTCGTGAACGGCCCCGCCTGGACACCTGACGGGCAATATCTCCTCGGACGCAAGCACTTCACGAGCACCCGTTCCATGGGCGCGGGTGAGATCTGGATGTACCATATCTCCGGCGGCTCGGGCCTTCAGCTTACGAAGCGGAAGAACGACCAGCAAGACCAGGGTAACGAGATCGACCTCAGCCCGGACGGCCGCTACGTGTACTTCAGCGAGGACATGTCGGGCGGATCGTTCTTCCAGTACAACAAGGACCCGAACGGCCAGATTTACGTGATCCGTCGGCTGGATCGCGAGACGGGGGACATCGACAACCTGATTACCGGCGCAGGAGGCTCCGTCCGGCCTGCCGCCTCACCGGACGGCCGCTACATCGCCTTCGTCCGTCGCGTGCGGGATAAAAGCGTGCTGTACGTATACGACGTCGAAACGGGCGCACAGACTCCGGTGTACGACGGCCTCAGCCACGACCAGCAGGAAGCGTGGGCCATCTTTGGCGTCTACCCGAGCATCGCCTGGACACCCGACAGCGAAAACATTGTCCTCTGGGCCAAAGGGCACCTCTGGAACGTGAACGTTGAATCTCGGGAGGCTCGCCAGATTCCGTTCGAGGCCGAGGTGAACCAGACCGTCACCGAGGCCGTCCGCTTCCCCGTCGAGGTCAGCCCGTCCACGTTCGACGTGAAGATGATCCGCCAGGCGGCCACGTCACCCGACGGGCAGTACCTCGTCTTCCAGGCCGTCGGCCACCTCTGGAAGAAGCGGCTTCCGAACGGGCAGCCGGAGCGCCTCACCGAGGATGAGCACTTCGAATACGAGCCTTCGTTCAGCCCGGACGGGAAATCCATCGTCTACACGACGTGGAGCGACGACGACCTGGGCGCGATCTACCGGGTAGGCCTGAACGGCGGCAGGCCGCAGAAGCTGACGGAGCGGCCGGGGTACTACTTCACCCCACGCTTCTCACCGGACGGTACGCGCATCGTGTACCGGCGCGGCACGGGCAACGAACTCCTCGGGTTCGTACACGGCGTAAACCCCGGTCTGTACTGGATGCCTGCCGAGGGCGGTGAGCCCACGTTCATCCGCGAGAGCGGCGAAGATCCACGGTTCAGTCCGGACGGCCACCGCATCTACTTCTTCTCGGGCGGCGGGCTGAACAAGGAGTACAAGAGCGTCCGGCTCGACGGCGGCGACGAGCGCACCCACTTCACGATGAAGTACCCGTCCACGGTGGTGCCCAGCCCTGATTTCAAGTGGATCGCGTTCACGGAGCTGCACAACGTCTACATCGCTCCGTTCCCCCTTACCGGTTCGCCGGTGGAGTTGAACAAGGATTCGAACGCCTACCCGGTGAAGCAGGTCAGCCGGGATGCCGGTACGGACATCCACTGGTCCGGTGACAGCCAGAGCCTGCACTGGCTGATCGGTCCGGAGTACTTCACGCGCCACATCAGCGAAGCGTTCGCCTTCGTGGACGGCGCACCGGCAGAACTGCCCGAGCCGGATTCCGTTGGGATCCCCATCGGCCTGAAGCTCACGACAGACGTGCCGAGCGGTAAGGTGGCCTTCACGGATGCCCGCATCATCACGATGAAGGGGGACGAGGTCATCGAGAACGGCACCCTCGTGGTAGACGGAAACCGGATCACGGCCGTCGGTCCTTCGGCTTCCATCCAGGTTCCTGCCGATGCGACGATCATCGACGCCGCGGGCAAGACGATCATGCCGGGCATCATCGACGTACACGCCCACGGCAACCATTTCTACGACACGCCTGTGCCGCAGCAGAACTGGGCCTACTACGCCAACCTGGCTTACGGCGTCACGACGATGCACGATCCATCGGCGAATACCGGGATGGTGTTCAGCCAGTCGGAGCTGGTGAAGGCCGGTGAGATCGTCGGCCCGCGTGTGTTCTCAACGGGTACGATCCTCTACGGTGCGGACGGCGACTTCAAGGCCGTGGTGAACAGCCTGGACGACGCCCGCTCACATCTGCGCCGGATGCAGGCTGTTGGAGCCTTCTCGGTGAAGAGCTACAACCAGCCGCGCCGCAATCAGCGCCAGCAGGTCCTCCAGGCCGCTCGCGAGTTGAACATGATGGTCGTGCCCGAAGGCGGTTCCACGTTCATGCACAACCTGTCGATGATCATCGACGGGCATACCGGAATCGAGCACAACATCCCGGTTGCGCCGCTCTACAAGGACATGCTCACACTATGGAGCGCGACGGAGGTAGGCTACACGCCGACGCTCATCGTGACGTACGGCGGCCTCAGCGGCGAGTACTTCTGGTACGACCGCACGAACGTGTGGGATAAAGACCGGCTGCTCCGGTTTACGCCGCGCCCGATCGTCGACGCCCGTTCGCGGCGGCGGCAGACCGCACCCGACGACGAGTACTACCACATCGAAGTGGCCCGAGCGACCAAGGCACTGACCGATGCGGGCGTGAAGGTCAACGTCGGCGCACACGGGCAGCTTCAGGGCCTCGGCGCACACTGGGAGCTATGGATGCTGGCTCAGGGTGGCATGACCCCGTTGGAGGTCATCCGCGCCGCCACGTTGAACGGAGCCGAATACCTCGGCCTGGATCGCGACCTCGGTTCGCTCGAACCGGGCAAGCTGGCGGACCTGCTCGTCCTCGACGCCAACCCGCTGGAGGACATCCATAACACGGAGCATATCCGCTATACGATGGTAAATGGCCGCCTGTACGACGCCGAGACGATGAACGAGATCGGTAATCACCCGAAAGCACGCGCACCCTTCTACTGGGAGCGAGACGATGTAAGCGAAGCGTTCGTCTGGTATGGCCCTACCTTCGGTTTCACCCGCCCTGCCTGCACGTGCGAACTGGGGCACCAGTAAGCCAGGATCATCGTGCATTCGCAGGGGCTTTCGGATTTCCGGCCGCTTGCCTACACATACAAGAACGCCCGGCCAGGGAATGCTGGCCGGGCGTTCTTGTGTAAACCCATGCGACGGGATTATTCCGCGCCCTGAGGATTCACGTGGATGACGACGCGAGCCCGCGACATGCTACCGAAGATGCCCCGACCGCCCTCGATGTGATCGATGAGGTTATCCATCTCGCCGGGTGAGGTCGTACCGGTGCCGAGTTGCGATCGCTTAAAGTCGAAGAGGTTGTCGTCGATCGCATTCGCCACGATCTCATTGGGGCCGTAGAACGCGACGAGTATCCAGGGAAGTTTTATCGAGAGGGTGCCGTCGGCGTGTTTTGTAAAGCCCTCTTCCTTGGTGAGCCCCGACGAGTTGGCGACGAAATCGACCTTGTGCAGTCCGTCGTCATCATCTGCGAAATCCGCATACACCGGTGTAAGGTCGTAATTCGTCGTATCCATCGCGAAGATGGTGAAGACATAAACCGGCTCCCGATCGGGGTGATGGCTGCTGGTAATCCAGGCTTCCAGTTGTTCTGCTCCCTGATAGACGATCGTATCCTGGCTTATGGATACAATCTCAAAGGGTCCGGGCACGAGTGTCTTTGACCGGATCACTTCCTCATGCCCCGGCACACGTACTTCCAGCGCATACGTACGGAGCGGTTGTACGACTGCCGTCTCATCCTCCGGCTCGTAGATCCCTTTTTTGGTCTGCACGTAGGAATAGGTCTCCTCGACCGCTCCGGTCTCATCCAGCAGGTTCACGCGCACATCCGCCCCCTCCACTGCGAAGTCTTCGAACGTGTAGCGGGCGTCGATGGGGGCCGTCTGAGAGAGCCGGAGTAGCGGAAGCGACTCCCCCGCCACGAGATAACTCTCCACGACGTACTCGGGCCGGTAGTCGTCCTGCGTATACGTATCGCACGCGGCGAGGCCGAGTACGAGAAGCGCCGCGCACGTGTATGTAAAGGAATGCCGCATGTATTGTATTCGGGTATTCAGGTGTTCGAGTATTCAGGCACAGCGTGTTCGAGTATTCAGGTGGCAGGGAATACGCACATGAGCACCCGAACACACCTCGCCGCTCATCAGAACTTCACCGTATACGAGAAGTTGGGCAGGATCGGAAGCATCTGCACCGTCTCCATCTTGGCCGGGTTCTCGTCGAAATCGAACTGGTAGAACCAGGTGTTTCGCCGGTTGTAGACGTTGATGAGCTGGATCTGAAGCTCAGTATCCGCCAGGCCGAAGAGGCGGCCCAGGCGAGTCACACCGAGATCGAGCCGGTGGTAAGCCGGAAGCCGCGAGGCGTTCACCTTGCCATTGATGATCTCGTCCGCCGGTACGGACGAGAATGGATCCTCGTACTGCGTGCGGCCTAATGCCCGGGTGTAGGCCTGCCCCGTCGCGTACGCGAAGGTTGCGGTAGCGCGCCAGCGGCGGCTGAGATCGTAGTTCGCTACGACGTTCACGTCGTGCGTACGGTCGTACTTGGGCGGATAAAATCGGCCCTCGTTGTAGCCGGGGAAGCGCCGGCGCGTGTTGCCGTAGGTATAGCCGATGAAGCCGTTGAGCCGGCCCCGCGACTTCTCCAGCGTCCACTCCGTGCCGTAGGCGTATCCATCGCCAATGCGAAACATCTCCGCGTAGTCCAGACCTGCCGCATTTCCGATGTACGGATCGAGTTCGAAGAGATCCTCCATCGTACGATAGTAGACTTCCGCGTCCAGGCGGTAACCCGCTCGCGGTATCGTCTTCAGACCCAGCACGAACTGATCCCCCCACGAGGGCCGGACGCCGTCCGCCGCAGTGAGCCATGTGTCCAGGGCAGAAAACGCCTCGTTCGTGATGAGGGTGAGGAACTGGTAGTACCGCCCGTAGGCCGCCTGAACGCGGAGCCGCTCCGACTGCCGCCGCTCGACGGAAAGCCTGGGTTCAAAGCGGATGTAGTCGCCCTCGGTAAACATTGCCGCTCGCAGGCCTCCCTGGACCATCCATCGATGGGTAGGCCGCCAGGTCTCCTGTACGTAGGCGTAGCCGTACCGCGACTGGATGCGTGAGCTGAACTGCTCGACGCCGTCGAAGCGTTCCCGGTACTTGAGCGTCAGCATTCCACCCCAGAACCCGGCTTCCAGCGTATGCCGTTGGGAAGGCACAAACTCGATGTCACCCTTGGCGGAGAAGTCAAACACTTCGTTCCGCAGATCGAACGCCGTCTTAGCCAGGGCGATCTCCGGGAGGCTGAAATAGCGTGACCCGGTGAACGTGAAGTTCGAGAACAGGCGGTCTGAGAACAGGTGGGTCCAGTTCAGGCTGCCCGTGCGGTTACCGTAGAGCAGGCGGACATCGATATCCGTGCTCGGCACGACGCCCATGTTATCCGTGCCGCCGTAGACGGCGAGCGAGATCCTGTCGTTGCGCCCCGCATCGAAGTTGAGCTTCCCGTTGACGTCGTAGAAGTAGAACGTGTTGGGGATGCCGTCATTACTCTGGCGGAGGGCGGCCAGTACCGGCTCCATCGTGGAACGGCGGACGGCCAGCATGTACGAGCCCTTCTTGTACGGCCCCTCGATGGACGCGCGGGATGCCAGCAGGCCCAGGCTCACCTTGCCTTCGACCTGCTGCCGGTTGCCGTCCTTGTTGTAGATATCGATGACGGAGCCGAGTCGGCCGCCGTACTCCGCGGGATAGCCGCCCTTGTACACCTGCACGTCCTTGAGCGCGTCCGGGTTGAAGGTCGAGAAAAAGCCGAACACGTGGGTCGGGTTGTAGACGACCGTCCGGTCCAGGAGAATCATCGTCTGGTCCGGCCCGCCGCCGCGGATATACAGGCCGCTGGAGAAATCGGAGGCGGACTTGATGCCCGGCAGGAGCTGGAGCGAGCGGAACACGTCCGCTTCGAAGACGGCGGGCACCTGCGTGATGGTCTGCATGGCGAGGCGGGAGACGCCGATCTGGGTCCGCTCCTCCTCCTCGCTCCGGTCGGAGCTTACGACTACCTCATCCAGTTCCACCCCCTCGGGCTGAAGGGCGAAGTTGAGGCGGACACTCTCTCCGGGCGCCAGCGTGACCTCCACGCTGGAGGCGGCATATCCGATGAAGGTGGCCACGAGTGTATACGTACCCGGTTCGAGTCCGGTGAGGATGTAGTAGCCGGAATTGTTCGTCATGGCGCCTGTCGTCGTCCCCTGGACGGCAACGGAAGCCATCAAGAGCGTCTCGCCCGAACTAGCGTCTGTCACGTACCCGCTGATGGACGCACGCTGCTGGGCGAATCCGGCTGTCACGATCCCCCCGGTCATTATCAGTGTAAAAAGGAGTACCCGGTAGTTCAATCGCATGTCGCTTATCGATGCTTTGCAAAAACGTGCCCCGTACCGCCGTCGGATGGGACGCTTTCCATCCGACGGCAGTACAGGACCTGGTTTTCCTCGGGGTGCAATCAGAATTTGCCGAAGCGCAGGCCGAAAGAGGCGGCCGGACCACTCAGATCGCCATCTCCGAAGCCGTCGAGCGTGGATCCTACGACGAAGCGGTAGCCACCGGACACGCGAGCCTGGAGAAACCGGAGCACGTTGAGCGTAACGCCGAGGTTGGGCTCCGCGATGAAAGCCGCCGTGCCGTCCACGTTGTCCTGATCTTCGGGGGCGTCGAACCGGCTGCCTTCCATGATGGCAAAGCCGCCCGCGCCAAGCAGGGTGCCGACCGAGACGTGTACGAGGCGTTCGGGGCGGTGGATGTATTCGAGCGTGAGCCCGCCGTAGCCGCCTTCGAGGCGCTGCCGCTCACTGTCCGGAGCGGTCTCCAGGTTGTGCGCGGTCGCGAGGCCGTAGCCTGCGAGACCGATGGCGAACGACCGGTTGATGGTCCATGCGCCGCCACCGCCGACGAGCAGCTCGGGGTCGCCGTCCACCCAGGTGAGGGTCGCCGTGGGACCGCCAAAGCCGCTGCTCTGGATGTCTCCGCTGAACAGGGTCTGGGTCTGCGCCTGCGCGGCAGATGCGAACAGGCCGCCGGCCAACAAGATAGTCAGGGTATAGATAAACCGTTGCATACGATGATCTGGTAGAGCGTTGCAGGGATGAGGTGATGTCCCGCCCTACGGTACTTCGCTATGCCGGTTGCACACCGGTTACGGTTCACCGGAACTTCCCGGTCTCTTTGTTCAATATGCGTCGATCCTGTGTAGAGGCTTCACGGCTTGTTTATTCCTGAAGCCCATCGCGTTCGTATAGGGCCGACACACATGGGGGTGCGGCATCAATACACCGGGGGTGCGTAGACGTTGAGCGTCCGCAGTGGTTCTTGTCCGGTGTTGCGAATCTCATGTGTCTCTCCCGCTTCGATCAGCAGGAGCATACCGGCGTGCAATTCAATCTCCCGCCGCCCCACGATGGCGAGCCCCCCGCCGGAGATGACGTACAGCCACTGGTCACTGCCTTCGTGCCTGTTGTCGGGTCCACCCTCCTTCTCACCCGGCGAAATGACCATCTCCGCTGCCTGAGACCGCTCCGTACCACCCAGTACGTTCCACTCCTGCTCCAGCTCGACACGAAAGCTCTTCATAGGTCTTCTCGATTTACACGTTCTTTTTACCGGTTCGAATCAGTAGGAGACCATCCGCTCCCGGCGATTCACTTTGATTCCTCCCTCCATTCCAGGGGCCTGTGGTTACACCTGTGCTCGTGGTGGACTTGCAATGATATTAGTGATATGTCAATCGTGATACGTTTAGCGGAGTATAGAGGCCTCATGTATACCGCTCCTCATCGCATGTGTCATTCTGAGCGGAGCGTAGCGGAGTCGAAGAATCCCACAAAACAGCATCCTTGTGCCAGATAGGTGGGATTTCTTCGACAGTCGGCTTCGCCTCGTGTCCTCGACTACGCCCCAGGGGCCTTCGCTCGGGATGACACCTGGTGAGCGTACGAGATAACCCGATCACGACCGATCTACTCATCCAATGAGGCTGGACATTCCACTAAGAGGTCGTGCTGCCTGGATGCCCGGTCAATCGAAGTACGAGTGACGAAGTACAAGTGGATGATGGGTGATGCAACATCCTCCTGCCTTGCTCCGCTGGACGCGTTCGCAAGGCTGTCCTCCTTCGAAAGGAGGATTTTTTAGGCAGAGCGTGGTGGTGCCACGTTCCCTACGGCAGTTGGATGACAGGAAGGTGCCATTGCGGGAGGCTGTAGCCGACGAAGCAATCTGGTCAGGTTTAGCTAGTCCGTTCGAGATTGCCGCGCCTCCTGCGGGGGCTGCAAGGACGCCGTGGAGGGATTATCTCACTGCATTCGTACTGGCATCGGTAGGGGTGAAATGGGGCAGGATTGGTGCTGAAACGGAAGAACAGGAGTGAATGATAAAACCCGTATCTCAATCGCACATTTTACCCATTCCAGGCGCACAAGGTGGTCGCCTTCCATCCAGAAATCCAGGATGTCGGTCGCGCCTTCGCTGATCGTCTCATACTGCATCAGGAATAGCTCTTCGCCGTGCGCCGCCGTATGGAAGGGCTGGCCCAGATAGTCCAGGATCTCCACCTGATGGGCGCCCATCGCGAACGGGAGCCGGTCATTCAAGATCGTGTCGATAAGGATGGTCCGGCTCAGCAGCTCATCTCCGGTAGCGTTGACCCTGTAGAGGGTAAAGGCTATTCCCTCGTAGACCAGGATGAGGTAGGTATCAGTATCCCCCGTGTGGATGTTCGTCGTGTCCCGGGCGATGCGCTCGACAGGCTCACCGAGCGCCTGCCGGATGGCCTCTTCCGTATCGCCGAACGCCCGTCCGATCTCGATCAAGGCATCCATGCGCCTGCTGTAGATACTGTCCGGCAACGGATCGTACGAAAGGAGCGATCCCTGCTCACCCTTTGTGCCGAAATCGTTCGCTTCGCAGGTGCCCTGGCATGTATCCGAATACGATGCAGTGTGCACGAATGCTGTGCTAGTGTGGTCGTCCCGCATGTCCGCTGCCAGCAGGGCGAACAGCAGAAGCCCCGTCACGCTATGGATGCGGTATACACGCATGGTGCATCGTATTGGTGAAGCTCCCGGCTAGTTCGCCTGTAGCGACAGCAGGTATTCCGATACATCAGCCACGTCCTGCTCCGATAGCCCCATCCCCACCGGATCCGGCATGAGCGTGATCCGGAGTTGCTCGCGTTCAGCAACATCCTCCCCGCGGATGGTGTGCTGCCTGCCGGTCGCGTCCTTGAGGACGAGCATGGGACCGTCCGACAGCAGGAGCCCGGCTACCGCACCGCCGTCTTTGAGGCTGACATACCACGGCTCATACCCGAACATGACCGCTGCGCCGGGACGAACGATGGCATCGATGAGGGCAGCCCGATCGAACTTTTCGCCGATAGCCGTAAGGTCGGGTCCTATGTCGCCGCCCAGGTCACCGGCCCGGTGGCAGGAGGCGCAGTTGGCGTAAAACACGGCCTGCCCTCGGTCCCGGTCCGCTTCGATGCGGACAATCTCGGCCGGATCGTACGGCTGCGCCCCACCGGGCGGATCGAAATAATTGCGTGCCAGCGCGCGAACGGTCGGATCCGGGTTATTGAAGATGGTGGCGCTCACCCCCCAGTTCACCTGGTACGCCAGCTTGCCTTTCCGCGCCTGCCCGATGAGCAGCAGCCCGCCGAGCGGGTCGCTCGCCATCTCCTGCGCCGCGTCGATCCGCTCCGTGATCCAGCCCTTCGTATCCAGCACCGTCTGTTGCAGGTTCAGGTTGTCCTGCAGGGAGCGTGATGCCGTTGCGGGCACGGCGACCGTCCAGCCCTCAACGGGGTAGGCGTGCCAGTCGTTCGTCTTCCGGTACTGCATCCACCAGGAAGCTCCCTGTGCTACGTCCGGCAGTTCGCTGTGCGTGAGGTCGGCCATGGCCTGTGCGGCAGCGGGTGCATCGATGAAGCCCAGCGCAGTCAGCGCCCGTTGCCGCTCGGCTTCCGGCACGCGCGCGGAACCGGCACGCCGTGTGAACGCGTCGATGGAAGCGACGGGATGCAGCCGCCAGGCCAGCCCGGCCATGCGAGCATCCCAGGCCAGCGGCTCTGCTCCGAACGCCTCCAGGAGCATCGCATAGACCCGCACTTCCTTGCCTTCACTGGCCGTTCCGAAGGCCTCCAGATACCAGCGGTCCCCTCCATCGAATCCTCGGGCCAGATCCAGCAGCATATTCTGCGCCTGCTCGAACGGCACATCGCGCAGCGCGATCGCCACCTCCCGGCGCACGGCGGGCGAGGCATCGCGGGCCAGCTTTCGAGCATACGGCAACACATCTTCCGCCTGCCGGCGGATCGCCCTGAACGCCGTGACGCGTAATGCGGGATCCGGGTCGTCCAGCAGATCCTCTACCCGCGCGAATCCATTCGGACCCAGTTGCGCCATCAGCCACACGGCCCGCGCCCGGTAATACGAATTGGAATGGGCCAGCAGTCCGGCCACATCATCCAGTACACGCTCTCCAGAGGCCTTCAACCGCGCGAAGCCGAGGCTCCGCACGTTGGGTGCCGGGTTCAGCAGGGCCTCGATCTGGCCCTGCTGAGTGCTCAGGTCTATGCCGGGGGTGCGTAGCGCCTTGCCTTTCGGAGCGATGCGGTAGATCCGCCCGTAGGCGCCCCGGTCGTGCATCTGGTGGCCGCCCACGACGGGGTCATACCAGTCCGCGACGTAGATCGCGCCGTCGGGCCCCACAGCCACGTCGCTGGGCCGGAACCACCGCTGCAGGTCCCGTTCGTGACCGGCGTCATTCCAGACATAGCCTTCGTCTGCCGCTCGCTTCGTGGCGACAAGGTTCGTCCGTTCCAGCTTGAACCCCGCACCATCCGGTTCCGGCCAGTAGGCGAAAACGGCGTTCCGGCCCGCATCCGCGCTGAGCAGCATGCCTCTGTACTTCTCCCCCAGCGCGTCCCCTTCGTAGACGACCATACCCGTAGGCGAGCCCGCGCCGGTGTTGTCGCCCGCGGGAGCCACGCCGGGATCGTCCTGGTGCCAGTGGGCCGTAAACGTATTCTGCCCCGGCCTCCGGTCCGCCTGCCAGGAGCGCGCGCCATCCCGGCTGAAGAACCCCTGGTTGGCGCCTTCCATCACCCAGGTCACTCTGCACGCCATCACCTCGTCGTCGTTGTCGTTCTGCCAGAGGTTTCCGTAGGAATCGATGGCCAACTCATAGGCGTTGCGGAAATTATGCGCCAGCACCTCCAGCCCGGTCCCGTCCGGACGCATCCGCAGCGCGAGACCGCCCACCCACACGCGCCCGTCGTCGCTCATCATGCCGCCCCTGTTTTCCGTGTTGTAGGGCGACCCGCCCGTGTAGATGCTCCCGGAGCGGAGCGTCCAGCCCGAGCGGTCCGTGACGACGTGCGGCCCGGCATTGCCGGTATTGAAGTACCACTGACCGTCCGGCCCCGCGACCAGGGAATGAAGCGCGTGGTCGTGGTCGTATCCACCGAAACCCGTCAGCAGGATCTCTTTGTGCTCCGGCCTGTCGTCCCCGTCCGCGTCCGTGTAGACGATCAGATTGGGCGCACTGGAAACGACGACCTTCTCCCCGATCACCGCGACCCCGAGCGGCGAACGCAAGTCCTCATCCTGAACGAATACGGTCGAGCGGTCCGCTTTGCCGTTCCCGTCGGTGTCCTCGAGGATCACCACGCGGTCTCCCGCCTCGTGCCGGAGGTGCCCGTCGTGGTTGTTGAAGTCCCGGTAGTTGACCGCCTCCGTAACCCAGACGCGCCCGCGCGCATCCACGTCGATGTTGGTGGGATTGTAGAACTGGGGAGATTCCGCCCAGAGGGTGATTTCCAGATCGTCCGGAAGGACGAACTCATCCGTGAGGTCGCCCGGTTCGTATCCGGCCAGCACGGAGGGGCGCTCTCCCACGGCACCGGGAAAAACGAGTACAAGGATCAGGGCAAGCAGCGAAAGCGATCGGCGGTAGATCATTACCTGCTCTCGGTTGGTGATGGAATGATCCGTATCCAAGCTGGCGGCCAAACCACCGGCTCGCCGCTGCGTACAAACAAGTACGGGCCTTCAGCTCGTCTCCTGCGGCACGCGTACCTCGTCACTCGACAGCCGTTCTCCGGCCCGGAGCACCCGGTAGGGCTGGCCAAGCCGCTCGCAGGCCGCCACAAACTCATCGGGCGACGCCGTATTGAACTCGAACATCTCGTAATGGCAGGGGATCACGAGCCCGGCTCCGATGTCGTGCGCCAGTTGGGCCGCCTCCCGGCCGTCCAGGTTGCCAGCAACGCGGCGCTCCGGCTTGCTCCCGTTGATCGGCAGGAGCGCGATGTCGATCGACCACTGCCGCAGCCGCTCCGCCATGCCGTCGTACCGCACCGTATCCCCGCTATGATACAGCGTCCACGGCCCGGCCTCGATCACATAGCCCATGTAGTGGTGCCGCCCCCGTGCGTCCGTATCCAGCGCCTCGTGCGCGGCGGGAACGCCCGTGATCTTGAACCCGGCGACCGTGACCGACTCCCCATCCCACAACCCGAGCGGTATCCACGGGCTTATGCCCAGGCGTTCCGCGACGAACGAGCGGTTCGCCTCGGGGATGACGAGCTTCATGCGCGGATTCGCGCGTAGCAATGGGCCAAGCGTAGCCGCATCCAGGTGGTCCGTGTGGTTGTGGCTGGAAGTCACCACGTCGACGAAGTCCAGCCGCTCTGGCGCGATCACACGCTCCGTCATCCGGACGTGCGGCTTGTCCGTGTTCGCGTACTTCTCCGTAAGCGAATCCGACAGATAGGGGTCGAGCAGCAGGAAACGCCCCTGCCAGTGGACCAGATACCCGCTCTGCCCGAGCCACCAGAGACTCAGCATCCCCGGCTCCTGCCGCGCGCGGCTCACATCCGCAAGGAAGGTCTGGTCGGATAGAACGGGCTTGATCATCGTGTCTGCCTTCCGTTGGAGCCGATCACCCCGGCGCTGTTAAAGTGTATCCAATCGACCTGCGCGAGCGCCTTCCCGTCTTCGCCGCGGAAGACGAGATACAGGCTGTGCTTTCCACCGGGATCCTGGACCGGCACGGTGACCTCATACCAGCCCTCGTAGACGCTGGGGTCCGGTACGTAGGCACTCTCGTGCGCCATGGCCTGATCGAAGATCTCGTTGAAGAGCTTCTTCTGCGGCGGCTCGACCGGCTTTATAGCGCTGGCGCTGACCGAATCCAGCACCACTGTGCCCAGCAGCTTCCCGTCCTCCCCGTCCAGCCGGAGTTCGATCGTGCTCTGCGCAAGCGGCTTGACGCGGAACGTGAGCGAGTGGATGCCGGCCAGGTTCACCGGATCGTAAGCAGCCCACTGGCCATTCTCGCCTTCGAGCGCGATGATGGCCGTTTCAGCATACCCTTTTCCGGCGGGGTGCCCGCCCAGCGACCGTCGCGCTGCCGTCCGCTCCGTCGTGAACTCGGCATCGAAACGGCGCGGATGCAGCTTCACCCGGGTCGCATGCTTACCGCTACGCGCCTCCAGCACCACGAACCGGTCCCACAGGTGGAGGTCCGGGTGATGCATGTGATCCTCGCGATCGACGGTCACCATGCCTTTGCGATCCGATCGCTTCTCAACCGGGTGCATGTGCGTGTCGTGCCCGGTGTACACGTGGATCTCGGCCTCCCCCTCCCCGCTCAGCGCATACGAAATAGGCTGGCCGTATTCGAAGAAGCCGCCATCCAGCGGGTGCTCGAAAGACAGAGCGCCGGCCGCCGGATCGTCCTGCTCCTCCGGCGCTGCCTGGGCCCATTCGCCTTCCGTTCCGTGGTATTCTATGCGAACGATCTTTGCATCCGGATTGCTGCCCCAGAAATCGGTGCCCCACTCGATCACGTACAACGCACCGTCCGGCCCGATCTGGATGTCCGTCGGACGGGAGAACTCCATACCCGGAAGGAAGTCCTCGATCTTGACGATATTGCCCACGTCGTCCAGACGGATCGCCTTGATCCAGTTCCGCATCCACTCGAAGGCGAGGAACGCCCCCTCATAGTACGCGGGAAGGGCGTAGGGACCGGCCGTTTCGGGCCGCCGGTAGACCGGACCCGCGGCTGCGGACATGCCGCCCGTGCCCAACTCCGGGAACTCCTCGGATTGAGAGTAAAAATACCAGATGAGCGCGGGCTGTGCCGGAGGCAGTTCCCGGACTCCGGTATTGTTAGGCGAATCGTTTATAGGACGGGCCGGATCGAACGCAGCACCGGAGGTCTCCGTTGCATAATCGTAATCCCGGTAGGCCTCGTTTGGTCCGGCGAAGTAGGGCCAGCCGTAGAAACCGGGGCCTTTCGCCACATTGAACTCCTCCCACCCGTTCGGTCCGCGCTCCGGATCGGCGGGCGAACCGAGGCCCACGTCGCCCCAGAACAGCCAGCCCGTTTTCGGATCGACGGAGAACCGCCACGGGTTGCGGTGGCCCATCGTGTAGATCTCCGGCCGAGTTTTCGGCGTACCGGGCGGGAAGAGGTTGCCTTCCGGAATCTCGTAGGTCCCGTCCGGCAGAGGCCGGATGCGCAGGATCTTGCCCCGCAGGTCGTTCGTGTTGGCCGCGCTCCGCTGGGCATCCCCGAACTCGAACCCCGGCTCCTCGTTGAGCGGCGCTCCACGCGGGTCCACATTGTGGGTGTTGTCGCCCGTCGAGAGCCAGAGCAGCCCGTCCGAATCGAAAAGAACCTGCCCCGCACTGTGGCAGCAATAATTGCGCTGTACGGGCACCTCCAGCAGCACCTTTTCGCTCGCGAGATCCACCTGATCGTCCCGGTAAGTGAACCGGGAGAGCCGGTTCGGGCCGCCGGTCGCAGGCGCATAGTAGACATAGAGCCAGCCGTTCTCCAGGAAATCGGGATCCAGGGCGATGCCCAGGGCCCCATCCTCGATGATCATGAGCGACGGCAACGAGCCCGCCAGGTGCGACCGCTTCGTATCAGGATCCCACACCCGGATCGGCCCCTGTCGCTCGATCCAGAACACCCGCCCGTCCGCCGCCACGTCCAGCGCCATGGCGTCGGTCACCTGATCCTCCAGCACTACCTTCCGAAAATGTGACGTGGGGGGCGCTTCGGTACTTTGTGCCCGAACCGTCGTGCAGAACAGAATTGAAGTGACAACAACAGAAACGCTGCGCCATACCCTTTTCCGAAATCCGAAATGCATGGAGGGAATGTCCAAGTTTTGTTAGAAGGCCCTGTTACTACCTTTGCCTTTGCAGAGACGCGGCATGCCGCGTCTCTGCTCTGACGTAGCACTAATCCTACTGTGGAGATGCGAGATGTACCGACATGAATCTGCGATTTACTGGCGTGAATCTGCGATTTCGCGTCTCTACCGGTTTCACCTGCCAAATACGCAACGAGAGGCGATACTTCAGATCATGGCGCAGCGACAGAGATTTCCTGCGATAGCGCACCGCTGGCTTTGTCTTTCAAGATACGTTTCGTGGTACCATCCGGCATCTTTTCCTCCTTGATGAGCACCCGCCCATCCACGACCGTGGAGACCACATTCACCCGGCGGGCCGGCTCGGCGGCGCGCCAGATATCAAGCTGAACCGGCTCCCACTGCCGGGATCGAGCGGACCGGTATGCGGCATCCAGCACGGCGTTGACGACGTACCCGTCGTAGAAGGTCTCCATCGGCTCCCGTCCGGCATCGAGGGCTTCCAGCATATCCTGAAACATGTGCTCGTACCCGAGCGCGTTCACCTCGTCGCCCACGGGAAAGAGCCAGCCCTTTTCCGTCTCGGCCTTTTCCGCCACATACGCGCCGTTCCCGCCGGTGGAGAACATCTCGAAGCCGGTCCGCAGCCAGTGGTTGAGCAGGATCGTACCCTCTGTGCCGGACACCTCGTCGCGCAGGTCCATGCCCCCCCGGAACGCCCAGCTCACCTCGAACTGCCCCATGGCGCCGCTCTCGAAGCGGATGAGGCCGATGCCGTGGTCCTCCGCATCGATGGGATGAACGAGCGTGTCGTTCCAGCACATTACTTCCACAGGGCGATTCCCCTTTCCGGCGAAGTTCCGGATGATCTCTACGCAGTGACAGCCCATGTCGATCATGGCCCCGCCTCCCGCGAGTTCCGCGTCCCAGAACCAGGCACTGTGAGGCCCGGGATGCGTCTCACGCGAGCGTACCCAGAGTACGTCGCCGACCGCACCGCCCCGCACGGCGTCGATGGCCTTGAGCGTCTTGGGGGTGTAGACCAGGTCCTCGAGGTATCCCGCAAAGACGCCGGCCTGCTCGACCATCTCCAGCATGCGGCGGGCCTCCTCTGCCGTCCGGCCGAGCGGCTTCGTGCACAGCACGGCCTTGCCTGCCTCTGCGGAGAGCCGCACCGCCTCCTCATGCATGTGGTTTGGCAGGCCGATCACGACCACATCGGTTTCCGGATCGCAAATGGCCTCTTCGAGGCTCGTCGTCCACCTGGGAATCTGCCAATCCGCCGCGAACTGCCGCGCCCGGTTCTCATCACGCGAATAGGCGATGTGTACGCGGTCTCGTCCCCGCTTTCCGTGCAGCGTCATCGTATAGAACATACCGATGAGACCGGTGCCCAGCATCGTGATGCGGTGTGCGTTCAGCATGGGTGTACAACATTGAGGGTGAGAAGAAAGCGCTTACAGAGCTTACGTCGTGGAACCGAACTGCGCAACTCCATGCTCGGAACAGACGGTTGACAGGCTCCAACCAGCCACGTATACTCCCGTCAAAGGACGTACATCCGAATGTACGTACATTTACCTGACATCTGGAAGCGCTTCATGGCCGCCCCTCTTCTCACCCATACCCCTGTGAACCCGGAAAGCCCGGTGCCCCTGTATTTCCAGGTGGAATCGGACCTGCGTCGCCTCATCGGGGAAGGTGAACTGGCTCCCGGCGCCATGGTACCTCCCGAGCAGGACCTGTGCCGGAGCTACGGGGTCAGCCGCCAGACGATCCGCCTAGCCCTTTCCCGCCTCGTCGCCGACGGACTGGTTTCGCGTAGCGCCGGGCGCGGCACGTTCGTACGACCACGGCCCGACCGGACCCGTTTCTTCCTGGACCGGAGCTTTACCCGCCAGATGGCCGAGATGGGCCGCCGCGCGCACTCGCGGGTCCTCCGGCTGGAAACGGGCCGCCTCACCCGGGACCATGCCGAACCTTTCGGGACGCAAACGGGCGCCCCGTGCATCCACCTGGATCGCCTTCGCCTCGGCGACGATGAGCCGGTGGGCATCCAGCACCTCACCGTCGTAACGCACCGCTGCCCTGGTATCGAGCGGTTTGACTTTGCGACGGAGTCGCTCTACGAAGTGCTCGCCCGGGAATACAACCTGCTGATTACAGAAATCCACCATACGGTGGGTGCCACGCTGGCCAATCAAGAACAGGCTGAACTGCTTCAGATCGCGGAAGCCAGCCCGCTCCTCGTCGTCCACACCACCGCGTATGTCAACGACCGCGAGGTCATCGAACATACGACCAGCTATTACCGCGCGGACCGCTACGAGTACAGCACTATGCATCGGTGTGATTAGTCAGGAATGTCAGTTTCGTTACAACTTCCAAACAACTACCCCGAACACACGCCACAAAAACGGATCGAATCTGTGCAATCTGTGCCATCGGACTCCCCGGTCCTCACCCAACACGCGGCCCCGGCCTTTGCCTATCTCGATGCCGCTCAGGCCATCCTGACCCGCATCCGCGAAACCCAGATCGAAGCGCTGGAGCAAGCCGCGACCATCTGCGCCCATTCCATCGCCAACGACGGGCTGGTTCACCTGTTCGGAACGGGCCACAGCCGCATACCGGTGGAAGAGATGTTTCCCCGGCACGGCAGCTTTCCGGGCTTCCACCCCATCGTAGAGCTCTCCCTCACGTTTCACAACCCGGTGGTCGGCGCGAACGGACAGCGGCAGGCCATGTTCTTAGAGCACGTCGAAGGACTCGGCAAAGCGATCCTCCGCAACTTCGTGCTGGAGCCACCCGATAGCTTCATCGTGTTCTCGAACAGCGGCGTGAACGAGGTCGTGGTGGAAGTAGCCCTGGAGGCGAAAGCGAAAGGGCTGCCCGTGATCGGGGTCGTGTCCGTGGATCACTGCCTGTCAGCCGAACCGAAGCACAGTTCCGGAAAGCGGCTCATCGACGTCGTGGATGTCGTGCTCGATAACTGCACGCCCGCCGGGGATGCCATGGTAGAGATCGGCGGGCTCGAAGATCCGGTAGGCCCCGGCTCGACCATCGGCCATGCGGCCATCACCAACGCGCTGAAGTGCCTCGTCGCCGACCGGCTGACGCGCCTGGGTAAGCCCCCCATCGTCCTCACGAGCAGCCATTTTCTCGGAGCCGAGCGCTCAAAGGAACGCTTCGATGCATGCTATGACGACTACCGCGCCCGCGTCCGCCGGGTCTACGGCTGAAGCATAGCCAGTGCACATGAGGGCATGAGCAGTGTGGTACGAACATGGCGCTGTGAATGGAATGCTCGCGAAGGCCCCGGTCCACCATACACCCGAATCGATGCGCAAAACCTGATACACGCTGCACAACACCTCCTCCACCCATGATCCAACAATCCAGACTGCCAGCTCCCACCAGTCATACCATGGACAACGCCCTTTCCGGCAAGATCGCTCTCGTGACAGGAGCGGGAAGTGGCATCGGGCGAGCCTCCGCGCTCCTATTCGCCGCCCAGGGTGCATCCGTCGCGGCCGTCGACATCCACCGGACCGGCGGTGAGGAGACGGTCCGCAAGATCACGGAAGCGGGCGGGCGGGCGATCTTCATCGAGGCGGACGTGAGCCATAGTGGCCCCGTAGAACAAGCCGTTCACCAGACGATCGAGGCCTTCGGCAGGCTCGACGTGCTGTTCTGCGTGGTGGGTGCGAGCGGGCGTCGCTGGGGCGACGGACCCGTCGCCGACTGCACCGAGGAGGCCTGGGATCGTGTCATGCAGGTCAACCTGAAGAGCGTCTTTCTCTGCTGCAAGTTTGCGATCCCCGCGATGAAGCGACAGGGCGGTGGCGCCATCGTCACGCTCTCGTCAGTACTGGCGCTCGTGGGCGGCGACGAGGACTTCGCCACTCATGCGTATGCCGCCAGCAAGGGCGGCATCGTAAGCCTCACGCGGGCCATAGCAAGCTACTACGCCCCCTACCGCATTCGGGCCAACGTGATCTGCCCGGGACTCATCGCAACCCCCATGAGCCAGCGCGCCCAATCCAGTCCCGCCATCACGGGTCGGTTGACGACACTCCATCCGCTCACCGGCGCGTTCGGCGCACCGGAGGACGTGGCCCGCGCCGCTCTGTACCTGGCTTCGGACGCATCTTCCTTCGTTACCGGCACCGTGCTTACGGTAGATGGCGGATGGACGGTACGTTGAAGACGCGTACAGCACGACGGGAAACGCATGATATACCGGCTCGATCATGGACTCGACCTACCGAAAGCGTAGACGAATCGCCCTCTGACCGGGCAATCCAGTCCAACACCCGCAATCAAGAATGCATCCTCACGAAGACGAGGATCCCAAACCAGAACCCAACATGCTTACCACCGGCACCATCGGCAGCTACGCCTGGCCTTCCTGGTTCTTCACGACGGTCGACGCCATCAAAGGAGGCCGGTACGGCCCGAAGGACATCAAAGAGGCACTCGACGATGCCGTAGACGTGGCGCTCCGCGACCAGGAAGACGCCGGTGTGGACGTGGTTACCGATGGGGAAATGCGCCGTCTCGGCTTCTTCACGGCGGATTTCTACGGGCGATTGACCGGTCTGCGCGAGGTCCCTCCCCAGCGCAAACTTGGTCCGACCGGGCACGATCAACGTGAGCGTTTCGAACCGGTGGAACCGATCCGCGCCCCGGAAGGCCTCGGACTGGTAGCAGAGTATGCCTATCTCCGCACGCGCACGAAGAAGCCGATCAAGATGCCGTGCCCCGGCCCCTTTACGCTGGCAGGCCGTATCGTGACCGGCTCCGTCTACAAGGATCGTATGGAGGCCGCTTACGCCTTCGCAGAGATCATCAATGCCGAACTACGAGCGCTGGTGCAAGCAGGGGCCGACTTCATCCAGATCGACGAACCCTCCTATGCCGTCCATGCAGACAGCCCCGCCGCCTTCGTAACGCTGTTCAATGAGACGGTCAAGGGCGTGGACGCACGTATCGGACTGCATCTGTGCTTCGGCAACTTCGTAGGACGTCCGGTCGCCCACCGTACGTACGCCCCCCTGTTTCCGCACATCCTCGATGCCCGTGTGGACGAATACGCAATGGAGTTTGCCAATCGCGAAATGGCCGAATTGGACATCGCCAGACAGGTGACGGATGCCGGAAAGACGATCGCGGCCGGACTCGTCGATGTGAAGAACTACTTCATCGAAACTCCGGAGATCGTCGCCAACCGCGTTCGTACCCTACTGCGGCACGTCCCGCCGGAGCAGGTTGCCGTCACCCCCGATTGCGGATTCAGCCAGACGGCACGGTGGGCGGCGAAAGCCAAACTTACGTCGATGGTCAAGGGGGTGCACATGGTCCGATCTGAATTATGTGGCGGGCAATAGATGATACAGATATGCGTTTTATATGTGAAACACGAGAAATTAGGGCGATTGAACGTGCAAGAAGGCCGTTTCGCGGGTGGTGAGGCATACTGAAACCGCCGCACATATTGTTCACAGGCAGGGCATGTGCGATCTTGCTAACCGCGTAGGTTTCATCTTGGAAGTTTGTGTCATGCTGCAGGAGCAACTGGATCGCGTAGCGCATATGTTGGAACATACGGCGCCGTATACCCACAGAGAAGCATTCACCTGGCGGTGTCTGACCCGGCATATAGATATCCCATACTTCGAGCGTTCGGGTAAGATCATCACTCCCCTGCTATCCCCCGAGGACCTCCTGAACTCCGGAGTCCCTGGCGCTGACGCGTACACGGTGGACGACGTACGAGAAGGCATCGAAACGCTCATTGCCCACAATTTCCTCTCCGTGGCGAAGGAAGCTAAAGAAGAGTGCTACCGCCTGTTCCTCCCGCAATCCATCCTTTCCGGCAACGACGTCTCTGCAGTCTGATACATGCGTCTGATTGCATAACTACCGTCCGTTCAGCCCGTCTCTCATTGCACATGATGTGGGCGGGATATCAACGGATGCGCTGCATTACATCCTAACCACGCAGTATCCCGGTAAATTTCACTGTATCGGTGTCGCACGCGCCGGTTCAGTTCAGAAGGGCTTGCAGCTTACTCAGCCCCCTACAGCCCCTGTTTTTTACCTGCATCCAGGGACTCGGACTACCGCACGGGGCCTACCAGGTAAGACAGGCTTGCCTGCCGATATTCAAACCTTCTCCCGGCGGAGAACCCGAGGAGTGCACTACCATGCGGTGAGCCGACCACCATCCAGAGAACTCGCGTTCCCCCCAGGCAGGGCATACAGCCCTGATGGCTGAAACAATCCTGAAAGTGGCACCCCTGGATGGCTCTCAGAGGTTGCGCGATGGGATCTGCTTTCGTACCGTCTTAGCGTTGGTTTACCTTCCTTCACCTTGCTACTGGCTGAGATGAGCACGTACGAGGTAGCCCAGAAGCCAACTGTGCCGACACGTCTGCATAGCAGCGCCACGCGATTCAGAGGTGTCGTACAGGATCTACTGAATCGCGCAGGTATCCGCATCAATGGCGACAACCCATGGGACATCCGGGTACACAATCCGAAGTTCTATGAACGCGTGCTCTCGGGTGGTACGCTCGCGCTCGGAGAAACGTACATGGATGGCTGGTGGGACTGCGATGCACTGGACGAATTCGTTGCCCGGGCTCTTCGCGCCGGCCTTCGCGACGCTGTCCGTACTTCGCCCCGCGCTTACCTTTTCATTCTGCTGGCCCTGCTGACGAACCGGCAGTCCCGCTCTCGCGCCTTCCAGATCGGTGAGCGCCACTACGACATCGGCAATGACCTCTTCGAGGTTATGCTGGACCGCCGCCTCACGTATAGCTGCGGTTACTGGCACACCGCAAAGACACTTGACGAAGCGCAGGAAGCGAAGCTGGACCTGATCTGTCGCAAAGTGGGCCTGTCACCTGGCCAGCACGTGCTGGATATCGGGTGCGGCTGGGGCAGCTTCGTACAGTACGCGGCGGAACGCTACAAAGTACAGGCAACGGGTGTAACCGTCTCACGGGAGCAGGCCGAGCTTGCGAGAAAGCGCACCGCATCGCTTCCCGTGGAGATCAGACTTCAGGACTACCGGGATTGCAACGGCACCTATGACCACATCGTATCCGTAGGTATGTTCGAGCACGTGGGCAGCAAGAACTACCGCACCTTCATGGAGCTCGCGCATAAGTGCCTCAAAGAGGACGGTCTCTTCCTCTTGCATACGATCGTAAGCGCCCGAACCGGCCATACGATTGACCCGTGGACCGAGAAGTATATCTTCCCGAACAGCATGATTCCGGCTCCTGAGCAGATTGCAGAAGCTGCGGAAGGCCTGTTCGTCATCGAGGACATCCACAACCTCGGCGCATACTACGACCCCACCCTCATGGCGTGGCACCGCAATTTTACTACGAACTGGCACCAGATCGCGGATCGATACGGAGAACGTTTCTACAGAATGTGGACGTATTACTTGCTGATCTCAGCCGGTAGCTTCCGATCCCGCAGAAACCACGTCTGGCAGGTCGTGCTCTCGAAACAGGGGGTACCCGGAGGCTATAGATCCGTTCGTTGACCGGCAGGTCGGCCTACTGCGACATGGCAACTGGGAGTTGAACCCGCTTCACACCGACCGTACGTGGGGGACCAGGACTGGCTACGACGATGTCTGGCTCATCCTCCCGGAAGTTGAGCAGAACCTCCAGAACGCCATCCCTGGTCGTCTGCTCCATGATCAGTTGGCGAAGACGGCTCGCATTGCGGAAGCCTTTGAAATACCCCCCGTACATCCGGCGCATTTCCAGCACCCCTTTCATCTCGCCAAGCCACTCACACTTGAGCGTCAGATGCTCGGCGACGACCTGCATGCGCTCCTCCCAGGGTGGCGGCGGAGGCAGCTCCCCGGTTTCCAGATAGATTTTTGCATCCCGGAAGATCCACGGGTTGCCGATAGCACCCCGGCCGATCATGACACCGTCCACGCCGGTTTCCTCGAACATCTGTTTGATCTTCTCGGGCGAGGAGGCATCTCCGTTTCCGATGAGGGGAATGCGAATCCCGCTCTCCTCCTTGATGCGCCGGAGCCAATCCCATCGCGCGTTTCCCGTGTACATCTGAGAGCGAGTACGCGCGTGCACGCTCAGCGCCTGGATACCCAGCCCCTCCAGCATGCGCGCGACCTCCAGAATGCGGATCGTCTCATCGTTCCAGCCGAGACGCGTTTTCACCGTGACCGGTCTCGTTGCAACCTCGATGACCGCTTGCGTGAGCGCCTCCATCTTCGGAAGATTGCGCAGGATACCCGCACCCCCATCCTTGCAGACGACCTTTTTGACCGGACATCCGAAGTTGATGTCGATCACGTCCGGTCCCGCCGCATCTACGATGCGAGCCGCCTCTCGTACCTGATCGATTTCGCCACCGAAGATCTGGATACCGAGGGGGCGTTCCTCTTCGTAGAATTCGAGTTTCCTGACACTATCCTCGGCGTCATAGATAAGGCCTCCCGACGAGATGAATTCAGTGTACAACATATCCGCACCGTACCGCTTGCACAGAACGCGGAAGGGCGGATCACTCACATCCTCCATCGGCGCGAGGAAGAGCGGGCGGGGACCAAGATCAATCGAACCGATACGCATGAGCAGACGCTAAAGCGAAATAGCTGCATCAAGTCGGGCAACATACATGCCGCCCCTCGTACCCCCTGTCCCCTACCCTGTTCCAGAAAATCCACGCCTGTCCCGCTGCAGTGCCGGTACATCCTCCAGTCTCCTTGAATCCGCCCGAATTTACCAGAGGGTAACGCACCGAAGGGGTCAAATGAATCTTTCGCTCCTATTTTCCGAAGAAGAGCAGGTAGTCTGCCCTCATCGGAGGTCCGACCCACACGCTCACTCACACTCGTTCCTGAGACTTATGCAAGCACGTATACAGCGTATCCTTTCGACGACACTGGTAGCACTCATCGCGGTTACCGTTGCCGGTTGTGGCCCGAACCTGTTCGACCGTATCGGTAATTTCTGGTCGCTGGGCTGTTGCGGCGCCATCATCGTCATTCTAGACATCATCGCGCTCATTGAACTGGCGGGCAGCCCCCGTAGTGTCGGCAACAAGCTCCTCTGGGCTGCCATCATCATCTTCATGCCGGTCCTGGGGTGCATCCTGTATTATTTCTTCGGTCGGTAAGTGTGCAGACGCAAATACAGAGGCAAGCAGGCCGGGTGTGTGAGATACGCGCCCGGCCTTTTTTACTTGCGAGCCATGCCATGCCGCGATGTACTCATATATCCGATCATATTCATCAGGCTTCCTTTTTTACGGGACCTTTTTAGCCGATCCTTTCCTATAAGAGATGATCCCTACCACGTTTGAGCGCGAAGGGCGGCAACCGGCCCACGTTCCTTTATCGTTCCACAGGCAGCGACGTTGAACCTCCTCACACCCGGCCATCACCTTGCTTACCGCCTTGCAGGTCTCCTGGCAGTATTCCTGGTGCTGTCGGGCTCACGGGTAGCGAGTGCACAGGACAGTGCGTTCCTGTTCGGGTACCGCTATGACGAGCCTATTCGCCAACCGCTCCCGTACTATGCCGGCAGTGCGGACTCACTTTCTCGACCGGTCTACCGTACGCTTCTCCTGACAAGCAAGAATGGTCAGGCAGCCATCTCCGAAGCGGTTGAAGGGCTGCTCGTACCACGCAACAAAGGATTCTGGCGTATTGATACCAAACGGAGCATCTACAATAACTGGGTAGAGGACTTTGTGTGGTCTGCCCCCCAGGGAAAGTCCCCGGAGTTGCCCGGCATCCAGGCGTATAACGGTGAAAACTGCGAGGGGCACCGGATCCAGAAGATCAATTACGTGGGAGCGGACTACATCTCCATGGAGGTCAACACAGCCGGTTACTGCGAAGATGCCGCCCACCCCTGGAATTTCAATACCCTGGCCGTCGTGCCCGTCGACAGTACGACGCATCTGGGCGTGCCGATCTCTCGTGTGTTGGGTGACAGTGGCCGTGCCGCACTCTACCGGGCGGCGGAACGGTACCTCAATGGCCTGAGCCCTGAAGAACAGGAGTTATACCTCCCGGTCCCCGACGAGGCAAGCTGGGGGCTTGTCAGACGGGAAGGGCGCTGGATCATACAGGGACGCCTTGATCCCGGTTCGGTCAATTTCGGCGAGCCCGCCGACTTCGATGTGGATGCTCAGCCTCCCGCGGCCCTGGTGGGGCGGGGACAACGTAACCCGGCATGGAGCGAAATCCTCTCGTTTGCTCCGGATGCCCGCGACGCTTTTGCCCCTCCCGGCGGCGACATGCTCGTCATCTTGCACCCCGATTCCTTAACGGTGCACCCGGTAACAGAGGGGACTATCGGTCCGGCGACGCTCACGACCAGCCTTCCGCACGACGCCACGACGGTCATGGCCCTGTGGGCTATCGGTCCGCGCGCCTCCAGCTGGACTGAACCGTTCGCTCGTACGGCCCCCCATTCCGTTACAGAGTCGCGGTAACCCCGATGCATTTAGTGGGTCGGACCTTGATTCTCCAGACTTAACACCCGGCTAATACCTGAAGGCCGAGCGTGTCTGATTTTGTGGTTGCGAATCGTGCGGGAATGTATCTTCCCCACACCCCTCCTAACCACACGTGTAGCGACATGAGCCGGCCATTCACCTCGGACCGCCGCCAATTCCTCAAGCAGCTTTCACTCGCTGGCGCGGCAACGCTCATTCCCGGAATCCTCGCAGACCCGTATGCCCCGCTCGTCCGGCCCGTCCGGGCGAGTGCCCCCATCCGTATCCGCGGGCGTGTTCATGTCGCCGGAAAGGGCTTAGCCGGTATTGCCGTGACTGACGGGCGTTCCGTCGTACGCACGGCAGCAGACGGGACGTACGAATTAATCTCCGGCACGGACCGTTCACACGTATACGTCTCTATCCCGTCTGGCTACGGCATCCCGCAAAACGAAACCGGTACGGCCCGCTTTTACCAGACGATCCGACCGGCCTCCGACGGGAACATGGACGCGGAGTTTGCCCTGACCCCACTCGACGAAGGAGACGAAAAGCACGCGTTTCTCGTCCTTGCCGATCCCCAGACGCAGGATGACTATGAAATGGGACTGTTCCACGAGCAAACCGTGCCGGACGTACAGGAGGTCGTAAAGCTTCTGGGAGACCGCCACGTATTCGGGGTCGCCGATGGTGATATCATGTTCGACAACCTCGAACTCTACCCTGAATACGAACGAGCCGTCTCCAGAATGGGTATCCCGTTCTTCCAGGTCATCGGTAACCACGACATGGACTACGAAGCCATGACGGACGAGACCTCTTCGGCCACGTTCCGCCGCCATTTCGGCCCGGCCTACTACTCCTTCGACCGTGGCGCCGTTCACTACGTCGTCCTCGACGACGTATTCTGGAACCATAACAACTACATCGCCTACCTGGACGAAACACAGATTCAATGGCTCCGCCAGGATCTTGCGGGTGTAGAAGCAGGCAGACCGGTTGTGGTATTCAACCATATTCCCGCCCTCAGCACGCAATTCCAGCGCAACGGCAGCGATAGGCCGTCGCCTGGCAGTGCCATTACCAACCGGGAGCTCCTCTACCGGATTCTGGAGCCGTACCAGGCGCACATCATCTCCGGCCACACCCATGAACACGAGCATGTCTTCGAAGGCGGCGTGCACGAGCACGTCACAGCTGCTACGTGCGGCGCCTGGTGGAGCGGCCCTATCTGCGCGGACGGCACGCCGAACGGGTACGGTGTCTTTGAGGTTGACGGCGAACACATTACGTGGCGCTACAAGTCCACCGGCCACGACTTCGACCACCAGCTACGCGTCTATCCGCGCGGTACGGACCCTTCCCGTCCGACCGAAATCGTTGCCAACATCTGGGATTGGGATCCGAAGTGGAAGGTCGTCTGGTACGCCGGCAGCGAGCGAAAAGGCGAGATGGTACAGGGGCAGGGTACGGATCCCCTTTCGGAGCAGTTACACCGGGGTACCGATAAGCCGGAGCATCGTCCCTGGGTGGATCCGCTTCCCACAAGACACCTCTTTTATGCTGAGGTACCTTCCACGGCAGAGGAAATCCGAGTGGTAGCGACGGACCGTTTCGGCAGAACCTATACGGAGGTGCTCAAACCAGCATAAAGGCGGCCATTTCCTTAGCTGAGGAAATCCCATGAGCCCTCCATCGCGCTGTCTTGCCGGTATGCTGCTTCTGATTCTGCCGACCGTCGTTTTCGGTGGAGTGAGTATCCTCTCCTTATTGATTAGGGATCCCGAATACATGCAGAATGCCTTGCGGCAGGATCTCTGGCGCGCCGGGCATGCACATGCCGGGGTACTGTTGATCCTCTCGCTGGTGGCGCTACGGTACGTGGACGAGGCTTACCTATCCGACCGGCTGAAGGTGATGGTACGCACAGCGATACCGGCCTCGGCCATTCTGCTTCCGGCGGCGTTCTTTCTTTCCGTACTACAGCCGGACGCAACGGAGCCCAACGGATTCATCTACCTGGCATACGTTGGCGCGGTCGTCCTTATCACGGGCCTGGTTATCCTGGGAATCGGTCTGGTCAGAAAACGCAGCACCGCAGACGATTAAGTGATGACAGGTGATTTCTGGTCATGCACACAGACCTGAGAATCGCAAAGTCGCCAGCGATGTTCTCTGTAAACGGCATCGATGCCTTACGATGTCCCTCCCGTACCGACCGGGTTCGTACAGAGCCGACCCAGCATGAACCCGAAAAACACGGCTGCAATGCCCAGCACATTGCTGGCGAGCACATTAGCCGCCATTGCGGCGACTCCTCCATTTCGGAGCAGGAGAAAACTTTCCAGTCCGAATGTAGAGAACGTGGTAAACCCACCCAGTACACCCGTAAAAACGAATACTCTCGCGTTCGGCGGGAAGGATACATGCTCGGATAACGCCCAGAGAAACCCGATTACGAAACAACCCAGGACATTAACGACGAGGGTGCCCAAGGGGAACACTTCCCCTGCGAACCGATACGTCCAACCGGACACCATGTAGCGAAGCACCGAGCCCAACGCGCCCCCGGCTGCGATATACAGCAGTTTGACCATGTATGAACGTGAGTATGGGATGAGCTAAATGAAAATAGGGTTTCTTCGGTAGCTCAGGGTAGTTGACCACCAGATTCGGCCTGGAAGAAGCCCCATGAGACAACTCATCCACATTCTCTGCGACATCGATGACGTGTGCACGGGTTTCGAGTCCACGCACGATCAATTGGGAGAGGTAAATACGAGATTTTGGCTGAGATCGGGATTCTGAAGGACAACCATTCCCCAGTCACGCAGGTGTGCGTATATTCCAGTGGCATCAACTCACATGTAGCAATGCCGGGGTGCTTCATCTCGGGACGAAATGGGATGGTTGCGTAGGATACATCGGGGGAATCTGACAGGGCTCGTGCACCTGACGCTCCTGCTTCTACTCGTGTCGCAGGCGTTCCCCGGTGTGATGCTGTTTCCCCACGTCCCAGACTGGACGACCACGTCCAGTGGGTCCTCCCCTCTCCACAACTCGGAGAATGGGATATTCTACCGGCTTGCTGATCTCGTCCCCCCGAAAGCACCTGCCCTCAAAGAGCCGCATAAACAAGCCCGCTACCAACTCTCTGATCGTAGCGTGGAAGGCGACTGGTTCGAGGGCAAAGACTCGTCTAATCCGGCTCTCTCACCGTACGGGAGAATGGAGGAGCCCGCAGGGCGCTATGCATCCCACCCGGGGCTCCTTCGAACACTGCTCTGCGTGTACAGGTTGTGAGACAACCGTTCCAGCGCCTCTGACCTGCCCGTACAACACGGCGCCTCTCTGGTCTTCCTCTTCGTCATGTCTGCCCGTCGCTAAATCGGCGTTCCGAACAGTTGAAACGCCTGCTAGCGAACCACCTTTTCTTGCCCCGTGTGGCTGAGGTGCGTGCTCCAGGTGATGCAGATCGGAGAAACTGAATTGTTCGATTCAGCCGCTCCCCAGCCCATCGACATGGCTTGAAATGCCCGTGGAGTGCGGTTGTCCAGCGAGAGCACAAGGTCTGGCGCAATACCGATCAACGAGATAGCGCCGGCATCCGGATTGATCCTATCACTTCCTGGCCGAAGAGGCTATCGCCAGCGTACAGTTTTCGCTTCCGGCCATTCTCAGGTGAGGAACGCGGAGGCAGCAGCCCCTCGCTCCCGAGCAGGGAAAGTTATTTCGGGTGCTTCCCAGAACCAGAACAGCCGGACGATCAAGGAAAACCCATCATCCTCTATACCTCAGATTCAATGACAACTGGAGCTGTTCTCTTCATGGCCGCAAGCTGGATCTTCGTGCTGGGCCTCACCTTCTGGTCCTTCCACCGCATCCTTCGCAAGGGACAGAATAGAGATTAACCCCACTCTGCAACTGGAGTGTAGACTTTCAAATAATCGAACTAGCTGCACGATAATGGGAATAGGCCCTGTCATTGGAATGTGGAGCTTCGTGCTCACCGGGACAGCAATTGCCCGGCACGCCGGCCCGCTGCCGTCGCCTTCTTACTGGTAAAGCCTGCGTCTATCCGGGATCGTGTGGTTTTCCGCTCGATCTGCCTTTACGAAACCAGCAGCGTGCGCTCCGAGAACGCCTCCGATCCACCTCGATGCTGCCGCCCTGGCTGGAACTCCAGCGTGAATGCCCGGAGGATTGCCTCCCTGAACTGTGCTTCCAAATCCCTGGCTGCTTATGAAGAACAATGAACTGGTGATGAAGGATAACGATCTGGCGACGAAAGCAACCCGTAGCGATCGGTTGAATCGACCCGTGGACCCGGACTGGGACCACGTTCTGGGCGATCCTGGAGCGGAGATCACGCTGGTGGAGTATGGCAGCTATGTCTGTTCCTATTGCCATGTAGCGCACGAGGTGGTCCGCCACCTGCGCGACCGGTTCGGCGACCGGCTGAGGTACGTGTATCGTCATCTCCCGCTGGCAGATCGGGCCGAAGCTACGCGAGCAGCCGAGATAGCAGAGTACGTCGCCGCAACGACCGGCCACTTCTGGGAGGTGCATGATACATTGATGCGGCACGGCCCAAACTTTGGCGACGATGAGTTGGAGGAGATCGCCGCGGAATTCGGCGTCCCCTCACGGGAGCAGTGGGATCCGGAGATCGCACGGGCCGTCGCCAGGCGGGTGCGGGAGGACGCACTCAGCGGGCTCCGCAGCGGGGCGCGGATGACCCCCACTTTCTACATCAATACGCGCCGTTATGAGGGGACGTGGGACGAGGCCTCCCTGACGGAAGCAATGTTCCGTTCCCTGGGGCACCGCCTGCACGCGGCGAGTATGGACTTCGCGCGCTGGGCGCCGTCTACCGGGCTGCTTCTCCTTCTGATGACCGTACTCGCCGTCGTCGTCAGCAATACCCGGTTCGGACCGTCCTTCCTGGCATTCTGGGAGCATCCCCTCGGAATCCAGTTCGGCGAAGCAGGATTCACGCTGCCGCTCATCGACTGGGTGAACCACGGCCTATTGACCATCTTCTTCCTGGTGGTCGGCCTGGAGATCAAGCGCGAACTTACGGTGGGCAGGCTCGCCACGCTTCGGGCGGCCACCTTTCCCATCGCCGGGGCTGCGGGCGGCATGATCGTGCCGGCCGCCATATTCCTGCTCCTGGCTCCATCCGCCTTCAGCCACGGCTGGGGCCTCACGATTGCGACCGATACGGCCTTCGCGGTTGCCCTGATCGTCCTGTTGGGAGATCGTGTTCCGGTCGACCTTCGAGTTTTCCTGACCGCGGCGGTCATTGCCGACGACCTGGTCGCTATCGCGGTCGTGGCGCTGTTCTACTCCGGGGCGCTCTCTCTCGGCTGGCTCGTCACATCGGCGTTCGTGACAGGTGCTCTCGTGTTGCTCAACCGCTGGCGAGTCTATCGAACGCTCCCCTACACCGTGCTAGGTATCCTCCTCTGGTTCTCGCTGCATGAAGCCGGGCTACACGCCACGCTGGCCGGGGTGATCCTGGCCGGTGTCATCCCCACACTCCCTCCTCCGAACCTGAACGCGCTCATGGCCCAGGCGCAAGCCGTCATTGACGCGGAGACGCGACTCGCCGGAGACGCTGTCATGCGGACCGGCCCCTCAGAGCCCACACTGCGCACGCTCGACGCGATTCACGCCCGCATGGAGTCTCCCGCTAGCAAGCTGCTCCACGCGGTGGAGCCGTGGTCGAGCTTCCTGGTACTGCCCGTCTTTGCGCTCGCCAATGCGGGCGTCGTCTGGTCTCTCGACGTCCTGGTCGGACGGGAATGGCTCGTCGCCGCGATCACGCTCGGCCTCGTGGTCGGAAAGGTCCTTGGAATCTTCCTGGGAGCCCGTCTAGCGGTGTGGCTGGGAATTGGCGTGAAACCGGCGACGTACACCTGGCGGCAACTGGCGGGTGCAGGCGCGTTCGGTGGGATTGGCTTCACCATGTCGCTATTCATCGCCGGGCAGGCATTCACAGGAGCAGACTTCGCCGCCGCGAAGATCGCGATCTTCGCCGCCTCATTCCTGGCCGGCGCCTTAGGTATACTCATTCTGTGGAAACGGGTATCACCCGACGAGGCACAAAGTGACCTGGGCGACGAGATCGCAGGCGCACTGGATCGTGAGGTGCCCGCCGCTCACAGCTTTCGACCCGTGGCGTGATCGGTGAGGGGATCCATCATAACAGCATCACTCACAGAGAGACCCCGGGAGCACATCTGATGGGTTACTTGTCGGCACCGCCTCCGCGCGCCGCTCAACGCCAGCCTGCAACGAAACCTCGATATCGGAGTGGCGCAGGGTGTCGAAGCGGAGGCCAACGCCGCGGGCTCCCGGCACGGGTCGATTGCCGTCCGCCTCCGTCAACATCTACGAGGATATGCATCGTCCCAAGATGTTGATGGAGGCGGGTAGAGCGGGTGGACAGCTTCTTCGTCAGTGCACAGGATACGGGAAAGCAAGGAGGTCATCCGGTTGGCGCATGAGATGAACCCGAAGGCCTGTAGTCCGGCTCGATTCGTTTACGTGAGGGCATCCAACGAACGACACATGCGCTGAGTCAGCACACGAGATCTTTTCCTCTCCCCTTTATCGGATTCCGCCATGTGAGCGCCTCCTGCAACGCTCTTTTGAATGCAGTCAGTTCCATGAGGCACGTCCGAGCGTCACTGGAGACCGCGTTCCCGAAGGTAGGCCGCCCCCCGTCCCTTGATATTCTCATCCCAATACTGCATCCACTCGGCCCCCTCCCGCTCCAGCCTATCCCAGTCCACAGGCATCGGCGTGATCTCCGTCCGGGCGATCCATTCGGGCAACAAGCTCTCATCGATATCCTGCCGCACCGGAATGCGATAGAAGGCATTGGCCTGCCGGACAAGGGCGCTGTCGCTCGTCACGAATTCGTAGAACTGCTTGGCCCTTTCGAGATTGGGCCCCCCCTTCACAAGGGCGATCCCATCGACGAGCACGGGCGTGCCACTGGTTGGAATGAAGTAGCTGAAGGGATAGCCATTGTCTTCAGCCTGGAGTTCGATGTCGGGCATATTCCAGAGCGTGGCATCTCCTTCTTCCCGGGCCAGCCGTAGATAAAGCTGCGTGGGATCTGCCGTGTAGGTCTTGACGTTGCGGTCCAGACGGGCCAGCCATGCGTAGCCCTCCTCTACCGTCGGCTGCCGCATGATCATTGCCCCGTAAATCGTTCGCATCGTACTCGATGCCAGGGGATAGCGAATCAGCACGCGCCCCTGCCATTTCGGATCGAGGAGATCATCCCAGTCACGGGGCGCCTCGGTGCTATCCACCACGCGGTTGTTGAAGGCGATAACCTCGGGCGTGAGATAGGTACCGTACCAGCGGTGCTGGGAATCACGGGCATCGGATGGGACGGCGTCGCTCCAGGACGGCAGATACGGCTCTAGCAGGCCCTCATTCGCTGCCCGTGAAAACGTCTGTGCCGCGCCCCCCCACCAGAGGCTGGCCTGTGGGTTCTGCGCCTCGGTACGGATGCGGTCATAGGCATCCTGCCCGCCCATATCGATCCACTGGACATCGACTTCCGGATAGCGGGCCTCGAATGCCTTCTCGTATTCGGAGAGCATTTCCTTCCCGTGAGGCGAGTAGATCACCACGCGCTCGCGGCCGTCGCTACCGGCACAACCGGCCAGTAGTCCCATCAGTATTAGAACAACACCGTATCGCACTATCGTATCGGATGCTTCCAGTAGACAAAGGGATAACGTCCCGAGATCTCGCGACTTCTACAGCGTTCAGAAGCATCAGCCTCGGGTAAAGGCACCGCATGTACCGTCATTGCCCAAATACAGCTGACTCTCTGTCACTAATATGTTTACCCCCGAAAAGAAAACCGGCAATCAACCTACCCTACCCGCCGTAGCTTCGCAAACTTTAGCATGAGCTTCTTCTGTCCCACTTCCTTGAAGAAGACCGTCGCTTTCGCCTGGTCGCCGGCGCCCTCTATCGCAAGCACCTTCCCTTCACCGAAAAGATCGTGCTCCACGATCATGCCCGGCACGATACCGACCTGATCTTCATCGTAGACGACGCGCCGCTCAGACGATGGCGCGGACTTCCGTGCTGCGGTGCGGGACTTCTGCTGCGGACCACCGTTCTGCCGGAGATTGCGCCGATAGTAGTACGGGTCCATCTCGTTGTACGAGATCTCCCGCGTGGACGCCCCGAGGGAGAAGCGATCCGAGCGCCCATTGAACATACCCCCGGCTTCCGTGCGAATCACATCTGGTACGTCGATCTCATCCAGAAATCGGCTTCGGACGGTCGGCTCCTGATTGCCGTAGCGGAACCGGCTACGCGCGTAAGAGAGGAAGAGCCGTTCCTGTGCCCGCGTGACGCCGACATAAAACAGGCGTCGCTCTTCTTCCAGGTCCTTCCGCTCCTGCGAGGCCATCGAAAGCGGGAACAGGCCCTCCTCCAGGCCCGAGATGAAAACGACGGGAAACTCCAGCCCTTTCGAGGCGTGCAGCGTCATCAGCGTCACACGATTGGTATCCTCCTCCTCGCCATCGGCATCGGTCATGAGTGAGACGTCCTGCAGGAAGGCGCTCAGCGACCCCGCCTCATCTCCTCGCTCCGCGGCGAACTCTGCAATACCGCTGATCAACTCCTGCACGTTCTGCCACCGCATCAGGCTCTCCTCTGTCTTTTCCTGGTGCAGTTCATGCAAGATACCGGTGTCTTCCGCAATGGAGCGCGCGATTTCATCTGCCGGGCGGCTCGTTGCCTGCGCGGCGTGTTGAGCGATCAGGAAACGGAACCGCTCAACGGCGGCCTGGGCCCGTGGGGCAAGCCCCACCTCTTCCACTCGCTCAATAGCCTGCCAGAGCGAGACCCCCTCCCGCCGGGCAAACGCCGCCAGTTCCTCCTGGGTCTTCTCTCCAATTCCCCGGGCGGGATAATTGATGACGCGTGTGATGCTCGCGGTGTCATTCGGGTTCACGACAAGCCGCAGGTAAGCCAGCACGTCCTTGATTTCCTTTCGCTGAAAGAAGGGGGTACCTCCGACGACCCGGTAGGGAATGCTCCCGCGCCGCAATGCATCCTCGATGGACCGGCTCTGCGAGTTGGTCCGGTAAAGCACCGCAAACTCTCGATAGGTATGCCCCAGGCGCACCTGCAAGTCACGGATCGTGCGCTCGATCTTCTGGGCTTCATCTTTCTCGGAGAGCGCCTCCATGAGCACGACGTAGTCACCCTCCCGGTTATCCGTCCAGAGCTCTTTATCCAGGCGGTCCTGGTTGCGCTTGATGATGGAGTCGGCCAGCTGGAGAATACGCTTGGTGGAGCGGTAGTTCTGCTCCAGGCGAATCACCTTCGCATCCGGATAATCCCGCTGAAAGGACAGAATATTACCGATGTCAGCCCCACGAAACGCATAGATACTCTGGGCATCATCGCCGACCACACAGATGTTGCGGTGCTTGTCCGCGAGCATCTTCGCCAGCACATACTGGGCGTGGTTGGTGTCCTGATACTCGTCGATGTGAACGTAGGACCAGCGAGTCTGGTACCGCTCCAGCGTCTCTGGCGACTTCTGAAACAGCTCGATGGGACGGATGAGCAAGTCATCAAAGTCCATGGCATTGGCCCGGCGCAGTGCTTCCTCGTACGGGCCATAGAGTTGAGCCGCTTTGGCCTGCTGTTCCGTAACCGCCAGGCGTGCGTACTCTGCCGGCGAGACCAGGCCGTTCTTCGCCCCAGAGATGAGACTTCTCATGAGGCGGGTGCTGAACTGTTTGCTATCGATACGGAAGCGCTCCATCAGTTGTTTGAGGATGCGTTCCGAGTCGTCCGTATCGTAGATACTGAAGTCGGCCGTGAAGCCGATCTTGTCGGCTTCAGTCCGGAGCAGCCTTGCGAAGGTGGCGTGAAAGGTCCCCATCCACATCCCCTTCGCAGCAGTATCGCCAACCAGCTTCTGAATGCGCTCCTTCATCTCCCGGGCCGCCTTGTTGGTGAAGGTCAGCGCGAGGATCTGGTAGGGCCGGGCCTTACCAGCAGCAATGAGATAGGCAATGCGGTGGGTCAGGGTCCGGGTCTTGCCGGAACCGGGGCCTGCTATGATGAGAACGGGCCCCTCTGAGGTACGAACCGCCTCCTGCTGCTCCCTGTTGAGGCCCTGCACAATAAGTTCGGCTTCCTCGTTTGACGAACGAGCTTCTTCCTTTGGAAGCTGAAATAACTGTCGCTGCATGCCTCAGGGATGTGTACGAGAGAAAACGAATGGCTCCGATGCCCCGAAAAGATAGAGAAGCCGGGCAGGAGAATCGACCAATCTGGATGAAAACACAGTTTATGCCTCACACCGCGTCATGATCCGCTGCACAGCCTTTTAACTTCGCGTATGACCTGCTGAAACCAGAAGTGCCCGTCCACATTGAAAGGATCTTAACGGGCCGGGTGATGAGTCTATCCACCCTTGTAGCCCTGAGTTGAGTCCCCGCAATGCGGCTATATAGACCGTTCGTAGATCCCCATGTTCACTAGCCTGATTCAGATCGTAGGCACCATCACAATCCTGGCATTTGCAGGAGGGCTTGCAACCGCACTGCTCGTTGCACTCAGGGGCTCGTCCGTTAGTACATCCGTTCGTCGTGCCCGGACGTACCTCTTCAAGGTCGCGCTGGGTTCATTCGTACTGGTCATCGTGATGACCCTCCTCGAGTTCATGGTACGCGCCATGAATGAGGCTCCGTAAGCGAATCAGATGAGGCATTCCCGTAATGCCTACACCTTGCCGGGATCATCAGCCAATAGGAAACCGGCACTCGACTACGGTACCGCCTCCTTCCCCGGCATATATTTTCAGCGCACCGCCGATCACGTTGCTTCGGTATTCCATCGTGCGCATACCCATTCCGCTCGGGATTTTGGCAGCGCCTTCCGGTATCCCTTTCCCATTATCACGGATGCGGAGCACGCCCTGACCCTCCTGCGCCAGTAACTCGACGACGATCTCCGTCGGTGAGGCGTGCTTGAGTGCGTTATTGATGCCTTCTTGTGTTATCCGGTAAAGATGTGTAGCAGCGCTATTGCTGCTCAGTGGCAGATCTCCTTCACAGTCGAACCGGCACTGCACATCCGAGAACTCCGCTGTGCTCTCCACCAGCCGTCGCAAGGCATTCGTAAGCCCTTCGGCCGGAATATCGACCGGAGAGAGCATGCGTGACAAGTTACGCGTGTAGTTTATGGCCTGCGAAACGAGATCGGCAATCCGACGCATCTGCGCGGCATGCTCGGGAGATATACTTTCCAGGTTACGTTCAAGAATCCGGCCCAAGAATGCGATACCTGTCAGTTGCTGTCCGAGACCGTCGTGCAAATCCTGCCCGATCCGCCTCCGCTCAGCTTCGGCAATCTCCAGAATTTCTCGTTCCAGGCGCTTTCGCTCTGTGATATCGTAAAACATACTCAGGAGGCACGTCTCGCCACCGAATTCGATGAATTCGCCCGACGAGAGCACGTCCCGCTGCGCACCGGATTTCGTTGCGATCTGGGTCTCGACATCGACATAGGAGTACCCCTCCTCCAGGATGTCCGTCACACGATCTCGAAGTACACGATGGACCGAGAGGCCGAGATCGGAAGCCTTGCGGCCGATCACCTCGGCCCTCCTGTACTCGGACATCCGAGTGAAGGCCTCGTTTGCATCGACTACACGGCCACTCCCCAGTCTTGTAATCACCATAGCGACCGGGGCTGCCTGGAATGCTTTCGCGAATCGTTCCTCACTTTGCCGGAGGGCTTCGACGGTAGATTTCTGGGCCGTCTTGTCTCGTACGATTGCAACACCGCCCACGATTTCTCCCTCAGGGCTCCGCAGAGGAAAATACTGGGCTTCGAAATATCCCTCTCGGCCCGTTTCCGGAATCCGGTAGCGCCGATTCTGTGAGACGACGTACTCCCCGTTGAGCGTGGCCTTCTGATACCAATCCTCTCCGATCTCACTCAGAAAGGGTAAGACCTCAGAAGCTACCCGTCCGAGGCAGCGATCTTTTGGAATACCGGTAATACGCTCCATACCGGAGTTCCAGACGGTATAGCGTAGATCCCGGTCAAACGCGAGGATTCCGTCGAAGCTGCTATTGATCAGGAGATCCGAAAATTCCTTCTCACGGCGCAGTTGCTCATAGGCATGGCGTTGCTCCGAGATGTCGTTCACGTGAATCAACATGGCCGGCTTACCCTGATACATAAACCGGCTGGCACGCACTACCACGGGAACGATGCTACCATCGCTGCGGAAACTGTACGACTCCAACTGGGTCAACTCACCGGAGACCAACTTCTCATAATTTTCGAGTGTCTCGGACAATTTCTCGGGAGGAACCAGCTCGCGCACATGCCGGCCGATGAGGTCTTCGCGTCCCAATCCAGTCAAACGGCAGGCAGCCGGATTCACATCCAGCACGATACCTTCCAGGGTCATCACAGCGACGCCATCCGGCAAACTTTCTAACAAGCCGCGGAAATCGGCTTCACTTTGCCTGAGGGCCTCCTCTGATCGAGACAATTCCGCCGCTTTATGTTTCAGCAGTGTGCTGGCTTCCAACGATTCCGAAGCCCGTTCCGTTACCCGGCGTCTTAGTTCCCGGCCTGCCTGCGTCAATTTATTTCCGATGCGCTTTCGAAGGAGTACATCATAGAGCAGGTTAGCGATGGACTTCAAGAACGATGCATCATCCCGTGTGAACGCTCTTGGCCGTAACGTGTGAACCATCAATACGCCGTATGGTCTGGTTACTCGGCCTATGATAACAGCCAGGCCGCTTGCGTAAGGGGTGATATGCAAAGACCCCGGGTCTTCAAATTGCTCGTCCGAGCAAAAATCCTGTACTATGACAGCGTCGCCTACGCGTAGTGCCGTGGAGGCCAGTGCGTCGGTACCTGTCCGGGATTGATACGGAACATACCGGCCATCCTGCAGCATCACGCCGGTTCTGATAAGGAAGGTGGATCGATCAGCCTGAAGGCGCAGCACTCTGCATGCATCCACATTGAGTACCTCACAGATGCGCCGGGAGGCTTCCTCCATGAGTCGGCCTATATCGATCTGCCCAATGGCGTACGCGCCCAGATCCGCCACCACAGTCTTCCGCCGCATACGTCCCTCCAATCCAACCTCTGCCTCTCTGCAAGCCGTGTTATCCACACACGAGCCGATAAATCCATTGAATGTACCGTCTGGATCAAAACGTGGAGTACCAAAGAACAGTATCCATCGGTATACGCCGTCATACCGCTGCAAACGGCACTCCATTCGAAACGACTCTCGGGCTTCTATGCTCCGAGTAAAGGTTTGAAAGCACGCCTCTCTGTCGTCGGGGTGTACGCCATCGAGCCATCCAAACCCCTGTTCCTCCTCAAAAGTCCGGCCCCTGAAATCAAGCCATCGCTGATTGAAATAAGTACACTCCTTGTTCTCACCCGCCGCCCAGATCATAACAGGCGCGAAGCCGGCAGCTACTTGAGATTCTTCCTCTACGTGGTAACTCATGCTAGGCCCGGCCGAGTTCGAGCCGTCACCTCGGGATACGGGGAGGTACGCCGGGGAGGAACCAGCTTTGGAGAAGCTGCCAGTGGGTGACATATCGGGCTGGCTAGGGGGTGACAATCAGCCAATCACAATATAGCACATTATTCACAAATTTTATAACAAACCCACACTCAAATATTCTTCTAATCTCATAATGCCCGGCATTCTTGCTGATGAAGAGTAGTGGCAAATCACTGGCTTGAACGCTATACATGAGCCCAAAACAGCAAGCATGGCCGCAGGGTAACCGAGACTGGCTGCCTCGCTCGAATACACTGGACCGGCCCTGCCCTAGATATTCCTTTCGTACCTGTCAGGTCTGCACCCAGGACACGATGGCATCCCGGCATACAATCGCATCTATGTACACGAAATCAGGGCTCACAACGTGAACGTCCGCTCAAAGCGCACATTGCCATGCCGTATGAAGCCATGAGCAGCGGGATCGTATAACCGCTCTTCAATCTCGAAGGCATCCGGATATACCCGGATGACATTGTAGAGATTGCTGTCCGGCCTCGCCCCTCTTCCTCTATCGCTCGTTGCCGTTCCTGCACTGGCTATAACGATGCGATGCCGTTCCGGCATCACCTCCAGGGGCTCAATATGCGAGATGTGCAGGTGACCGCACAGAATGAGGTCTACGCCGACATGCGATGCCATTTCGAGTGCTTTCCGCGCCTGGCGAGCCACATCATGCGGAGCAAGTGCCTGAATCTTGGTAAGGTGATGATGCAGAACGAGTACCTTGAACACCCGGCGGTTCTGCCCTTCAAAGAAATCCTTGATAGTCCTGCGCTCAACGCCGGTTACTCGTCCCCCCTTGATCGTCCGACCATGAGCGGACGAAATGCCAAGTACGGCCAGGCCGTTTCTCTGGTAAGACGGGGCCAGATTCTCCGATATGTACTTTCGATACCGCCCCAACGGACGCGTGAGTCTGCGGTAGGGCTGAAACCAGGGATATACGTCATGATTACCCGGTACGACGATCACCGGGGACGTAAATGCATCCAGCATTGCTGCAGCCGCTTCGAACTCGTGCCGTCGTGCCCGCATCGTAAGGTCACCGCTGACGACGACTACATCCGCACAGAGATCATTGATCTCCTGAAGAAGATGCTCGACGATTCGGGGGTGGACTATTCTGCCAAAGTGAATATCCGAGATATGCGCAATGGTCGTATTCATGTGCGCGCAGCCAGCCGATGACGGACAGTGAACGCCTGGATTTATTCGGCAATCCGATTCGCGGAAGAACTGCAGACTGCTATGCTGCGCCTGCTAGCAATCAAACATTCGTGGAGGGACACGTGCCCCCGGATAAAACACGTAGGGACACGAGCTATCGTGTCCCTACGGTAGATACGTGTAAACGCCGCCACACAGCCTACATGAGAAGGCTCAGCGGCTCCTCAAGGTATTGCTTTACCGACCCGAGGAACTGCGCACCGGTAGCCCCATCCACGATGCGATGGTCGCATGAAAGCGTGAGCTTCATGCGCTTGCCGGGAACGATCTGGCCGTCCTTGACGACCGGTTCATCGCGGATCGCACCTATAGCAAGGATGCACGCGTTCGGAGGGTTGATGATCGCCGTGAACTCCTCGATACCGAACATACCGAGGTTGCTCGTCGTGAAGGTCGATCCCTCGTACTCCGTGGGTTGCAACTCCTTATTACGGGCCCGGGTGGCAAGCGACTGGGTCTCTTCGGCGATCTGCCCGATACCTTTCTGGTCGACATTGCGGATAACGGGCGTGATGAGCCCTTCCGGCAGAGCAACGGCGACCGCAATATGAATCTGCTTGTGGAGCCGTATCTCGCCCTCCTTCTCCAACCACGAGGCGTTCACTTCCGGGTGCTTCCGGAGTGCCAGCGCACACGCCTTTGTGATAAAATCGTTGAACGAGATCTTGGGACGCTGCTGCGATTCGGCGAGTTCGTTCAGTTGCTGGCGGAACGCTACCGCCTTCTCCATGTCGACGTCCACGACCAGGTAGAAGTGCGGCGCGGTGAACTTGCTCTGCGAGAGGCGACGGGCAATGGCCTTTCGCATCTGGCTGACCTTCACCGTCTCGTACTGGTCGCCCGGCAGAGAGACCGGTGCCGGAGCAGGTTGCGGCGCGTAAGCGGGAGCCTCTTCGGCTCGTGCAGGCTGTTGCGGACGTCCGGCTGCCGGCTGCTGAAGCACAGCCTCGATGTCGCGCCGGATGATGCGACCTTCCGGTCCCGATCCCCGTAGAGCGCTGAGATCGAGATTATGTTCGCTGGCCAGACGGCGAGCGAGCGGCGACACCTTGATCCGCTCCTCAGCGACCTGTCCGGGCGCTGGTGCGACGGAAGGAGCCGGACCGGCATGGGCGGCAGCCTCCTGGCCGAATACGCCATCTCCCCCTTCTGTGGCCGGACGGGGTTCTCCTCCCGCCGTTTGAACAGGCTCACCTCCGATGACGCGCTCAGCCTGAGGCGCTTCGGAAGGGGTTTCCGGGGTTTCTTCCGGGGGTGGAGCCGCAGCGGCACCACCCTGGTATTTATCCAGAATACCCGAAATGTCCTCCCCCTTCTTCCCGAGCACGGCGATCAATGCCCCGATCGGCACCGCGGCCCCTTCTTCGATGACCTTCTTCAACAGGACACCGTCGTCATAGACCTCGAGGTCCATGGTCGCCTTATCGGTTTCCACTTGGGCGATCACGTCGCCGGCAGCAACCTCATCTCCTTCCTCCTTCATCCAGGCCACGAGCACACCTTCCTCCATGGTGTCGCTCATTTTCGGCATTTCAACAGGTATTGCCATCTATCGAATTTGGCTTTTGGATTGCGGATCTTGGATTGCGATTTCGGTCCGGGAGGCTTAAGTCCCCGATTCCAAAACCTGAAATCTAAAATCCAAATTATTTGTAGAGTACGCGTCTGCAAGCGTCCACAGCCTCATCGACGCGCGGCATGTAGTATTCGATGAGGTTCTTGGCATACGGAGCAGGTACGTCCTTCGCCGTCACCCGGTGAACCGGCGCATCGAGGTAGTCGAAAGCGCGATACTGAATCTGGAAAGCGATTTCTGACGAGAGGCTTGCAAACGGATTGCTCTCATCGATGATGACGAGCCGGTTCGTTTTCTTCACCGAGTTCACGACCGTATCGAAATCGAACGGGCGAATCGTACGCGGATCGATAACCTCGGCATCGATGCCCTCCTTTTCCAACTCCTCGGCGGTTTTCATCGCCACATGGTAGCTCTTGCTGTGGCCGACGATCGTAACATCCTTCCCCTCGCGTGCAATCCGAGCCTTACCGATAGGAATCGTGTAGTCCGGTTCGTCAGATACTTCTCCTGTCCATCCATACATCAATTCGCTCTCCAGGAAGAGAACGGGGTCATCGTCCCGAATGGCCGACTTGAGCAGACCCTTTGCGTCATCCGGGATCGCCGGCGCAATGACCTTCAGTCCGGGAAAGTAAGAGTAAATGGATTCGGTTGACGTGTTGTGGGTTGCCGCCAGCTGCCCGGCGGCCCCGTTGGGACCACGGAATACGATGGGGATCTTGAACTGCCCGCCGGACATGTACCGGATCTTCGCCGCATTGTTGATGATCTGGTCGAACGCGACGAAGGAGAAGTTGAACGTCATGAACTCGATAATCGGCCGGAGCCCCTTGAGCGCAGCACCAATTCCGATTCCGGCAAAGCCTGCTTCGGAGATTGGTGTATCGATCACACGCTTCGGCCCGAACTTTTCGAGCATGCCTTCGCTCACTTTGTACGCTCCGTTGTACTCGGCGACTTCCTCACCCATGAGGAAAATATTCTCATCCCGCTCCATTTCCTCGACCATCGCCGCCCGGATCGCTTCACGAAATTGTAATTCTGCCATGTTATCTAGCTATCAGCTTTCAACTATAAGCTTTTCAGTGACAAAACCCAGCTATCAGTCATCTTCTCAGCGCTAATCGCTGAAAGCTGATAGCTGACCGCCCTATCAGTCCGTCAAAAACGGATAATCCTCCTGTACGTAAACGTCCTCGTAGATGGTCTCGATGGGCGGGAAGGGGCTCTGTTCGGCGAATTCGACCGAGTCCAGCACGACCTGTTTGACCTCATCGTCGATCCGGTCCAGATCCTCGTTCGAGGAGATCTTCCGGTCGATGAGGTATGCTTTGAGGCGGATGATGGGATCCTCATTCTTTTTGGCCTCCATCTCCTCCTTGGTGCGGTACTTCTGCGGATCGCTCATGGAGTGGCCGCGGTAGCGGTAAGTCCGCATCTCGATGAGAGAGGGCTGATTCTCCCGGGCCATTTCGATGTGATCCTTCATGGCCTTATAGCAGGCGAATACGTCCATGCCGTTCACGACGGAAGCCGGAATGTCGTAGCTAATGGCCTGCATGTACAGCTCGGGCTGTGAAGATGCGCGATGGACGGCCGTCCCCATCGCGTACTGGTTGTTCTCGATGATCAGGATAGCCGGCAGTTCGTACAATCCGGCCAGGTTGGCGGCCTCGTGGAAAGAGCCCTGGTTGATGGCCCCATCCCCGAAAAAGGTCATGCTCACACCGCCATCGCCTTTGTATTTGTGGGCAAAGGCCAGACCAACGCCGACCGGGATATGACCACCTACGATGCCGTGTCCACCATAGAAATTGTGCTTCGCGCTGAAGTAGTGCATCGAACCACCCTTGCCACGTGAGCACCCATCGATCTTGCCGTAGAGTTCGGCCATGCACTCATTCGGCGTCATCCCAAGTGCCAGACCGATACCATGATCGCGATAGGCGGTGATGACCGAGTCGAGGCCAATCTTCATCGCATTAGCCGTGCCGGTCGAGATCGCTTCCTGGCCGATATAGAGGTGGAGAAAGCCAGCGATCTTCTGCTTGCCGTACATCTGCGCCGCGCGCTCTTCGAAGCGACGCTGAAGCAGCATGTTCCGATACATCTCCACGACCTGCTCGTCCGACAATCCGAGCTCTTTGTGGTCGTAGTTTTGCGACTGATACGTCCGGAAAGTCGCTTTCACTTCAACCACGTTCGGCAGAGCGATCGGGCTTCCATTGGAAGCCTGTTTTTCCACCTCTCCGCTCTGCGCTCCACCCCTCTTCGCCCGTGCCGTCGAACGTCTGCTCGTCGCCTGATTCTTCGTTTCGCTGGCCATCGTATCGTGATTAAGCTATAAGTGTTACATAATTAGCGTCCGGAACAAACCCCGTCCACCGCCCCCGCAATCTGAAAGGTGGCGCAGATCTCGGCGCCAACCCTCGAATATCAGGAACTGCCCCCCTCACTCCGGGCTATGACGTGTAGAATGAACGAGGGGTTTCTTCCACCACTCGCAAGACCATAATGCGGCCTGGCGAATCTTTACAGGAGGAGCACCCAGTTCAGTAGACACTCCACGTACAGTCTTACAAGCTACAAAGAAACCCGCCAGAAAGGAAACCGTTACTCACGCTGCACGCATCTTTCCTTATCCTGCTTTGCACAATGCGGATAGGGCTTAAGATCGGCAAGGACACGTTGATTTTTCGGGTGCAGATTAAAAATTCGCAATGATGCGCACCAGCCTCCGATTGTTTGGAAGAGATTCGAGTCTACACCTGCCCGGCAGAACGTTCAACCAGCCACTCGGGCCGGAGAAATAGCCAGACTTGACGTTACTCGGGTGCAACGTGTAGCTTGCTTACCTTTTGGATAATCATCATTGCTCCTTAACGAGCACCTTAGCCTTACCCATGCCGATTGACTACGAGCGCCCCGACCCGAAGCCTGCCGGACGTTCTGTGGTCATCATTCCCACGTACAACGAGGCGCAGAACATCACTGGCGTCTTGTACCGCGTACTACAACAGGAGGGCGACATCGATGTGATCGTCGTCGATGACGGCTCACCTGACGGCACGGCGGACCTGGTCCGGCAATTCAGCGCGCAATACCCCGGTCGTATTCACCTCATTGAACGCTCTGGAAAGCTAGGCCTGGGAACGGCGTACATCGCGGGCTTTGAGTATGCCTTGAAGCATGGCTACGACTATATCTGTGAGATGGATGCCGACCTCTCACACAATCCGGCCGACCTTCCCCGCCTGATCGAGCCCGTGCGCAGCGGTGAAGCGGACCTCGCTATCGGATCCCGCTACGTTAACGGCATCAGGGTCATGAACTGGCCGCTCATCCGCCTCATCGTTTCGTATGGAGCCAGCATCTACACGCGCCTCATTACGAAGATGCCTGTGTTCGACGTAACGGCAGGCTTCAAATGCTATCACCGGCGCGTGCTGGAAGCGATCCCGCTGGACCGGGTAAAGTCCAACGGGTACTCGTTTCAGATCGAGATGAAGTACCGGGCGTGGCGCAAGGGCTTCCGGCTCATAGAGGTACCCATCGTTTTCACCGAGCGCACCGAGGGACAGTCCAAAATGAGCAAGGCCATCGTCCGTGAAGCGGCCCGCAAAGTATGGGAGCTTCGCCTCCGGTCCATCGTCGGGAAGCTGTGAATCACTTTCGAGGGTGTTTCGCCTCTCATTGCTGCGGGCTGGCAACCTTTCAGATCCTGCCCTCGATAGCACGTCCCTTCAAGCCCACGCCATGCTTCTCCGTCGTGGCCAAGCCTCGCTATAGCGTTCCGTGAGCCGGATACCCGGAACGCCATACCCTGAAGCGCAACACCACCCTCATTCTTCATTCCGCATTCCCAATTCTCCCTTCCTCTCTCGTCCGCATTCTCCCTTTCTTGCTTTCACAGGCAATAGCGGTCTTTTTGTTATATTTCGCCGCCTCCCGGCCTCAAATGTTCAATCCGTAACCTTCAATCCCATCGAATTAGATGCCTCAGTACAAAAATCTGACGCCCCCCACGGAGGGCGAGGTAATCACGATGAAAGACGGCGCGCTCCAGGTGCCGGATCAACCTATCGTGCCTTATATCGAAGGCGACGGTACCGGCCCGGATATCTGGCGGGCATCTCAACTCGTGTTTGATAGCGCCGTCCAGAAAGCGTATGGCGGTAAGCGCAAGATCGTATGGTTCGAGGTCCTGGCCGGCGAGAAGGCAAAGAACCAGTTGGACGACTGGCTCCCGGCCGACACGCTCGAAGCCATCAACCATCACCTCGTCGCCATCAAGGGTCCGCTCACGACACCGGTAGGTGGCGGCATCCGCTCACTCAACGTCGCACTGCGTCAGCAACTCGATCTATACGCCTGTGTCCGGCCCGTCCGCTACTTCCCCGGCGTCCCCTCACCGCTAAAGGAGCCGGAAAAGACCGACATGGTGATCTTCCGCGAGAACTCCGAAGACATCTACGCAGGCATCGAGTACCGGGAAGGCACGCCCGAAGTCCAGAAACTGATCCGGTTCCTCACGCAGGAGATGGGGGTCGCGAAGATCCGCTTCCCCGAGACGAGCGGCATCGGTATCAAGCCGGTTTCGAAAGAGGGAACGGAACGCCTCGTGCGGAGCGCCATCAACTATGCCCTGGAGAACGGCCGCAAGAGCGTGACGCTCGTCCATAAGGGCAACATCATGAAGTTCACGGAAGGCGCCTTCCGCGATTGGGGCTATGAACTGGCCAAGCGCGAATTCGGTGCACAGGAAATCGATGGCGGCCCGTGGTGCAAACTCCCGAATGGCCTCGTCATCAAGGATTCCATCGCCGATGCCTTCCTCCAGCAGATTCTCCTGCGTCCGGAGGAGTACGATGTGATCGCTACCCTCAACCTCAACGGCGACTACATCTCCGACGCACTCGCTGCGCAGGTGGGCGGCATAGGGATTGCTCCGGGCGCCAACATCAACTACGTGACGGGCCATGCCGTCTTTGAAGCAACGCACGGCACGGCGCCCAAGTACGCAAACCAGGATAAGGTCAACCCGGGCTCGGTCATCCTTTCCGGTGAAATGATGCTGCGCTACATGGGCTGGACCGAAGCCGCAGACCTCATCATCTCTTCGCTCGAAAAGACGATCCAGCAGAAACGGGTCACCTACGACTTTGAGCGACTGATGACCGGAGCGACCCTCCTCAAGACGAGTGAGTTCGGCCAGGCCATGGTCGAGAATATGGGCTGACAGTAGGGACCGGTGTACGTGTACGGGGGATCGAACGTGTGGTGATTGACGCACAGACGTTCGATCCCCCTCTCATTCGTGCGGTAAACAGGCCATGCGTAGCGACATCGCAATTCTTCGCGCCCCGTCAAACCTGGGGCTGATGCCCCCGGCAGAAGGCAGAGAACCGGGCGTTCGGAAGATGGCGGATGTACTGATGCACCATGGCCTCGGTCACCGGATCGGCGCTCGTGATGCGGGTACTGTCCCTCCGCCGGCCTACGATCCTTACCGTGACCCGGTTACCGGCGTACGCAACGGTGCAGGTATTCGCGCCTACTCGCAAGCGTTAGCCTCGGCTATCCAATCACTGGTCGAGACCGGTGCGTTCCCTGTGGTCCTGGGTGGCGACTGCAGCATCCTGATCGGCGCCATGCTGGGACTCAGGAGATCTGGCGACTATGGCCTCGTATACCTGGATGGTCACCGGGATTTCCAGTCGCCTCAGACCTCTGGAACCGGAGGCGTTGCCGGCATGGATCTGGCATGCGTCACCGGCAGAGGCCTGCAGGATCTCACGATATTCGATGTGCCCGCCCCGCTCGTCCGTGAAGAGGCCGTGGCGGTCCTGGGCTATCGCGACGACACAGCTGGAACCGACCCCACCTCACGTGGAGCCGATGAAACCGCTATGCTCAACCTTCCTCTCGGGGAGGTAAGGCGGCTTGGACTTGCCGCTGCCGCGGCGGAAGCGATCGGCTTCATCCGGCGCAGCGGTGCGAAGGGCTTCTGGATTCACGTGGACGTTGATATTCTCGATCAGGAAATCATGCCGGCCGTAGACTCTCCAGAACCGTATGGCATGACCTATCCGGAGCTGGGCGATCTGTTACTCCCCCTTCTGAATAGCGAGCAAGCAGCCGGAATCCAGTTCACCATCTATGATCCGGACCGCGATCCCGACGGTTCGATAGGACAACAACTGGCCGATTTCATGGCCGACGTACTGAACACGTCCAGGCGGTCTATCGGGGCAGCAATGTAGTCCACCAGGTGCCTGGCTACGCGCTGCAGGCTGGCACACATCCCGGTACAGACACGGTGCCGGGGTGAATACTGGCGAAAATCTAGTCCCACGCCTTATACTTACCGATATGAAGCGATTTCTCTTGATAGCAGTGCTGGCGGTGCTATCCCTGCCAGTGAGTAGTGATCTTCGGGCACAGACCTCCGACTTCTACGTCCGGATCAACGGCACGACTGGATTCCCGATCTCACCGGAGCAGTTTCGTGAGCGCTATGAATCGGCGCTCGGCGGGGGCGTTACGGTAGGCTACCTGCTCTTCACTGGTGTCGAACTGACAGCCGACGTTTCCCTCCAGCGCTACCTCGTCAAGGATGATTCGGCTGCCACCGCGGTGTTTGACAGAGCGTACACCGATGGCTCAGGCCCGTTTTACGGCGGAGATGCGCTGTTCCTCACAGGTATGCTTGGGGGCCGGCTCCACCTCACGAACGATAGCCCGATCAGTGGCCACCTGCTCCTTGAAGCAGGCTTCCAGCGTGTCTCTACGACTACCGAGACGATTCAGGAGCAGAATAACCAGACCAGGATACCGGGCACAAACGAGATATCGCCCATCGTTTCCGCTGGTGTCGGGACGATGGTCACTCTTACACGAAATGTAGGAGTATATGCTCAGGCCAGCTACAACATCGCCTTTGCAGATGAAACCATGCATTATGTACCGGTAAAGGCCGGCCTCATCTTCCGTGTGGGGAGCACGAACTGGTAATCGAACAGCCCTGATAACGTAAACCTTGCGTGTGCATCGGGCATCACGCAAGGCGCTTCGAACACGCCCCGGAGTTGTAGGCTTTTCCTGTCCCGGTTGGCAACTTCTGAGGTGACTACGCGCAAACTCGGATTCGCAGGTACCCTATACAGGAGAAGGCCCCTCGCAACTGCGGAACGATTGTGCGTAGATGCTGTTTTGGCACCTCCCCCCCTGTTCGACTGCTATCCGTCGAATTATTGTCATAGGAATCTCATGCTACGCTACGTGAAGCTCGTCTCCCTCGCTTGCATGTTCATGCTGGCGGGTTGCGTACAAGAACGCGACCGTATTATGCCCGGCGCGGGAACTGGATTGCCGGATGAGCCCGTGAACATACCGGAAGCAGTTCTTGCGGCGATTGATAGCACGTCCCTGAGCCGGCATATTCAGTATCTCAGCTCCGATGAGCTGGAGGGGCGCGGTACGGGTACGCGAGGCGAGCAACTCGCCGTGGACTACATTGCCGAGCAGATGCGTCAGGCAGGACTGCAACCTGCAGGCGATGACGGCACCTTCTTTCAGGCTGTTCCACTCCTGGGCTCGACACCCAGGCCCCAGACACCACTCGTCTTGAAACACGAGAATGAGCAAGCGTTGAGCCTGGATTTCATAGAGGACTACACGGTAAGCACCGATTTAGAAGCAACCGAGGTCTCCACGACAGGACAACTCGTATTCGTGGGCTATGGCATCGATGCCCCTGCGTATGACTGGCACGACTTCAAGAATGTCGACGTGACGGATAAAATCATCATCTCATTCGTCAACGATCCCCCGCCGACGGATGAGGAGCCGAACCTGTTCCAGGCTGATACGATGACGTACTACGGCCGATGGACATATAAGTACGAAGAAGCCCGCCGTCGCGGCGCAAAAGGAATGCTCCTCATTCACACGACCCCGACGGCAAGCTACCCGTTTACGGTCCTCTCCAACACGGCCGCGAGCGAGCAGGTGCAACTCGCCACTCCCCCGGGAAACCCGCTGGAGATGAAAGGGTGGATCACGGAAGAGAGTGCACGGCAACTCGCGCGGATGGCAGGCACCACACTCGAAGCGTGGTTCGAAGCGGCCGGTAACCGCGACTTTCAACCGCAGATACTTCCCATCACGGCTTCTATCGACGTGAACTACGACGTGCGCCGGTTCAATGGAACGAACGTGATCGGCAAACTTCCCGGACAGACCCGGCCTGATGAAGCCATTGTCTATACCGCTCACCACGACCACCTCGGTATTGGCGAGCCGGTAGATGGTGATTCCATCTACAATGGTGCCGTCGATAATGCCACCGGGGTTGCGATGCTTCTGGAACTGGCTGATGCATTTAACAGCCTCCCGGAAGCCCCTCAACGGTCGGTTCTCTTCGTTTCACTCTCCGCAGAGGAACATGGCCTGCTGGGTGCCGAACATTACGCTCGTGAGCCACATCTCCCGATGGCCCAAACCGTCGCGAACATCAACGTGGATTCGGGCAACATCTATGGACGTACGACGGACATCGTAGGTATCGGCGCCGAACGTAGCGACATGCTGCACCTCCTACGCATAGCCGCTTCGGCCGAAAACCTCACGGTCACCCCAGACAACCGGCCCAACGCAGGCATCTTCTTCCGGAGCGACCAGCTTGCCTTCGCCCGTTCCGGCGTGCCCGCCGTCTACTTGAAAACGGGGAGTTCCTTCGAGGGGCAGCCGGCGGACTATTTCGAGCAGGTCAACGATCGCTATAACAACAACGACTATCACCAGCCCAGTGACGAATTCGATCCGAACTGGCCACTGGGCGGGCTCATCCAGCAAACCCGCGTAGCGTTCCGTGTTGGCTACCAGCTTGCAAACAGTGACTTCAAACCGCAGTGGAAGCCGGGCGAAGCCTTCGGGCAGGCCAGATAGCGCTTGCAAGTATTTGTACGAGCGGGGCCGGTTGATCACAACTGGCCCCTTTTCATTACTACGGTTACGCTTTCCCCTCTACACCTGTCTGTTACGCCATAATTGCATGAGCGGGGCACCGGCAGCGACGTAAGCTGTTCATTATCGATACAACAACGTAGCGTATGTGGATGCTACCCTACGCTCGCGTCCGGACGATCTCAGGTGCTTTGAAGGTGGTTCAACTTGAGTAGAAGATCGTACCCTGGGAGAATGCCCCCCCACATACTGCGTGACCTCCTCCGATTCCTGGCGGTAGTTATCGGAGCAATGAGCGCGCAGCCTGCTACGCTCCTCGCTGCTCCGCTACAGAAACCCCTTGTGCAAGAAGCCACTTCCAACGTCCACCGGAAGGATAACCACACCCCCACTCCTCCGCCCGACTCGACGGCTACACCAGCCAATGGGCTTGCCTACTCAACCTCGATACCCAGTACGCTGGTCAACAGCGGGATTCGGCGCACGGTGCTGAACCCCGATTACAGGGTAAACGCGATCATGCGCGTCCTCCTCGGGCCAGACTACCGTGAGGTGTGGACGACACCCGTGGACATTCCCGTCATAGATCTCGCTCGAACGGCAGGTGGTCTCACACCGGTACGTCGTGGTGGTGGTGCGCAGACGAGGACCTTACACCTCCAGGGCGCCGATGGTCATCCGTACGTCCTTCGCTCTCTCGACAAGAATGCGCCCGGCTCTCTACCGGAAGGTTTCCATGACACGATCGTAGCGGACTTCGCGCAGGACCAGGTCTCCTCCCTGAACCCCTTTGGGGCGCTGACGCTTCCTACCCTCGCCCGTGCTGCTGGCATTTTCCACACGACTCCGGCCATCGTATATATTCCCGATGATCCCCGTCTCGGAACGTATCGAAAAGACTTCGCGGGAATGCTTGCGCTCTTCGAACGCCGACCGGATGAAGATCAGTCCGATGCCCCTCAGTTCGGTTATGCAAAGAACGTCATCGGGACTGAGAAGCTGCTGGAAAAGCTCCAGGACGACAATGACGAGCGTGTGGATGAACGGGCCTATGCGCGAGCCCGTCTATTCGATATGCTCATCGGCGACTGGGACCGGCATAAAGATCAGTGGCGCTGGGCCGAGTTCGAGCTGCCCGATGACCACAAACAGTATGTGCCCATCCCGCGAGACCGGGATTACGTATACGTTCGCTATGATGGCCTCATCAACTGGGCGCGGCGACTTACACACAACATCGAACTCCGAAGACTCGTCAACTTCAAACCACAGATCCGCGACCTCATCGGACTCAACTGGCAGGCCAGCCACCTTGACGTGCGTTTTACATCGAGTCTCACGCGGGACGATTGGATCGAAATTGCTGATAGCCTGAAGCAGGCACTTACGGACGAAGTCATCGAAGAGGCATTCCGCATCTGGCCGGATACGATCTACGAGGTGGCTGCCCCCCGCAGTATTTCATTTCTTAAGTCGCGCCGAAATCAGCTTCCTCAGATCGCATCGAGGTACTATACCATCCTTGCCAGGGAAGTAGACCTTGTCGGCTCCGATAAACACGAGCGATTCGAGATATCTCGTTTAGGCAGTGGAAGGACGCAGGTCGTCATCTACAAAACGAAAAAAGAGGGGGACATCGTACGAGAACTATACCGGCGAACTTTCTCCCGGCAAGAGACGCGAGAAATCCGCTTGTTCGGACTCGGTGGAAACGACCGCTTCATCGTAAAGGGCGAGACAGAAACCGGTAGCCTGATCCGCATAGTCGGAGGCGATGGTGCAGATACCTTCGTGGACAGTTCCAGCGTAAGCGGTCTCAAGCGCCTGACCCGCTTCTATGATACGAGGGAGGGCAATACGATCATACGAGGGCCGGACACGAGGCTGTTCTTTTCTAACGACACGCTCATCAACCAGTATGCGCTTCGGAAGGTGGAAATTCTCAGTTTCGAACCGATCCCCGCACTTGCATACGGCAGCGACGATGGTCTATTCATTGGAGGTGGCGTGCAGATCACACAGGCAGGCTTCCGCAAGCAGCCGTATGCCAGACGGCATCGGATCACACTGAACTACGCTCCCCGTAGCCGTGCCTTCAATATCTTCTATCACGGCGAACTGATCGATATCTGGCACGACTGGGATGCGAACCTGACTGCCGAAGCGCTTGCCGCCTACAACTTCCGCAACTTCTACGGCCTCGGCAACGAGACCCCCGGTACGGATGAGCAGCGTGATCGCTTCCTGGCACGAATCCAGACCGTCAGCATAGAGCCATCGCTGAGCCGGTACGTGCGCCCCCGGATCCTGTTCGAGTTTGGACCACGGTTCGAGTTCGCGAACGTCGAACCGCCGAAAGGTCGAACGGAAAACGATCCTCGTTCCGGATTCGAACCGGTCGATTTCGTGGATAGGTACTACACCGGACTCCAGTCTGCACTCGTTCTGGATACACGAGCGGGTGGACTCAATACACAATCCGGATTCCTGTGGGCGAATGAAGCGCGCCTCAACATCGGCCTGCGAACCGTGAAAGAGAACTTCGTCCGGCTCTCTTCCATGCTCAGCTACTACTATACCCTGCCGCTGCCCACGCGAATTACACTGGCACTTCGCGTGGGAGGTGCAACTAACCTTGGAGATTTCCCCTTCTGGCAAGCAAACAGCCTGGGCGAACGAAGCAACCTGCGCGGTTTCCCGGCAGGTCGATTCAGCGGGCGCAGTGCGGTCTTCACGAACGCAGAGGTGCGAGCCAAACTGTTCGACTTCAATGTATATCTGACGAAAGGCGAACTAGGCGTGTTTGGCTTCATCGACAACGGACGTGTCTGGGCTGACGGGGAACACTCGCGGATCTGGCATCAGGGATATGGAGGCGGCTTCTGGGCCACCCCCTTTGACATACTGATTCTGACGGCAGGTATAGGCGTATCGAATGAGCATACGTTGTTTAGCTTCTCCACAGGTTTCCTCTTCTAGCTTGGCTTCCTGCCTGCCCTGCTCATTGACATTCTTTTGCCTACAAGACATCGGATATGATTTGCCCATGTACGGCAACGGTTCACGCTGAATAAATAAACGCATACGGGTATGCAGCTGCATCCCTGTCCGGTAAAGCCCCTGTGCGAGCACGCCAATGCAGGCGTGCCCCCTGCCACAGCGTACAATCCGGATCATCTCTAACTTTCTGGTCGATGGAATACGTCGTCGGCACCTGTGATGTCAAAGATCCTTCCAGAGGCTTTCTTCATTCTCGTCCTGATCCTGCTAAACGGCATCTTTGCCATGTCCGAGATCGCCATTGTCTCGGCACGGAAAACCCGCCTGAGGCAACTCGCCGACGATCACCCGGGAGCTCGCAAGGCACTCGACCTGGCCGAATCACCCAACCGCTTTCTATCGACGGTTCAGATCGGTATCACCCTGGTTGGCATCTTCGCAGGTGCATTCGGCGGTGCTACGATTGCTGCTCAACTTTCTGACTGGCTGGCCCGGTATCCCACACTCGAACCGGTCCGGGAGGAAATCAGCTTCGGCATCGTCGTGCTGGCCATAACGTACCTCTCGCTCATACTGGGCGAACTCGTACCGAAACGGGTTGCCCTCCAGAATCCCGAACACATCGCCAGCCGTGTAGCAGGCCCCATGCGTTTGCTCTCGAAAGCAGCCTCCCCGCTCGTGTCGCTGCTGAGTGCCTCCACGGATCTCGTGCTTCGCGGGCTGGGAATCCGAGAAACGAAAGAACCGCCGGTGACGGAAGAGGAAATATCCGTTCTCCTGGCGGAAGGCGCACGGACCGGCGTCTTGCTGCAATCCGAACGCGAAATCGTGGAACGGGTATTTCGCTTTGCCGATCAATCGGTAGGCGCCATCATGGTCCCTCGAACCGAGATGACGTACCTCGAACTCGATGATCCACCGGAAAAAACACTTATGCGCATCATCGAAGAACCGGACCGCCAGTTCGTCGTGTGCAAGGGAGGGCTGGACAACACGATCGGAATCGTAGACTCGCACGACTTGCTCGCGCAGTGTTTGCGCGGCGAACCTCCGGATCTCCTTGCCCTATTGCACCAACCGCCCTATGTGCCGGAGAGCGTACCTGCGCTGCATGTTCTGGAACGATTTCGGGAATCCGGCGACCATCTGGCACTCATCATAGACGAATACGGCGGGGTGGCCGGAATGGTCACCCTGAGTGATATTCTCGACGCCATTGTGGGGGATATACCGGAGTTCGGAGAAACCGTGCAACCCGATATCGTGCAGCGTGATGACGGATCTTACCTCGTCGAAGGAATGCTCACGATCAGTGAACTAAAGGATTTCTTCGATTTCGGCGAACTTCCAGGCGAACGTACCGGTGCCTTCCGAACGGTCGGCGGATTCGTCATCACCACCCTGGGCCGGATCCCTACTGCCGCTGAAAGTTTTACCTGGAACGGATTTCGCTTCGAAGTTGCGGATATGGACGGCAACCGGGTCGACAAGGTGCTGATCATTCCCGAGGCCGGTGCCTCCTCGCCTAGCTAAACCCACCCTCCACACGCATCCGCCGCAACTTATTCCGTGATATCCTTCAACTCCTCAGGGCTTTTCGTAAGCAATCCCTGCTGGCGGAAATAAATCATGGTCGTATCCAGCGTACCGTGACGCATCCGGCGGCGAACCTCGTCCACAGGCATGCCATCATTCAGCCAGATGAGAGCGGCGGTATGCGTCAGACTGTGGGGCGTAACGCCGCGGCGGGTGATTCCCGCATGTTTGAGCCAGTGATTGACACGGCTCCGCACCGAGCGTGTATTTAGCCGTTGCCCTTCGGAGCGGTAGCCATGCGAAACGAACAGGGGATCTTCCGGGCGGAATCGCCGGGTATCCAGATACAGCCGGATGGCATCCATTACGGGCGGATCGACAGGCACCTGCTGATCCTTCACCGTGCGCCCTTTCCCCTGTACGCGCAGATACCATCCCATGAGCGTCTGCTCCAAGTCTGCGAGGTCAGCCCGGACGATCTCGATCTCACTCAGCCCGGCATACAGCATCGTATAGATGAATGCCCGGTCCCGCTTACCAATCTGCGTGGCTGTGTCGAGGCTACCCAGGAGTTGTTCAACCTCCGTTTCGGTGAGCACGCTGCGAGAGTGGCTACTGGGTCGGCGATTGCCCTTAACGGCCTGAGCCGGATTCTCGTCCAGGAGACCGATATCCACGAGATACTGGCAAAAGCGCCGGATCGCTGTGAGGTAGGTAGAAACCGAGACCTGATGTAGCCCGCGCGTCTCCATCAGGTAATGCTTGTACTCCTCGACGCCCTTCGAAGTGAACCGGAATCGCCCACGCTGTTGTGCGAACCACCGCTCGAACTCATTCAGCGAGCGCCGGTACGTCCCAACGGTTTCGGGGCTCTTCTCTTTCAGGTACTCCCGCAGAAAATCGTTGATGCGCCGCTCCACTTCGGCGATGGTGAGCGTTAGCTCCCGGCCGGTGCCTTCATGTTCAGTTGCACCAAGTTCCTCGCGTGGTTCGTTTCCTTCCATGCTACAGCCCGTTCATCTGAATCGTTGCGTCCCCGCGCGGCTCTTAAACGCTGCCGGTAAAAACAGCTATGCCCTTGACCACCGCGCTAAACGACAATCAAGGGCATTTTTATCGCCGTGTCAATAACGGATTTCCTGCGCTCCTCTCTCGCCCCTACAATTCCTGGTTCGGATCGATCGACTCGACTACCTGCACGAACTTCTGCAGGAACGACGCCCCCATGGCTCCATCGATGATGCGATGGTCATAACTGAGAGACAGGTACATCATGTGCCGGATAGCGATGACGTCACCGAGTTCGGGGTCTTCAATGACGACGGGACGCTTTTTGATAGCGCCTGTCGCGAGAATGGCAACCTGAGGCTGGTTGATGATAGGCGTACCCATGAGCGACCCCAGCGAGCCGATATTGGTGATCGTGAACGTGCCGCCCTGGAGTTCGTCCGGCTGGAGTTGCTTGTTACGTGCGCGCTCTGCGAGATCGGATGCGGCTCGTGCAATCCCCACCAGGTTTTTGTCTCCCGCATTGCGAATCACCGGCGCAATGAGCCCCTTCTTTCCAAGAGCAACGGCTATGCCGATATGGAAGTCCTTCTTGACGATGATCCGCGTGCCCTCCACAGAGGAATTCATGATCGGATGCTCCCGGAGTGCTTCGAGTGCTGCCTGGATGAAGAAAGGCGTGAAGGTGAGCCGCACGCCCTCACGCGCCTCGAACGCGGCCTTATTACGATCGCGAAGCTTCACGAGGTTGGTCACGTCACATTCCGCGAAGGACGTCACGTGCGCCGACGTCGCCTTGGAGCGCACCATGTGCTCGGCGATGATCTGGCGCATCCGATCCATTTCGATGATCTCGACCCGGCCGTCGTAATCGGCCTCGTAGGTAGCCTCCGCAGCAGGCATCGGGATGCGCACGGCGGGCGTGACTTCTGTGCGCTGGACCTGCGGCTGCGCCGGAACCTCCTGCGGTCGTCCTGCCGGTTGTGCCTTGCGAGCCTCGATATAGCTCAGCAAATCCTCCTTCGTTACGCGCCCTTCGCGGCCTGTTCCCTTGATCGACTCCAGTTCGCGTATGGACACCCCTTCTTTCTCCGCAATGGAGCGCACCAGGGGCGAAAGGAATCGTCCGTCCGAATCTTTTCGCGGGATGGGGCCTGTTTCTCTCACTTCGGGGGCCTGTACCACGCCGTTACCAGAAGGCTGCCCGACTTCTTCTCGTACTTCAGGTTGCTTCGGGGCCGCGGCAGCGGGACGTGCAGGCTCTGTAACTGGCGCCTGTGCAGTCTGAGAAACAGCCTCTTCAGCCTCTGTCGCGATCACGGCAATCCGCGCACCCACCTCTACGGTGTCGCCTTCGTTGAATAACAACTCCTGCACGACACCGGCAGCCGGAGAAGGCACTTCCGTATCGACCTTATCGGTCGCAATCTCCAGCAGTGTCTCATCCAATTCGACGATATCGCCAGGTTTCTTATGCCAGGAAAGAATAGTGCCCTCGACGATGCTCTCTCCCATCTTGGGCATAATCACGTCCACCGTACGTCCACCCGCAGGGGCCTGCCCGCCCGCCGGAGGAGCCGGAGATACCGCAGAAACGGGTTCTTCTGTCTCGGCTTCTACCTGTGCAGACTCAACCGAGGGTTCAGCCGGAGAAGACGGCTGAGCGGGGGGAGCAGCCGGGGTCTCAGGCGCTCCGCCACTTTCAGCGGGCGCCGGAGTCACTGCGGCACCGGCTTCCGTTTCCAGTACGGCGACCGGCGTTCCGACATCGACGGTATCGCCTTCCGCTACGAGAATTTCCACCAGGGTACCGGCAGCGGGCGACGGTACCTCCGTATCTACCTTATCTGTGCCGATTTCGAGGAGCGTTTCGTCTAACTCTACCGTATCGCCCGGCTTTTTATGCCACGAGATAACCGTACCCTCGGTGATACTCTCGCCCATCTGGGGCATGGTAACTTCGACCCTGGCCATAATCTATGTCTGCTGTTAGCGCCGTGTTTATGCTGTTACACCCGTGCGGAGAACCGCTACCGGAGTTCACCCGGCCAATATAACTATCCAATGAGAGAGGAAAAGCGTCACCTCGGAAGCCTATGTACTAACGGCGTAATTCGATAAAAGTTGGATCAGCAGAATCAGCGATCGACTTAAATCTGCGATCGCATCATTCGCTGACTCCCTGTGTTACCCTGCTTAATACGTACGCTTCTCCGTGCTCGCGCGTGCAATAGCCGCTAACTGATCGCGTAACCTTCTGGCGACGTTCAAGCATACCTCTATCGGCAGAAATAACAATCCCCGATGCACCGAGATGGACACCGGGGATTGTATACCTGTATACCGAACGCGCCGTTTACGCCAGTAGTGGAGCAATCACCAGGGCAACGACGGCGATGAGCTTGATCAGAATGTTCAAACTCGGGCCGCTCGTATCCTTGAGCGGATCCCCCACCGTGTCACCGACGACGGCCGCTTTATGGGCATCACTACCCTTCCGGTACTCCACGCCATCGATGTAGATGACGCCCTCGATCTTCTTCTTCGCGTTATCCCATGCACCACCTGCATTGGACTGGAAGAGCGCAACGAGAACTCCTGACACGGTCACTCCGGCAAGAAGCCCGGCCAGCATGTCTTTGGAGATAAACCCTATCACGACGGGCGTAGCGACGGCAAGCAGTCCGGGCAGCATCATTTCGCGAATTGCCGCCCGCGTCGAGATATCCACACATCGGGCGTAATCGGCACGAGCAGTGCCTTCGCGGAGTCCTGGAATCTCGTGGAACTGACGGCCAACTTCCTTGATCATGTCGCCGGCTGCGCGCCCCACGGCGCCCATGGCCATGGCACTGAATACAAAGGGCAGCATGGCTCCAATGAAAACGCCCCCCAGAATGATCGGACGGGATACGTCGATGGTAGCGACATTGGCCTGCTGCATGAAGGCGGCAAAAAGTGCGAGCGCCGTCAGCGCCGCAGAGCCGATAGCGAAGCCCTTTCCGATGGCGGCCGTCGTGTTTCCTACTGCGTCCAGCCGGTCCGTGCGATCACGCACCTCGGGCGGCATATGGGACATTTCTGCGATGCCGCCCGCATTGTCCGAGATGGGGCCATACGCGTCCACGGCAAGCTGGATGCCGAGCACCGAGAGCATGCCGACAGCCGCAATCGCGATTCCGTAAAGACCGGCGAAGTGATAGGAGCCGATGATGCTTAGAGCCAGAATGATGGTTGGAATACCCGTGGAGTACATGCCCACACCGAGGCCGGCGATGATGTTGGTGGCCGAACCCGTGACGCTTTGTTGCGCGATGCCGAGCACGGGTGCTCGCTCCGTGGAGGTGTAATACTCCGTGATCATCCCGATAAGCGTACCGGCCGCCACGCCGATTACCACGGCAAGATAGACACCCAGGCTCGAATACGACTGATAGGGCACCGAGGCATCCGTCAGACTGACCATGAGTTCGCTCTGGTACGTCCAGTTTTCAGGCAGCATCCATGTGATGATGACATACGAAAGGACCGCCATCAGACCAGCTGCACCGAACTCACCCACATTCAACGCCCGTTGCGGGCTTCCCCCCTCGCGGACTCGCACGAACAGCGCGCCCAGGATAGAGACAACGATACCGACGGCAGATAAGACGAGTGGAAGAAGCACGGCAGAAAGTCCGCCAAAAGCATCCGCCGGGGAGAGCACGGGAATGAACGCCGCGCCCAGAACCATCGCACCTACGATAGCGCCGACATAGCTCTCAAAGAGGTCAGCCCCCATGCCGGCCACGTCGCCTACATTGTCGCCTACGTTGTCTGCGATCGTAGCGGGGTTGCGCGGATCGTCCTCGGGTATGCCTTCATACACCTTGCCTGCGAGGTCCGCCCCTACGTCGGCTGCTTTCGTATAGATACCGCCCCCTACGCGGGCGAACAGGGCTATAGACGACGCGCCGAGGGAAAAGCCCGAGATGACATTGATGACGCGAACGACGTCCCAGCCGATACTGCTGTAGGCGATGAACAGAATGCTCAGTCCCAGGACACCGAGCCCGACGACACTGAGCCCCATGACAAGGCCGCCGGAGAACGCCACGTTGAGCGCCGAGCCAAGCCCCTGCCGCGCCGCGTTCGTCGTGCGCACGTTTGCCTTGGTAGCTACGGTCATCCCGATAAACCCGGCAAGACCGGAGCACAGCGCGCCGACTACGAATGAAACCGCTACCAGCCACGACGACGTTTCTTGCGTCATGTTCGCCGCCGCAAGCAGAACCGCTACCGTAATGACAAAGATTGTCAGTACGCGGTACTCACGGCGCAGGAAGGCGCGGGCGCCTTCTGCGATGGCAGCCGCGATCTCCTGCATCTCTTTCGTACCGGGATCCTGCTTGCTGATCCAGCTCGCGCGTAGAAATGCATAGCCGAGCGAAAGAAGCCCGGCAACGGGAACGACATAAAGAATCCAGGATGTGTCCATGCGTCTGGTATGACCCTCTTTGTTTCCGATTAAGGTGCTCCCGACCAGCAACACAGCACCACATAGTGCCGTGGTTTTCCAGTAATCGGAGGTTTGGCCGCCCGCACGGACGCTTCCACACTCCCAGGCCGAGACTGACTCGAGAAGGGGCTGAAAATATTCAGGTGAGCGAATCTTTTCAGCCCCCAGATGATTTTTTCAAGAGGAATGACTGAAATTAAAGCGGAAACAGGGAAATCGCGGTTGCAATCCTCTCCTCTGCCTTCCACCTCATCGATCACCCTCTCCTGTTAAACCGGTTCATCGCCGTGATCAGGCCGTCCGTCACAAAGGTCACGGCAGCCTCGGCAGCCGTCTTGACCGCTTCGTCCATGATGGGCCTTTCTTCTTCCGGAAACGGCGCAAGAACGTACTGAACCTGACGCCCCCGGGGAAAGTTATTGCCCACCCCGATACGGATGCGGGCAAAGTCATCCGTATGTAACCGATCGATGATGTCCTGGACGCCGTTGTGGCCTCCGGCGCTCCCGCCCTGCCGGATACGCACCGATCCGACAGGTAGATTGATGTCATCCACGATGACCAGGATCTGACTGACCTGCAGCCCACAACGAGTAACAAGCGATTTTACGGCAGTGCCACTGCGGTTCATGTACGTGGTAGGCTTCGCTAACCCTACTGAACGCCCCCGAATACTCCCTCGGCCCGCCAGCGCGTGTGCACCTTCCTGCACGAGCCTGATGTTATACTCGGCTGCCAGTGTATCCACCACTTCGAAACCAATATTGTGACGTGTACCGGCATATTCCTCACCGGGATTGCCAAGTCCAATGATCAGACGTTGTACTCTCACTGATAAATCAGATGGTTATCGTTATGGGTGTGGGATTACCACCCGGCGGCCTGCCCGTCCACACGGGATTCACTGGCACCCCAGTATACGCCACGTTCGGCATCCCACTGTACGGCCTGGTACCCCCCATAGTGGATCCACCCCTCCTGACAGATGCGGTGGCCCTTGGCTCGCAGATCATTTCGAACATCCTCACCGATTCCAGACTCCAGTGAGACACACCCGCCATCCGTCATGGGCTTGCGCTTTCCTGACGGCTCTGTGGAAAGTGAATGCCGAAACCGGGCGGCATCGCCTGCCTCTTGCACGTCCATTTCGAAGACAATGTGGTTGAGCAGCACCTGAACCTGACCCTGCGGCTGAATATCACCACCCATCACACCGAACGCCATATAGGGTGCGCCATCCTTTGTAACAAACGCAGGAATGATCGTGTGGAAGGGCCGCTTACCGGGCGCGTACACGTTGGGATGTCCCTCATCCAGAGAGAATCCCCCACCGCGATTTTGCAGTGGAAATCCGAGGCCATCCGGTACATATCCGCTCCCGAACTCCAGAAAGATGCTCTGGATCAGTGATACCATATTGCCCATCGAATCTCCCACAGCAAGGTAGATCGTGCCCCCGAGTCCCGCACGTGGATCCCCTGGATCGAGATTGAGGTTGGCACGATTCGAGTCGAGCAGTTTACGTCGCTCATCTGCATATGCGTCGGAAATCAAACGCTGAACGGGCACTGTAGCAAAGTCCGGGTCGGCGTAATACCGTCCCCGATCCTCGTAGGCAATCTTCTTGGCCTCGATGAGATGGTGAAGGTAGGTCGCGCTATTATGTCCCATCGAGCGTAGATCGTAGGGCTTGAGGAGTTGCAGCATCTGCAAGGCCGCGATCCCCTGCCCGTTCGGCGGCAATTCCCAGAGGGTATAACCGTGGAAATCGACACCGAGTGGTTCGATCCAGTCGGAGCGATGGGCGGCGAAATCAGCCGCTGTAAGGAAACAACCCGCCCGCTTGCAGAACGCTTCGATCTCTTGCGCAATGTCCCCACGATAGAACGCCTCGCGCCCTCCGTCAGCTATGCGCTCCAGCGTGCGGGCCAGATCGGGATTCCGGAATAGTTCACCCCGTTCAGGCGCCCTGCCCTCGGGTAGAAAAACCTTTGCGAACCCGGGCTGATCTTTAGCGAGCGGGGCAAACTGCTGCCAGTAGGCAGCAATGTACTGAGGTACGGGAGCACCCTCTCGCGCGTAACGAATGGCCGGAGCGAGCAACTCCTTCATGGGCTTCGTTCCGAAGCGCTCGTTCAATTCGAACCACCCATCTACGGCGCCGGGCACCGTGAGGGCATATGGACTCGTCCTGGGAATCGCCTGTACGTCGCCGAGGCCGCCCAACAGCTCCTCGTACGTCAGGCCCGACGGCGCACGACCGCTTGCATTCAATCCGTATAGTTTCCGGTCTTTTGCACTCCACACGATGGCAAAGAGGTCGCCTCCAAGCCCGTTGCTCATCGGCTCCAGAAAAGCCAGCGCTGCATTCGCCGCAATGGCCGCATCTACCGCATTACCTCCTGATTTCATGACATCCAGGGCGATCTGTGTCGCCAGGGGGTGGCTCGTAGCCGCCATTGCGTGAGGCGCTATGACGGCACTTCGCTGCGCGAAGTGGGGCGGAAAATAGCGGTCGCCGCTACGGGTATGTGCAAAGGGGTCCGTAGCCTGAGCATGGAGAGTCGCATCCCCAATGGCCACAAGCAATACTAAGGCGAGTAGATGGCGCATCGAAGCACTGTGCTGACGTGAGATGGATTCGAATACCGGCGATGAGTACAACGCCAGACATTCAGGCCAGTATTCAAAACCGGCACCACATAAGCAACTCGGTTATCCAGCAGACCAGCCCAAAATGACGACGGCGGGATATCCCGCCGTCGTGCCTGTGCCAGATAGATCCAATCTTCCGGTACGTATCCTTATTCGCCGCTCTCCGATTCGGTGGTGTGGACCTCCTCGGTCTCTTCGACCTCGACGCCTTCCGCAGGCGCGGCCTCGACACGCGGCGCGAGAACGGTGACGAGCGTCTTGTCCGGCGGATCCAGGAACGTCACATTGGGCACATTGATGTCGGCAAGGTGGATCGACTCACCGATCGAAAGCCGGGTCACGTCGACCTCGATGGCCGTGGGAATATCCTTGGGGAGACACGAGATCGTAAGCTCGTGAACGATGATATTCGTATCGCCTCCCTGCTCCACCTGCCCGATCGGTGCGCCGATGTAGTGAACAGGAACATTCAGCGTGATCTTCTCACCGGCACGCAGCACCTGGAAGTCCACGTGAATCGGGCGATCCGTCACCGGATGGAAATCGATATCTTTCAGGATGCAGTCGAACCGCTTGCCATCCACCGTCAGGGCGACACGATGCGATTCCTGTGTATGAATGAGCGGGCGCAGCGCAAGCTCCGGCACCTGAAAGGCAACAGGCTCAACGTGGTGCCCATAGATGATACCGGGTACAAGGCCCTTACGCCGCGCGGCACGCGCGGCACTCTTGCCCGTTTTCCGGGGCTGCGCCTCAATCGTAATTACGTCCATCGCTAGTCCGATTGATTGATGTGTTCAGTGTATATGATTGCACATGTGCTCATGCCTCCATGTGGGTCCTTTATGAACCGGGGCAGATGAAGGCTTCAGCACCACGAGCAGGGGTTTTAGTCGTTGAACAGTGTCGAAACCGATTCGTCGGTATAGATCCGGCGGATGGCGTCGGCGAATATTCCCGCCACACTCACCACTTCCACCTTTTCTGAGGTTCTATGGAGAGGAATGGTATCGGTCACGACCAGCTTGGTCAGCGGCGACGCCTCTATGCGATCAAACGCCGGGCCTGATAGCAATGCGTGCGTCACGGCCGCCGTGATCTCGAGTGCGCCATTCTCCCGAAGTGCTTTTGCGCCCTGCGTGATCGTGCCCGCCGTATCGATCATGTCATCGATAATCAGGACGTTGCGCCCCTTCACCTCACCGATGATGTTCATGACCTCCGCCTCATTCTGGCGTGGCCGACGCTTATCGATGAGGGCGAGATCGACCCCGAGCCGCTTTGCATAGGCCCGCGCCATCTTGAGTGCGCCCACGTCCGGTGCTACGACGACCAGATTCGAACGGTCGAGATAGCTGAAATGGTCGATCAGCACGGCAGAGCCATAGAGATGATCCACCGGCACATCGAAGAACCCCTGAATCTGAGGTGCGTGCAGATCCATCGTGAGCACGCGATCCACCCCCGCGGTCGTCAACATGTTCGCCATGAGCTTGGCGGCAATGGAAACGCGGGGCTGGTCCTTCCGCTCCTGGCGCGCATACCCGAAATAGGGCATCACCGCAGTAATGCGCGCCGCAGACGCCCGCTTGGCGGCGTCGACCAGAAGCAGCAGCTCGATCCAGTTCTCCGACGGCGGCGGCGTACTCTGGATGATGAACAGATCCGTGCCGCGGATCGATTCCTGATAGGCGACATAAATCTCGCCATCGGAGAAGTTTTTAATGGTGCACTTCCCCAGGTCCTGCCCGAATGCTGCAGCGATGTCGCGGGCAAGAGCCGGATGGGAACGTCCGGCAAAAATAGAAATGGGTAAATCAGCTTTCGTAGGTCGCATGCAGAGTGCGATGACCTCTCTAGCCGCACACGGGGGAGCGGCAACAAAAAAAATGCACCCGGGGGTGCAGAAACATACCAGATGAACACGAGAGCATGCACGGTGGGGCTTCCGCGCACTCACGCTTGCTGCCCGGGGAGGATTCGAACCTCCACGTACGGCTCCAAAGGCCGCTGTCCTGCCATTAGACGACCGGGCACTACCAGCTACCCGTCTGCAACCGGTAGCCACAGGCTAGATAAGATAGCACACCTGACCTCGGGAATCAACGCGCTCGCTACCATCCTGTTCTCCGTTCCCCTCCGAACGACGACCACCCGCCACGCATACCGGGCATTACGCAATGCCTGTGCAGGATCTTCGTACGTGAAATATCTGCATATGGCGCACTTCGGATCTGCTTCACTGGAGCCCGCATCCATCACCGGTATAGATTGGGCGACCGGGAGCAAACGCATCCATCACTAGACTCCGGAGCACCGGATGGTTGGCCGGCATCGGAATGCCCGCTGCAGATCGACCGAGTCATCTGGTAGAACACCATTCCCCTGGATCCCTGCTTGATCCCCCCTGTCATACACGATCCCGAAGACGCACTTCAGTACCCCGGATGATAATAACATAGAATTTGCACCCGCTTTCGATCCTTGTGGCATCCTCGCTGTTTTAGCACGAGTTTTGCTCACGAGTATATTCCGGCATCGCTTATGCGACCGATTGACCTATAATATTCCTTCCATAATGGAACGAAACGGCGCTACCCCTACCCTACGTGCTATTGGTATCATTGGCGGCATGGGACCCTATGCCGGACTCGACCTCGTCCGAAAAATCTTTGACAACACCATAGCCAGCAAGGACCAGGAGCACTTGCCGGTAACGCTCCTCTCCTATCCTCACCTCATCATCGACCGTAGTACGTATATCTTCGGCCAGACGGACGAGAATCCGGCATATGCGCTGGCGGAGATCGCCAGGAAGCTGGAAGCCAACGGAGCCGTAGTGGCGGCGATGCCCTGTAATACGGCGCACGCGCCTATGATCTACGACGTGCTGGTTGACGAACTTCGAAAATCCGGCAACTCGATCCGGATGCTGAGCATGATCGAAGAAACCGCGCGATTCGTACAAGAGGAGATGGCCGGTTTGCAACGTGTGGGCATCCTATCCACCGTTGCTACGTACAACCTCGGCCTCTACTCGAACGCGTTGCGGGCTTCCGGCATCGAGCCGGTTCTTCCGGACGAAGACGTTAAAGTACACCTCGTCAACCGGACTATCTTTGACGAGACCTTCGGTATCAAGGCCCGCGCAAACCCGGTCACTCAGACGGCCCGGCAGAACCTGCTGGATGCCATTGAGCACCTGCAAGAAAAAGGTGCCGAAGCCATCATCCTGGGCTGTACCGAACTCCCGTTAGCCATAACGGAGCCCCAGATCGGATCCGTTGTCATGATCGACCCGACGGTGGTCATCGCTCGCGCACTGATCCGTCACACGTACCCGGATAGACTGAAACCGTTTGAGATCTCAGCCCCCCTGGAAACAGGGACCTGACCAGACATCTTGATTATTGAACGCCTGTCCCCGATGATTCATATCGGCATTAACTTCATATGCCCCTGAATCCCATTTCCCTTCTAGTACCTGGCAGATCATCCGGCGACTCAGCCCCGCGTATCTAGTCGACATGGGGCTGTAAGCCATCGAAAAACGTAGTTCAATTTTATATAGCGGAAACGAGCGTTTCCGAATTTACCCCGGAGAACGATCGGTACCGGTAGCCATCCTGGCGTCCCGGCATGCGCGGGGTCAATGCATCCCTTCATGACCGCTATCCGGGAGCAGCATTACCTTGGAATACGCCCATAAAATGCAGGAAAGCCCCCTATATCCAGTATCGTCATGTCGATTTTTTGTATACAGGGACCCAGAGTTTTCGTCAGGCGTTCAGCCATCACCCTCCCGCATTAGTTGGTTCTAACCTCGTCATGCTGAGCCAGGCTGTAGAAGATTACCTCAAGACGATTTACAAACTCCAGGGAGACGGAGCGGCATCTACAACGGATATCGCACGTGTTATGAACGTGTCGTCGGCATCCGTCACGAACATGATCAAGCGGCTGGCCGGGATGGGTCTCGTGGAGCATCGCTCCTACCGCGGCGTGACACTAACCCCGGCTGGCGAAAAAATCGCGCTGGAGATCATTCGGCATCATCGGCTCCTGGAATTGTACCTCAAGGAGGTCATGGGGTACGACTGGAAGGCGCTCCACGAAGAAGCCGAGCACCTGGAACACCACATTTCGGAGGAATTCGAGAACAAGATCGAAGAGATCCTCGGTTACCCGACGCACGACCCGCATGGCGACCCCATTCCCACGCGAGAGGGTGTCATCAACGAACAGGCCACTGACCCGTTGACGGAAGTAGAAGTGGGTCGCTCCGTAGTGATACAACGTGTGTCCGACGAGAACCCGGAACTCCTCCATTATCTGGAAGACATGGGGCTTATGCCTCGTGCGGAACTATGTGTGGTTGACAAAGCCCCTTTCCATGGGCCCATTACACTTCGTCTGAAGAAAAAGGAGCACGTGATCGGCCACCACATCGCCTCCCACGTTTTCGTCGTTCCAGCCGAAGAGTGACACTCCCGTTTCGGATCCCAGTTCTCGCGTGAGACAGAAACGCAAATCCGCACCGGCTCAATACCTCACACGTCCTTCCTGCATTTCCCATACTCTGAACGGTTCCTGAGCCGCTTCCCGTTCGATTTGCTCCATGGGGAGCGTCCGTTCGGAAGCCGGCATGCATAGCTCCCGGTAGATGAACCCGTCATCGAAACCGGCCCGTACTGCGTCATCGCGTGTAGCGGCATACACGACCCGATCCAGGCGTGCCCAGTAGATGGCCCCCAGGCACATCGGACAAGGCTCGCAGGTCGTGTACAGCTCGCACCCGGAAAGTCTGAAATCGCCCAGCATTCGGCAGGCTTCCCGAATGGCTACGACCTCCGCATGCGCCGTAGGATCGTTGGCTGAGGTGACCAAATTGGTCCCGCTGGCAATAATGGCTCCATTCCGAACGATCAGAGAAGCAAACGGTCCGCCCCGACCAGCCTGAACATTGGCAACGGCGAGGCGGACCGCTTCTCGCATGAGTTCTTCTTGCGTCATCGTTAATCATCTCCCCACATGAGTGCGGGGATCAACATAACGATTCCGAAGCAAACGATGGACAGTAGAAAAATGGAGTTCCCGACAACCGTATCGTACTCTAACAAGCCCGCCTGTGTCAGCAGAGCATGCCAGTCATGAGGTCGCGTGCTGCCGTCGATCGACAGCCTCCTGGCACGCGCATCCGCGGCGTAAACGCTAATATTGAGGAGGTTGTGCGCCAGCCAGAATAACGTAAGTTGTACACCCGGCCGGTATGCACGCCGGAGGAAATACAGGACGAGCCCGAGAGGGAGCACGACCTGCATGAGCACTCCTCCCGAAATCTCAAAGGAGCCCCCCAGAAGCCCGAAAATGACATGCCCGGCCTTGTGGAGGATAAAGTCCACCTGGTCCAGCACTGTGAGGGAACCCCGCGAAAGGCAAAAAAACAAGGCGCACGGAAATAGCAGCAGCGTGATCACCCACTCGCGTACATTGCGCTCGTAGTAGTCACCTATCGGGCGAAAGTGTGATGCTAACAGATCCATAGCCGAAAACAGAGTTTACGATCGGTGAAGGCTGCCATCGACGTGCTTCCCTAACGAGACAGCAGTCTGGGAATGAGCAGGCAGATCAGGAAACATGTACTGCCCACTGCGAAGAGCACAGCCCCGATGTGAACGGTATACTCTGAAATCTGTAGCCCGGACAGGAGATGCTCTGCATCTCGAACACCGAGGCGGTTCGGATGGGCCGCCTCTGATATGATGAAGTAGGTGCTGACGTTTATGAGATTCTGCCCCAGCCAGAAGAGAAAAACCTGGAGTCCGAACGCATATCGGTGTAGAAAGAAGAAGGCCACCAGTGCGAACGGAAGCAGAATCTGCAGGATAGCGCCCCCTGCATAGACCCACAACCCTTCCGAGAAACCGAAAAAGTACCTGCCTGCATCAAACATGAGACGGGAGGCCGTGTCCAGAATCGTAGCGGTCTCTCGGTTCAAGAGGTAATAGACGCACGCAGGAAAGAGTACAATCGACGTAACCCATCCTTCGGAAGAGTTCCTGCGTACGGTGTGTGTAGGAGCGTATGTCGCACGCATGTTCGTCGAGTCCTTGTTTAGGATGCTTTTAGCGTAGCTTATAGAACGAAAGGTTTTCTCAAATTTGTGACGCGATCACTTCTTTACTCAGCGCATTACCAAATGAAATCCCTCAGTGCCCTGAAGCCTCTCGCCCAACGCACGGAATCACTCCGCCAGAGCGATATTCGCGCGATTACGCTTCTGCTACGCGAGTTTGATGCCATTAACCTCGGGCAGGGCATCTGCGACATGCCGACCCCCGAACCGATCAAACGCGGCGCACAGGAGGCCATCGACGAGGATCACTCTATCTACACAAGCTACGCGGGCATCCTGCCCCTCCGGCAAGCCATTCTGGATAAAATCCGCTCCTTTAACCGTATCCCCGCCCGATCCGAGGAGGAGATCGTGGTGAGCGCCGGCTCGACGGGGGCGTTCGTCACGGCGATCTTTACGCTCCTGGAACCGGGGGACGAGGTGATTCTCTTCGAGCCGTTCTACGGCTACCATCGTAACCTGGTGTCACTCACGGGCGCCACGCCGCGCTTCGTCCCGACACATGGCGCCGCCTGGGAGGTCGATTTCAGCGAGCTCCGCCAGACGATAACCCCGAAGACAAAGGCGATCGTAGTCAACACCCCATCCAATCCGAGCGGTAAAGTCTGGACACGCGCCGAGTTGGAGGAACTGCTGGTGGTCATGGAAGAGCACGATCTGTATGCCATCACAGACGAGATCTACGAGTACATGACCTACGACGACCACGAGCACGTCTCGCTCGCCTCCCTTCCCGGCGCATACGAACGTACGGTGACGCTCTCCGGCTTCTCGAAGACCTATAACATGACGGGCTGGCGCCTGGGCTACGCCGTCGCCCCCAACCCTGTCATCGAAAAGATGGGGCTGCTGAACGACCTGTTCTATATCTGCGCACCGGCGCCCCTTCAGTACGGCGTTGCCGAAGCATTCAAAATGAGCAGCGCCTACTTCGATGACATGCTCCGGGACTATACCATCAAACGGCGTATGATGTGTGAAGCGCTGGAATCAGCTGGCTTCCAGATATCCTGGCCGCAGGGCGCGTATTATGCGCTGGCCAGCTTTGCACCGCTTGCCGGTAAACGCCCCGGCTTCGAGGATGCCTCTACCGCCACACAAACCCTGATTCGCGAGGCCGGAATCGGCAGTATTCCCGGAACCTCTTTCTTTAACGATCCGGAGGATGGCCGCTATTTCCTCCGCTTCTGTTTCGCGAAAGAGTTTCCGGTGCTGGAAGAAGCATGCGAGCGCCTGAAACGGGCATACGCATAATACGGGCAAGGTAAATGCGTATGGGCTTGATAAATCAAGTCCATACGGCACCGGAACGCTGAGCGCATCGATGCGGCATCTCCAATTAGAAGAGTCCTTCGAGCATCAGTGGCTCTTCGCTGAGCACCTCGTTTGCGCGCCTGTACATGTATTTGGATTCGATATCGAACCACGTACGCGTCTCGCCCTGACCGGGAATACGGATGGCACGCACACGCTCCCGCTCTGCAAGGTAGTCCATGAACTGAGTTAACGAATCGTGTGAGGTACCGTTGCGCGCCAGGTATGCGGATACGTGTTCAAGCGCTTCCGGTTGAAGAAAGTACACGAGCGGGCTCACCCATTCCGTGGGCGGATGCTCAGGATGCTCGTGAAAATGGGTCACGATATCATCATCGCCAAACTCCACAACGACCAGGCGCTGGCGGAGCTGGTGGCTCGACTCCGGAAAAGCCAGGACGATGTTCTCCGATCCGCGCTGGAACTGCTCTGCAATTTTCGAGAGCGGAAAGCGCACGATCGTGTCATCGCCCATCAGCAGCACCGGCCTGAGTTCCCCCATCGTGCGCAGCACAAACGCAAGATCGCCCACCGAGCCCAACCGCTTCTCCTCTGTGAGCATGGCGTCGTTGTGAAGGTGCAGGTGAATCCCTCGCTCGCGGAGTTGGTCTTCCCAGCGCTCCCTCCAGGTATAGAACTGCCCGAAGAAACAAGCGTTTGCGACGAGATGAATGGCCTTCAGCCCTTGGATGTCCAGGAGTTGCGGTAGGGTGTAATCGATCACAGGCCGCCCAGCGACGTCCAGCAGCGCCTTCGGCGTATGTTTCGTAAGCGGCAGCAATCTGGTCCCGAACCCACCGCAGAGCACGATCGCATCCATACTGACTCCTTGCGTACCTATCGATTCTGTTCAACACCTACTTAGCTCAAGACCCTACAGCACCTTGCGTTACGAGTCGCTTACGGCCCGAACGGCTTCCATCACCTGCTCGTAGAGCCATCGATTGGTAACCACTACGCCGCGGTTTGCCGAGAGTTCGGCACCGTGATTGAACTCCAGTGGCTTACCATGAATATCAGACACGACCCCGCCCGCTTCCATCACGAGGAGCCAGCCGGGCGCGTGGTCCCATACTTTCTCTATGCGTCCGGGGTGCGTCGGGAAACGGAGATAGATGTCCGCCTCTCCGCTCGCGACGAGGGCGTATTTGTTCTGACTGTCCATGCGAATCGGCTCCTCACGGATACCCAGCCGCTCAACGACCTGCGCCGTATGTTCGTGTGAGCTGTGCTCCTTTTCGACCGACTCGCAGACCCGGGCCTTCGAAGGATCTGCCGTATCGGATACATGGACCACATGCGGCCCATCCTCGGCATCCATCGGGATGCGGAGCGTGCCTTCACCACGAACCGCTGCGAAGATGGCCCCCGTATGCGTATCGGTACCTCCCTCGAACGTAAAGTTCGGACAAGCCATGGCAGAAACGACCGGTTCGCCCTCCTCGATGAGCGCGAGGGCCACCACGTACTGATCTCCCCGCAGAAATCCTTTCGTACCGTCAACGGGATCGAGTGTCCAGAACCGGTCGCTGTACGCGCGTGCGTTCCCGTGGTCGATCCAGTCTAAAATCTCGTGCGCGTCGGCCAGCGGATGAACCCGCATGACATGGCTGATCACCCGGTCCCGCAGGTCATCGTTCTCCGGCTTGCGCAACCAGGAGGCATTCTCTTCAGCAATGACCGGATCATTCGCAAATTCCCGGCTGAGCATCCGGCAAACGAGCGCCTGGCTGCCGAAATCGGCAATCGTCACGGGACTCTTGTCATCTTTCTCCAGGATACCCGTTGCGACTTCTTGCTGGACGGCCCGGCACAGTCTCGCGGCATCCCGGATCGCTTCGATTGCTATGGTCAGTTCACGCGCGTAACCGTTCGCCATGGTTTTGCCTGTTGGGTGTACATGCCGGCCGGAAGATAGACGCAGCCTTCGTCATGGCACAGTCACCTCCACTGATTTCCGCCAAACCGTTACAGCGCTTCATAGGGAGGCAGATTATCCAGGAAGGCATAAGTCCCACTCGCCCGATCGACCCGGCAACAGTAATGGACCATCCCGTTCGTCACGACGAGGTACTTCGCTTGCACGACGGTGTTATATCGAGCGAGTTGATCGAAGGCGGCCTGCCCGACCTCGACATCCGGGGCCTTGCACTCGCCTGCCAGCAGTGGCTTCCCGTTCCGCCCGTATACCACCACGTCGGCCCTGCGGGACATATTGTTGTACTTGAACTCGGCCTCGATAGCCACCAGCCCGCGAGGTACACCCCGCTCCTGGATGAGAAACTGCACGAAATGCTGCCGTACCCATTCTTCCGGCGTCAACGCGACATACTTTCGCCGGACGGGGTCGAAAATCATGCGCGTCTCGCCCACTCCCTGGATGGTAAAATCATACGCTGGAAGATTCAACGACCCCATGATCTATAACGCTTGTAAGAGCAATATCCTTGAATATAGAGGTGTGTTAAATGCGGCCCCCTGGTATTGCCGGCCCCTGCTCGCCTGGAGGGGATCGATACATGTCCCTTAAGCCCCCCGATCAGAACGCCTCGCGCCGCTCGGAGCGACCGCCCCCCTGTTCACCATCCGCGTAGCCCGTCAGTTCCAAGTAACCGCTACCCTTGATGGGGTGCCTCGCTGCGGTCCCTTCCACGTCCACAGCGCCTTCCCAGTACCGGACCGCTACATTCAGTTCTTGATCCTCGACGAGAGATCGTATGTTCAAATCGAGATCCTCACCGGGCACACGCAAACGCCATGCAACCGGATATACCCCGCCATCCGGGCTCTTCCACCGATCCAACACGTCCAACCCCACGTCGTCCCGATCCAGTTCGATCTTCACGCCTTCCGGGCTGACCAGCACGCCGCTGCTGAACGGGCTCACTGTTCCGCCTTCTTCCCGGATCTGGTAATACATGAGGTCCCATCCGTTGGAGAGGTGCAGCGAGAACCAGTCCCAACCGATCTGATTCTCTCCGAGCGCGCTGGTACTCCACTCCCGATCCATCCAGCTAAGCCCTGATACCCTGAACACTTCCTCACCAATACGCACCGATCCGTCCGTTTGCATCCGTGTGAGGGAGTAATAATAGGAGGCATTACCCGGCTCCGGCCCTTTACGGTCGAACCCCTGATCTCCCTGCAGCACCACCGGCTTGAGCGGTTTCAGCATGATGTCAATCCCGGCATCCTCATCCGATGCCCGCACCCGCATAGCCGGGAATGCGTCGCTACTTGTTCCTTCGATCGACCAGTTTTCCAACCACACCCGGAACGGCTCTGCCTTCGCCCCGGCCAGTCCGGCTGCTCCCCGGCTGAGCCGCTCAAATGCATGATGTTCGTCACCTTCGACGTCCGTGACGGTAAAGTGCCCCATGTAAAGCTGGTTCGTCTCCCACGTGCCGGCTGAAATGGAATCCGGTCCATCAGGTGTCAGCGCGATTCGAAAAATGGTGAACTGGTATCCGAAACGCCGGCCCGAATCGGACGTCAGGTTGCCCGTGAAGTACCACCACTCCGTCTTGTATTCCGGATGCGGCCCATGGTCTTCCGGAAACGAAAACACCCTCCGACTCTGCGCCCGAGCATACCCGGTCGTATCCCCGCCCATCGCTTCAGCAACGGATAGCGTAGCATTCACGCCATCGCTTTCGTCGCGGCTAAGCAGGAAAGCACCCACTATGAGCGCAATTCCGAGAGCCGCCGTAATGAATATCGCTGTACGTCTCACTCCTACCTGTCGCTTCGATCAGAGTACCACCCGGTGCATTTCTCAGTATGATCATGACGATGCAAGCGGAAGTACCACCTGGGAATACCTCTCCATGAGGTGGCTTGCCCATGATCCTCACTCCGTCCTCAACGCTCTCGCCGGATTTGCTTTTGACATCTTCCAGGAGGGATATAACCCGGCCAGCAGAGCGGCCGCTACACCCAGTATGATGGCTTGTACGAGAATGCTCGCCGGAATCTCGAACTGCAACGTCCACCCGAACGAGCGTTGATTGATCACATACACCAGCACGTATGCGAGCGTGAGCCCCAGCGGAATGGCAAGCAGGCCCGAAATCAATCCCATGAGGCAAGTCTGTAGCGATACGTACCGCCACACCTGCCTCGGGGTCATGCCGTTTGCTCGCAGGACGGCCAGTTCCTGGGCTCGTTCGAGTTGCAGGGCCATGAGCGCGCTCAACACACCAACGAATGCCACCAGTACGGCAAGCAATCGCAACACGGCCGTGATGGTAAAGGTCCGGTCGAACACCTCCAGTGATGCCTCACGCAGGACCCGGTTTGGACGGATCAAGACGTCTTGCTCAGAACCTGCTCGCTCCTGAAGTAGCCGGACCACGGTATCCACGCTTCCCCCGTCCGTGACATCCAGCGAGATGCCGGAAATGGCCCGGTCATCGTAGAATGAGTCGTATGTAGACCGGCTCATCATCACGACGCCCAGGTCGGAGACGTAATCGTAATACACACCTGCCACTGGAAATGCACGTGCTCCCTGATCCGTCCGCAAGATCAGGGAGTCGCCCACCCCTAGGCCGTGCCTGAAACTATACGGCTCCGAGATAAGCACGGCTCCGGCTTCCGCAAAGGCTCTCCAGGCCTCGTCCGGATTGCCTTCCTTGAACCGGAACGTGCGGTGCCGCTGCGGTCCGGGATCGATGGCGACGAGTTCCGTTGCTCCTCGATTGGATGCAACACGCACACGCCGCACCGTATAGGCCCCGGCAACACCCGGTGTATTCTTGATCTGGTTTACGAGCACGGGATCGAGCGTCTGGTCGGCCGTCCGGAAAACCAGGCTCGGCGGCTGGATATAGATGTCGGCCTGCAGGGTGTAGTCGAGCCAGGTTACCACCGTCTCACGGAAGCTGCTCACCATCACACCTACCCCTACGGTGGAAGCAATTGCAATCATCAGCGCCGAAATGGCTACTGCCGTCCGGCTCATTGTAGCGGCCACCCCACGCGACGCCATCCTCCCGATGATGCCGAAAGCAGCCCCCATCGGCCTCCGTGCCATACGTGCAAAGAACATCACGATGGCCGGCGTTAGCAGTGCAAATCCGATCAGAATACCCAGTAAGGCCAGGTAGCTGACGGTGATGCTTCGTGTAGGAAGCGCCAGCAAGACGACGGCGAGGATGCCCAGCCCCGCTCCCATGACCGCCAGCCGTGGCAGTCTGCCTCGCAGGTCGGATTCGACATGCGAGCGCCGCAAAACGGTGCTCACCACGGTCCGCGTCGCTTCTCGCGCCGGAGCGATTGCCGCCAGGAGCGTTGCGCCGAAACCGAGGCTGGCCCCTTTCACGAGTGTCAATGGCTCCACGGCGACGTCCCGCACGTTCACGACATAATAGAGGTCATTGATCGTCTGCGTAATGAGCCGTACGAGCCCACGTCCGAGCACGATGCCAAGCAGGAGCCCGCATGCCGTTCCGACGATGCCGACGAGCATCGCGTCTCCGAAAATGAGTCCACCGATCTCACGCCGCGTCACGCCAAGGGCTCTGAGCTGGCCGATCATCGTCCGCCGCTGCACTACCGAAAACGTCATGGTATTGTAGATGAGGAACATCCCTACCATGAGCGCGAGGAAGCTGAGCGCCGTCAGGTTCAGGTTGAAGGCGTCCGTCATCTGTTCGATCGTTTCCGTCCGTGCTTCGGAACGCTCGATCGCTGCACTGACCGGCAATGCGTCACGTATACGCCCCAACCGGGCCTCTCCCTCTCCGCCCGGCGGCGCCAGCACGTCGATGCGGCTCAGTCGCCCCTGAGCATCGAACAGTGACTGCGCGGTGGAGATGTCGACCACAATGAGGTCTGCCAGCGCTCGTGCGCTGTGGTCGTCTTCAGCTTCGAGAAGACCTGCTACACGTAGCACACGCTTCCTTCCGCCGATCTTGACATGCAACGTATCGCCGATCTCCAGCCCGCCCTGCTGCGCCGTAGCAGAAGCCATGTACACACCTTGCCTACCGGTCAGGAACCCCGTCAGATCCGCTCCGGAATCGCGGCTCAGGTAGGGCCGGAAAGGGTCCTCCGCAAACGGATCGATACCCAGCACCTGAAACGTACGCGCTCCGAAACGAGGCGCCCGCACGTAGCCGTCGATGACCGGCGCAATCTCCTGAATCCCCTCCTCTACCCGCAGCCTTCTGTACACGCCTTCATCCAGTCCACCCGACAGCCCCACGACATGGTGCGTCGCCTTTCCGGCCACCGTTGCCGATGAGAGTTCGAATGCCCGCCGCGCGCTGCTGTTGGCCAGATCGATCGAAACGACTACCGCCACCCCGAGCGCCACGCCGAGAACAGACAGCACCAGCAACCAGGGATGGCGGCCCATGTGACGAAAGCTGGAACGATAGAGGATCTGCACGACGCGCGGGGATTTAAGAGCTCAGTAGATTATAGAGTCGAACGTGCGAAATTTGATGGTGCGTTGGGGTCCTACACCCTATCGTACCGTGATCCCTGCCAGGTCCGGATTGTAGACGTCGAACGTGAACGGGGCCGCGCGTCCTTGCACTGTTCCTTCCCCCGACACGATCCGGATCACCACTTCGCAGCATCTTTAGTCCGTAACCTTGAGCGCCTCGTTCAACTTCCCACCCTTCAACTCGAGGACCCGGTCCGCCATGTCGATAAGTTCACGGTCGTGGGTCACCACGAGAATCGTTTTGCCGGCTCTGTGAATGAGCCGATCGAGCAGATGCATGACCTGGCTCGCCGTCTCGAAATCGAGATTGCCCGTCGGCTCATCCGCGAGAATGAGCAGAGGATCGTGGGCGAGAGCACGGGCGATAGCGATGCGCTGCTGCTCGCCGCCGGAGAGGCGGTCCGGAAAGGTATCGGCCCGGTCCTCCAGGCCGACCTCCCGCAGGAATGAGAGCGCCCGCTCTTGCTCCTCGTCGCTTAACTGCCCATTCAGTTCGAGAGGAAGCAGGATGTTCTCCGCGACCGTGAGCGTCGGGATGAGGTTGAAGGCCTGAAACACGAAACCGATATGCCGGCGCCGGAACAGAGTACGCTCGTTCTCTGAAAGACGCGTCAGGTTCTTCCCGTCGATGACGACCTCGCCCGAGGTCGGGAGGTCGATCCCGCTGATGAGGTTGAGCAGCGTGCTCTTGCCGGCTCCACTTCGCCCCAGCAGAACGACGAACTCCCCCTTCCTGATCTCGGCATCGATACGATCCAGCACCACCCGTTCCTGCTCGCCTTCCCGGTATACTTTCGTCAGCCGACGCAACTGCACCAGGCTCGCCGAAGGGCTGGCGGGGAGAGTTGGATCGTTAACCTGTACGCTGGGTGTATGCTCCATTCGAATACCTTGCAGCAGATGCGGATCATGAGACTCACATCTCGCACATAGGTTCGTCGTACGCGGACCAAAAATGTGAACATACCCTGCCGCGTGCCGCCACAACCTGTTTAACGAACCGGTAAGGCGTGCGGCCGTGGCGCAAAACGCCGCCTGTGCTGAATCAAACTCCTGAGATACGTTTCGGTAAACGCCAGAAGGGTATTTATCGAAGCATCAGGTCAAGTGTATCTCGCCCGAAGTTCGCACGCTCCGGATCCATGGCCAGCACTTCCAGCGTGAGGATTCCCGAGGCATCGGGCGGGATCGGCAGGGATGCCTCGTACGTGCTTCGCTCCCCGGCATACTGCATCGGCGCTTCCGCAAGCACTCTGCCTTCCTGTATGACACGGGCGACGATATCGATCGAATCCGCATCCCAGAGCCCACCGGGTTCCGTCGGGCACCCGCAGGTCATCATGGCCGTAGCCCGCACATCGAGTTGTTGCCCGGCTGCAATATCCGTCTCGCCCGGCGCTTCGATATCTACGATAAAACCGTGGATGGTCAGAATGACGCCGTCCCCGAGAACATCCCGTCCAGGCACGAGCAGCATCGTCTTGGTGGCCCGCTGCATGGCCTGTGGGTAGCCCAGTGGACCTTCAGCGATGATCTCCACCACGGTCGGCCGGTCGAGCATGACCGTGGCGAGATACCCCGCCGTTCCGGGTGTATCATAGATGATCGCCCCGCGCTCTCGCAGCTGCTTCATGATGAGGTCGGTGCTTCCGGATGCCCCCTTCTGAATCCCTTGCGCCAGCGTATCGCCCGTCGAGACCTCCCGAACCACGATACGGGCACCGCCTACCGGATCCTGTAGCACCTTCGCATCCTGCGATACCGCTCGGATCATGACCTGCGTCGGTATGCGTTGCGCTTGCGCATAGGTGCAACGTGGAAAGGCAAACGCGACCAGAACTAAAGCCACTGTGAGGATAGACTGTATCATGAAAGGAAATTGCATGCCTGCTTGAAAAGGAGACCGGCCGGTCGATTCCACGATCCGATATCGTGTATGTTACCCCGAAAAAAACCGGCAGTCAGTCCGATGCTGAGCGACCTGTACGCGACGTTCTGACCACCGGTATTTCGTAACTTACTCATTCAACCTTACGCTCACCCGTTCACGAGTATCCATGAAAGGCGTCATTTTCATTGAGCCGGAATACTACGTCACGCTGTTTGACTACGATAGCTGGGCTACCCGCCGCATCCTGGATGTTCTGGGCTCCAATCAGGACGCTGCCTGCTTTGATCGCTGCCTCGATCTCATGAGCCACCTGCTCCGCTCACAAAAAGTCTGGCTCAGCCGTATCGAAAAAGACGATGACGCCCCGCTCGCGATCTGGGAACGTGATTCACTGGCCGAATGCACCGAACGCTCTACGCAGAATACCCGTAACTGGCTCCGGTTCCTGAGCTCTTGCTCTGCGGGCGACTTCAATACACAGATCACCTACACCAACCTGCGGGGCGAAACGCACACCTCTGAATTACGTGACATCCTGACGCACGTTATCAACCACGGAACCCATCACCGCGCGCAGATTTCCTTACTCCTTCGCCAGTCGGACATCGCTCCGCCTCCCACAGATTACATCGTCTACACCCGTTCACTCGAGGGCAGAGACTAGAAGTTCGAGGCCCCATCTCTTCGATTCCACAAGCGTGGACACTCCATAAGGGTGACCGGTTATGCCCTCCGGGGATAGCTCCGGGCTCCCAACCGCGGAGGCAAAACGGGCGCTTCCGTGCTCACGCTTCGTGGTTTCGCCTTCGGTTTTGCATTCGAGTACACGATGCGGTGTGCCCTTTAGCCCCTCAACACCGCGAATGCCACTCCGTACGCCAGGGCCCCGGCCATCGTCGCCAACCCCACGTTCCGCTTGATCAGAAAGGCGATGACGGTTGCGACACAACCGATCAGAAACGGAAGGAGGTCCTGTGTACCCCCGGCGAGATCAGGCAGAACGGAGGCAATGAAAAGCGTCACGATCGCCGCGGGCCCGATGCTCTCCAGGGCCCGGGTCAGGCGCGTGCTCCGTACCTCCGACATACCACGTAGCCGGGTCGGCAAGAACCGGAAGAGCCACGTCCCCAGTCCGACGACTACTGCGACAATCACGAGATCAGTCCTCATACCACCTCCTCTTCCGGCGCTTGCCCGAAACGTGCGATCCCGACCAGGGCCCCGGCGATCATCCCTGCCAGAATCCCTGAGGTAACGTTGGTGGCAAGCGTGACCCCGGCGCAGACCACACCGGCCGTCGTCACGACGGGAATCTCCCTCCGGTTCAGGATCGCGAGGAGGAGCGAGAGAAAGAGCGCCGGCAGCATGAAGCCGAGCGCCGCCTCCACGGCTGGATAGGCTGCCAGCGCACCGCCACCGGCAAAGGCACCGGCCGCCGTACCACTGACCCAGGAAAGGAACGCGGCTGCCCCGATCCCGAGCATAAACCACTCGCTCCAGCCTTTCGAAGCTCCCGCAAGAAAGCCGATGGTCGTCGCGAAAACCTCGTCGGTCAGTCCGTACGCCCACGCCCACGAATGCCGCGTCTGTGCCCGTGTGCCCGCACGGTCGAGGAGCGAAGGACCGTATAGAACGTGGCGCAGGTTCATCGTGAGCAGGGTCACGATCGAAACGATAACCGAGGCCCCGCCTGACAGCAGTGTTAACGCCATGAACTGGCTGGCGCCTGAATAGATTACCACCGAGAGGAAGACAGCCTCGAACGCAGAGAACCCGAAACGGGTCGCGGCGACACCAAACGAGAATGCGATTGGGAAATAACCGACAACGATCGGCACGCTGGCGCGGATGCCGTCCACCAGCGTCGCCTCACCCACTGCACCATCGATGGCGGGCGGGGCAGCATCGCGGAGTTGTTGTCGCCTCATGAGGCTACGGAACTACCTACTTCGGGGCCGCGAACCACGCCCGCAGCCAATACGTCAGGGATTGAGGTGAGCGCGATGTAGTAGCCCGCAGAGACCGGGAGGTTCCGGGACCTCCACTTGGGGCCTCTACGCCTCTGGTTGTGGCTTCCGCCCATTGTAAGCCACTGCGGTGCTCATAGCGTCAAGCACATGATTTTGCGTCAACAGACCACGCCGCCGCTTCAATCCACCCCATGGCTGACACACCCTAATTCCTGACCGTCTCGGATAATTCTTGCGTCCCGATTAGCCTGGATGTATCCATTTGCGCTCGCTTCGGCTCATCTCGACCCGTATGGTCGTCCAGGTTCACAGCAACGCGGAGCGCCTTCAGGCCAACCATACCCTGCAGATCGGCCAGTTCGACCTCTTCCACCTCATCCTCCAGATAGCCCGTCTCCTGCAGGAAACGGATATAGTCGGCGTACTCCCATGCCTCACGAGCTTGTGAGTACACGATGGCAATCTTACCCGGCTGTACGAGGCGTTCGGCCCGCCCCTTGATCGTCGCCTTTTCTGTCCGCTGCTTCATGATCTCGTAGCGGATGTGGTGCGTCCCGTCCACATCGAAGCGTGTCTCCTCAAAACGGAAACGAATGGAGAGCGGATTGCTCTGCGTCAGGATCAGGTGGGTCGTCTCGAGCGGAACCTTCAGTGTATCCTTCAACGGAGCCACTCGGCGGCAGATGCCACACACCACCATGAGTTGCCACAGGCGCAGATTGCGCACGTAGAGTTCGTCGAACTCGCCGTTCTCCAGCAGCGAAGCACCCGCATAGATCGTGAACTCTACACCGTCGGTCTCGTGCTTCTCGAAGTAATGTGGAAATGCCTCCTGCGCCTTGGCCTCTTCTACGTCGAGATAGGATGAGATCGTCCGGTTGATGAGTTTTACGCTCTCATCGTACTCACGCTGTCGCCGGTACATGCTCCCGTGTTCCGGATCGAGCGCTTCGTAATAGGCCACGATGCGTTCCCTGAGTTCCGGATCCTGCCGGAAATGCTGGAACACCGGCTCGATATCATGGGCGAGAAAGCTACGTACACTCGCTTCGTCGCCGGAGGAGACGGCGCCTCCTATCGCATCCCGGAATCGCTCGGTCCGAACCTGCAAGTACTCGAGAATGGGAAGCTCCTTCCGAGCTCGGACATAACGAAGTAAGTCCGCAACCTCATTCAAGTGCTCCATGAGATCCGCCTGTACGGCCTCGATACGATGGGTCGCCGAACTTCGGATATCCGACGCAGCATAGAGTGGGTAGATGTCATGCAATACGATGGGCTCTACCTCGGCCGGGATACCCATCTCCTGCTTGCGGATATAGGCCAGCGCCGCTTTCCTGAATCGCCATTGAACGGAGGGATGTATGGCGGTGTACTTGCCTAGAATCACCGACTGAATCCTGTTTTCCAGTTCCTCTTTCCCACGACGCACGGCTGCCGAAAGCAGTGGGAGGACGTCCAGAAGCGACATGAGATTCAGAGCGCTCAGTACGCCGGGCTCGCGGGACCAGAGGTACAACACCCCCATCGCCTTCTCCTGCAAATAAAGCGGAGCCGCGATCATACTGCGCGCCCCACACTCCAGCATTTCGTCTTCGATGGCCGTCCGCATGTCATAGCTCTCGAGGTCGTCCACGACCTGCATGGACCGGTGCCGGAGCGCCTTTCCGAACAACGATTCGCCCATCGCCGTGAGGTCGTAGTGACTGGCCCGCCGGAACAGACAATCCGGCAAGGCATCTGTCGGCTTGTGCAACTTGAACAGATGTCCGGCCTCAACAGCAGCTAGGCCGAATTCCAGGCCGGGCTGGCGGAGCAACACGCGCATCCGGTCTCGAAGCGTAGGCAGCCCGGCCCCGCTGACGATCGATTCGCCTTCGAGCAGATCGCGCTCCAGGAGAGACACGACTTCCACGTCCGTCACATCCGCCGCCCGGATAATGTCGAACCCGAAGAACTCGAACGAATCGGATGGAATGAGCTTCAGCCAGACGTCCAGATCGGAGAGGTTCGTCAGGAGTCGGCGGTGCATCTCGTGTGTAAGCGTTCCCAGTTCGCCGACCTGGTTGATCTTAAGGAAGCGGAGATCGGACGTGATCTTGAGATAGCGATCCAGGCCGGTCTGAGGATCCTCTGCCGTGAAGAGCAGCGGGAAGTCGAAAGGCACCCCTACGCCATACACCGAGCGCAGGATATGGAGGTATGCCACGATGATCTTACCGTACGTATACGTCCGTACATCCAGACTTGCCTTCCCGCTCAGCTTACCGTCCTCTTCGACCAGAAAGCGTCCGAAGGGCGGCGTGCAGTAGAATACCTGCAGGTCGAATGGAATGGCCGCCCCCAGCAGATCGCTTTCTCGTGATGCGGGCGGAAATACCGGAAACATGAGGAGATCCATGACGTCCGCGTGACGCCGCAACACGTCTGCATCGCTGATTTCGCCGCGGAGCTCCGGATGCCGGTCCAGTTCCCTACGCAGGTGCTCGTACAACACCTTCGTTCCGGCTGGCCGGTCTTCTGCCGCGTGAACCTCCCAGAATTGGATCAGCGGCTCAAGGCTGAGTACGGATTTGAACGGCAACTTTACCAGCTCCCGCTCCGCCCAGTGACCGATATCGTGCAGCACGTTAGGCCGCTTGCTGACCGAAAGCCGTGGTGTATGGTAGAGCATGCGGACGCCTTCCTTTCAACGTTGCTTCTTCAAACGCGTCAAGCCCCTTCCGTGTCCCTCTGTCCAGTACCAGAGATGCCGTTTGACACAGCAAATCTGACCGATAAAGGGAACTGAACAGGACCGTTACAAAGACTTACACAGGAAGCCGGTGAACACGGCAGAAATAAAAAAAGGGGCTCGGCTTTTCGGCCGAGCCCCTGCAACGTATCCTCTCGCTGCATCCAAATCAGAATACGAAGGCAGAGACACCAATTCTGAAACCGAGTCTGTTGCTATCCACTCCACCGCCCACACCCCAGAAGGTCTTCGCATTATAGAAAAGTTCTCCTGATAGCCAGCCCGACGCCTCGGGTAAGCATGAAAAGCAAGCCTCCAGACAGATCTGCAGCCAGGGCTGTATTCTTCCACTTCACTTCAACAGATTCAAGGTGGGTAGTAGCGGTTCGTTCAGTACTCGAGCGCACGAGGTTTACGCCGGCCGAAACATAAGGAAACACTCTCGTCTCGTCCCTGCCGAAATAATAGCTGATGTTGGGTCCGATGCCGTAGCTCGTAGAACGGTAGAAGCTTGAATTCTCTATATGACTCAACTGAAGACCTCCTCCCACGGCCAACCCGGGAAGCACGAAGTATTGTGCACTGGGATTGAGTTGGATTTCAAGAGAGCGCCCACCACTGGATCTGAGTAAACCGCTGCCGTTGATATTCACGTCTCCACCGATCAAAAAGCTACCTTTATCCACAGCATAATTCTGTGCTTGCGCGATGGACGGAACAAGAAAAAGCCCCGCCAGGACAAGCGAGATCACACGGCATCGTCGCGGTGTAGTCATGGTCCTCCTCCAAAGTAGTGATGAATACAGGGCAGACAATCATTCGGCGGTGGACGTGAGCACCATGCCGCATGAATCATCTATACAGATCAATCAACGCGCCGCCACGTGCAATTAGTATCTGCGATCATAATGTTTTCCCCGGACTGTAAAGGCATTCAAACACCAACCTCTGTAATTCCATACAGGTATCTCAATCAGAAATACCATGTATTGATTCACACTCAACAAATGGTTCTTTCCGAATACAACAGGTTGATCCCGAGAAATCGTCCAGACGATAGACAGATATGAAAGCAAATTTGGGCGACTCGCTACCAGAATGAACCTGAAGAGTGCATTCCCCGAGTCCCCCGGCCTTCCTCACACCAGCCCGGCCTCTCCAAGCATCTCCCGAAGCCGCCCGAGGTCCCGTTGCATGACGGCAGCGACTTGCTTCCTACGCTCCGCTATGCTCAGGCTGCCATCATCCCCTGGCAACGGGTATTCGTAATGGAGGGAAATGGGGCCCTGAATACCACATGCTTTCACGAGATCGAAAAAGGCCTTGAAGTCCACCATGCCTTCCCCGAGCGGTACGTCCCGGATCTGCCAGCCCCGGTCCGACTTCGCCCAGATGAAGTCCTTCACGACGAGATTCCGCACGAAGGGCGCAAGCAGCTTGAATCCAAGTGGCCAGGATTGCCCACCCTCGGCCGTTGCATGCCGGATATCGTACTGCACACCGATCCAGCGAGTATCCATGCCGTCGAGCAAGGTCCAGAGGTCCCATACCGGAGCACCGACCTGCATGCCGGCGTGGTTCTGATAGGCGCCGTGCAACCCATATTGAGCATTCAGGACAGCCAGATCTGCCAGCAATTGCCGCTGTGCACGCAGGCTTTCTACGATGCCGGATGTATGGTCGTACCGCAAATAACCCATCCGGTATATCCGGACACCCTGTTCTCCCGCCGTTTTCAGAATGGGTTGCGTGTACTCGTCCGCCGGATCAGTAATGGCCGTTACGATGGTAGGGACTGAGATACCCGCTTTACGTGCGGCCTCTACGGCACGAGGCAGATCATCCTCGACGGCTTCCGGAATGACATGCCCGCCGGGCCGAACGGTTAGATCGATGCCGTCGAAACCGATATCTGCGACCAGTTCGGCCATTGCCTCATACTCGAGCCACTGGAGCTGCTTGGAGAAAACAGAAATCGGAAACGGCCCGGCAGGTATGGATGTGGATCGGAACGACACGGGCGACCACCCCGTCAGCGGCAATACGGCTCCTGCCGCCAGTCCCGCGACGAAGGCTCGCCTGGACGACCTCACGTGTGCATAGCGATTGTCATTCATGACGGCATCTGTATCCGGATTATGAGCATGTACCGGGCAACGTATCCTCCTCGCTGTTCATAGTCAACGAGGAGCCCCTTCTACCCTCATGTGCCAACAAGAAAAAAAACCTTCTCAGGACTGGTGTCCCGAGAAGGTTCGTTGCTGTCCGGTAACAGGTGCCTCACCGGTATATCAGAACAGAAACCCGAGTGAAAAGTCAAGGTGCCTTCCTTCTTCTGGCGAGAACCCGAGCGTGCTAACCAGCGCTACGCGATAGAAAGGGATGGCCCACACTCCTCCTCCGAAGCCCTGATGCCACCTTTTGGAGTGTTCATCATCCCACCATACACGCCCATTATCGAAGAAAGCGAGCACGCCGAATTCGCCACGTGCCAGGTACGCATTGAAATCGAAGAGTTTCGTGCGAGCCTCAATGTTCTGGAAAAAGCTCGTGCGTCCCCAGAACCGCGTCGTCGGGTAGCCACGCAAGTTTGACGTCTCCCCGAGCGTGTTCGCATGGTAGAAAGCGAAGTCGCCAATATTGTGCGCCGCGCCGACACGGAACGCCAGGGTGGTGCGTGGCTGGAACGTGAACGTATAAAAATAGCGCAAGTCGGTCGCTAGGCGGACGAACAGATCGTTCGTCCCTCGCACAGCGCCGGTAACACTGACCTCGTTGGCCCAGCGCACACCCGACTCGGTCGCTACCAGCGTATCGAGTCCGTTGATGACCAGCGATGTATACGCACCCAGGTAGTAGGCATCCTTAAAATCCTCTGCCGTGAAGTGCGTGCGGTTCGGGTCCGGTGCATTCTCTGAAATGCCCTCCGGCGGCTCTACGTTTGCGTACTCGAACCGTGGGCCGAGACCTACCGTAGTAAAGGGCGCCAGGAGAGACGTGAAAGGCGCAACGCCCTTTCGCAGCGTGGGCTCCAGGCGGAGATACTGGACGCGCGCACGGAAGAAATCCCTTGCATCATCATCAGTCTCGTTGCCAAGACCATAGTAGGAGCGCAGGTTATTGACGGCCAACACCCTTGCACGGAGATCGGCATCCCAGGCCCCATACATATCAACGGATTCTCCTGTATACAACACGTTGTATGCTCGCTCACGAACCGCGAAGTTCGCTTCCAGCACGTGCCGTTGCCCGTACGGGTATTTTCGGAACTCCGGTACGATCAGCTTGACCCCTCCTCCAAGAAAGAGCCCGGATGTCCCGTTGTAGCCGATTGATACGACAGGCGAAATGATGCTGTACTCGAAACGCTCGTCGTCGTAGACATTGATCCGAGGATCATCGTCAAGACGCAGGTGAGCGTCTCGATGCGTCTCCTCGATCGTGGTGCCCGTCTTGTTATCATAGAAAATGACATTATCTGCACCTTCCACAACTGCATCGACGAACCGGTCGTCCCCTTCTCCGCCGATGATCCGAATATCGATACCATTTGCCCGCTGCCCGGAAACGACGTAGGTATCGTTGCCTCCGAATCCGTAGATGCGAATCTCGCCGGTTTCTCCCTTCAGCAAGGTCCTTCGGTACAACTCCCGGTCGATATCACCCTCCTTCTTCGTCTTGTAGACGATGACCTCGGTCTGATCGCCATCGATCTGCCGGATCTCGAACCGCTCGTGCTTATCGGTGCCGACGAAATCGACGACATGCGCCAGAAGATCGTAGTACTGGTTCGCTACCTCCGGCAGCTTATCCCGCCTGGCCTTTAACGATTCAATCGTGTAGACACCGACCTCTTCGAACACAGGATCTGGCCACTGACGTATAGCCTCTTCGATCACCTCATCGGTGATCACTGCTCTCAGGCTGTCGGCAATCTCTACCCAGACCTCCCGGCCTACCGGACCGGTCAGCCGCCGATCCATCGCCGCCCCATTGAAATTCAGCCCCAGAACATCACCATACTTGGGACCGAAATTGCTGAACCGGCGCATCTGCGGATCACCCATCAACCGGGCGAACAAGCGAGGTGGGCCGCTGAATTTGAAGAACGCGAAATCGCGATCGCGCGCGACGGGCTCGAACACAGTCCCATATTCTCCTTGAAACTCGGCCCAACGCCACTGGTCCTTGTGACGGTCCCAATCTCCAATGAGCATATCGAGAAGACGTGCTCGAATCCAGGCCCGTATCGCAACGGTATCGTCGTTATCCTCGCGGAGTTTTTCGAACAGCCTGGGCGTCCCGATGACGTTGGTCGAAAATCCGTATCGGGCCTTATCCGATTGATCCTCATCAGGACGATCTTCCATGAGGGTCAACATGCCGGCAAACTCCTCGCGGTACATACCCAGAACCGGTGAGTCTGGAATAGACGTGACCGTCGGGTACGTGTGCAATACGTTTGCTGCCCGCGCTAGGCGCGGAATGACGATCGCAGCGTATGGGTTTGTCGCTGAGATCTGATCCTGTATGATGTCATGAGCAACCGTTTCCTGGAGGTACTCCGGGATCGTGCGCCTCGGGTCCTTATCGATGGAACGCAGGACGTACTGCTTACCATCCTTCCCCTGGAGGCGAAGGGAGATCGTCTGCAGTCCGCCTCCTCGCTGTATGGGCGTAAGGCCGCCGGCCGTACACTCCAGGTCGATGACCGGTACCTGGATAGGCACCTTCCAGACGTCTCGATACCCCTTCCCTAAAATCATTTCCCGAAATTTGCCTACATCATAGCGTTCACTTGCAGAAGTCGTCACCCATCTCTCTGCGCAAAATTGATAAGGAGTCTGGGCGGATATGCCTTTCGCTCGTGTGGCATAGGGCGTCAGTTCCTCATCCTCATTCCCGCCAGAATCTTCTTCCCCACCTTCTTCATCATCCTGTTCCCCACTGCCGCCGTCCCCAAGGGCTTCGTAATCATCGCCAGGGGCATCGGCTCCAGTCTCTGCAGGTACGGATGGCTCGACATCCCCTTCGATCGTGCCACTACCATGGCTGCCGTTAGAATGCCAGACTGTACCATCCTGCTCCGTTCCCTGAGACTCCGTCTCCCCCTCACTCCTAACACCATCCTCTGGATCAGTGCTTCCCTCGGTAACCTCGGATGTACTCGACTCAGTGACGCTCTCGACGGGCGTTCCCAGTTCCTGATCCGACACGTGACCGGCCGCAACAGACTGGACGTTCCCATCTTCTTTCGCCTTCACGATTGCTGCCGACCACAGTACATCAGCTTCGCCTGTATCACCTTCGGGAGCCAGAAAAGTCAACCAGATGGACCCGTCGCGATAATACCTCAGGATCGCGAACCCGCCTGCATCGTCGGCGAACACTTCCCCCTTGTTATGGGCCACGTACCCCTGCTTGCTCGCGCTCCCACTGACGATGTAGTGCTGCTCGCCCTGCACGAAATACTGCAGGTTGTGGTCGTGCCCGGACGCGTAGATGAGGTTAGGATGCTGTTTGAATACCGCCAGCAGACCTTCGCGCAAGACACGGTACTTTCGGTTCGAAATATCCTGGGGGGTCCCCAGGTAGCGGCGGCTGAGTGGAGCCAGGATGTACAGGTCATCCCTGGACGAGAAATACCCCCCGTGCTCTCCATTCGAAAACAACGGGTGATGTCCGACGACCAGCTTGCACCAGCCGTCATACCGCTTCAGCACATCATCGAGTTCGAGTAGGAACTCACTTTCCAGCTCGAGCTGGTACAGTCCCGTATCGCCGTAGAGTTTGTTCGGCTCCAGCCACCACTGCGTATCGATAGCAATGACGACGAGACTATCGGAAAACTCCACGATGGAAGGACCTGGAAATCCGCCATCCGGTAGAAATACATTCCCGCGATCCAGTCGCTCCTCAATAAAATCCTCCTGCCGGTTGAGCGCTTGCAGTTCCCCCCCGAGTCCGTTGCCTCCCCAATCGTGGTTACCGGGAATGAAGATCACCTCCCCGGGGAAGTCGGCCACTATATCAAGTTGGGCCATCAACTTGGCCTCTGCCTGCTCGCGATTCGGAGCCGACGTGTGCGGCAGTCCGCTGGGATAAATATTGTCACCCAGAAAGATGACCGCGGAATTGGAATCTGCTCTACCCAACTCCGCATCCAGCAGCCGCAACGCCGGTTTGGCGCTGCCATCCGGCAAGAAAGGTTCTCCCGCATCGCCGACGAGGTATACCGTATAGGCCAGTTGCGAATCCGGAGGTGGCTCCGCATCCGTATCAAACAGATGACTCAGATTGCGCGTGCCGCCGCATGCGCTCAGGCTTACCAGAACAAGCACAAGGGTTATCGGTGAGATGCGCCGGTTGAGCCATCTCCACATACCGCCAACCAGACTACCCGCAACCGATCCCGAAACCCTGTACTTCGTCATCTTACCATGAGGGTTATACGAACTGCCACCGCACGCTCCACAAACGAACCGAAGTCATACAGCACGGCCTTGCGACATTGAAATCCGGAGATATCCGTAGGGCAGGCATCCACTCCCCCCACCACCCACCGTTAGTTCAAAAGACAGGCTCGCTCGAAGGCCTTGGCATGATGATAACCTTCAGCATGGACGAACGAGCATGAGCTCCCATGTAGGGAAAAGTACCCTAGCCGAGGATCGACAGCTCTCGTGTCACCATCCAGGACTGTCCCCGGCCATCCGGTCTGTTTTATTGCAAGGAATTCGGTTTGAGAAGGAATTCCGTAGTACGCCGCCAGGAGGTCCGATGCATAGAATGTCCGCGAGTCTGTGTTTGTCATTACCGGATCCATCGATGAGCCCTTAGCAGGCTCGCAATACCCGACACACCCGGGTTACGAATCCGGTCTCATCTCCACGGCCAGACAGCCCGCAAGCTCTCCGGTACAGGATGCCGCTATAATGCACACAGCAAGGACCATCCTGAAAAATTCCTTTGAGAAAATGCTGGAATATCACTCAGTAACCGCAGAACAACCACGTGCGAGTGGCTTACCCGCATCTCCGCTCGCACCGAATCCAGCGTTTCCGACCGAGCGATCTATCTGCTCTCCCAATCCTGAAAAACAATGAAAACGGCTGCAGATAGCCCTGCTATAGAGATCGACGGCCTCGTAGCAGAGGCAGCGATATTTGTATACAATACGTACAAAGAGAATCTCCCTGAATCCATCCTGTTCCACACCCACCAGCACGCCGTCGACGTATCCTCGGCGGCGGACAAGATTGCCCGGAAGTCCATTCCGGACGAGCGAACTCGCACACTCGTCGTCCTGGCAGCATGGTTCCACGATATAGGTTATGTGGAAAGCTACGAGGAACACGTCGAGGCAAGCGTGCGGATAGCCTCCTCCTTCCTGGAATCCCATGGCATATCGGATGACGAGATCCAGGATGTCGCAGCACTCATTCGCTTCGTCCACTCCGGCGCGGAACCCCGAACCTCCGAAGAAGCCGTGCTGCATGACGCAAACCGCTCGTTCGCTGGCGGTAAGCAGTTCTTCGACCGGTCGGGACGTCTACGATTGGAATGGGAACGAGCGCTCCACTGCACCTTTTCCGACCGCGAATGGGCAGAACGTCAGCTCGCCTTCCTGACTTCCACCCGTTTCTTTACACCACATGGTAAGAAGAAGTACGAACCCCGGCGTCACAAGAACCTGCGTGCCGTCCACAATGCTCTGGCCTCCTATCTCGGTCCGGAAGAAATGCGGGAGCAGGACCTGACAAGCAAAGAAGTTCCCGAACGAGGAATCGAGACGATGTTCCGGACCACCTACCGGAACCACATCAATCTTAGCTCTATTGCGGACAGCAAGGCCAACATAATGATCAGCGTGAACGCGATTCTGCTCTCGATCATCCTCTCCTTCATATCGTCCCGATTTCAGACCGACCCCTGGCTGCTCATCCCCTCTGCATCCCTGGCACTCACCTGCCTCGTGGCTATCGTCTTTGCCATTCTGAGTGCCCGGCCCAAAGTCACGAACAAAACGTTCACGCTGGAAGAAATTCGCCGCAGCCCTGAAGCAAACATTCTGTTCTTTGGCAACTTCACCAACATGCCGCTTCGTGAGTTCACAGTGGGCCTGCGAGAGTTGATGCAAAATAGCGATCTGCTATACGATAACATGATCGCCGACATCTATTCGCTGGGCCAGGTCCTCCATCGCAAATATCGCCTGCTGTGGATCTCCTACACGGCATTCATGGCTGGCGTGGTCGTGAGCGTAGCCCTGTTTGGAATTTTCTATCTCGCCTGAGATCAAACGACTCCCGGCCCGGCACCCGTCTCTGGACAAGCTAGTCTTACCCGCTAACCCGTATCGGCAGCAAACATCCGGGAGATCATCATCCGGCCATCTGTTAAGGATCCCGTAAACCAACGTGACGAAGCGGATACGGCATGATTGTAGCCGTTAACGTTTTCCTTCTCGAATGTCATGTTTTGTGCAAAGTCCGTTACAAACTTTGCACAAAACATGACATGTAAGAGGCCGAGATGGGCCCTACTGTCAGGAAACGTACATTTAGACGACTACCTCTGCACGGTTCGCCAAAGCATGGCTTCACATACATCTGTCACTTCGCGCTTGCGGCAGTTCCTCACCGGGATTCTGGTCGCCGGGCGAGCGAATTTTGTCCTTGCCCTCGGACTCATTGTACTCGGTGTCAATGCGTTCTTCGCCTTCGAGTCCGCGCGCGTGCTCATTCGGTACGAGGAGGAATCCAAGGAAGCCTTGGAGACCCTCGTCACACTGGAACAGGTACTCTCTATCATTCGCGATGTAGAGACGGGAGCCCGTGGGTTCGTCATTACCGGGCATGCCAGCTACCTGGAACCCTACCGAGCTGGGATCCGGCGAGTGGACGAAGAGCTTACGCAGCTCACGGCGTTGATCGGCAACGACCCGTCTCAGCAACCGTATTTGCGCAAGCTGCGGCCAGACATCGCCGCCAAGCTCGCCTTCACCGATCAGCTCATTAAAGTCCGGATGGAAGGCGGATTCGATCAGGGCCGCAACTTGGAACAGACAGGACGCGGGCGAGCACTCATGGACAGCATTCGGGTGACCGTTAATGAGATGTACGAAATAGAAAACGGGACCTTCGGAGCGCTGACCCTGGAAGCAGAGCAATACAGCAAACAGACACTCATCACACTCGGTGTCTTCACGGTGATCTCGCTCCTCCTTCTGTCGTCTGTCCATCTTCTGGCCCAGCGCAACCTGGAGAAGCGCGAACAGTTTTCTCGAATCCTGCAGGCTGCAAACGAAGGCTTGGAAGCACGCGTTCAGGCCCGAACTTCCGAACTGGAGCAAGCCAACGAACGACTCCGCGCCGAAGTTATGGAACGGCTACGTGCCGAAGAACAACTCCGTGCCGCTAACGACGAACTCGTCCGCAGCAACCGAGAACTGGAAGACTTCGCATACGTCGCGTCCCATGACCTCCAGGAACCCCTCCGGAAAATCCAGACCTTTGCCAGCATACTCGACATGGACTATGGGCAGAATCTGGACGACGAGGGCCGTAGATACCTGGATCGCCTCTCTCAGTCTGCCAACCGCATGTCACGGCTTATCGCCGACCTGCTCTCCTTCTCTCGCGTCACGTCGAAGGTCAAACCATTCACCCCAACCGACCTGAACGAGGTTGTCAAGACGGTCCTCTCTGACCTGGAAGTACCCATTCAGGAGACGCAGGCGGAAGTACATATATCCCAGTTGCCTACGATCGATGCGGACGAAGCTCAGATGCGGCAGATCTTTCAGAATCTGATCGGAAACGCCCTCAAGTTTCGCCGTGCCGACCAGCGTCCTGTCATCCGAATCGAAGGTAGCCTGTCCCAGAATGGACAGCCAGACTCCTGGTGCGTGATCACCGTCTCCGATAACGGAATCGGATTCGATGAAAAGTACCTGGATCGGATTTTCACTCCTTTCCAGCGCCTTCACAATAAAGAGGAGTACGAAGGCACCGGCATAGGCCTGAGTATCTGCCGCCGGATCGCAGAACGCCACGGCGGCACCATTACGGCTTACAGCACACCCGGCGAAGGCGCGACGTTCGTAGTCACCCTTCCCGTCCACCAGCCCGCCACAACAGAACCGGCGCCTACGGAAGCCTGAAACCAGTGCCCTCGTAGGCGCCGCGTGGCGATGCTTCGCAAACGCTCACTAGAGCCCGGTAGTAAGCGCAGGCTCCTCGACGATAGCCTGGTATACGAGCGTGCGCAGTTTCCCATGATCGTCGACATCCCGGGCGGGAATCAGTTGCGTGAAGTACACGACCACGAGATCTTCCTGAGGATCAACCCAATACGTCGAGTGATAGGCTCCGCCCCAGCCGAACTCCCCGACTGATCCAGGTACGCCTCGTTTCCCGACGTCCTCCACGACGGAAAAGCCGAGACCGAATCCCTCCCCGGCTCTGAACGCCACACCGTCGATATGATCGACGGTCATGAGCTTGACCGTATTCGGACTCAGAATCCGCACACCGTCCAACTCGCCTCCGTTCAGAAGCATTTGGAGGAAACGTGCATAATCGTCCGCCGTCGAAAGCAGACCGGCGCCGCCGGAAAAGCTCTTACGCGGCCCTTCCACGTAGGCACCCTGTCCGACCATCCCGCCCGGATCAGGCGCCCGCTCCAGACCCGTGTCTCCGGACGAATACACCGTCGCCAGCCGGTCGCGCTTCGAGGCGGGCAGGTAGAAATGGGTATCGTTCATCCGGAGCGGTTCAAGTATGTTCGTACGGAGAAATTCGTCGAGGGACACACCGCTGACGCGCTCCACCAGGGCTCCAAGGATATCCGTATTATAGCCGTACACCCATTTCTCTCCCGGCTGCGCATCGAAGGGCAGCGCGGCCATGCGAGCAACGGTCGCCCCGACGGGTTCATCTCGGTCTGCGAAGTACCACCCCTGGATACCGGCCTCTTTCCACTTGTCGGCTGCTACACCGCTGCCGTACCCGATGCCTGCCGTATGGGTAAGGAGATCCCGAATCGTAATGGGCCGCCGTGCCTTCACAACATCGTACCCACCGCCTTCCCGCGGAACGGCGACCGTCGTTTCTTGAAACTCGGAGAGGTACTTCCCGACGGGATCCGTGATGAGGAGCTTGCCCTGCTCCTGCAACATCATCACGGCCACACTCACGACGGCTTTCGTCTGGGAGGCGATGCGGAAAATGGCATCCTCCTGCATCGGCGAACCCGACTCAATGTCCCGTTGCCCGAACGCCTTTACATAAGCCACTTTGCCGTGACGAGCCACCAGCGCAACACCGCCGGCCAGCTTGCCATCCTGGACATAGCCTTCGAGCGCTGCCGTTAACCGCTCCAGACGTTCGGATGAAAGTCCGACTTCCTCCGGCTGGACACGCGGGAGCGGCTGCCCGATCACATCCGGCGCGGCAAGTAACGCGACCAGCACACCGACGTAGATCAGCCGCGTGCGTCTCAAGAGCATGAGGGACGTGTTGACAATGTGGTTCATGAGCGATGCAGTTCTATACCGGACCATAGGTGGATTACACCCAAACCTACGACATGCCGACCGTTCCGGAAAGTAGCTACCTCAGCTCTTTCTATACCGCGATCTAGCATGCACCCACATCCCCCCGGCACCCACCAGCCCATACATGCTCACATCAGTAGACGTATACCCAATTAAGTAAGATAATCCTATCTTACAGAAAGGATAATCTTACTTAACCGCGTATGCTGGATCTAAATCGAGACGATATCGACGTGCTGCTCCAGGCAGTCGGCGAACTCCTGGAGTACGAGGGTGAGCACATCGGAATTGTGGTCGTCGGCGGTGCCAGCCTCAACCTGCTGGGCCTCGTCTCAAGAACAACCTAGGATGTAGATGTGATTGCCAGCGTGCGGCCCGCAGAAGATCCGACAGTCGACATCCTTGTGCGGCCCGATCCGTTACCGGAGCCACTAACTCGCGCCATCGCAACGGTGGCGCGGGACTTCAACCTGCCGCACGACTGGATGAACACCGAGATCGCCGCGCAATGGCTACAAGGACTTCCGCCTACACTCCCGGAAGACATCACATGGAAGATGTATGCTGCGCTCCGGGTGGGCCTGGCAGGTCGGCAGACGCTCATCACACTTAAGTTGTTCGCGGCGGCAGATCGCGGCCCAACCAGTGTACACTACCAAGACCTCGTTCGCCTTCAACCGACCATGGAGGAACTGGAGGAGGCTGCCGTGTGGGTACGAATACAGGATGCTTCAAATGATTTCCCCACCTTCGTAGATCAGGTAATCGAGCATGTCCATAGAGATCGTACATAAAATCGCCGACGTTGCGACTACGTCCGCTGTAGATGCCTGTTGGAGACAATGGCGCGCGCTTGGTTTTCCAGCTTCCGCCACTCAGAACAAAGAACCGACCTCCATCATTGATCCAGAGGCTCTGGTTCTACTGTCAACCGAGGTAGCACGGCATGAGCACCGTCTCGAGGACGCTCTTGCTTGGTGGGCCAGAACGGCCTCCACTCTACTCAGTGTTCAGCGAGCGTCATCTCTCCTCCGCACCTTTCCACCATCCACATGCGAAGCATTCAGTCTATTCGCCGTAGAAGCCTATGACGCTGGCGATCGACGCTGGAAGCGGTATGTCGGCAAGGGCATGTTGGCCGAGGGTCGCCGCACCAAAGGGCCTGGCGCGCCTACTCTTACATCGCCTACAGCGCTCATGCTGCGTCTGCGAGCGGGCTTCGGTGTCGGCGTGAAGACCGACTTGCTGACTTACCTCCTCGGACGGCGTCGACATGGAGCAACTATCAAGGAGGCCCACAACGCCCTGTTTTACACAGCCCCCGCCCTACGAACGGCCGCAACAGAAATGGCACTTGCTGCGCTGATCCGGCCTGACAGAGAACGCCCTGTCCGCTACGTGGCGGATCTGGGTCTTTGGAGGGCGTTAGCTGCGAACCAAGAGGCCACCACACTTGCAGAACAAACCAACGCGATCTTGCCTGTGTGGTATGACTGGGCACGCCTGTTTGCCTTTCTCGCAGACGTCCTTGTTTGGGCAGAGAGAGCACAGACCGATGGTGGAACACCCTATATCCTCAGTTCTCGAGCAAGGGATCTCGTACTTCCTCGGCTGTCAACGTTCACTTCAAACCAGATCGACGTGCCTGATCCGAAGATCTATAAGGGGGAAGCCTACCTAGAAGGATTTAAATCGACGGTAGAAGCGGTAACACACTGGTTGACGTATCGCCTTTAACGATCCGGTCAACGAATACTGACAGCTTCGTAGACTAATGATGTTTGGGTTGCTCCACACGAACCGTCGTTTCAACTCATGACCCGGGGGCAAACAATCAACATCCTCACCCGCGACTCGCTAATCTTCGACCGCGACGAGATACGCCGGCCTGTGTTGGCCAGATCAAATACGAAACTGAATTAAAACCTAAAAGGCCCGATCTCGACCTTTCTGCCGAAATCGGGCCTCTTTTCCCTGAGCCAACGACCGGACTTGAACCGGTGACCTGCTCATTACGAGTGAGCTGCTCTACCGACTGAGCTACGTTGGCGCGTCTAGGACGTCTAAAATACGAACGCTCTAACGACACATCAACCCTTCGGATCCTGCCGAAAGCCGCCCAAAGTCCCATACCCCCCCTACTCACGCGTTCTTCACCCATCCTTCCCCCGGCCGTTACCACCCCTCCTGCCGCTTCGCCCCCCGCCTCCGCCCCCCTCCCAATTATTTGTCCACACTCCGGATCCTTGCGGGCGTCTGTTCGTGGCTATAGGTACGACGATCTCGAACCATCGGAGTGTTCATGGAGGAGAAATTCACCGAACTTCGGCGTCTACTCGCTCGCGTGGGCGACCTCAATGCTGCGGCGGATGTACTGGAATGGGACCAGGAAACCTACATGCCCCCGGGTGCCGCCGCTGTCCGAGCCCAACAGATCGCGACCCTGCGCAAGCTGGCACACGAATACCTGACAGCAGATGAGATCGGCAACCTCCTTTCCGATCTGTCCGCTCAGCTAAACGGCCACGCCCCTGATTCCCTGGAAGCCAGTCTCATCCGGGTCTCCCGGCGTGACTACGACAGGGCCACCAGGGTGCCCGCCCGGCTCATTGCAGAGATGGCCGAGGCCGTCGGCTTGGCCAAGCATGCGTGGAAAATGGCACGGGAAACGAATGCGTTCGATACCTTTGCGCCACACCTGGAACGACTCGTCGAGCTCAATCTCCAGAAGGCTGAAGCTCTCGGCTACGAAGATCGCCTCTATGATGCCCTGCTGGATGAGTATGAACTGGGCATGCGTACGTCGGACGTGGAGCGGATCTTCGAAAGCCTGCGGGCGGAGCTCGTACCCATCGTGCAGGCCATTGCTGAGCAGCCGCAGCCGGACGACTCGTTCCTCCACCGCCATTTCGATAGCCGGAAGCAGTGGAACTTCACGCTTGAAGTCCTGCGTGACCTCGGCTACGACTTCAACCGGGGCCGGCAGGATGTGTCGGCCCATCCGTTTTCTACCTCCTTCGCAATCACAGACGTGCGTGTGACCACGCGCGTCAACGAGAACTACTTTCCTACCGCGCTTTTCGGTAGCATGCACGAGGCCGGGCATGCTATGTACGAGCAGGGAATCGACCCGAGCCTGGAACGAACGCCCCTGGCCGCCGGCACCTCGCTCGGCATGCATGAATCGCAGTCCCGGTTATGGGAAAACCAGGTTGGCCGGAGCTTGGCCTTCTGGACCCACTACTATCCCAAACTCCGCCAGATCTTCCCGGAACAACTCTCCGATGTTTCACTCGAGGCGTTCCACCGTGCATTGAACCGGGTACAGCCTTCACTAATCCGCGTCGAGGCGGACGAGGTCACCTACAACCTCCATATCATGCTCCGCTTCGAATTGGAAAATGCCCTGGTAGAACGACAGATCGCTATCCGCGACCTCCCCGATCTGTGGAATGCCCGGATGGAAGAATATCTGGGCATCCTACCGGATTCGGATGCCAACGGCGTGCTTCAGGATATCCACTGGTCTCTGGGCACGCTCGGCTACTTCCCCACCTACGCACTCGGGAATCTCATGTCCGCACAGCTTTTTGGCCAGGCAAAGGAGGATGTACCTGACCTGGACGACCAGATCGCGTCCGGACGGTTCGATGGGCTGCTCGGGTGGCTCCGCGAGCATGTTCACCGTTACGGCCGCGAGCTCACCGCCACCCAGATCCTCGAACGAGCCACTGGCGAAGGGCTCCAGGCACGAAGCTGGCTGGCTTACATCCGTGCTAGGTATAGCCACATTTACCCCGGAGCCTTCTAACCCCGACACGCGCTGGACGCGCCGGAGTACGGGAATCCCCTACCCTATACCACGGCAAACGCCTCTATAAAGGCCACGATTCACCGGTTACATTCCCTGTAGCATACGTGCTATCTCTAGTTCCACTAAACCTGCGAGGAACTGTATGCAAACGACGACCTTCGGAATCGAGTACTACAACGATACCCCCGAATTCACGACCGAGATGAAGGAGAAAGTCGAGCAATGCCTGGAGAAGCTGGCGAAGGGGAAACGTGATATTCACGGGGCCACGATTACCATAAAAACGGAGCGTGATTCGACACCAAAAGACTACCAGGTACGGATCGCGCTGCAACGACGTGCCGTACAAACCATCGTCACGGAACGGGGCGCTGCCGTTGCACCGCTTGTAACGAGGGCGCTCAGTGTCCTGGAACGGCAGGTCCGCGATGGACGAAATAAGAGACGGTCGATCCGCCGGAGAGGAGGAAACGGGTATAAAACGGAATGACACGAAGGGGCAGGCACACAACCTGCCCCTTTCACGTTTGCCCCACGTTCGCCATCCGATCCGTCACCTCATCCGGGCTCTCCATCCTCCGGTCGCGGTGAACCGTAATGATATGGCGGTAGCGTTCTCCACCCGATGTTAGCGTATGCTCCTGTGTCTCGTAATCCACCCGGTATAACCCGAATCGAGGAACAAAACCATACGCCCACTCAAAGTTGTCCAGAAGCGACCAGTGCAGGTACCCCCGTACGTCGATCCCGTTACGAATCGCCTGCTCGACGGCGTACAGGCACTCCAGAAGAAACCTCCGGCGGCGGCGATCCGGGATCTCGGCATCACAGGTCCCATTCTCGGTGATGTAGATAGGTTTTCCGTAGTGCGCCGCAAGGCGCAACACCCGTAGAGCGACTGCGCCGTCAGGTCCCACCCCGTTCGCCGGTATGCATGGCGGTCTGCCACCACGCCGCGTGGTCTCTTCCCAGCGCGTCCAGTTGTTGGTCGTATCACCTTCAACCTGGTGAGCGGCCGTGGCGGCACCGAACAGGAAATCAGGCGGAAATGCCGGCGCGTCCGGATCCGCGCGAGAAATCAAGCCTGTGACGGCTATCTCCCCATGTCAGGAAAGGGAATGGATACCGGCGCGAGGTCTTCTTTACCATTCCGTAATACGGTCAGAGACGCAGATCTGCGAAGCGCCGACCATTTCTGATCGCTCGAGTGAACGTCATAGGCCCGGCCATGCATGCGGCAGGAGTACGTACGGCTAGCCTCATGGTTCGTTGTTCACCGGCTGCCTCACCGAAACAACGCGACTTTCCAACTGTGACCCCGCGCCTGCTACGTATATTGCGGCGCACGTTCACCAGATTTCATGTACCGCTTGAGCAGCCTGGAGCAGTTTTTTCAGATCCAAGAACGGGGATCAACCGTCGCTACTGAGGTGCGGGCCGGCGTGGCGACCTTCCTCACGATGGCCTACATCCTCTTCGTGAACCCCCAGGTCCTCTCACAGGCAGGCATGCCGGCCGACGACGTGACGGTTGCCACAGCCCTCTCTTCTGCGCTCGCTACGCTGGCCATGGGGCTCTATGCCAACTATCCATTCGCCCTTGCGCCCGGCATGGGGCTCAACGCCTACTTCACCTATGGCGTGGTACTCGGACTGGGCGTCCCTCACCCCGTAGCACTTGGAGCCGTCTTTGTCGAAGGCATCCTCTTTCTACTGCTCGCGTTCGGAGGCATCCGGACCGCCGTCGTGAACGCGATCCCCTCGTCGCTCAAAATCGCCACGATGAGCGGAATCGGGCTGTTCCTGGCGATTATCGGGTTTCAGAACGCGGGTATCGTGGTGGATAATCCCGCTACGCTGGTTTCGCTCGGTACCATTGCGAACCCGAGTGTTCTCCTCAGCCTCTTCGGCATCATCCTCATTGGTGTGCTCATCTCTCGCGGCGTGCTCGGAGCCATTCTCATTGGTATCGCTACCGTTACGCTCCTGGCATGGCTGACCGGATTGGCGCCCCTTCCGGATGGCCTCGTATCCCTGCCTCGCCTGCCACAAGAGACGTTCCTGGCCTTCGAAATCGATAGCCTGCTCTCGGTGAAATTGCTGACCGTCGTACTCGCGTTCCTGTTCGTGGACTTCTTCGATACCGCAGGTACCCTCGTCGGCGTAGGCCGGCTGGGCGGCTTCCTGGATGAGCGAGGCGAACTCCCCCGTGCCGACCGTGCCTTCACGGCGGATGCCCTCGGAACAGTGGCCGGCGCTGTACTCGGCACGAGCACGGTTACGAGCTACATCGAATCTGCTACGGGCATCCAGGAAGGCGGCCGAACGGGGCTGACCGCCGTGGTCGTTGCCGTCCTGTTCGTCCTCGCCCTGTTCTTCACCCCCATTTTCGCAGCCATCCCTGCCGCTGCCACAGCTCCCGCCCTCCTGACCGTAGGTGCGCTGATGATGCAGGGTGCCCGGAACATCGAATGGGCGCGCTTCGATGAAGCGCTGCCGGCCTTCCTCACGATCGCCGTCATGCCGTTCACCTACTCCATCGCGAACGGAATCGTCTTCGGCGTCGTCTCCTACGTCTTCATCAAACTCCTGAGCGGGCGTGCACGAGACCTCAATCCGATCCTCGTCTCGCTGGCCCTGCTACTCGTCCTCTACTACGCATTCGTCCGGCCAGGCGCCTGAACGCCGTTATGCTCGCCGCCCCATCTTCTGGTCCAGGCTCGCCGGACCGGACCCGTTCGCCGCGAGGAAAGCGAATACGAATGCGTAAAACAGGGCCAGCTCGCCGCCATTCTGGATGGGAAACCCGCCCTGCGGCATGTGCGCGATCACGTAGGCCGCCAGCATCTCCACGACGAGAACGATCGCTACCGGCCGGGTAAACAGGCCCAGCACGATGAGCAGGCCGCCGAAGAACTCCAGCACTCCGGCCAGGCCAAACATCGAAAATAACGGCGCGGTGCCGCCCGCCCCATCCGTTCCGCCCAGAAGCCCGAATAACTTCTGCGCACCATGTTGCATGAACAGCAGACCCGCTCCGATACGCAGGATCGCGTGGGTAATGGGTGCCGCCGTCGTGAACAGAGAGCGTCGAGTCGAATGTGCGGTTTCTGTATCCATGACGTGTCCTCCGTGAAGGGTATGCTGGTAAAGTGAGAGTACGAGACTCCCGTGAATGGTCATCTACTGTCCACACCGGCGGGTACCTCGTCTACGGCAATGCGAGCCGAGGTGCCCCACGGATCGGTAAGGCGCCAGCCGTCATCCGCTGGTCCGGCCTCATACCCCGACTCCCGAATGCTGCGAGCCGCTTCCTCCACATCCTCTTTGCGGGGCAGCAAGATCGTCCACTCCAGAAGCCGGGCTTCATCATCGGTCGGACGGTCCGCGGAAGCCGCCCAGGTGTTCGTACCGAGATGGTGGTGATAGCCGCCGGCCGACATGAATAGGGCGCCCGGCATACGGATGATCTTATCGAACCCCAGTGAATCGTGGTAAAACCGCTCCGCGTCTCGAAGGTCGCCCACGTGCAGGTGCATATGGCCGATCGTAGTACCGGCAGGCATGCCGTTCCAGGATACCCCACCGGTCTCCCGCAGTAGGCTTTGCAGATCGATCTCGACCGTCGTCATCCCCAGCCGGCCATCATGCACCGGCCACGAGGACCGCGGCCGGTCCGCGTAAACCTCGATGCCTAGCCCGTCCGGATCGTACAGGTAGAACGCCTCACTCACGGCGTGGTCGGATGCTCCCGCTCGGGCCCCCACGTCCGCAAGGTGTAGCGCGAACCGGGCCAGGTCCGCTCGACTCGGGAGCAGCACGGCAAAGTGATACAACCCGAGCCTTCCACCGCGTGGGACCGGTCTTGCGCCCGGCCGCTCGAGCAATTCGACCAGTACGGTATCGCTTCCATGCGCCCCGAGTCTCGCCTGGCCGCTCGTCCGTTCGATGACGCTGAAGCCGAGGATGTCCTGATAATACGAGAGTGATCGGTCCAGGTCTGCCACCTGAAGGCGTACGCGCCCGAGCCGTGTCTCGGCAGGCAAGCGGTAACCAGGCGGCGGCGTAACATAGCTTTCGGTGCCCGGCACGTTCCCCGCTTCTCCCCTGGAAAAGGCTTCGGTATCTATTGATCTCGGTGTCATATACTGCAAAATAGGTATACGGAAAAAGAGATACTTAATGGACCGGATCACTCTCTGACATCCAGAACGAATACCGGTTCAGGTGCTTACATTCCTCCCCATTCCCCCACAACCCGAGCACCCGAATACACAGTTGACCCTCTGCTCGCGCTCAGCGGAGATGAGGGCTGGCGGCTATATACACGCTGACGATCGTTGTTGCAACTTGAAACTAGACATTACCTGCCGCGCAGCAATCAAAAAATCAGGGTTGTTACGAGGGATCATTGACACGCACAGGCTTGTTCACTGGCCTCACAAAATCGTGACAGGATGATCGCTCCAAACGAACCATGCTAACGGACGAGATACGCCACTGGGCACCGGACACTTGGAAGTCGAAACCCGCTCTTCAACAACCCGACTATCCGGATGCCCTGGCGTTTCAGGCGGCACTGGACCAGCTCCGTACCCTTCCCCCGCTCGTAACCTCCTGGGAGATCGACCGCCTAAGGACACTCCTGGCGGAAGCCGCGGCGGGCCGCCGGTTTTTGCTACAGGGTGGAGACTGTGCCGAAAGCTTCACCGATTGCACCGGCGACACGATCATCAATCGGTTGAAGATCCTGCTCCAGATGAGCCTCGTGCTCGTCTACGGCCTCCAGAAACACGTCATCCGAGTAGGCCGCTTCGCTGGGCAGTACGCTAAACCCCGTTCCGAACCCACGGAAACGCGGAACGGGATCACCCTCCCTGCCTACCGGGGCGATATCATCAATGGAGCCGCATTCACGCCGGAGGATCGCAGGCCAAACCCGTGGCGCATGCTTCAGGCCTACAGCCACTCGGCCATGACCCTCAACTACGTCAGGGCACTGGCCGAAGGCGGCTTCGCCGACCTCCGCCACCCGGAATACTGGAACCTGGAGTTCGTCGGCCACTCACCGTTTGCGGCAGCGTACAACCGGATCGTGAACGACGTGCACAACGCACTCCGCTTCATGGAAGCCGTCATGGATGCGGACACTGGCGATCTGAACCGCGTGCAGTTCTTCACGAGCCACGAAGTACTCCACCTTGATTACGAACAGGCGTTTACCCGTACCGTGCCTCACAAAGCCGGCGTGTACAACCTCTCCACCCATCTCCCCTGGGTAGGGATGCGCACGGCCCAGCCCGACGGCGCTCACGTGGAGTATTGCCGGGGCCTCTCCAATCCGATTGGCGTGAAAATCGGTCCGGATATGACCGCCTCGTGGCTGCAGGATCTCGTCGCGTTACTCAACCCGGAAAACATCCCGGGCCGGCTCGTCTTTATCCACCGCTTCGGCGCGCAAAAGATAAGCGACCATCTCCCCCGCATGATCGACACGGTTCGGGCCATAGGGGCCTCCGTACTCTGGGTCTGTGACCCCATGCACGGTAATACGGAAACGACGGATACCGGCATCAAGACGCGGCGGTTCGAGAATATCCTGGCCGAATTGGAGCAGGCCATGGAGATTCACACAGCCTCTGGCAGCCACTTGGGCGGCGTGCACTTCGAACTGACCGGGGATGATGTCACCGAATGCACGGGAGGTGCCCGCGGCCTCGCAGATACAGACCTGTCTCGTGCCTACCGCTCCCAGGTGGATCCTCGCCTCAACGCCGAGCAAGCCCTCGAAATGGCTCTCAGTATCGTCCACAAGCATCAACGAATGAGCAGGGGTTCATCTCTCCTTCAGAACGGTCCTGCATGATCCCGATTCAGTAGAATCGCCCATAATGCAACGAGGGCGCACGCGATCGCGTGCGCCCTCGTTGCCGTGATCACCCAACCAGGCATCCACAATATCCGCTACCTAGTTGACGACCCGGAAGGGGATACTCACCTCTCCGAGAAGATCCCCACTCTCAGCGTCTACGAGATCCCCCGTAAACGTGACCGAGGGCCAGTCATCGTCTACCTCCTCGAAGTAGAGATAGCCGGTTATACTGCCGCCGGGCAGCACGACGCCCTCGGGAAGTGCCCACGCCAGCATGTCCGGCGTCGGAAGTTGCGTTTCGAGCCAGACCGTGTAGTACCGGTCGTAATAGAACGGGTCATAGTAGAACGCGTCGTACGGGGTCAGATACGGATACCACCTCGAATAGTAGGGTGCCACATAGAAGTTGTCGTACAGGAAGTACGGACTTTCGACGGTCACCGGGGTTTCGATGTCTCCTTCGACCTGTAACGGGGGAATCGCCGCGTAGCGCACGCCGTTTGGATCGACGAGCGCAAAATCGCTGTACCGAACCCGAATCGGATCGTCACTCGAGTTTTGAATCGACACCCGAATCGGCGTCACTTCGGTCGTGATGTCGAGCTCGCCCGGCCATTTGTTGGCCTGCGCGATCAAGCTGATTCCCGCAGTCGTGTCGATGGCTGCACGATCGAGGCCACTGACCGGAGTAGCCGTTGGTCCGGGGCTCAATTCGGTGCCACGATCAGGAGCACATCCTGACAGCACGGCCAGCACGAGCGCACTGAGTCCCACTAACAACCTCTTCATATCCTACCTCACTATAGCTTTGAAGCCGGCCATCATTCGGTTCGCCTCGAGCTGTCATGGGCAAAGACGCTGGTGGCACGACAGCCTCGTACGGTTCGTCACCGCCTGTTCGCTGGCGTCGTGTGCGCTTGCGATGAGAGCTCCTCCCCTTGGGAGCTATGTTGAACGGCTTGCGATATATGACCGGTCTCATTATTTCTTACGTGTCTCTGTGGCGCGCCTGTGCGCGCGTGGTTACACCCGGCCATGCGCCGGGTGTTTGCCAGGTCACGTGTAGAAGTCACCGCCGTTCCTCACCACCGTAAGTTACGTGTAACCAATAACTTATGGCCTTATTTATATTACAGCGGAGAGCCGTGTTCGCCCGGATCCCGTCACGAAAATGAGCCGGCATCCTGTAACGGCTAAATCTCCGTCCGAAACGAATCCCCCGGCTGAACGGAACGCACGAACGCCGTAAGCAACTGGATACACCGCTCCACATCCTGAAGGTCGACCATCTCCACTGTGGAGTGCATGTAGCGCATCGGGAGGGAGAGAAGGGCGACCGGCACACCTGCTTTCGTCACGAATACGTCGTCTGTATCGGTACCCGTAACGCGCGAGGAGGCCTCGTGCTGGAGCGGAATTTCCTCCCGCCCTGCCGTTTCGACCAGGCGATCAACCACCTTGGGATGGTTCGCCGTACCGTGGGTCACGGATGGGCCGCCTCCCAGCTTCACCGAGCCGAACCGCTCTTTCGAAATGCCGGGTGAATCCGTGGCGTGCGTCACGTCCAGCACGACGGCCACATCCGGACTGAGCCGGTAGGTGATCATGCGTGCGCCGTGCCCGCCGATCTCCTCCTGGATGGCGTTCACGGCATATACGGTACAGCCGGGCCGTTCCGGGGCCTCGGCGAGACGCTTCATGACCTGTGCAATGATGAACCCGCCGATCCGGTTGTCGAGTGCCCGGCCGATCAGACGGTTGGCTGTCAGTTCGTCTGCGGACTCCTCAAACACGACGGGATGCCCGACTCGGATGCCCAGATCCGCAACCTGCTGCTTGCTCGTCGCGCCGACGTCGATGAAGAACTCGTGCCACTCAGGCAGCTTCTCGTCGCTCTTGTCCTTCCGTAAGTGAATGGCCGTGTTACCGATCACGCCCTTCACCACACCACGGCTCCCGAGGATGCGAACGCGACGGGAGCGAACAATGGCCCGATCCGACCCGCCGATCTGCGCGAAATACAGGAAACCGTCGTCCGATATGTAGTTGATGATGAATCCAATCTCATCGGCATGCGCCTCGAGCATCACCTTCGGCGCCCCCTCTCCTGCCGTACCGGTCAGCGTGGCCCATGTATTACCATACGTGTCGCTCTCCACGGTATCGGCATACTGCCGTACGTAAGCGGCCCACCTGCGCAGGCCCTGTGCCTCGAAGCCGGATGGGCTCGGGGTGTTCAGGAGTTCGAACAGAAAAGTCTTGTCAGCGTCGTTCATCTTAGGAATCCCGGTGAGAAGTTGAGAGGCCTAAGAAACTGCGAGCAGACAGCCCTGTGCAAGGACGTGGCTCCCACCTCCCCCGAATTTCCAGACCTTCAAAAACCAGTTCCGCAAAAGTATCTGGCAGGACGGATTCTGAAAACGTAGATGGCTGAGATCCGGTTTTCACATGCCGAGACACAGACTGAAGAGCGCCCACCAACCCACCAGCCCCTCTGAGGCTCACAGAAGCAGATCCCTTTTCTAAATACCCCAACCTGTCATGCCCGGCCCCGACCACACAGGCCTCAAGAAAGCCCCGTCAACTCCTTCAATCAGAGCGATACGGCTTACTTCAACGCTCAACCCTCCCACCCAATGTCATGCCCGGCCCCGATCGCATGTGCCTCAAGGAACCACAATAGGCTTTCTCACAAGCAGCAATCCGGCACACTTTCGCCGAACACCTCCCCATCAACGTCATTCCCGCGAAGCGTCATTCCCGCGAAGGCGGGCGCGAGCGAAGCGACCGACGAAGTAAATCCAGGCAGCACGACCTCAAGGCTACCTACCCGCTGGCGTGAGCACCTCCATGAAGGCCGGAATCAGATCAAACCCAAAGCCCCCCAACAACGTCATGCCCGACTCCGACCGGTCACCCAGGCAGCACAACCCGAAAGACTTCTACCACGGCACCGTCTGGCACGCACCCAACCGCTCCCTCTAACAGAGAAGTATCGGGCTGCGGAGCAAGTTGGGGCGTTGTAACGTTCTGTTCTATTCACGCTCACATTGTTCGCATCCCCATGAGGCACCTGTTCGCATTCCTCCTATTCCTCCTCACCTTCGGTGCGGTCCCGTATGAAGCGACTGCACAGGAGCACGCTCCACTCGTCGTGATGAACCTCGCGGCTCATCCCGACGATGAAGACGGCAGTACGCTCACGTACTACCGGAAGGCGAAAAATGCCGTCGCGTACAGCGTGATCTTCACGCGGGGCGAAGGCGGGCAGAATGAGATCGGGCCCGAACTGTACCACGAACTCGGTGCCATTCGGACCAGGGAGACGGAGCGGGCTGCACGCATCCTCGGCACCCAGGTCTTCTTCCTCAACTTCTACGACTTCGGCTTCAGCAAGCATGCCAGCGAAGCTTTCGAAAAATGGGGCGGACGCGATTCCGTTACGGCCCGGCTCGTCTACCTCATCCGCAAGCTGAAGCCGGACGTCCTCTTCACGAACCATGACACGCTCACCGTCGGCCCTCGGCGGCAACACGGCCAGCATCAGGCGGTCGGCATCGCCGCCTTCGATGCCTTCGCACTGGCAGCCGACCCATCCTACCACCCGGAACAACTCTCCGAGCCGGGTATCGACCTCTGGCAGCCTAAACGCCTCTTCCTCCGCTACTGGCAGGAACCGGAATCCTACGACGTTGCCGTTCCCGTCGGCGACCTCTACGAGCCGGCCGGTAAACCGTATGTCGATATCGCAATGGATGCCCTGCGCGAACATGCGTCGCAGGGCATGGGCATGTTTGCCGACCGCTTTCGCCCGAACGCGACCTACTTCGCGCTCTTACGTTCTGCTACGGATGCACCGCTCGACCCATCGGATCTCGCTGGTAACCTCCCGCCCAACGACGCAGCCGAACCGTCCGTATCCTACCTCATCGACTCAGGCCGCATCCCGCAACTCCCCGCAGATGCCCTCACACTGAACGACGCCGTCGCCGTACCCGGCCAGCAGGTGGAGCTCCGCTGGGATCCGGATCAGCTTCCCGAACGCCGCCTCCGCTGGGTGTTCGAAGGCGCCATCGACACAACCCTCGTACTGTCAGACCAGACGCCCGGCATCGCGCGGCTCCTCGTCTCGCCCTCGGCAACTCCAACGGTTCCTGCGGAACGGTTCCAGTACGACCGCTTCCTGAACCATCCTCCCGTACTCTACAAGCTATACCGGCCCGGCACGCAGGAACTGCTGGCAGCCGGGTACTTGCCGCTGGAGATAGCGCCTCCTGTCGTAGCGGCGTTCCGTGACGAAGCCGTCCGCCTGCAGCCGGGCCGCAACCCGCTTGCCGTCGAGGTACAGGTCTTTGCCCCGGAAATCCGGAACCTCCCTGTCACGCTCGCTGTCGCCAACGATAGCAGCCGGACCGTACTCACCCAGCAACAGCAGACGCTTACGTTGCCCGAAAATGGCGTATTCGACGACACGCTCTGGGTAAATCTCCCGGCTACGCTCCCGGCGGGGAACTACACCGTCCTGCTGAACGGCTTGGCTCGTAAGGAGCAGCAGAGAGATAGAACGAGGCAGTCACCGACCGGTCATGCGTTTTCTGCAACCGTACCCGGCCGCGTCGTCGACGTGTCTATCCCGGAAAACCTCGCCGTTGGCGTCATACAGAGCTACGATGATGCGATGGTGCGTGCCCTGCGGGAACTGGGGGCAAAGTACGTGCTTCTGGATTCCACCGCGCTGGCCGAAGCCCGCTTCGATGGGCTGCATACGATCATCGTAGACATCCGCGCCTACCTGGTCCGGCCCGACCTCCGCAGGTATAACGACCGGCTCCTCGACTGGGTGCACCGGGGCGGGCACCTCGTCGTCAACTACCAGAAGACGTTCGAATGGAATCCGGACGCCAGCGATCCCTTTCTGAAGGACAAAACGAATCCACCCGATCTGGCCCCGTATCCCATCCTGCTGGGTCGCGAGCGTGTGACCCGGGAGGAGGCGCCTATTGATCTCCTCGTGCCCGATCATGCGCTCTTCAACGCGCCCAATGTCATATCCCCCGCTGACTGGGACGGCTGGGTGCAAGAGCGCGGGCTGTACTTCCCGATCGAATACGATAGCCGCTACCAGGAACTACTCGCAACCAACGACCCGGGCGAGGAACCGCTGAAAAGCGGCATCCTGCTGGCACGCCACGGCGACGGCACGTACCTCTATACCCCGCTCGTCTGGTACCGGCAACTCAAACAGCACCATCCCGGCGCATACCGGATGTTCGCCAACATGCTCAGCCTGCCGTTGACCGAAGCTGCCGGAACGCAAACATCCTCAAGACAACCCGAAGGTTAACGTGCTTTTCATACTCGTAACGAGTAGCGCGGTAAAGTTCGTAGGAAGTGGATACCCTACACGTTATATTCGTTAAAGGCCGGTAGTTAACGCCGCTGCGTCGTAGCAGGTGGCGTCTACTTCCGTTGCAGATAATTCAGACATACGAACACCCATGAGTGCACAGGACGAACGGTTCCACATGCTGATTGTCGAGGACGATCCTGATATCCAGATGGGTCTGAAGGAATACTTCGAGATGCACGGCTATCGGGTGGATACCGCCAGCAATGGCGAAGAAGCACTGGAGCTTATGAAACAGCTTCAGGATCTCGACATCGTCCTCCTCGACGTGATGCTACCGCGCAAAAGCGGGTTCGACGTGCTGGAGGAATCGCAGGAAATGGGCTTTACCGCGCCCGTCCTCATGCTGACAGGCCGCGGCGAGCAGGAATCCATCCTGAAAGGCTTCGGCCTTGGTGCCAACGATTACGTGACCAAGCCGTTCAATGCCGAAGAACTCGCTGCCCGGGTAAAAGCAATCCTCACCCGTACCCAGCCGCCTGACCGTGCCCCCATGGATATCTATGAGGTCGGCGATGTAACCGTCAACTTCAGCACGCACGAAGCCGTACGAAATGGTGAGGACCTCGCGTTCACGGCCCTGGAGTTTGACATTTTGCGCTACCTGATCCAGAATCGGGACCGGACCATCACGCGCAAACAGCTCCTGCGGGATGTGTGGAATATCGACCAGGACATCATTACACGCACAATCGACCGGCACATCGCTTCGGTCCGCAAAAAGATCGAACCCGATCCCGCAACGCCGATGTACATCGAAACGGTATACGGCATCGGTTACCGGTTCAAAGGCTGATCTACCTGGACCGGCCACATCGAACGAATCCTGGAAAGGCCCCGGCCCCCGCTGCGGCCTTTCTGCTTTGATACCAGTTGCCGGGCAGGTGTGTGATGTGACAGGTATCCAGGCATGCGGCGGCTCCCCGAGCCTGACATGAATATCCCGTTTATGGCCGTCCAGCTAGACGATACACGCAACTGGGTACTTGAGGAATTTGCCCGAACCACGTATTCTCAGCTACTGGTCCTGAATGAAGAAGGCACCATGGTAGCGTCCACTCGGCAGGAACAGGTCATTAGTAGATACCACTGAGCCTGTCTGCGGCTACACAGCACGGTGGAGAGCGTGCTGTGCAGCCCCTGCACGGCAGTACTGTCCGAGACCGCGTCCCCCCTGCACTTCACCCCATAGGGTACTAATACAAGATCATTTCTCTACCGGCAGCCTTAGAGCCCGCACGCGTCGATATGCGCCACCGATATGCCTTCACTGCGCTGGCGGCCCTGCCGGTCATGCTCCTGTTCGCCTGGAGCACGAGAGATCTCGCCGTCCACCCCCACGATACGCCTACCCGCCCCGATAGCCTTACCGCCATCTCCGGCGCCATTCGCACCGCACCGGACTCTCTCATTACGGATTCCGCCCCGGCGGAATCCGGCCGCTTCCATTCCCGCTCCCGCATCATCATCCCCGTCGAAGGGGTTCGCCCCGACCAGCTCGTCGATTCCTATAACTTCGCCCGCTCGGAAGGTCGCATCCACCGGGCCATCGACATCATGGCCCCGCTGGGCACCCGCGTCCTCGCCGCCGCCGACGGCAAGATTACCCGCCTCGATACCAACGAACACGGCGGCCTGACCATCTACCAACTCACGGACGACGCTCGAACCGTCTACTACTACGCCCACCTCTCCGGCTACGCCCCCGGTCTCCGTTCCGGCCAGCATGTTCGCCAGGGCGATCACATAGGCTATGTCGGCGACACGGGAAACGCGGCCCCGGGCAACTACCACCTCCACTTTGCCATCTGGTCCGTAGCTGATTCGGCTTCCCTCTGGAAGGGCCGCCCCCTCAACCCCTACCCGCTCCTCCAGCCCACACGCTGGGCTGCCGCCTCATACCACACATCTGACCAGAACGCTGCCGTGCAGTAAAGGCTGGAATCGATCCGCACCCGCCGGCCCGCGCCGGATAGCCCCTGCTCTCGCCGGGTCATGCTGCCAACAACCGTTACGTTCGGGTCACGCTTTCGTTGGCGCGTAGCAATCAAACCGCCATCGTAGTAACGTGCTATCCGAATAGATTCCCTCACATCAACCGGAGGACACGGATGGACCTGCTCACCTGGATCATCGTCGGCCTCGTCGCAGGCGTACTGGCCTCGGTCGTCATGGGCGGCACCGGCTACGGCATCATCGGCGACATCATCATCGGAATCGTCGGAGCCTTCGTAGGCGGCTGGCTGTTCGACCTCCTCGGCGTCACATCCCCGTTCGGCGGCCTCGCCGGCACCATCTTCGTCGCCTTCATCGGAGCCATCGTCCTCCTCTTCCTGCTGCGACTCCTCCGAAGCAGCACCTACCCCCGTACGCGTGTCTAGCCGCACCACCCCGGTAAAAACCCGCTGAACCATCCCCCCCTCCACCACCCCTCCGTAGAGGCGTGGCATCGCCACGCCCTCCCCGTTCAAATCCGCACGCCCGTCAAGAAAGCCCGTTAGCTCCTTCAAACAGAGCCATACGGCATGCGTCAAAGCCCAAACCTCCCTCATGAGCTATTCCCAACCCTGATGCATGGGCATCAAGGAACCAACATCGGATCCTCACAAGCAGCAATCCGGCTCCTTTTTACCTCACCCCTCCCCATCAACGTCATTCCCATGAAAATGGACGCGAGCGAAGCGACCGACGAAGTAAATCAAGGCAGCACAACCTGAAGGACTAACTACCCGCTGGCGTGGGCACGTCCGTCAAGTACGACATGCCCGCCTTGGCAGTACCGTGCCCATTCCAGATTCCACGTCCTACCTGAACAAAATCCCCCTTCGAAGGGGGACAGCCTTGCGAACGCGTCCAGCGGAGCAAGGCAGGAGGATGTTACACCGCCCAGCAATACCCGATGCCCCGAGCAAACCAAAACCCTCCCAATCACGTCATGCCCAACTCGATTGGACGCGAGTGGAGCGACCGACGAAGTAAATCCAGGCAGCACGACCTCTAGGACTCACTACCCGCTGGCGTCAGCACTCCCGTAAAGGCCGAAATCAGATCAAACCAGGCCTCCCCCACATCCAGCTACGCTCCGTATCCAGCCTACCCGCGCCAATCCCCCACCCCGCAATCCGAAATTTCCTGTGCCATTCACCCGCACCTCGTCAAACCCGGATCCAACCGTGACGGACTGAACATTATTTCGCCTGCACGTGGCGAATGTCCTCCCGGATGAGTACCCTCTTGCAAAAACGCAGAGCGGCCAACAATCCGGCACCTCCCATGGCAATCCTCCCCTGGCTTCTCGCCGCCGCCCTCGCCCTGCTTGCCGTAGGCCATACCGGCTACGGCACCATCAACGACATCATCTTCGGCTTCGCCGGTGCATTGGCCGGTACATACGCCGGCGAGTACGTCGGGATCTGGCTCTTTGACGTGCTCGGCATGCCCTGCCCCTTCGGCGGCCCATTGGGCCCAATCATCACCTGCTTCACCGGCTTCGTCGCAGCCGTCGCCCTGCTCGCCTCCCTGCGGATCTTCCACGCCTCACGCGCCAGATCCAGATCCGCCCGAGCGGACTGACAGCCCGCCAGAATGCCACCGTTTCCGCACACAGGGCTTTCCGGTTTAGGTATAAATTTCCTCCGGCAAGCCTGCATATTGCCTTGACCGAACACAAGGAAGCCGTTCGGCCAGCGCTAAGACACGATGTGGAGAGTGTCCGACCGCTCCCTCGAGGGAGCGGTCGCGTAAGCGACTGGTGATATGTCAAGGCCAAATTGATGGCGCGTTGCCCCCGTGTTGTCATCCCGAACCATGTCACCCTGAGCTTGCCGAAGGGGCGTTTCAGCATCTCCTCGCTCATCCAACTATCCACACACACCTGCTAGGCTCTACTAAACCACCGCATGCCTCACGTTCAGCACGCAAGTACACGCCCGTCTCAACACAACCTGCCGAACCCGTTTGCCCCGCATACACCTACTGTATATGCCATAACGCTGTCGCAACCTCCCCATACCTTCCCCGTTCAACCAATCGAACCCGCGCCGGAGGGAGGACCTTCAATCTCGCCCTGTACGGGCATGGCATCGCCATGCCCCTTTCAGGAAAGAGCCTGCCCCGCCTGCCGGGATACCGTGTCACGGAGCCTGCTCCGACTTGTCGAGGCACTCCGAACGTACCATTGGTGCCATGAGGACGCTGCCCCAGACCTGACAGGTTTTGAAAACCTGTCAGGTCTAACCCGCAACCGCATACACATACTTCCGTGTGCCATCTGTGCCATCGTGAACCGGACATTCGTAGGGGCGCAGCGTGCTGCGCCCTCACCCGACATGGGTCACGCAGGCGGTCACACCGCCTGCTACGGACAACCTACAACCTTCGAACCAGCACCATGATGTCGCCGAAATTGTCAGTTTCGTTGCATCGCCGTTACAACTCACCCATCCATACCCCGAATCGGTCCTGAAATCAGGATCAACCCGTGCATGCTGTGCCGTTCACATCCGGTAGCTGACCACTGATAGCCGAAAGCTCTATCTCCATGCCCCCCGTCATCGAAGAGACCAAGTTTCAGCTCGAGTCCGAGTTCACGCCCACCGGCGACCAGCCGCGGGCCATCGCTGAGCTCACCGAAGGCATCCTGCGCGGCGACCGGGACCAGGTGCTCCTCGGCGCCACGGGTACCGGCAAGACGTTCACGATGGCGCACGTCATCCAGAACATCGGCCGTCCCACCCTGGTCATGTCCCACAACAAGACCCTCGCGGCCCAACTCTACGCCGAACTCAAGCAGTTCTTCCCCAACAACGCCGTCGAGTTCTTCATCTCCTACTACGACTACTACCAGCCCGAGGCCTACATCGTCCATTCCGATACCTATATCGAGAAGGACATGGCCATCAACGAGAAGATCGACCGCCTCCGCCTCCGCGCGACCAGTTCGCTCGTCTCGGGCCGTAAGGATGTGATCGTCGTCGCAAGTGTCTCGTGCATCTACGGCCTCGGCTCCCCCGAGGAATACAAGTCGCAGATCACGCAGGTAAAGGTCGGCCAGGAGATCCCCCGCAACGAACTCCTGCACAGCCTCATCAACATCTTCTACAACCGGAACGACGTCGAATTCGTACCCGGCAACTTCCGCGTCCGGGGCGACGTTGTGGACGTTTTCCCGGCCTATATGGAAGAGACCGCCTACCGCATCGAGTTCTGGGGAGACGAGATCGAGCGCCTTTCGGTGATCGACGCCCTCACGGGTGAGGTCCTGCGTGAAGAGTCACTGCTGACCATCTACCCTGCCAAGATCTTCGTCACCCCGGAAGAACAGCTCCAGAAGGCGATCAAGTCCATCGAAGAGGAATTGCAGTGGCGTCTTGCCGTGCTTCGTGAAGACGGCAAGCTCGTGGAAGCCCAGCGCCTGGAACAGCGCACCCTGTTCGACATCGAGATGATGAAGGAGGTCGGCTATTGCTCCGGCATCGAGAACTATTCCCGCCACCTCACCGGTAACAAGCCCGGTCAGCGCCCCTACTGTCTGTTTGACTACTTCCCGAAAGACTTCCTCCTCGTCATCGACGAAAGCCACGTCACCATTCCCCAGGTGCGTGCCATGTACAACGGCGACCGCTCCCGCAAGCTCACCCTCGTCGAACACGGGTTCCGCCTCCCCTCTGCGCTGGACAACCGCCCGATGACCTTCGAGGAGTTCGAAGAGATCGAAAAACAGACGGTCTACGTCAGCGCCACGCCGGGCGATTATGAAATGGAAAAGAGCGGCGGCATCTTCGTGGAGCAGATTATCCGCCCCACCGGCATCCCCGACCCGGAAGTGGAAGTCCGCCCCACCGAAAACCAGATCGACGACCTCCTCCACGAGGTCCAGATCCGCGTGGAGCGTGGCGAGCGCACCCTCGTCACCACCCTGACCAAACGCATGGCGGAAGACCTCAGTGAGTACCTGGATAGCTTCGGCGTGAGCGTCCGCTGGCTCCACTCGGACATCGACGCCCTGGAACGTGTGGACATCCTTCGCGAGCTACGCCTGGGCACCTTCGACGTACTTATCGGCGTCAACCTGCTCCGCGAGGGTCTGGACCTCCCCGAGGTCTCGCTGGTCGCCATCCTCGATGCGGACAAGGAGGGTTTCCTCCGAAGCGACCGCTCCCTCATCCAGACGGCCGGCCGCGCCGCCCGAAACGCCAACGGCCGCATCATCATGTACGCCGACACCATCACCGGCTCCATGCAACGGATGATGGACGAAACCAACCGGCGCCGCGAAATCCAGCTCGCCTACAATCGCGAACACGGCATCGTGCCCCGCACCGTCACCAAGTCCCGCGAGCAGATCCTGCGCGGCACGGCCGTGGCGGACGAGAAGCACCAACTCGAAGGAGGCCCGTCCTCCTACCAGTACGCCGAGCCCGGCGCACCGGCCGTCGTCGCCGATCCGCTCGTCAAGTACCTCACCGACGACCAGAAACGCGACCTCCTGGAGCAACTACGCAAAGAAATGCTCGAAGCCGCCGAAAACCTCGAGTTCGAACGCGCCGCCGAACTCCGCGACTCCATCGCGCAGATCGAGGCCGAACTTCAGAAATAGCCGATCCACACGCGAACCAGTAATGACGAAGGGGCAGGAGTCATTGACTCCTGCCCCTTCGTGTATACTCTTTGTCAGATCCCGCGGACTCAGGATGAACTCGGATTACCTGCTATAGCGCGAGCCCCGATCGTAACCGCCTCCATTGCGACCGCGATCGTAGTCACCGCCGCCGCGCCGTTCGAAGCTCCCTTCTCGGCGCGGGCCGCCACCACGCTTGTCGCGTGCTTCGTTTACCTGGAGGCTCCGACCGCCGAATTCAGTTCCGTCGAGAGCGCGGATCGCAGCATCTGCAGCATCCTGATCCATCTCTACGAATCCAAACCCACGTGGCCTGCCCGTCTCGCGATCTGTAATGAGATTAACGGAATGCACGGTACCATACTGGGTGAAGAGGTCCCGTACTTCCTCTTCGCTCGCCCGGAACGGCAAGTTGCCTACGAAAATGTTCTTCATGACTGCCATCAAAATTTTGCGTTGAGCACAGCGCCTCAGTCCTGATCTGACGTTAGAGTCTACATGGCGCCCCCGTTTAACGGTACTCATCAGTCCGGTCAACCGGTCTGCAGTCCCACGTAGGCACACTTTCAACTAAAAATACATCCACAATTCTAAAAATCCAGTCAGATGCACGTGATGCCCATTTTTTCTCAACTGCGTATAACTTTCCAGATAGCAGGCGTATGCGGATACATCCCGCATCGGTTACCAACCCGCTGTCTGCCACTCCGCCCTACGCTCATCGACCGGATACCCCCATCTGCACGTATGAATCGATAGGAATGCCGCCGCACTTCGATTCGCCTCAAATCCGCTCCATACAGCGATTTTCCGCCGGTTCAGACTCGCAAGGTTGCCGTCGCAACCTGCGAGGACGCCTTGAGAACCTTCGCCGTGGGCAAGTCCCTCCCCTTCGGCACCCGACAGCACTCCCACCACTGTCTAGAATAGTACGTATGCGGCATCCATCTGGTAACAAAGTTGTATGTCCGGCCAGACCTGTCTCTTGGTAAGGACCTGCCCGGGCATTGACCGGTACGGAAAGCCGGAATCCAGCCCCCGGGAGTCGTTCCTTACTAGATGAGTAAGCCTGTGTCGCAAGAGCTTTCGAGTTTGGAGCCCATAGGAGGTGCGCGTCGCGCCCTGCGGAAACGGCTCACCATCAAGGGCGAACTCATTCTCGCCTTGCTTCCGACACTCACCGTGCTGGCTGTATTCGCCATGGTCGATGTGCTGAGCCAGCAACGACTTCTCTTTGCCTCCCTCGCCTCCAGCGCCTTCCTGATCTACCTCGATCCACAGCACGGCACGAACAGGATCCGTACGCTCATCCTGGCACAGGTGACGGCAGCGGTGATCGGCTTGTTGACCTACCTCGTTCTCGGAACAGGCTATGTCTCGGGTGGCACGGCCATGGTGCTGACGATCGGGCTCATGATCGCACTGGATGCCGTACACCCGCCCGCGGTGTCCACGGCGCTGAGCTTCGCGCTGCGCGCAGGCAACGTTGCCAATGTATTGCTGTTCGCCGTGGCGGTAGGAATCACGGCCGGTCTCGTCATCCTCGAATTGGCAACCCTCTGGCTACTCGCCCGCCTCAGCCGGACGTAACCACTCAACACCCTGAGCCGCCTGACGATACCCGTGAGAATCGGAAGCGCCATACCGGTACGACAGGGGTATTTTTCTAATCTCGTTGACCACGAAGGGCTCTTGGCCGCTCATTGATCACTCAATCGAGAATCACCTCCCCAGCCGCTCCCCCATCTCAAGAGCGTCCGCAGCGGAGACGATGCATTCACCCCGGCACAAAAAAGCCTCTGAACCACGATGAGGCCCAGAGGCTCCGTTATACGATGCGTTACCTGCCAGGAGTAGCTTCCTGAAACGAGAGAACGCATCACAAGATGAGGTGGGGAGAGCGGGACTCGAACCCGCACGGGGCTTGCGCCCCAAGGGTTTTTAAGACCCTTGTGTCTACCATTCCACCATCCCCCCGAATTGGCCTAATATAATCACAACTGCGTGCTGTGGTTCGATCTCTTCGGGTAATCGCTGAAGAATCGGCAGCCCGACTGTACCGTACCGCGCAAAAGGTTAAAAAAGCAGCCGCAGTGGAATGTCCAGCTTTATGGGATGAGTAGATCGGTTGTGTTCGGGTCACCCGCTATGCCCACCATCTGTCATCCCGAACTCGTTTACTTCGTGAACCGGAGGGTACGGGATCTCTATTCGCTTGTCATCCCGAACCATGTCACCCTGAGCTTGCCGAAGGGTCGTTTCGGGATCTCAATCCGTATAGCAGATAGCCCTTCTCGCGAGATGCTAAAATCGAAGATTCACGCCGGTAAACGCGTTCAGCATGACAGATGGCCTCCATACGCCACTCAGCCTATCACGATGAACATACCAGCAGGTTACTGATACCGTTCGAGCGTGAACTTCTCGCCCAGGTACCGCTTGCGCACTTCCGGGTCGGAAGCCAGAGCCTCTGCCGTCCCCTGCTGAAGAATGTGTCCTTCGTAGAGCAGGTATGCCCGGTCCGTAATGGCAAGGGTCTCGTGAACGTTATGGTCCGTAATCAGCACACCGATGCCGCGCTTCTTCAAACCCGACACGATCTCCTGGATGTCCTCGACTGCAATCGGATCTACGCCAGCGAAAGGCTCGTCCAGCAGGAGAAACTTGGGGCGCGTGGCGAGCGCGCGGGCAATCTCGGTCCGGCGCCGCTCTCCGCCCGATAGCATGTATCCTTTGGACTTCCTTACCCGCTGTAACCCGAACTCTTCGATGAGTTCCTCGACGCGTGCGTGCCGCTCCTCCCGGCTGATCTTCTGAAATTGGAGTACCGCGTGCAGGTTATTCTCCACCGAGAGGTGTTTGAAAACGGATTCTTCCTGGGCCAGGTACCCGATCCCCCGCCGGGCACGGCGATACATCGGTAGGCGCGTGATATTCTCCTTCCCCAGGCGAATCTCCCCGTCCTCCGGCCGGACCATCCCTACAATCATGTAGAAGGTCGTCGTTTTGCCCGCACCGTTGGGGCCAAGAAGACCAACGATCTCGCCCTGCCGGACGTGCAGGCTCACGCCATCCACCACCGGACGCTTCTTGTAGCGCTTGCGCAGCCCGGATGCCTCTAACACGAGCGATCCTTCTCCATTCGATGAGGACGTATGATCGATGAGATGGGAGTGCATTTCCATGTCCCTGGGCTTCTAGCCGGGTATTACTCCTTGACCGTTGACGTATAAACCGGTTCCGGCTGCGGCTCAGGAAGTGTGCGACCGGCTCGCTGGAGCATCGTTGCCTTCTGCGGTCTCCGTTCCGGCTCCCACCGGTATCCATCGAGTTGAAAGGGCTCCGGTAAAAGTCCGTCAGGATACACCGTTCCTTCCGTTTCGCCCGGCCATCGTATCTGCTTCAACTGATCTCCATCAAAGAAGAAATGCACGATATCACCGGACATCTGCACACCATCCGTTCCGCCACTATTGTTCTTCTTGAAATAAATGACCTCCGCATTTGGCTGTACGGTCATCGTTCGGAGCGTGTCTCCCTCGAATACGCCCACCAGGTTTCCACCCTTTAGCTGCCGAATGCGTCCTGTTGCGGAATCCGGCTGTGCAACGAACGCACTACCCTCCACGAATAATGAATCGATAGAACCGGCCTGCCCGGTTGCATAGATGGTATCGCCAAAAACCTGGAGGTCATCATACCACATCGTCGGTGCCTTGAAGAGACGAATCTCTTCACGCGTCGAATCAGCGGCATCCGCTAGTTTGTATCGGTCGGATATAGCTGAATCCGCCACGGCGGCTATATCCCCCTGCCAGATACGGACGTTATCCAGAGCGACCAGCCGCTCCAGCGAATCGCTCCGCGTGGATTCCAGTACCTCCGCCCGAATGAGGAGCGTATCGACCGTCGCCGACGTGCTGTCCTCCACTAACCGAACGAGAAGCGGGTCGCCGGTAATCCGGCTAAATCCTTGCCGGTTGTCATTATACGCTTCCGCCCCGTACAGCAGGATGCGCTGCGTGGAATCCGGTTCGACGTCGTCCTCCTCGCCGCCTATGTGCTCGATGAACACGTTCCCATTTGCCAGCGCAACTTCGGTGTCCCGGAAGTAAATAACCGAATCGGCTTCCAATGTCGAGGTCGTCTCGACGAGACGAACATCGTCGTAGAACTCGGCCCGCTTCTCATCGAGCCAGTAGCTCCCACGCTGGCTCGTCAGCGTGACTGTGCTGTCAACCATCGTGACGCCACCCTCAAAATCAGCCCGCTTCTCATCCACGTAGTAATCGCCGGATGGCGCGCTAAGCCGGACGTCGCCATCGCTGAGACGCACGTTGGTTGAGGCCTTGCCTACCTTCGTCTGGCTGTTGTAGACGACACGTTCGGCCCAGAGCGTATCCCCCTCATCCACGATCTGCACGTTGTTCGTGAAGACGTATTCCTCGCGCCCTACGTACTGGATGGCTTCATGCGCGGTAAGGGTCGTGTTGCCCTGACGCAGGTGAACGTTTCCTACCAGCCGCCGGACCTCTTCACCATTCAGGACATATCCCTCGCCAAAATCCGCACTGAGATCCACGATCTTTGTCTCAGACGAATCCGCCGGGGTATCCTGCGCGAGCACCGGTGCGACGGGAATCGCCAGCATTGCCAGCACGACGAGCGAAAACATGAGCCACAACGATGGCCTCCCCCTCTCACACACTCGTCTGCCGTAGGTATACATGGTTGACTCTTCGTCTACAGGATCGGCCTGCATCACGCGAACGTATCAATTACTCCTGTACGGTCGTCTGACCGGTGATCCGCGCCAGCGTATACCGGGAGAGGTCCTCTTCCGCATCCAGGTTGTATCCCTGAATGCGTTCGCTTGGCGTAGTAATTTTGACAAAGCCGGGTGTTTTCACCTTTCGGGACGCCTCATACCAGGCCAGGTGCTCCCCCTCCAATCTTCGTCCGGTAGGCGTCGTAACGATGACGTCTCCCGTCGCATCATACCGGTCCGCACTGTCACCGAAAACGACGCGATCCGCATGGATAGTCGCAGAAAGGGCACCCGTCGCATCATATACGAGTACCTGTACCCGGCCACTGTCGATGCCTGGAGGTGTGCTCAGTACCGTGTAAACGGTATCCTCACGCTCGTACTCGGCCATGTATGGTGCCAGAAGACGCATCCGGGCCAATCCGTCGTTACTGATGGTGAAATCGACCCCCGCGACTTCCTGGTCGGGTTCGTCCTCTCGCTGCACGGCCTCGCTCACAGGAAGTTGCTGACGCTCACAGCCTGCGCTCGCCAGCACGAGAACGACCAGAACGACGAGTGTACAGACGCGCGACACCATGAATGCGTAAGAAAGCCGGACATGCAAATCCTGCGCCTTCTCACACATTCAGACTGAAATAGTTTCGTTACAAGCTGCCACGCCGGTAGCGAGCGTGTGTCCCTCAGGCATGCTGAGTAGCTCCCCGAACTCAGCGCATATGCCTGAAAGACGCTCCCGGCTGAAATGTGATTCCGGAGCATAGATGCAGGCGGCAATTCTCGACGTCTTATCCGTCGTCTTCGTTGCCAGGCTATCCTTGACTGGAGTTACGATGGGCTCCTCGGAGCCGTTCACGATGCGGCAGCCGACGATAAGGTCCTCCAGGTCGATCTCCTGTCCACCCGTATTGAAGACGTAGACTTCCCCGGGATGTCCGAGGCGAAACGTGAACCGCGTGACCCCGGCAAGATCGAGGTCCCAGAGCGAGATGGGGACCAGGTACTTCAGACTGAGATAGTTACATACGTCAACCGGCCCGTTGATGTGCGGGAAACCATTCTCTTCCCCCGCTGCTCGAAGCAAGTACTCACTGGCTGGCTTGGAACGACCGGTTGGTTTGTAGCGACCGTTTCGGAGCATGTCCCGAACGGAGACACGCACCGCTTCCTCAGCGTGGCTCAGAGGCTTCCGCCGCTCTTCCAGCAATGCTTGGAGGTGGGTTGGAAACTCGGGATGGGTAGCGTCGATTCGAACGGGGCTCGCAACCACGATACCAAGGAGGATATCGGGCCGTGGAAGCGCGTTATGTACCGAAATCATGTTTTAGAAGTGAACGTTCTCTGTTTATTGGAATCCTGAATAGCCCTCCACGAGGTCAATGGGCGCGGAGGTACGTCAAACTACCCCCGTTATGTTATAGTGGCTTACTGTAAACGTGACCGGGAGCCGCTATATTATACCCCTTCGCACAACCATACCGCTTTAAATTCGACGCCCTGCGCCGATACTAGCTGCTCAAGAAACCGACCGTTCACCCATACTATACCACAGCACGCTCCCATGAACTTCCAGATTGAGCCTTGTACCCAGGAAACGCTCGTGGTCAAAATTGAGAAGGCACTCGATTTCCGCAACGCTGCCGAATTCAAGACCTTGTGCCAGGATCATGTTCGAGCAGGAGCACGGAATTTCATTCTAGACTTCTCTGACACGGGCATACTCGATTCGACCGGCCTGGGCTCAATCTTTTCGCTATACCGGCAGGTATCTCCGCTCAACGGACAGGTCGTGTTCGCCTCTGTATCGCGGCCCGTTCAGGTCGTCGTGCAGCTGACACGTACCTATAAGGTCTTCCGCCAATTTCCTTCCGTTGAAGCCGCGAGAGAAGCACTCGCCTGATCCCCCCTCCCTAATTTCGGGCTACCCATTTCGACCTGTACGCCCCTGCATAGGTCTAAATCTTCATGAACTTGGGAACCTACCGATTTAGCGATTTGTGCTCGGTCATCGACCACGTACACGATCTCTTTGCTCAATGGGAGCGGACGGTGGTACAGTCAGAAGCTGACGTGCAGGCCCTGCATCGTGTGAAACTTGCAGCACACGAATGGCTGGCAAATCTGGTCCAGCACGCCACCTTCGATCAACGTGTCCCGGAGATTTCTTTTGCGATTCACCTGAATGAAGATCGGATCGATTGTACTATCGAGGACAACTCGGATGGTTTTGATCTCGAATCGCAACTACTTGAACGAAGTACGTCCCTCGAGCCCTACCCGGAACGAGGAATGGGCCTCTTGATGCTGAACGCATGTACGGACGCACTGACCTATCAGTCTGTAGACGGAAACCGTAACAGACTGACCTTTACGATAACGGCCAATAAGGATCCGTGGCTTGATATCCCCTTTCACATCTAGGACCTCTCTCTGCCATGCATGCCGTGGGACCTTCTAAGTCACGTCCGAGCCAGCACAACAAACCGATGTATTCGATTCTAGTTGTTGAGGATGAGCACACGCTCAGGCGCCTCCTGGAATACCGCCTCAGCAAGCAATACCAGGTGCGAACGGCGGCAAACGGAGAAGAAGCTCTGCAACAGATCGACGCCGGGATTCCCGACCTCGTAGTGTCTGACATCATGATGCCGAAGATGGACGGCTTTGCGTTACAGGCCGCCCTTCAGCAACAGAAAAACACACGGGCGATCCCCTTCATCTTCTTAACGGCCAAGGCAGACGAACAAAGCCGGCTGAAGGGCATGCGAACAGGGGTTGACGACTATATCACGAAGCCGTTCGATATCGAACAACTTCTGACTCGGATAGAACGCCTCCTCGAACGCAAGAACCTCTTTCAGACCCAGTTGGATGCCCGAATCGGACATGACTTCTCCCAGAAGCTCATGCCGAAGAAGATGCCGGAAGTCAAGGGGTACCGGACGTTCCTGCACAACAACCCGCGTGAACATGGCGGCGGTGACCTTTTTGACTGGATGGAGGCTATGCCCGGCGTGTTCTTTCTCACGATCGGGGATGTAATGGGTAAAGGGCTGCAGGCGAAGTTCTACGCGTTCAGCTTTCTGAGCTACGTACGCGGCACCCTGCATGCCATGATGCGCACCTCCACCTCTCCCGCGGAGCTGATGAAACGCGTCAACCAGGTCCTGATGCAAGACGAGGTCATGGAGGAGACGTTCGCCTCTCTCCTGCTCCTCCGCTGGGAGCCTGCCAAACACCTCGTCACCTACGCCAATGCGGGGCACTGCCGTCCGATCCTTGTCACGGAAAACAGAGCCGATATCATCAGCTATAGCGATATTATCCTCGGCCTGGACAATGAGGCGGAGTTCAGGGATACCAGCTTCGAACTCCCTCCGGATAGCGCATTGATCACCTATACGGATGGGTTGATGGAGCAGCGATTGAAGTCGGGCGAGATCGTAGGCGAAGCCGGCATCATGCAGGCGGCTGCCCGTTGTCTCGGTGAGGCGGACCCCATCACGCGGCTACTGGACTCGATCAGGAGTGAGATGGAGGAGCCGGATTTCAACGACGACATCCTGGTCTTCTGGCTCCACCGCAAGCAGTAGATGGTCGTCTAAGCACGCGTGATTTCCCGGTCGAAAGGCCTCAAGCACGGTCGCTCCCGGAAGCGATTTCACTGGGATTCTCCACGCCAGATGCCCGCTACGTTACGGGTTGACGCCTGACGCTGTGTGATTCCGGCGACGGTCCAGGGAGTGTTCCGTATTCCTTCTTCGGTACTCCGGCTCCAGAAGCGCGTAGACCTCTTTGTCCCAGAACTTGTCGTCGCGGTACAGATAATCCCGCTCCGTCCCTTCCTTGCGAAAGCCTGCTTCGATAACCAATCGCTTCCAGGCCGTGTTGTATTCAAAGGTTTCCGTCGCAACGCGGTGCATGCCCAGTTCATTGAAGCAATAGTCCAGGAGCACCTCGAGCGCTTCCCTGCCGTACCGCTGGCCCCAATAATTGCGATCCCCTATCGTAATACCTACCATGCAGTGCCGGTTATGCGGGCTGATGTTCGTCACAGAGGCCACGCCGATGAGCGTGCCGTCTGCTGCGTGAACCTCGAAATCCTGCATCAACGGCGAGGGATGATACACGAGTTCTTCGAACCGCTGCTTGAAATCGCCGAAGCTTTCTCGCTCGAATGGAATCTCGCTGTCCAACCGATTGAGCTCTGGATCGTTATTCCAGTCAAAATGCTGGTGGATGTTCTCCATGTGCAGAGGAGTCAGGCGCACGCGCCGGCCCTGGAGAATCGGTTGTGGAGCCTCAACCGCCATGATGCCTCGTGGAAAATCACGGTCACGTGGGTATACGGAATATCGAGTTCGAAGATCAACCTGTCTCGTTTCAGCGTGTTTCGATGTTTCGGTATCATCACGCTTCGGCCACACCCGGACGGATTCCTTATGCTCGCCCGGTTAAGGTTGCAGCGCGAGCGGCGAGCGCGCGGCGGTCCACTTTCATGCGTTCTCCGGCTTGCTCGTCTTCCAGAGGAAAGATCGCATACGGCACTTTGAAACGGGGTAGCACCGACTCGAGTGCGGCCCGGTAATCGATCTCCTCCCCGGCATTGTAGCTGCGAATGAAGGCAACGGGACGGAATCCAAACTCCGCATCCGGAACGGGCACGACGACCGCCTGCTCTACCCCCGTCAACTGACCCAGGTGCCACTCGATCTCTTCCGGCTGGATATTCTCACCGCCGGAAATGAACATGTTATCCTGCCTTCCTGATACGACCAGATTGCCGCGCTCGTCCAGCGCCCCCAGATCCCCCGTATGATACCAGCCCTCCGCATCGAATGGCTGGTGTAGGTGTTCGCGTTCGACGTAGCCCATGAAACGCGTCCTGCCGCGAACGAGGATCTCCCCTTCTTCCGAGATCCGAAGCTCGCGATAGGGCAGGCAACTACCGGACGTCCGCAATGCATCGAGATCTGCCCCCGGTGGTGTGGTAGTGACCTGGGACGTCATCTCTGTCAGCCCGTAGCTCGTATGGATGGGCAATCCCATTGCATATGCGTCTTCCAGCAGCGCCGGAGAAAAGGCACTTCCCCCCAGCAGAATAGCGCTGAGCCCGGTAAGTTGATCCGTTTGTCCCTCTCGCAAGAGCCGCATCAGCTGTGTCGTCACCATACTCACATGCGTGATGCCGAGCGATGCGATGGATTGTGTAAACGCCTCTCCACGTACCGGAATGGCAATGGTCGCTCCCGCCAGTAAACAACGGGACACGATTCCCAGCCCGCCCACGTGGTAGAGAGGCAATGACAGCAACCACCGGTGGCCCGGCTCTACTGGAATATTCGCGTTCGAGCCGAGTGCATTGAAATAATGGTTCCCCCACGTATGCAGCGCGGCCTTGGGCCGCCCCGTGCTACCCGATGTCGAAATGATCGTCGCGGGCTGGTCAAAGTCGAGGCCAGCCGACGAATACCCCGCCCCGGGTTCACCGTTCACTACGGCTTCGGGCGAAAGAATGCGCACACCCTCCAGGCACCCGTGAAGCCGAACGTCGTCAGAAATCAGGACACGGCACGCGATCAAGTCCAGCGCAGCGGCAATCCCTTGTTCAGGCAGGCGCGTACTGACCGGGCAGGCTACACAACGGATACGAAGAAGCGCCAGCAGCAATACGATGTAGGCCTCCCCTGTCGGGAGATGCAACCCGACGCGCATTCCCTCTGCGCAACCTGCTTCCCGGAGCCGGGCTGCAGCAACGGCCACGCGACGCTCCAGCTCTTCATACGTAACCGTACCGCGGGACGATACGATGGCAATACGGCTGCCGTAGGATGCTGCACCATAGGCTACAGGACAGACTCCCTCCGTCATGATACTTCACGCAATAATGCTCTTCGAATGTACCTGCCGTCATCGAGAAGGTCTGCAACACCGAATCCCCCTGACTCTAGGTTCAAAGGAGGCGTCCAGACATCTTCGACGAGCCGGCGATAGGTGTCCAGCCCCATCGGAGTACCGGCCAGCCCTGTATGCAACGCCAGCAGGGCCATCGCCCGGATCCCCACGCCGGATTCATACGCCGCACTGATGACGGGCTTCATGCCGCATGCCTGTGCTTGCTTCGCGTATGCGGCCGTAATCGGCAAGCCGCCCAGAATGGTTGGCTTCAACACAACGGCCGCGGCGAATCGATGATCACCAAGCGCATCCGGGGGAATCCCGGCAAGGCTCTCGTCGAGTGCGACGCGCGCACCGGTCTGTGCCACGAACTCCCGCAGTTGCCCGGCTTCCGCGAGGGGTTCCTCGATATACTCGTAGGGTAGATCCTGTAGTCCCGTGACAAACGCGACGGCATCCTCGAAGCTCCAGGAACGGTTTGCGTCCAGTCGTACTCGGGCGTCCTCTCCCGCGGCCTCGATCACCTCACGAACGGTACAGACGTCCTCCCGAACAGAAGCACGGCCCACCTTCACCTTGATCGACCGGTACCCTGCGTCAACGAGCCCCCGCGCGGCAGCGGCCCCCCCAACGGTCAATAGCGCATTGACGGCAACGATTCCGTGTGCCGCCTCAGGCGAATGGGACCTGGCGTTCGCCGCATGTTCGGCCTCCGACAGGACCAGGCCGATTCCGAAACGAACGGAAGGCGCTGGCGCCAAGCCATTCGGCATGGGTATCTCTGCCTCACCGGAACACGCATCTAGATCCAGACCGATCAGATTCGGCCTGAGCGCACATACCTGCCGTTCGGCTTCCTCCAGGCTCTCCCGGCTGAATCCCGGAAGTGGCGCGATCTCTCCCCATCCCGATGAACCGGTTTCCGTCACCACCTCTACCAGCAACCCGTCTCGCCGGGTATGCGCGTTACCTCGTAGCAGCAACGGCTCGCGGAGCGGCAGGCTGTAACGATATACCCTGAACTGTTCGATACGCATGCGCTATACCGTACCTACAGCACCCAGCCCACAGAGAATACGAGGCTGTAGAGTAGCAATACGCGTGCAGTTGAACCCAGAATCGGATTCAGAGCCCGCGCCTCCGTCGAGGTTGCCAGCGCCCGCACGCTGGGTACACCGATCAGAGGAACCAGACCGGCCAGCGCTGCCCAGGAGGAATAGGGTCCGAGCAGAGATACACCGATCGCGATCGTGGCAGCCCCGGCCAGGCAGAACGCATACAACGCGACGCCGAACTTCCGCCCGAACCGAACGACCAGGGTTCGCTTGTTGGCCGCACGGTCTTCGTCTACGTCCCGGATGTTGTTCGCCAGCAGAATCGTCACCGAGAGGAGCCCCGCACCGACGCCGACGAGCAGTACGACCGGCGCGATGGTCAGCGTCTGCACGTAATACGTGCCGCCCACAGCTACCGGCCCGAAAAAGATGAGGACGAACAGATCTCCCAGACCCAGGTAGGCCAGTGAATACCGGCCCGCCGTATACAACACGCCACAGATGATCGATACAACACCGATGGCGAGTACGGGCCACCCTCCCCGCCAGATCAGGTACACTCCTGAGATCACGGCCATCGCAAACACGACCACCGTGGCGCGCTTCATGGATTCCGGTGTGACCAGCCCGGCCTGCGTAGCCCGGAGCGGTCCCTTCCGCGCGCTCGTATCCGCTCCCTTCAGAAAATCCGAATAATCATTCGTAAAGTTGGTACCGATCTGAATCAGAATGGCACCCAGCAGTGCAAAAAACGCAGAGGGCAGATGAAAACCGCCGTCTGCGATCGCCATGGCCGTACCCATCAAGACTGGAGCAACCGCTGCCCACAGCGTCTTCGGCCGAGCCGCAAGCAGCCAGATCTTCGCCCCGGAAAGCGGCTGAACCGGCGCGTTCATCGATACGCCTCCAGAATACATGAACTCATAACTATCCTCGACCAGACGGCCTCCTGAAAAGACCGTGCAGCCAGGTACCTACGCGCGCAGAAGCGTCCGGCTCCATAGATACCCGGCTGCATGATCTCACAACCCCTCAAATCGCCATCAAGGCCGGTACGGGAATTTGCTGAAATCGGGCTTCCGCTTTTCGAGATAGGCGTTCTTGCCTTCCTGCCCCTCTTCCGTCATGTAGAAGAGCATCGTAGCATTGCCGGCCAGTTCCTGCAACCCGGCCTGGCCGTCACAATCCGCATTCAGGGCCGCCTTGAGGCACCGGATCGCCATCTGGGAGTTGGCAAGGATTTCACGGCACCACTGGACGGTCTCTTCCTCGAGCCGCTCCAACGGAACGACCGTATTTACGAGACCCATTTCCAGCGCTTGCTGGGCATCATACGGACGGCACAGAAACCAGATCTCCCGTGCCTTCTTCTGCCCGATGATACGTGCAAGGTAGGCAGCACCATAGCCCCCATCGAACGAACCGACGCGCGGGCCCGTCTGCATGAACTTGGCATTATCCGCCGCGATGGTGAGGTCACACATAACGTGCAACACGTGCCCACCACCCACCGCCCATCCGGCGACCATTGCAATAACGGGCTTCGGACACGTGCGAATCTGACGCTGGAAATCCAGCACGTTCAGCCGCATGACTCCCGTACCCTCCTCCCGGTATCCGGCCTCTCCTCGGATCCGCTGGTCCCCACCCGAACAGAACGCCTCTGTCCCTTCCCCCGTAAGAATCACCACGCCGATGTGCTCGTCGTTACGCGCATCATCCAGCGCATGCATCATCTCTTTGACCGTCAGCGGACGAAACGCATTGCGCACCTCCGGCCGGTTGATGGTGATCTTCGCGATGCCTTCCGCTTTGTGGTATTTGATATCAGTGTACGTACCCGCTACTTCCCAGTTGACGACAGACATAGTATCTCGGTGCGTGATTGGATCAGAATGAACGTCCCCGAAGATACGGCGAAGCAGCGCTCGAACGTCCGCACGATGTCATTTGCTCACGGAGCACGGAAGAAATCTTGCAGAAGGTCCGTGAACTGTTTGGGATCTTCTGCATGAACCGTGTGCCCCACATTCGGAATGATGGCTGCACGGACATACGTGCTCAGTGCCGCCATCTGCTCGGCTACCTCGACGTACTTCCCATCGAGCGCTCCCGCCACGAACAGGGTCGGCATGCGGAGTTCGTCGAGCCGATCCCAGAGCGGAGGCTGTACACCGGCGCCCATTCCCCGCAGAGAACGAGCCAGCTCACCGGGCTCGTTGCAGATACGACTCGCGATCATACGGGACCGAAGCGCCGGCTTGGATTCCAGCGAAGCAAAAATCGGCTGCCGGTACCAGTCCTCCAGAAAAGCGGCGAAGTCGTCCGCTTCCAGACGCAGGGCATGTGCCTCGTCGATGCCGCGCCGCATCTCTCGCTCTACGGCTTCCTGCAAACCGGGCGATGCGGATTCCAGGGCTAGACGCCGGCATCGGTGTGGGATGTTCAGCGCAAAATACAGAGCCACCCGCCCGCCCATCGAATAACCGACGACGCCGCAACGGTCGATGCCCTCGGCATCGAGAACGGCATGTAATGCCGCCGCCGTTCCCTCCATGCTGTACGCGGCCTCCCCATTCAGGCCCCTGGATGCACCGTGGCCGGGCAGATCGACCGTCACGCAGCGGTACTCCCCGCATAACCCGTCCACGATTTCATTCCAATCATCCCCGCTTCCGAGGAATCCATGCAGGAACAGAAGTGCCGGGCCATCCTCTCGCCCCCTGACGGTGTAATGTAGCATACCGTAGACTACTTAGCGTGAAGGATTCTCATCCCGGAGTGCAATAGACGGGCAGGCCCGCATCTCGGATTCCGCAGGGCCGACAAGGCATCGTAACGTCCGCCAGAATGCGCAGGGGCGAGCCACCGCTCACCCCTGCGACCATAAAATATCACACGAAATGAATCGAACATCAGTACTTCGGGACCGACGGATCCACTTCGTCGCTCCAGGCCAGAATGCCACCCTTTACGTTGACGGCGCCCGTGAAGCCCGCCTTCTGAAGCAGCTCGACGGCCCTGGCCGAGCGAGCGCCCGAACGGCAGTGGACAATGACCTCTTCGTTCCGGTAGGGTTCCAGTTCGGCAAGCCGCGCCTCCAGGTCGTCTACTGGAATGAGCAGGCCGCCCAGGTTGGCGATGTCGTACTCGTGCGGTTTACGGACGTCCAGAATGAAAGGCCGATCGCCTCGGTCCAGCCGCGCCTTGAGTTCACGCACGGTGATCTCGGGCACTACGGACTCTTCCTGGTGGCCGTTCGAAGCCGCCGGTGCGACACCGCAGAACAACTCATAATCGATCAATCCCGTCTGTGTGGGATGCTCACCACACACCGGGCAATCCGGGTTCTTGCGCAGCTTGAGTGTGCGGAACTGCATATCCAGCGCATCGATCAGCAACAGCCTGCCGACGAGTGGCGTGCCGATCCCGGCCAGTACCTTGATGACCTCGTTGGCCTGAAGCGTACCGACCATACCGGGCAACACGCCGAGTACCCCGCCCTCGGCACACGAGGGAACGAGCCCTGGTGGCGGTGGCTCTTCGTAGACGCACCGGTAACACGGCCCGTCCGGCATGCCGAACACGGATACCTGCCCCTCGAACCGGAAGATCGAGGCATACACGTTTGGCTTCCCCGTGAGCACGCATGCATCGTTCACGAGGTAGCGCGTCGCGAAGTTGTCCGTCCCGTCGGCGATCACGTCGTACTGCTCGAAAAGCTCGAGCGCATTCTCGCTCGTCAGGCGAATCGCGTGAAGCTCTACCTCGACATGGGGGTTGATCTCTTTGATGCGGTCCCGTGCAGACTCCAGCTTGGGCCGGCCTACATCCGAGGTCCCGTGAATCACCTGCCGCTGCAGGTTGGAGACGTCGACCACGTCGAAGTCCACCAGCCCGATGCGGCCCACGCCGGCAGCGGCCAGGTACATCGCGAGCGGCGCACCCAGGCCGCCTGCACCGATGAGCAGCACCGAGGACTGCTTGAGCTTCTTCTGTCCCTCCATGCCGAACTCGGGCAGGATGAGGTGGCGGCTATAGCGCTCGATCTCATCGCGGGAGAGTTCCACGTCCGTGGTGGCAGTGAGCGTTTCCATAAGTTATATGCAAAAATATTCGTGAGCGACGGCAAGGGTCGCAGGTACCGATCTCCTATCTCCAACGCTGCCATCGCGAGCCAGTTAAAGCAATCTCCTTACATCTAGCTCGATCCAGGAGCCCGTTGCTTCACCAGCGTTCGCCTCGATGGCAGGGGCTCCTATTACGCCCCGCAACCGCCGGCAATGGAGGGCACGATGGACAGCTCATCACCGGCTCGCAACGGGGTATTCTCGCGTTCTAGGTGACGGATATCTTCGTCGTTGCGGAAGATGTTGACGAACTGCCGCAGGTTGCCCTTCTCGTCGTAGAGGTGCTGTTTCAGGCTCGGATACTGGGTCACGAGATTCGACAGGACCTCACCCACGGTGCTACCCTCGACGCTCACACGGGCATTCTTGTCGGTGTAGGCGCGAAGCGGCGTGGGAATAAAAACCGTCGTCTGCGTTATCGTTGTGCTCATGGTTCGTTTCTCGTACCGGATCGGTGTAGTATATCTGTATGAATCTGTGTCGCGCGACGCCCGGTTATCGTTACGCGGGCTGCGCGGCAGCCGTAATGATGGGCTCGCTCTCGAATCGTGACCGGTCCGGAGCAAGCGTCCAGGCCGTAAGATCGGCCGCGCGGCCTTGCTTCACGGAGACGATCACGTAGGTGTATCCCGGAAACGTTGCTTCTGCCAGGTCGGTCTCCGAAGGCCGCGCGGGATGGTCGGGGTGCGAGTGGTAAATACCCACGATATCCAGGCCCTGCGCTCGCGCTGCCCGGTCTGCCGTGTTGTAATCGGCAGGCGTGATGACGTACCGGCGTTCCCTGTTTCCCTCCTGCCGGTTTTCGACGGGATGAAGAGCCACCACCCGGTTTCCCTCCGGCCCCATCTCGCCCAGCAGGAAACCGCAGCACTCTTCCGGATACGTCCGCTCCCCGTGCGCGCCGATTGCATCGAGTAGGTCTTGTGTCGTGATCATGGTAATGGAGTTATGCCTGCCAGAATGGATCGCTGAGGTAACGGGTGCCGGTATCACAGAGAATCGTGACGACGACACCCTCCTCTAGCTCTTGTGCGACTTTAAGCGCCGTCGCGACGTTGGCCCCGGCGGATACGCCCACGAGCAGCCCCTCTTCTCTGGCGAGCCGGCGTGCCATCTCGTGTGCTTCGTCGGTCGAACAGCGGAGATCCCGGTCTACGATGGCCGCGTCATAAATGCCGGGCACGATGGCGGTTTCCAGATGCTTCAGGCCCTCCATAGCGTGAAGCGGCGAGTCCGGCTGCACGGCGTAACACTGGATGCTGCTCCTGAACGCCTTCAGCCGCCGCGTCGTCCCGGTGAAGGTGCCGGTGGTGCCCAGCCCCGCCACGAAGTGTGTAACGCGCCCGCCCGTCTGGCTGATGATCTCGGCTCCGGTCCCGTCGTAGTGTGCTTTCCAGTTTGCGTCGTTGTTGTACTGGTCCGGATAGAAATACCGCTCGGGATGGGCGGCTACGATACGCTTCACCTCTTCCTGTGCCCCGTCGGTCCCTTCCATCGGATCCGTCAGAATGAGATCCACACCGTACGTCGTCAGGATCTGCTTGCGCTCGGGAGAGGCGTTCGCAGGCATGGCGAGGGCAACCGGAAAACCGAGCGCAGCACCGAGCATGGCATAGGCAATGCCTGTGTTGCCGCTGGTTGCATCGATGAGCGTTTTTCCCTCACGTAAATCGCCCGCACGTAGCCCTTCCAGAACCATCCGGCGCGCAGCCCTGTCCTTAACGGAACCGCTCGGGTTGAGGTGTTCCGCCTTCGCGTAGAGCGCAACCGTGTCGGGCAGCCCGCGCGCGATCTTCCTGAGACGAAGCAGCGGCGTACGTCCAACCTGACGTACGATGTCGGGAAGCCCTCGGAGCAGCTTCGCATCCGTTGCGGTGATGGACGCGGTCACAGTCGCTAGTTCATCTACCACTGGGATTTCTATGAGGTTATGTGAGAGTGTAAACGCAAGGGCAACAAAAAACCCCTCACCGAATCCGGGGAGGGGTGGCAAACGCGTGTAATGCTATGCTGTAGGCCAGACCTGCTAACAGGTAATTACAAGATGGCGCACGCGACTGTACCCCTCGCTGTCGTCACGACAACAACAGGTACAACAACAGGCGATATGCTGAAAACGCGTGTGCATGCCGGAGGTGGAACCGGGTCTATTCGTTGTGCAACCGACTGAACGAACCGGAGCAATAAAAGTTCATTTCGAGGACACTTTCAAGCCTGGTGGAGTGTCGAGGCTAAATCGATGGCGCGTTGCCCCGTGTTGTCACCCGAACCATGTCACCCTGAGCTTGCCGAAGGGTCGTTTCGGGATCTCTTCAGGTATGCTGAGATGACGAGCGAAACCGAAGAAGAACCTTCCAATCAGTCTTGACGCTCCACTAGGAGCGAATCTTGTCATTACAAGCTCTGAATGGCTACCTGGCTGTCGTTCGTAACGCGATGACAACCGTACAGCCGGGGGGTCGCCTTCGTCGTCCGTGTCATCCTGAACGAAGCCGGAAGATCCCACCTGAACTGCATCCGTTGCTACACAGGTAGAATTCATTGATAGAGCCTGCCCTGAGCACCGTCGAATAGGCTCGCAAAGATTCGGGGAGCAACCGGAGGGTAATCTGGCGGAAATAAACCTTCACGGCTATTTCCGCTTTCTGAAGATGAGATTACTTTGAAGCACACCCGCTCCCAACCACCTCTACCAACGCCCCATGCACTTCCTCGCCGCTCTTTTTCTCCTTTCTTTCGTCGTGTATGGTCCCGGAGCCACGTCCATATCCGGACCGCCTCCGCTCGAAATAACGGGGTCGTGGCTCGGCACGCTGTCCATACCCGGCGGTCAGCTTCGGATCGTCTTCAACATCACTCGCACGGAAGGGGGCGGCCTCACGGCGACGTTGGACAGCCCGGACCAGGGTGCAACAGGCATTCCCACAACTTCGGTAACCTTCCAGGGAGACAGCCTGCGCATCGAGGTCGGCACCATCCAGGGTGTGTACGAAGGACGAGCCGAAAGCGAAGACCGGATCGTGGGGACGTGGACCCAGGCAGGCAGCACGTTTCCCCTCGACCTGGAGCGCGTAAAGGACACTACCGCTACTCATCTTCCGGAACGCCCCCAGGAGCCGAAACTGCCTTTCCCCTATGAGAGCGAGGACCTTCAGTTCGAAAGCGCCGAGGCGGGCGTCCGCCTTGCGGGAACGCTGACCCTTCCAGCCGGAGCGGGCCCCTTTCCGGCGGTCATCCTGGTCTCAGGCTCCGGACCGCAGGATCGTGACGAAACCATCTTCGGACATAAGCCTTTCCTCGTGATCGCCGATCACCTGACGCGGCAAGGCATCGCAGTGCTGCGGTACGACGACCGGGGCGTCGGAGGCTCGACCGGCGACCTGTCTCTTGCCACGATCGAAAACTTCGTACAGGATGCACGGGGGGCGCTTCAGTACCTCCAGAATCGAGCGGAGATCGATCAGGATCGTATCGGCATCCTCGGGCACAGCGAGGGCGCACTCGTTGCCCCGCGGGTAGCGAATCTGACGGACGACGTAGCCTTCCTGGTCCTGCTCGCCCCTCCGGGCGTGCCGGGCGATGAGCTTCTCCTCGAACAGTCCACCCTCCTGATGCGCACTGCCGGAGCCCCGGGTGAAGCGATAGAGGCGAATCGGAGTGCACAGAAGCGCATCTTCGAGGTCGTAAGGCAGGTCCCCGTAGCCGCACAGGCGGATTCGATCAGGTCTATCCTCGCCACGTCCGGCATCCCGAAAGAGGCAGCCGAAGCCCAGATCCGGCAGATTACGTCCCCCTGGCTCCGTCACTTCATCACCTACGACCCGCGACCTGCTCTCGAATCGCTCGACATTCCCGTCCTGGCGCTCTTCGGTGAGAAGGACTTGCAGGTCCCGGCAGCGCAGAACGCTCCCATCATTGAGACGGCGTTGAACGCCGGAGACGATTCGCAAGCAACCGTGCATGTGCTGCCGGGGCTCAACCACCTCTTCCAGACAGCCACGACCGGAGACGTCAGCGAATATGCCCGGATCGAAGAGACGATCGACCCGGGAGTACTCGATCTGATCTCGAGTTGGATTACGTCGACCATGGCGAACAGGTGATAGCTCGCCCGCCCGATTGCTGCGCGTGAACGCGAGAGTCGAGCGCTGTCGTACTTCCTTGAACACACGCTCCGCCGGCCTCTACATGCCGCGCCACCACGCGCCCGTCCTTACCATCCCTTCGCTCGACAGGAAGCTGCCGTACGCGTCGTGCGACACAGTGCATGATTCACACGCTATTCTTTATCCCTCTAGACTATATTCAGATCCTTCGCTTCTACTGTGCGTAGCGGCTTACTGCCGAAGCAGAACCGGCATACGTTTCCTTGCTGCTCGCGCGGAGACGAGTCACCGCAAGTACGTGTAACGAAAGCACCCTCTCTCTACGCTGTGGCCCTGTTTAGTGCCAGGCCATCCATGTCTACGACCAGGCTCGAACCCAAACTCCTGACGGTACTCCGTGAAGGATACTCGTCCAGATTATTCGTTAGCGATCTCACCGCCGGCCTTATCGTCGGCATCGTCGCACTCCCACTTGCCATCGCCTTCGCCATCGCCTCCGGCGTCAAACCGGAACAGGGACTGTACACCGCGATCATCGCGGGCTTCCTGATCTCTGTCTTTAGCGGAAGCCGCGTCCAGATTGGCGGCCCCACCGGCGCGTTCGTCGTCATTGTATACGGCATCGTCCAGCAATACGGATATGACGGACTCGTCGTAGCGACCGTCCTGGCCGGCTTGCTGCTCATCGCCATGGGGCTGGCCGGGCTCGGCACCGTCATCAAGTTTATCCCGTTCCCGGTTACGGTCGGCTTCACGGCCGGGATCGCGCTCATCATCTTCATGGGCCAGATCCGCGATCTGCTCGGCCTCGATATGGCGGACGTTCCGGCCGACTTCATTGAGAAGCTGACAGCCTATGGAGCGCACATTGCTTCTATCAATCCGTACGCGGCCGGACTTGGACTCCTTACCATGCTCATCGTGTGGTACTGGCCTCGCGTCTCACGCCGCATCCCCGGCTCGCTCATCGCGATCCTGCTCACCACAGCGCTCGTTCATCTTCTGGATTTCCCGGTCGAGACCATCGGAACGCGCTTCGGAAGCGTGCCGAACACCCTTCCTGCGCCCCGCCTGCCGAATGTAAGCTGGCAGACCATCACACAGATGTTCTCTCCGGCCCTGGCGATCGCCCTGCTGGCCGGAATCGAATCGCTGCTCTCCGCCGTCGTAGCAGACGGCATGACGGGCCGCCGCCACCGCTCCAACATGGAACTCGTCGCCCAGGGAATTGCCAACGTTGCCTCCCCACTCTTCGGTGGCATCCCGGCTACAGGTGCCATCGCACGCACCGCTACAAACATCAAGAACGGGGGACAGACGCCCCTTGCAGGCATCGTCCACGCCGTCACACTGCTCCTCATCATGCTGTTCTTCGCCAGGTGGGCGGCGCTCATTCCTATGGCCACCCTGGCAGGCATCCTCACGGTCGTGGCCTACAACATGAGTGAGTGGCACCTCTTCGTGAAACTGTTCAAGGGACCGAAGAGCGACGTGCTGGTGCTGGTTTCCACGTTCCTGCTCACGGTCATCGTCGACCTCACCGTGGCGATTCAGGCCGGCGTCATTCTCGCTGCCCTCCTCTTCATGCGTCGCATGTCCGAAGTCACTGAAGTGGGCTATGTAACGCAGGTGATGAGCGATGAGGAAGAAGACGAGGATGACCCGAACAGCATTCGCCGGCGCGTCGTGCCGAAAGGCGTAGAGGTATTCGAGGTGAACGGTCCGTTCTTCTTCGGCGCGGCAGAGAAGTTCAAGTCTGCCCTGAGCCGCACGCAGAAAAAACCCAGAGTGCTCATTCTCCGGGTTCGAAAAGTCCTCTCCATCGATGCGACCGCTCTGCGCGCGCTTGAAGAAGTCTACGCACAGGCTAAGCGCGATGGCACCATCCTCCTCCTCTCGGGCGTCCACGCGCAGCCACTCGTAGCCATGGAACGCTCCGGCTTCCTGAGTCTCATCGGTGAGGAGAACGCGCTTGCAAACATCGACGAGGCGCTGAACCGGGCTCGGGAAATCCTCGGCTTGCCCCCCTCACCGCAACCCGATACCGAAGCGAACCTCGAAGAACAGGGTCAGCAGGTCGCGTAAGGACGGTCCCTGTGCAGGTTTCCGGATGGGCTACCATGCACCCGGCCCCGCAGGACTCCCGCGTCAGGGCATGAGCGGAGACCCTGGTGTCTGCACGGAATACGGCGCCGTATCGATGCCGAAGTAGATCCCCACGAACATGAGCACACCCAGAATCAGACCGGCCGCGAACGCAAGGTAAGCCACGCGCAGGAGTTGAAATTTCCGGGCGAGAACGCTGCCCAACCCGTAAATATCTCGCATCATGCTGTTGTACAGGCGAGGCGGGTCCTGGACCAGTTCCGTCATGCACAGTACGTATTCCTCTTCGGAGAACCGCGTAAAGTTGCCGAAAAAGAGCATGCTCCCCCGGCCACGGCGCACGTCGTCCAGAGTCAGTACCTTGCTGCTCACGCGCGGCAGCGCCGCAAACACAGCGCAACCGAGTGATACGAGACACCCGAAGAGGACCAGAACCATCGGAACCATCAGCCAGGAATGGGCGTCCAGTTTCGGCAGAAGGGTTGCCAGCAACACCGTGACGATGATGCCATTGAGGCTGATCATGATGTTGGCCTTGTTATCCGCGAGGGTGCTGAGGTCCATGTGCGCCGCATAAGAGGTTCGGAACAACGTCTCCACGCCCCGCTCCAACCCGAACGTGCCGCCGGCTCCTTCTTTCGCCTTCTTATTCTTCTTCTTTTTCTTTTTGCCTGATTTCTCCTGCGTTACGACTGGGCCGGGAAGCAACGCTCCCGGCTGGCTTTCCGGACTCCCCTGGCGTTCACGCACGAGATCCTCTCCAGCGATCTCTGCACGACTTCCGGCTGGATCCTGTAGCTCACCCTGTTCTTGATCCACTCCACTAGAAGATGAAGCGACAGGCTCCTGGCTTAACATGTCATATAATCGTGAACGGTAGTCCTCACCATTCATTGTATATCCCCGGATGTTCTATGTTTATCTGGTCGCATGGCAGCGGCTCACGCGAGCGTATTAACGTCCCTGCAACGAACGTGACCGTTCCATGAGGCCCGCTACCGAGTATACATCCACATTATTACACACCATCCACGGAGCGGCAGCATTTTTGCAGAACGATGGCCTCAACCTTTATTGTAAGGCGGTAGGTGAGTTCGTACCAGAGGCATGAACCCTCGATGCGTGCGTCTGCTGGCTCTCACGGCACTTCACCCCACTTGCCTCTAATAGAAGCAGCTTCTCATATGATGTCTAGCAAAATATTCAGATATCCCCCCTCTCTGCTGGTAGCATTGGTCATGCTGGCAGGGAGCATCTTCAGCGTGCCCGGCCTCTCGGTCGCACAACCTACACCTTCGGCCCAGCCGCCCGCCGACGAGGTCGTCGCCGAGCCACCTCTGGACTGGTTCCACCTGGACCAGAGTGAAGACCGCATTCGCGGCATCAGTTCTGAAAAAGCCTACCAGACGCTGCTTCAGGGCAAATCACCCAGAAAGACGGTCACAGTAGCCGTAATCGACTCGGGCATCGACATCGAGCACGAAGACCTGAAGGACAACATCTGGGTCAATGAAGATGAGATTCCGGACAACGGAATCGACGATGACCAGAACGGGTACGTGGACGACGTGTACGGCTGGAACTTCATCGGCGGCCCTGACGGCCGAAACATCGATCAGGACACGTACGAACTGACGCGCGAATACACGCGGCTTAAGGCCCTGTACGAGGGCGTGAACCCGGATACCCTCTCGGCCGAGAGCAAGGAAGAATATGCCTACTTCCAGGATGTGGAAGCGGAGCTGAACCGGAAACGGGAAGAGGCCGAAGGGCAGCTCACGCAAATCGAGGCTATCGAAAGCAACCTCCGGATTGCAACCAGGATCGTCGCGGATTACCTCGACACCGATTCGCTCGATTGGAGTGGGCTCGATACCCTCAACACCCTGCAACAGAATGTGGCGCAGGCACGTGACTACCTCCTCACGCTTCAGCAGTACGGAATCACACCCGAACTCCTGCAAGAACAGAAGGTCTACTTCGAAGACCAGCTCAAGTATGACTACAACCCGGAGTACGATCCGCGCGACATCGTAGGGGACGACTACGACAACGTCGAAGAGCGCTACTACGGCAACAACGACGTGGTCGGTCCGGACCCTGGGCACGGCACGTCTGTTGCCGGTGTCATCGCGGCCATTCGCGGCAACGGGTTAGGGATCGATGGCATCGCCAATAACGTCCGCATCATGGTAATACGCGCCGTACCGGACGGCGACGAGCGAGACAAGGACGTGGCCAACGCGATCCGCTATGCCGTGGATAACGGAGCCGACATCATCAACATGAGCTTCGGCAAAGCCTACTCCCCGGCGAAGGGGGCCGTCGATGCTGCCGTCCGCTACGCCGCTGAAAAGGACGTGCTCCTCGTCCACGCCGCAGGCAATGATGGAATCGACATCGACGTAGATCCGAACTTCCCGACGAAGGATTACCTCGATGGTGCCGGGCGTGCACCCAACTGGCTCGAAGTTGGAGCCTCCGGCTGGGGCCCCGGCGAGTACATGGTCCCGTGGTGGTCGAACTACGGCGATGACGAAGTTGACGTGTTCGCACCGGGCGTGCGGATCTACACGACCTCCCCGGGACAGGAGTACCGAACGACGCAGGGAACCAGCCTCGCCGCACCGGTCGTAAGCGGCGTGGCCGCGCTCCTGGAAGCCTACTATCCGGAACTCACAGCCGAACAGATCCGGGACGTCATCATTCGCTCGGCAACCCGCTTCCCCGGCGAACAAGTCCCACTCCCCGGTGATGAACCCGGAAGTGCAGCGCCCTTCTCGGAACTCTCCGCATCAGGCGGTATCGTGAATGCCTATGAAGCGCTGAAACTGGCAGACGAAATGGTACGGCAAGGCCTCGATTCAGAATAGTGAGCACCGAACACGAATGGAGAGGGCTCCGGCGGTTGTCCGGAGCCCTCTTTGTTTGATCACGCTATTCCTTCAGCTTCGACGCATACTTCTGCCTGAACTTGGCCAGCTTGGGTTCTACCACGATCTGGCAGTAAGGCTGATACGGATTGCGCGTGTAGTACTCCTGATGGTAGGCTTCTGCAGGGTAGAATGCTGTGAACGGTGCCACCTCGGTCACGATGGGATCCTTCCAGATCACCTCCCGGTTCAGCTCGGCAATCACCTGTTCCGCTGTCTCCCGCTGTTCCGGTGAATGATAAAAGATCACCGAGCGGTACTGCGTCCCCACGTCCGCCCCCTGCCGGTTGAGCGTCGTCGGGTCATGTATCGTGAAAAACACTTCGAGTAGCTCCCGGAAGGAGATCACGTTCGGATCGAACGTGATCTGCACGACCTCCGCATGGCCCGTAGCGCCGGAACAGACCTGCTCGTAGGTCGGATTGGGCTGCCGCCCTCCCGAGTACCCCGATACCACATCTATCACGCCCTGCAGCCTGTCGAAAACGGCCTCGGTGCACCAGAAGCACCCGCCGCCCAGCGTTGCAACCTCTCTATCCGTACGCGATTCCATAAACTCGTTCCTTTAGCCCTGGATACAAGCGCCCACACGGCGCTGCCGACATGAGTTGCCTGCCTGGTGCTTACGTTACACCGGTCTCCCTACGTTCCCGCATAAACTCGCCATAACTGCTACACGAACATCCCCCCGCTCGCAGAGACACGATGATGATGCTTGACGCATTAATCCGGCAACGGGTCGAGGATCGAGATCCCTCCCTGAATGAGAGCCTGTCCCTGCGAAGGCGCATGCGCGTCAACAAAACACGTTAGCTCCTTCAAACAGGGCAATACGGCTCACGTTCACCTCACGCTTCCCCCATACGTCATTCCCATGAAAATGGACGCGAGCGAAGCGACCGACGCAGTAAATCCAGGCAGCACAAACCTTCAGGACTACCTACCCGCTGGCGTGAGCACTCCCGTAAAGGCAGAAAGCAGATCAAGCCAGGGCCCTGTGCCATTTCCTTGATGCCCATGCGACCCCGACCGGGCATCCAGCCAGCAGAACCCGAAAGACTTCTACCACGGCACCATCCGGCACACGCCCAACCGCTCCCTCGAGGGAGCTGTCGCGCAGCGACTGAGGGTGTTCTCTAACCCATCAGCCTGCTCTTCTGACCGCCGACAGCCCACCCCACATATGTAGGTTATAAGAATAACCTCGACACGACGCCTCCGGCCTCCTACCTTGTTCTGAAAACAAGGAGGTCACCATGCAAACACCCACTCCTGCTACACCCACCTTCTCTCCCCGGCAACAGGCCATCCTCGCCAGCCTCGCCCGAGGCACCTCTCGCACTGCCGCCTGCCACAGCGCCCGCGTAAGCCGACGCACCCTCTACAACTGGATCAAGGCCGATCCCACCTTCGCTCAGGCCGTCGAAGAAGCCGAATCCGGAGCCATCGCCCAAGCCGAAGACCTCGCCTATGCATGCGCCATGAAAGCAGCTGACGATCCCCGCTACCTGCGTGCCCTCTTCTTCTGGCTCAAACACAGAGCCGGATGGACCCAGGCCAGAGCCGACCGTCCACCCCTGCCACCACAGAGCCATGCCGATCATGCCGCACAGGCCACCCATGTCGTAGGGGCGCAGCACGCTGCGCCCTCACCCTCCACCCTCGATCCGGCATCTCCCTTCGGCGACGGCATACCCGAAGAAAACCCCGTGATCGGTGTGCCATTTGTGCCATCGAACGAAGAAGCCGATGAGCAGGAGGCCACCTGTACGGACACACCGGTGGTGTGTCCTCCCCCGGAGCCTGGCTCAAGAGAAAACCCCGGGATCGGTGTGCCATCTGTGCCATCCCGCAAACGAGACCGGATGCGCCGGCCACCATTCAAAAAGAAAAAACGCCGGTGATCCTCCCCCATTCGTACTTCGTCATTCGTACTTCGTACTTATGACAGAGCTTGCCCATCAGGAATGGCGGGCGACCTGAGCCGGAGAAAATCTCCCTCGTTTCCAGCTTCAACCCGCCCCATGAACGCAGCGCCCGAGCGGATATACGCTCACCTGCATCACGCCTCCATCGAGAGGGTGTTGGAGATCATACTGGTTCGGCGAAGAGGCTGGGGGTCGGCGGCACCGTTTGAAGTGGGGGGAGTTACCAGACCTGCCGCCGGAGTGACGCCTTCACGCACCGTATCGGCTGGAGCCGGCTGCGCTTTGGCCCGCTCCCCGATGGCCCGGAGATGAGCCTGCTCCTTCTCGTCCTCCATGAACGCAATGACCTCGAGGAGGAGAGCCCGCATGCGGACGTACTTGCGGAGACAGGCATCGATGGCATCCAGCTGAGAACGCAGATCTGGCAGTGAAGGTGTCGCCATGGTGGGTTGTGAGCTACTCTCATTCGATATGCATGTCGGAACGAGTATCGGCAGAAATGCACGATGCTTAAGCGTGCGGTTCGACTCGGGACGCTTAAACATCTCCCGGCTCACACAACTCGGTCAAAACTCCACCCGTGCTCTTCGGGTGCAGAAAGGCTACGCGCATCTGATGGGCGCCGGGGCGGGGCGTTTCATCAACCAGGCGCACCCCCTGCGTTTTCAGAGCGTCGAGACGATCCTGAATAGAATCGACGTGATAGGCAATGTGATGCAGCCCCTCTCCTCGCCGGTCCAGAAACACCGCAACGGTGGAATCCGGTGAGGTCGGCTCCACCAGTTCGAGCCTCACCGCGTGCTCCTCCGGACCTACGGCAAAAAAAGCCACCCGCACCTGCTGCTCGGGTACATCCTCGATCCCTTCGAATCGCGCACCGAGAACCTGTTCGTAATACGGCCGGTGGCTCTCGATGGAATGCACGGCGATCCCGATGTGATGTACGGCTTTCGGCTGTATCATATCCGCAGTTCCAGAAACGCTCCGATCGGATTGAGGACGGAGATGTTGTCACAGATGATTTTGAACGTTACCAGCAACGGTACGGCGAGCAGACTGCCCACGATCCCCCACATCCAGCCCCAGAATACGACGGAGAGCAGGATGAAAACAGGATTCAGCGTGAGCCGCCGTCCCATGACGAACGGCGTCACGAAGTACCCTTCCATCGCATTGATCGTGAAGTAGACCAGGGGAGGCATCACGGCCTGGCCCAGAGTATCGAAACTCACCACAGCAACGAGCCCGATGACGGCGGTAGTGATGAGGGGACCGATATACGCGATGAAATTCAGGAATGCCGCCAGCAACCCCCAGAGTTCCGGGTTCGGCATGCCCAGCAGGTACATCGCGAGGGTCACGACGAGCCCCATACCGACGTTGATCATGGCTGCGGTGATCAGATACGTCGAAAGCGCCGCGTCGATACGGTGCGTGATCTCTACCGCTTTCCGCCGATCCCTGAGGCGCGGCAGCACGTGTACGAACGTTCGCAGAAAGTGGTCACCTGAAGCAAGCAAGAAGTACAACAGAAAGAACGTCACGACCGCGCCGATGAGAAACGCCCGCATCTGGCCCATCACGGTCGAAGCCAGTGACGGGCGTTCGAGCGATATGGTTTCTCTCTGGGTATTTCCCGTCTCACCTCGTGCGGCTTCCTGGACTTCCCGTGCGGCAGCCTGCATGTGCGCGACCGGCGCGATCACAGCGCGCAACTTCGTCTCAGCCACCCGGATGTTTTCCGGAGCACGCTCGATCCATTGCGCAGCCGGATAAGCCAGGTTATACACAGCCGTCGCCGTTCCTCCAATGAGCACGGCCAGCACGAGCGCAGCACCGACCGATGCAGGAACGTTCGCCCGGCGCAAGGCCTTCACAACAGGACTCAGTAGCCGGTCCAGAAGCAGCGCAATGACCACGGGCAGGAAGAAGGCTTTGCCAACATATAGCGTATAGAAAACGGCAAGGATGAACATCCCTGTCACGGCCGTCGTGAACCACCCGGAACGCCGGCGCAACAGGTGGCCGATCCGGGTAAAGTCCGGCTGTCCCTGTTGGCTGAGGTCGCGACGATAGCGATGTATGAAACGTTTCCAGGGCATGAGCGCAGACCGAGGACCTCGTTGTTCGTGCCGTTCGTGAACGACGCCCCTCCGGACCAGATCCATGCGCTACCCGCCCCACCCCGCACCGAGCCCCCACAAACACCCCGGAAATAGCCAGAACGATACAATCATCCCCCCTCGCTTCAAGAGCCCCCCTCCCAATTTCAGCCCCCAATCCACCAACGCCCCACCCGAGCCCCACCCACGCCAATGAAGCCCGCAGCCCCTTCAACCATAGCAAATCCGGCTCATATTCACCTCACGCCTCCACATAGACGTCATGCCCTCGAAGGCGGGTATCCAGTCAATACAACCTGACCGGCCCCTAGGAAGCTTACCACGAGCACCAATGCCCCACATCCCAACCCGCCCGTGTAAGGACATACCGCCCGCGCGTCCACTCCTCCCGTACGGACCGGTCATACCCACCCATTTCACCCTGCCTGAAACATCCTCCTTGGACACGAGCCGCCAAAACAAAATCCTCCTAGGAGGACAGCCTTGCGACGCGTCCAGCGGAGCAAGGCAGGAGGATGTCAGCCCCGCAAAGGAGTACCCGATGCCCCGAGCAAACCCAAACCCTCCCAACCACGTCATGCCCGCCCCGGCCGTGCATCCAGCCAGTACAACCCGAAAGACTCTACCACGGCGCCGTCCGGCAAAGCCTAACCGCTCCCTCGAGGGAGCGGTCGCGTAAGCGACTGAGGGTGTCCTCTAACCCATCAGTCCTGCAAGTACTCCCACAGGCCATCTCACGCAGCAAGAGGCATAGCCCCCCAGGCTGCCGGACCTCTCTCAGACGATCGCCCTGTCCTTCACGAACACCCGCTCAGGCCGTGTACCACGGCATGCGCAGGTTCGCCATCCCGAGCGAAAGCCCCTGGCCGTAGTCGAGAGCTCCCATATATAAGCACAGCAGTGCTGTTTTCGTGGAATTCTTCGACAGTCGCCTTCGGCTCGTTTCGCCACGCTCCGCTCAGAATGACACCTGGGTACAAAGCGGAATACATGCAGCCTCTATACTCCGCTCAGCCTATCACGATGGACATACCACTGCAAGCAACCCCGCCGCCGCAGAATCCTTACCACCGCATTCCCCTGCCTTGCTCAAAATGTTACGCGCACAGCGCCCGGCCGGCTTCAGGTTCACAGCCTTTCCGGCTACTTTGAACCGCAATCACACGGAAGCGGAACGCCACCGAGCATGAACGTTCTCATTGTCGATAAGCTATCCGAACGGGCCGTGTCAGCCCTGTCCGCTGCGGGACATTGCGTCGTGAGCGAAACCGGATTGAAAGACGACGCACTGGTCGAGGCCGTCCGCATCGGGCGCCCGCAGGTGCTCGTCGTGCGATCCACGAAAGTACCCGCGGCCGTGATGGATGCTGGTCCCTCTCTTGAACTCATCGTCCGGGCCGGAGCGGGATACGACAACATCGACGTTCAGACAGCCTCGCAACGCGGCATCTTCGTTGCCAACTGCCCGGGCAAAAATGCCGCCGCCGTCGCAGAACTGACAATGGGGCTCATCCTGGCACTGGACCGGTTCATCCCGGATAACGTCGCGGATGCCCGCGCAGGCACGTGGAACAAGATCAAATACAGCGCGGCCAGAGGCCTCAAAGGGAAGACGCTCGGCATCCTGGGCATGGGCAATATCGGGCGGGAAGTCGTAACCCGGGCCCGTGGATTCGATCTCCGCATCATGGCCTGGAGCCGCTCCCTGACAGATGAACGCGCAGCGGAACTAGCGATCGAACGGTGCGAGCAGCCCACCGACCTGGCTCGCGAGGCGGACATCGTGAGCGTCCATGTCGCCGCCGCACCGGAAACGAATGGCCTGGTTGACAGAAACTTCTTCGAAGCCATGAAGCCGGGCGCCTACTTCGTCAATACGAGCCGCAGCGCCGTTGTGGACGAGAATGCCATGCGATGGGCTATGGACCAGAAGGGTATTCGGGTAGCTGCCGACGTGATCGCGAACGAACCGCCCGGAAAGGATGGGGTACTTGAGAGTGAACTGGCCAGGCACCCGAATTTCTACCTCACGCACCACATCGGCGCTTCTACCGAGCAGGCGCAGGAAGCGATCGCGGAGGAAGCCGCACGCGTCATCAACACGTACGCTGAAACCGGCCACGTGCTCAACGGTGTCAACCTGGCCACACATTCGCCCGCTACCCACCTGCTTACCGTACGGCACCTGGATAAAGTCGGGGTGCTGGCCGCCGTCCTGGATGAGGTCCGTAAAGCCGGCTGGAATGTGCAGGAAATGGAGAACGTGATCTTCGAGGGTGCCCGGGCCGCCTGCGCCCGCATTCGCTTCGACGGAGATGCAGGGCAAGAGGTCATCGACCGGATCGCCGCTCACCCGGACGTGCTCGCAGCATCCGCCATTCCCCTGTAAACACCGCCCCGCCGCGATCCGCCGACAAGCGGCCCTGAGCTATGAGACCAGGGCCGGCCCCCTTACCAGATACGACTGCAGGCCGCCACACTCCGTGAGGCCATCCTCAGGCGTGGTTGACCATCGCCATGAACTCCGGGTTGCTCAGCGCCGCCATGAGCGACGCGACATCCCCGATGTAGCGCCCTAACCTGGAAGGAACGACCTCGCAGGCGGCCACAGCCTGCGGCAGGGCCTCATCGGCCAGAACCCGCCGCGCCGGCCCCAGTACACGCTCACCTAAAACGACAGCGAGCGAGCCGAGCACGATCACCTGCGGGTTGAAGGCGTCCACCAGCAGCGCCATACCCCGCCCCATCCACTCTCCGGCCACGTTTGCGACCGCAAGCGCCTCCGGATCGTCATTCAACATGGCATCCACGACCTCCCGAATGGGCGTATCCGGCGTCCAGCGGAGCGGAAACAACTGCGATGCAACCTCTACGAGCCCCCGTCCCGAGGCAAACCCCTCCCACGAACCTGCCTTACCGAAACCGACAGGACCGTCCGGAGCCAGCCGCCAGTGGCCAACTTCACCCGCCGTATCGGAAGCTCCGTGCAGAATCTGCCCGTTAACGATGATACCCGCGCCCAGCCCGGTCCCGAAGGTCAGAAAAATGAGGTGGCGCAGGTCCGTCCGTCCCTTACCTACACCGAAGTAATATTCCGCGAGCGCCCCGGCATTGCCGTCGTGCTCCACGAACACCGGGAGATCCGGGTATCGCGCTTCCAGTTGCGCTTTCAGCGCGACCCCGTGCCACCCCGGAAGGTGAGGCGGGTCGATGAGCACCCCGTCCTGGATGCGCAACGGTCCGCCAACTGAAACGCTGATCGCACAAACCTCCCGCCCCTGCCGCCTGGCATTGTAGATCGTTTCTGAGATCAGACCCGCCAGCATGGGAAACACACGGCCAAACGGAAGGTGCGCTTCGGTAGCAATCTGCCGGCGCTGCAAAATATCTCCCCCGAGGGTCCCCTCTACGACCGCCGTTTTCGTCCCGCCAACGTCGAGTCCCAGGACGGTTGGCTCCGTTTCCAATGCGCGTCGCGGTTCCCCCATGCGGCCTGTGTGTATCTTAAAGAGTAAACGTTCTCAGTTACGGTCTGTAGTCCGGGCAGATCCGCCCTCACCATGCTGTCGCATAGAACAGAGCCCAAGATACAGCACGATGGGGACAGTCTTGCGAAGTGCCGGTCCCTGAAGATCGAGTACCGTCCACCCGATGGACGCCGTCCATGCCGTCGGACCGATCCAGCGCAGCCACCACGGAAACCGGCCTGCGATGAACTGGAAGAGCTGCGTGGAGAGCTGCCGCCCGATCAGCCTCCCGATAGCTCCGAAGATCACATTCTTGATGAGTCCGTCCACGACAATGACTCCGAAGGCCTCCACCAGCGCAGGCACCGCGAAGACACCGGCTGACCGCTTCAGGAATGCCGCTGCCTTCTCCCGCTGTACCCCCAGATCCTCCAGCATCTTCTGCTGCGCTTCACGCGGCAATCCGGCGAACTGCTGAGTCACATACTGCGCAACGACCGACTCGACCTGCTCCCGAGAACTTCCGGGACGTGGTGGCTCCACCTTGAGCGCCCTCGCCGCATCCCGGACGACCTCTTGAAACGATACACCCGGCTCTCGCCCCATGACGTACCGCGTAAGATAGGCAATATCCGCACTCCCCAGGTACCTGATCTCGCGCTCGAGTTGCCGGTCGAGTTCCGCACGGATCTCCGGCGAACCAACCTCCTCGTAATCCACGAGCAACGAGCGGATTCGCTGGTCGTTCGTAAGATTGACATTGCTCTGAATGAGCCCGGCCAGAAAATGATAATCGGGAAGCTCGAGTGGTTCGAAAACGTCCTGCATGGGTTCTTACTCGGATGAATGAACGGTGCCTCCAGCAGAATCCGGAGATCACGTATCGGACGAAGGCGGCCGGACGATGTTACACGAGCGGAAGAGATCGGTCGAACCAGCGGCAATCCCGCCACGAACGATGCGTTTTGTAAAGATATATAAAGAAAACGCCGTCTGATGAGCTGGATCGTGAGCTTCACGCGAGACCGTGCGTACTTGACGCGCTACCTTGTGGCGAGCACGGTGGTTGCAGAGGACGTAAACGGGCGTATAACGAAACAGGACATCCGGACAGTATCATGAGTTTCCCTCGTTCGAGCGGCATTCTTCTTCATATCACCTCACTGCCGGGGCCGTATGGAATCGGGGACCTGGGACCCGAGGCCTATCGCTTTGCAGATTTCCTCACCCGGTCGCGGCAGGGCATCTGGCAGGTTCTACCGCTCGTTCCCGTCGGACACGGCAACTCACCGTATTCCAGCCCTTCGACCTTCGCCGGTAACCCGTTCCTGATCAGCCCGGATCTGCTCCTGCAGGACGAACTCCTGAAGGCAGACGATCTCGCCAACACACCGGACTTCCCGCTCGACCGCGTGGACTACGAACGCGCCATACCCTACAAGCAGCAGCTCCTCTACCTGGCCTACACGCGCTTCGTAGAATCCGATCCCACACACCTCAGGCAGGGCTTTGAGTGGTACTGCACCGAAAACGCAGACTGGCTGGAGGACTACGCGCTCTTCATGACGCTCAAGAATGTCCACGGCGGAGGACCATGGACAGGATGGCCACGCGAACTCGTCCGGCGAGAACCGGAAGCGCTCGAACGGGCTCGCTTGGAGCATGCCGCTGAAATCGACATGCACCGGTTCTGGCAGTTCCTCTTCCACCGGCAATGGAGCGCCCTGAAGGACTATTGCAACGAACGCGAGATCCGGATTTTCGGCGACATCCCCATCTACGTAGCCCACGATAGCGCCGACGTATGGGCCGAGCAGCACCTGTTCCATCTGGACGAAAACGGCAATCCTACGGTCGTTGCAGGGGTGCCCCCGGATTACTTCAGCGCAACCGGCCAGCGGTGGGGGAACCCGATCTATCGCTGGGATCTCATGAAGGAGAACGGCTACAACTGGTGGACCCGCCGGATCGCAGCGACCCTCAAACAGGTGGATCTCGTCCGCCTGGACCACTTCCGCGGCTTCGAAGCCTACTGGGAGATCCCCGCCTCCGAGCCGACCGCCGTTGTCGGCCGCTGGGTGAAAGGCCCCGGCGCCGAGCTGTTCAAAGTCATTCACGAACGGCTGGGCTCATTGCCCGTCGTCGCGGAAGACCTGGGCCTCATCACACCCGAAGTCACTGCGATCATGCAGGAAATGAATTTCCCCGGCATGCTCGTACTTCAGTTCGCCTTCGATAGCGACAATTGCTGCGCCTACCTTCCACATAACTTCAAGCGGAACGCGGTCGCCTACACGGGCACTCATGATAACGACACCATCACAGGCTGGTGGCAGAACCTGAAACAACAGGCTAACGAGGATGAAGCGAGCTCGAGGGAGCTTGCGTTCGCCCGCAAATACCTCTACCTCAACGGGTCCGACGACAGCGCCATCCATTGGGCCGCCATCCGCGCCATCATCAGTTCCGTAGCCGATCTCGCTGTCGTGCCCATGCAGGACCTGCTCGGCCTCGGTAGCGAAGCTCGCATGAACCAGCCGGGCCGGAGCGATCACAACTGGGCCTGGCGTATGGCTCCCGATGCGCTCACCGATGAACTCGCCGCTAAACTACGCGAAATCACCATCACCTACGGCCGCGCCCCCGAAGATCCGCCCGAAGTAGTATAGCGGTCTTGCTTATTCATCAGACGAACGGCCACTTCAAGAAGGCGAAAAAGGCTCGGCCTAGGATAACCGGCCCTGACCGTTCAACCTTCATCGTTCTAACCCTGAATGTCCCCCTGTCCAACACGGCCTATGAAACGGGCTACATCGACGCGTATCGAAGCTCCCCTCGGCGCCTTGCCGCAAAACGGAGGCGTTCAGTTCCGCCTCTGGGCGCCTAAAGCGCGAAAAGTAGACCTCGTTCTCGAACAAGAAGGCCGCATCCTCCCTGTACAGGCCATCGGCGATGGGTATTACGAACAGTTCGTCCCAGGGCTCGAAGAAGGTGCCCTCTACCGGTACCGTTTGGACGACGGACCCATCTTCCCCGACCCCTATTCGCGTTTCCAGCCGGAAGGGGTACACGGCCCCTCGATGGTGATCGACCCGAACCGGTACCAGTGGACGGACCAGGAATGGCAGGGCATCCCGCAAAAAGACCTCGTCTTCTACGAACTGCACGTCGGTACCTTCTCCCCGGAAGGAACCTTCGAGGGCGTCCAGAACCGGCTGGAGTACCTGCAAGCCTTGGGCATCACCGCCATCGAACTGATGCCGCTGGCCGACTGGCCGGGCCGCTGGAACTGGGGTTATGACCATGCGGCCCTCTTCGCTCCATCCCGGGCCTACGGCACCCCGGACGACCTCCGATCCCTCGTCGATGCCGCCCACAATATGGGTTTGGCCGTCTTTACGGATGTGATCTACAACCACCTCGGTCCGGACGGCGCCTACATTGCGGCATACGCCCCCATGTTTACGGAAAAGCACCGTACGCCGTGGGGTCCCGGGATCAACCTGGATGACGAGGGTAGCGAGGGCGTGCGCCGCGTCCTCATCGAAAACGCCCTCTACTGGCTCCGCGAGTTCCACATGGATGGGCTCAGGCTCGACGCCACGGACAACCTGAAGGACGATAGCGAGATTCACTTCCTGCAAGAACTCTCGGCAACCGTCGCAGACCTGGACGAGGGGCCGCGCCGGTATTTGATCGCGGAGGACCACCGCAACCTCAACACCGTCGTCCGGCCCCGCGAAGAGGGCGGCTTCGGCCTTGATGCCGTCTGGTCGGACAACTTCCATCACATCATCCGCAACATGACGGCTGGTGATGAAGAGGGCTACTTCGCCGATTTCATCAACAGCAACATGACCCACCTCGCCATCACCATCAACCAGGGCTGGTACTACGACCACCAGCGGATCGCCCCCTCACACGGCGCCCCACGCGGCACGTCGACGGAAGAAATCCGCCCCGAGCAATGCGTCATCTGCATCCAGAACCACGATCAGATCGGAAACCGCGCTCAGGGCAACCGCATCTCGGACGACGTCTCCCTCCCGGTGATACGCGCCATCTCCGCTATCCTGCTCTTTGCGCCCGAACTGCCGCTCATCTTCATGGGCCAGGAGTGGGCTACGTTAACCCCCTTTCAATTCTTTACGGACCACGAACCACGCCTCGGCAAGCTCGTCTCGGAAGGCCGGCGGAAAGAGTTCGAGCGGTTCACCAGCTTCATGGGAGAAGTCCCGGATCCTCAGGACCCGCACACCTTTACCCGTAGCAAGCTGGACTGGCAGGAACTCGAACTACCCGAACACCTGGGGATCTTGCGTCTGTACGAGTACCTGCTTCACCTCCGCCCTCAACTCGATGCGGACTACCATGCCGAACCCTGCGGCGAGCGCGCGCTCGTGCTGCGGCGAGGCAATCGGTTCCTCCTGGCCAGCATAGCTCCCGGAGAATCCGTCCCGCTCCCTGAAGGCACGACGCCGGTCTGGCATACGGAACAGCCCGAATACACCATCGATAGCAACCCGCCGGACGTCCGGGACGGCCGCGTGCATTTCCAGCTCGCAGGTGCCCTGATCGCAGAAAGGCGAGCCCCCGCCGCCTAGAACCCTGAACACGTTGATGATTGGTTACCTGGGATCATACATACGTGGACACGCAGGTACGTAAACTTCAGCCTCCCCCGCTTCTCTTTCACGGACGTTTGATCTTGCTGGCCCTATCTTCCCCCCATCCTGCAATCGTCCAAAACGCTTAAATGATCGCTACATACCGGCTACACCTCCAACCCGACTTTACCTTTGCCGATGTCGAAGCCATCCTGCCCTATCTGAAGCAACTGGGGATTAGCCACCTGTACCTGTCCCCCATTATGCAGGCTCGGACAGGCAGTACACACGGTTACGATGTCGTCGACCATAACACCATCCGGACTGAATACGGAGGCCGCAAGGCTTTTGACAATCTGCTGAATGCCGTCCGGGAGGACGGCATGGCCATCATCCTGGACTTCGTGCCCAACCACGCCGGAGTCGGTCCGCGCAACCTCTACTGGCAGGACGTTCTCGCTTACGGTCCCTACTCCATCTACGCCCACTACTTCGATATCGACTGGGATCCGCTGAAGCCGGAACTGCACGGCAAGATCCTGCTGCCGTTTCTGGGCAACACGTACGGAGAGGTGCTCGATCAGGGCGAAATCATCATCACCTACGACCGGGGGCGCTTCTACGCCTCCTACTTCGAGAACCGCTACGCTCTCAGCCCCGCCACGTACGCAACCGTACTGAGCCTCATCCTGCCGCATTTCGAGCGGACGGACGACTACTGGGACTTCAAAGACCTCATTGATGCCTATTCCAGCATCCAGCCGGACGAACGCGAAAAAGCCGAAGCACTCCGGCCGCGCCTGCTGACCTATGCCGCCCGGCACAACCTCAATGAGTTGTTGAGCGGCATTTCAAAAGAGGACATTCACGCCTTGCTGGAACGCCAGTTCTGGCGGCTTTCCTACTGGAAAACGGCCGGCTACGAAATCAACTACCGGCGATTCTTCGACATCAACGAGCTCGTCGGGCTCCGCATGGAGGATGAACACATCTTCTGGGACCAGCACCGGCTGCTCGGCGAACTCCTCGCCCAGGAGGGCATCTATGGGGTCCGTATCGACCACATAGACGGCCTGTTCGACCCCCATAAGTACCTCTACTCCCTTCGTGCACTCGGAGCGCAACATATCTGGGTCGAAAAAATTCTGGCCCGTGGAGAAATCCTCCCGCACGAATGGCCCGTGGAAGGTACCACGGGCTACGAGTTCATGAACGATGTCGTCCGGGTGCTCCTGCAACAGGAAGGGTATACACCGCTCAAACGTACCTTCCAGCGCTTCGTCTCGAGTTCGAAATCCTACGACCAGATCGTCTACGAGAGCAAGCAGCTCATCACGTCCACTGCCCTCTCCAGCGAACTCTTTCGCCTCGCATACGAACTCGACCGGATCTCGGAGGCCGACTACCGCACGCGAGATTTCACGCTGGAGGCACTCCGGGAAGCCCTCTCGGAGACCGTGGCCGCGTTCAACCGGTACCGCACCTACCTGCCGTATGATCGCGAGGATGCGCAAGAAGTAGTCCGCGAGGTCATCTACCGGGTACAGCAGCGCAATCCGGCCATGGAGTCCTCTGTCTATCGATTCCTGGAGGATATCATCCTGGGCCGGGTGCACGAAGACCTCAAGGATGAGCAGCGTGCCTGGGTCGGACGCTTCCAGCAGTACACCGCCCCGGTCGCCGCCAAAGGCGTTGAGGACACGGCCTTTTATCGTTACTTGCTACTCCTCGCGCTCAACGAGGTCGGCGGCGAGCCGGATGAGTTCGGCATCTCGAACCAGGCCTTCCACTCCCATAACCGGTTCCGGGCCAACCGGTATCCGTGCAACCTCCTCGCCACGGCCACACACGACCACAAGCGCGGCGAAGACCTCCGCATGCGCCTCATCGCACTGGCGGAAATTCCGGACCAGTGGGACGAAACGGTCACCGCTCTCTCCCAAATTGCTGCCTCGCACCGGCTGGAGTCATCGCCGTCCGACAACGATGAGTACCTCTTTTATCAGATGCTCGTTGGCACCTGGCACGGCGCCGAACGGGAATCTCTGAGCGAGCGTCTCCAGGAATACATGCTCAAGGCCACGCGGGAAAGCAAGCTGCGCACGAGTTGGATCAATCAGGATCCTGCCTACGAAGAGGGCCTCCTCCGGTTCGTGCGGGAAATGATTCTGGACCCCCGAACGGATGAGGCAATCTCTCCGCTCGCCGCTCGGCTCGCGGAATTCGGCTTCTTCAATACCATGAGCCAGCTACTCCTCAAGTTCACGAGTCCGGGTGTACCCGACATCTATCAGGGCTGTGAACTACTCGACTTCTCCCTTGTCGATCCGGACAATCGGAGACCCGTCGATTACGAGATCCGCAAACAGTTGCTGGAGGAACTCGGACCGATGCTGGCAAAACCCACGCTCGAACGCGCAACCGCGCTCATCGAGGAGCGGAGCAACCGCACGAAGTTTTACGTCACGGCCCGGCTCCTCCGGCTCCGTGCCCGATTCCCCTACCTGTTTTCACACGGTAGCTACCGGCCAATTGAGGCCGATGGTTCTGGCGCATCGCACTGGCTCGCGTACTCACGCGAGTACGAACGGACGGCCGTGTTGGTGCTGGTCCCCCGCTTTCCGGCGACGTTCGAGAAACATGGGCGCGCCTCCATCGTGCTCCCCAGAGAGCTGGCCGGGTACGGCAAATGGATGGAGGTCCTTACCGGCGCAGAACTGGAACTGGGAGACACCATCGACACGGCATCGCTCCCGTTACCCTGGTCTGTCCTGGTCCGCACCGTTTGATTACCATGCACCCCCATGCTTGAGTCCGCCGCCGGCATCTCCGTAGGCCGCTTCCGCCCGAAGAACGGCTGGATGCTCCTGACCGGAGGCATAACGCTCGGACTCAGCTTCCCGCCGTTTCCCTTTCCCTGGCTGGCGTGGGTAGCGCTCGTTCCACTGTTGAAGGCGTGGGATGAGGCGCCATCCTGGTCCGTAGCACTGCGCCGCGCCTTTTTCGGGTTCCTGGCAACCTTCGCGGTGGCGTTTTCCTGGCCGCTCTTCCACGCGATGCCCCACGTTGCCCTCGCATCGATGAACGGCCTCGTGCTGCTGCCGCTCTGGATGGCGATCCCGTTCGGGATCGCCTGGCCAGTGAAGCGCACCTTGGGGCGCGCTCTGGGCTTCACGGCACTGATCGTCACCTACCTCATCATGGAAGCCGCGCTCGGTCAGGGTCCGCTCGCCCTGCCCTGGCCGCTGCTCGCGCATACCCAGGCCGAAGCCCTGCGCTACAATCAATTCGCTGACCTCACCGGCGCGCCGGGCCTGACGCTCTGGGTTCTTCTACTCAACGTCACCGTCTATTCGGCCATCCTGAACACCAGCAACAGACGCCGCCTTCGGCTGGCGGGCCTCGCCGTTCTACTTGGCGCCCCGCTCATCTATGGCGCGCTCCGCGTGCATACATTGCCCCCCGCCGAACAGACACTCCGAATGGGACTCATCCAGCCCGGCACGCCTCCCCTCGCTTGGGCCGATCTCACGGACCTTCGCCGCATCAATGACCTGATCGCCATCTCAGACTCGCTGCTGTTGTCAGGCGATGCCCCGAGCCTCATGGTCTGGCCGGAAACCGCCGTCCCGCTCGTAGGCGACTCCACCACCGTACGTGAAACGGAAGGGCGGCTGCAGGCATGGGCCGATACCAGGGGCGTTTCGCTCCTGACGGGCGCGATCTCGGTTACGAACACACGCCCCGGAAACAGGGCCTACCGGAATACCGCCCTGCTATTCACCCCTCATGAGCCCGTGCGATCCTACGCCAAACGCAAGCTCGTCCCCTTCGCCGAACACGTGCCCTTCGTCAACCAAATGCCCTGGTTGCGGGCGCTTTCCGTTCCGGCTGGCGGCGTCTCCGGTTACGAACCGGGCGGGAGTTCCACTCCGCTCCAGGTCGGCCCCACCTCGGTGGGCGTCATGATCTGCCTGGAAAGTGTTTTCGGATCACTGGGCCGCAGCTACGCCGCGCAGGAAGCCGAACTGCTCGTCTCGATCACACAGGATGGATGGTGGGGCCGGACGGCCGGATACCGGCAACATCTTGCCTTCACCCGGCTCCGATCCATCGAAACGCGCCGTGCGGTAGCGCAGGCTTCCGTCAGCGGTACGACCGCGCTGATCCTCCCGGACGGCTCCGTACCCGTGGCAACCGACTGGATGGAGCGTGCCGGACTCACAGTCGAAGTCCCCCTCCACACCACCCCGACCTTCTACACCACGCACGGCGATTGGCTGAACCGATTGGCGTATCTTGGCGCGCTCCTGCTGCTTACCGCAACCGCCGTTCAGCGCGTGCGAGATGTGCGGCGCACGCGCAGCGAGCGCTCGTACGCGTAACGCATCTCTCTGTCCCGCAGTTTGAAATACGAACATGCAACTTGCCTGCCCGTTCATACTCGCTTCTCAATCACCCCGCCGCAGAAAACTGCTCGAACAGATCGGCCTTTCGTTTGAGGTGCGGGTGAGCCCTGTTGAGGAGACGATTACCCCGGGCCTCTCCCCGGAAGGGATCGTGCAGCATCTGGCGCTGGAGAAGGCCGGCTCGATTGCAAAGCGACACCCGGATGCCCTCACCCTCGGTGCCGACACCATCGTCGTCCTGGAACACCTCGTACTCGGCAAACCCGGAAACGAAGCGGAAGCTCACACCATGCTCCGTTCTCTGAGTGGCCGGACGCACACGGTCTACACCGGCATCGCCCTCGTCCACCCGAATACAGACCGCAGCAAAACCGCGTTCGAGGCGACCCACGTCACCTTCGCCCCCCTCACCGACGATGAGATCGCCGCCTACCTGGCGACGGGCTCCCCTCTCGATAAAGCCGGTGCCTACGGCATACAGGACGACCTCGGCGCGCTCTTCATCTCTCGTATCGACGGAGACTACTACAATGTCGTCGGCCTTCCCCTCCACCGCTTCTATCGCCTCCTGAGCGACCAATTCTCTGACCTCTTGTTATCCCTGTAAATCCCGATCGACCAGCCTCATCCCGTTACGACAACCACGGTATTCCCCCTCCATGCTACCGTCGTGTGGACAGGGAATACGTTGAGAATCAACTGAGGAAACGAGAGGGGTGCCAGATCACGGCCCCCAGGAGCTGCTAAAGGAAATACGCAGCCGGTAGCTGTAGATGCTGGCATATTGCCCGGCGTTGTATTTATTTGTGGAAGCGGTTTTATATCCTGAATCCGGGCTTTTCCACCCATTGGATCTTAATACGATGAGCAACACCAACCATAAACCGGATGAAACGTCCGGTATGATTTCCCGCCGCCGTTTTCTCGGCACGACGGCTGCCGCAGCAGCAGCGTATACCGCGATGCCCCTCGTCACACTGGGCGGTCCTCGTGCCGGCGTGCGGCGACGGGACATGAATGGCGTGCAGGTCGGGGCTATTTCGTACAGCTTCCGCGAACTTCCCAGCAGTGCAGAAGAGGTTCTCGGCTACCTGGTCCAACTGGGACTCGATACGGTTGAATTGATGGGGAACACGGCGGAACAGTTTGCCGGAGCGCCGGAAGGTCCGGCCTGGCCGCGGCGTGGGGCGCAGCTCAGCGAGGAGGAGCGGGCTAAACTGCGCGCCGAACGAGAAGCCTATGCACGGGAAGTCCGCAAATGGCGCCTCTCAGCCCCCATGGATCGCTTCGAGGCCCTGCGCAAGATGTACAACGATGAGGGAGTGCAGATCGACATCCTCAAGCTGGGGAGCCCGGAGTGGACGGATGAGGAAATCGATTACGCATTCCGGGCCGCCCGGGCCGTCGGCGCACGCGGTATCTCGTTCGAAATCTCGAACGAAGCCGCCGAACGAATGGGGCCCTTCGCTACGAAGCACAAGATGTACGTGGGCATGCACAACCACACCCAGGTAGCCGACGAGGGCTTCAGCTTCGACGTCCCGCTGTCGTTCTCGCCGTACAACATGCTCAACTTCGATATCGGCCACTACGTCGCCGGGCTGAACACCTCTCCAATTCCGGTCCTCCGGAAATACCACGACCGGATCACGCACCTGCACCTCAAAGACCGCAAGATGGGCACCAACGGCGGCGATAACCTGCCCTGGGGTCAGGGCGATACCCCGCTCCGGGAAGTGCTGCAACTACTTCGAAAAGAACAATGGCCCATCTCGGCCATGATCGAACTGGAATATCAGATCCCCAACGGTTCAGACGTGCTCACCGAAATGGCAAAATGCGTGGACTTCTGCCGCGACGCACTCGCGTAAACGCGTCGTACCGTGATATGACCTCCAGCCGATAGGCTCCCTGACGAAACGAGCACGACGCCGCGAGGGGATCGAGCTTAGCGCCGATCCCCTCGCGGCATTTACCGGGCTGGATCGCAGGGCTATCCAGACACATCCTCTGGCTCCCTCGTTTGGGGGTCGCGGCTCCGTCGTACTATTCAGTCAAATCCTGCGCACACCTGAACCCGACGTGAAACAGGGACGTCTCCGGCGTGGAATGGGCGCGGGTATAGACACGGAACCCCTGGCATTCATTGCACTGGAAGGAGCCGCCCCGTTGCACCTTCTCGCTCTGCGCCGTCGGCTCGAACGGGGTGCCGCGCTCACTGTAGGGACGATACCAGTCCTCCATCCACTCCCAGACGTTGCCGCCCATGTCCGTCAGCCCCAGTTCCGTCTCCCCGAAGGCACCCACTGGTGAGGTATACGCATACCCGTCCTCCCCCCGGTTCTGATAGGGAAACGTGCCCTGCCAGATGTTGGCTTTGTACCGGCCATCCACCACCAGTTCATCCCCCCAGGCGTACAGCTGGCGGCTGTTGCGCGCCCCGCGTGCGGCATGCTCCCACTCGACCTCGGTAGGCAGCCGCTTGCCGGCCCACGTGCAGTAGGCTACGGCATCGTGCCACGATACCTGTGTCACCGGATGATCGACCGGTGCGGCAGGTCCGTTAGGACCGAACGGGAATCGCCAGTTCGCTCCACGGATGAGTCCCCAGTTCATCGTCACCTCATCCATCACGGCGGCATCCCCGAAACGCTCGGCCTGCGTCACATACCCCGTGGCCTCTACGAACTGGCCGAACTGCGCCACCGTCACCGGATGTTTATCCAGGAAGAAAGCCTCGACGTCGGCCCAGAACACCGGCTTCGAACTGCCGTTGTGGCGACCGTGGGGCGCGTGGTCGTGCTCGTCGCCGGTATCATCGCCGATGAGCGTCCGCCCACCCGGAACATAGACCATGCCCTCCGGCACAACCACGTGCTCTGGAACCTCCGGCCGGGATACGACAGCCTGTTCAGAAGAAACCTGACTCGGAATCGCCTCGACCTGCCACATACGCCATACGGTCCAGACCAGACCGGCTGCCAGACCCGTAAGCGCAATTAACCCTATCCAACGTTTCATCGCTCCCATATCTCCTTACGCAGATGCACTCTGTTTGTACCGTATCTGCAGATTGAGCACATAACGCATCTGCCGGTGTTACGACAGCCCGGCCGTCGATTCAAATCTGCACGATCCCTGGCTCGAAAGTCATCGAGGCCTCGGGACCACGAGGGTGTGCTCGGCCAGCCGGTTCCACAGCGAATCCAGCGCCGCCACCTTCTCGGGGTAGGCGTCCGCCAGATTGTTGAGTTCCGTCCGGTCTTCTGCCAGGTTGTACAGTTCCCACGGCGCCCCGGCATCGGGGGCGACGAGCTTCCAGTTCCCCTGGCGCACGGCGCGAGCGCCAAAATGCTCCCAGAACAGGGCGTCATGTCCCTCTCGGGTCTCGCCCCGGAAAATCGGTGTCAGGCTCTTTCCTTCGAGCGGCGTAATCGTACGCCCCTCGTACGTCGTGGGATAGGACGCACCCGCCAGCTCGACCGCCGTCGCCATGATGTCGATGACGTGGCCCGGCTGGTTCGTAATCGTACCCGGTGGCGTCTTGAGTCCCTTCGGCCAGTGGACGATCAATGGGGTGGCGATGCCGCCCTCGTGCACCTTCGCCTTCCACCACCGGAACGGGGTGTTCGCCGTATTCGACCACATCGGACCGATGCCGGAGTGAACCTCCTGGGGACCGGGCAGGTGAGCGGGGTCTTTATCTACAGGGAAATACACCTTGCGGCCGTCGCGCGTCGCCCCGGCACGGTCGAAGCCGGGTCCGAATTGCGATGGGCGCTCCGGGCTTGCCCCGTTGTCGGAAAGGAAGAAGATGATCGTGTTGTCCAGTTCGCCCGTCTCCTCCAGCTTCGCCAGAATACGCCCGATACCGCGATCCATCCGGTCCACCATCGCCGCATGCACCGCCATCGCCCGAGCATCCCACACCGAGTCTGGATTCGTACTCCAGTCCAGCTCTGGCCGAATACGTGGCGAGAGTGCTGTCCCGTCCTCCACGATACCCAGATCTACCATACGCCGGTAACGCGCCTCCCGGATCGCATCCCAGCCGCCTTTGTACGTGTCCTCATACTTCGCGATGTCTTCCGGCAGCGCATGGAGCGGCCAGTGCGGGGCCGTATGCGCCACGTAGAGAAAGAACGGCGCGTCTCCGCGACTATACCGCTCGATGTAGGCAACCGCTGAGTCGCTGATCGCATCGGTATGATAGTAGCCATCGGGCACGTCCTTCACCGGCTCCGTGCCGTTGACGAGAGCAAACGGATCGAAGTAATCGACGACGCCCCAGATATTGCCGAAATAGTCGTCGAAACCACGAGCAGTGGGGTATTGCTCGCGCGGCGAAAAGTCGCCGTAATCGGCCTGGTGCGCGAGCCAGGCCAGTTGCTCGTCCCTGTCCTTGCGCTCGATCGTCTGGGAAACATGCCACTTGCCGACCATGCCGGTACGGTAACCCGCCTGCTTCAGCACTTCGGCAATCGTGACGGTGTTCTCGGTCAGATAACCCCGGTAGCCGGGCTCACCCGCGTCGAATGTCATGCGCCCGACACCAGCCTGGTGCGGGTACAGCCCCGTCAATAGGGAACCCCGTGTCGGCACGCAACGCGACGTGTTGTAGAACTGGGTGAAGCGTAGGCCCTCCTCTGCCAGCCGGTCGAGGTTGGGCGTATCGATCTCGCCGCCGTAGCTGCCCAGGTCGGAATACCCCAGGTCGTCCGCGAGAATGACGATGATATTGGGCTGACCATCGGCAGACGACGCCCCCCGCTGTGCCGTACACCCACTTAGGAAACAAGCAGAAATAACCCCGAGCAGTGCGACGGATACGGCAGCAGATCGGTGCCCCACGGCCCGGATGCGATGGCGGATACGATACATCGAAACGAACAACTTCATTGGAAACGTACAGAATGGACAGGATAACGCAAACAAGATAGGATGTACGCCGTACGGCGAAGAAAAAGGGGCATGCCCCCTGCATGTCTGGCACCACTCGCCCTCGAGACGGCGTGGCTCGTACCGACCGGCTGCGTGCAGCAATGAGCAGGCAAGGTCCCGTTTCGCTCCGGAATCAACTTCCAGGGGCCTCACCACGCGCGGGAGCCGCCCAGATGGAGTCCAGCATCCACGCCTCGAGCGAAACCAGCCGTGCCCGGCCTCCCGTGGCATAGACCTCCACGCCGTCGCTCTCCGGCGAAGGAAAGATCGTCTCGGTGAGCACGAGGCGGCCCCCATTCCCGAACACCTCCACGGAGGAGTCGTCTACCAGGAGGTGCAGACGCACGCGCCCGTCCTCCGGCGCGAGGGGACCGGAATGCCGCCCCGGAAATGCCCCGCTGAAGTCGGTCCGTCCCGAACGCCCCCGATCCACGAAAAGGCGGTGCCGCTTAGCATCGTACCCGACGACCGTCTCCTCCCAGTCTCCCTTTCGCACCCGTAGCCCGACCTCGTCGGCATCGCCCACCTCGAACTCCGCGATGATCTCGAGCCGCGCTCCCTTGATCTCGCCCACACCAGGCACGGCCATACCCGGGACCACCTCCTGGCCCGCCACGGCGATGCGCCGCCCCCGCAGTCGCTGCAGTTCGGCCACGGGCTCCTGCACGAGCCGCAGTCCCTCGGGGAACCGCCGCAACGTCACCGTACGCGGCACGGTCATCGCATTGCGCCACGTCACCGTCGGCGTGGCGCCCGAATACTCCCAGTTGCTCATCCAGGCCAGCCAGATCCGGCGGCCATCTTCCTCAGGGATGTTCGCCCACGACTGTACGGCGTAGAAGTCCTTCCCGTAGTCGATCCAGAGCGCCTCGCCCGCTCCCAACGGCTCCTCCGGCACGAACCGCTCCCCGTCGAACGTGCCGACGAAGTATTGCGCGCCGGATCCGCCCGAAGGCGCGCCCGGGTTCACGTTGACCACGAGCACCCACTTCTCCTCCCCGTCCACCTCGATCGGAAAGAGATCGGGACACTCCCAGATCCCGCCCGTCGAGCCGGCCGGACCGAACTCGCTCAGCAGCTCCCACTCCCGCAGGTTCTTCGATTCGTAGAAACGCACCCGGTACTCGGTCGGCAGGGCTACGACCATCACCCACTTCTCCCCGGGCTCGTACCAGACGACCTTCGGGTCGCGGAAATCGGCCATCCCGAGATCGAGAACGGGATTCCCTTCATACTGCGTCCACGTGCGTCCGTTATCCAGGCTGTAGGCGATGCGCTGGTCCTGAAGCGGCCTGTCGGTATGATGCCCGGTATAAATGGCCACGAGAGGCGGATTCGACGATGTCCCGAACCCGCTCGTATTCCGCACGTCCGAAACGGCACTCCCGGAGAAGGCCATCACGGCGCCGGTCTCCGGAATGGCCACGTCGAGGTGCTCCCAGTGCACGAGGTCACGGCTGACCGCGTGGCCCCAGCTCATGTGTCCCCACGAAGTGCCGAATGGATTGTGCTGGTAAAAAAGATGGTATTCCCCGTCGTGGTAGACGAGCCCGTTGGGGTCGTTCGTCCAGTTGGTCGCCGGAGAGAAATGAAACTGCGGGCGAAACAACTCCCGGTACGTAGGCTGCGACCCGACTTGCTGGGCCACCCCGGAGCGGGCGCTTACGAGCGCCATGAGAAGGAAAGCAACGCGTGCCGCGCGTTGTATAGATGTGCTCATCAGAATCGTTCTGCAGGAAATAGAAAAACAGCATCCGATCCATTACGGACCGGACGTGCAGTAAAGTGCCGTCGAACATCCCCACGCCTCTACCGGTAGTCACGTCGGATCGGCCTAAAGCGCGTAAGATACACCACAACGGACCACCCCGACGAAAAACACGCGTTGCCAAACACCCGACCGCCTTCCTGAGACACACAGATACAGTATTATGACTACACCTCACTATCCCCAACCCGGCCGCATAGACACCAGAGAATCACGTTTGCCCCTTCAACCATCCGATACGGCTTACTTCACCCCCCACCCAACATCATTCCCGCGAAGGCGGACGCGAGCGGAGCGACCGACAAAGTAAATCCAGGCTGCACAACCTGACCGGCCCCTACGAAGCTTACCACGAGCACCAATGCCCCACATCCCAACCCGCTCGTGTAAGGACATACCGCCAGTACGTCCACTCCTCTCGTAGGGGCAAATCATGCCCACCCATCTGACCCTGCCTGAAAAATCCTCCTTCCACACGAGCCGCTAAAACAAACTCCTCCTTCGAAGGAGGACAGCCTTGCGAACGCGTCCAGCGGAGCAAGGCAGGAGGATGTCAGCCACCTCCCACCCATGCATACTACGTATGGGCCATCAAGACGAGGCGAAGGACACAGCACCAGACCTGACACCCAGATTTTGCCCAAATAACGCAGCCTGTCATTGGAGATGTAGGAAAACAAAGCGACAGCTGACCGAATGAAATGATGAAACAGGTCAGCATCATA
>JAWLHQ010000010.1:0-182292 GCA_041690215.1 Rhodothermales bacterium
TTCTTTCTGCTCGGCCTCCCATCTGGCGTGTTCGGCTTGCCACCTGGCGTGCTCGGCTTCCCAGCGGGCATGTTCGGCTTGCCACCTGGCGTGTTCGGCTTGCCACCTGGCGTGTTCGGCCTCCCAGCGTTTCTGTTCGTCGAGGCGCTTCTGGCGCTGTTCGTGGATACGGAGGTAGGCTGCTGCGGCTCGGATGTATCTGGGATCACCGATGGCGCGGCAGGCGGCGTGCCAGAGTACCGAGTCGATGGCGCTGGCCCGTGCGTCGTAGGTGTGCTCGATGCCTTGGGCGAACTCCGGGTCGGTCTCCTTCCATTCGTAGTAGGTGCTCCGGGCGATCTGGTTACAGGCGCAGACCTCTGTTACGGAGAGGCCTTCTGCAAGGCCACTGAGGATGTTCGATATGATCTTCCGGCGTTTGGCTTGCCTGAGGTTGGATTTCTTTCGCTTCGCTGCCATGCTCCCCTCCACTGGAATGAATGTGTAATAGGTAATGAAGAATGCTGAGGGGGAAGGTAGGTGATGGGAGGCGGCGTGTCGAGGTTATTTTGATAACCTACATATGTGTTGGAGCGGTCAGCTGTCAGCAAAACCGGAAAGAGGCAGTGATTGGTAGGGTGGTTTTCAGGCTGGTGGGTTGGAGGACACCCTCAGTCGCTTGCGCGACCGCTCCCTCGAGGGAGCGGTTGGGCGTGTGCCGGACGGTGTCTCTGTGAAGGTCTTTCGGGTTGTGCTGGCTGGATATGGGGGCGTGGGTCTGGGGCTTAGTGGAGCTTCAAGGTTGACTGGAAGGTGTTCCATCGGCGTCTGCTCATCGTCTCAGCATACCTGATGAGATCCCGTAACCTCCGGTTCACGAAGTAAACGAGTTCGGGATGACAGGTGAAGAAGGATCGCGAAACGACCCTTCGGCAAGCTCAGGGTGACGTGGTTCGGGGTGACAGTACGGGAGCAGTGTGCCATCTTTTTGTGGTTGACACTACGCATACATACGGGCGTCATCGTGGTGACCCACAGGCATCGAGAAATTGGTGGCGAGCCCTGGTTCAAGCTGATTTCCGCCTTCTCGGAATTGCTCACGCCAGCGGTTAATTAGTCCTTCAGGTCGTGCTGGCTGGATGTTCGGTCGGGGTGGTCGGTGGTTGGTAAGGAAGGAGGGGGGAGTCGAGTGCTGCGTGCTGACTACTGAATGCTGACCGCCGATAGCTGACAGTTAATCGCTGAATGCTGATTGCTGTGGGGAGGGGAGAGTTGAGGGGCAGGTGGGAGAGGGGCGGGATCGGCTCATGAAGCGAGGTCTTCCAGTTGGAGTTCGTGGTTGAGGGTGACGGCGGCGGTGGCGCCTTCGGCGGCGGCGACGATGGCGAATTGGACGTCGCTATCGGCATCGCCGCACAGGAAGAGGCCGGGGATGTTGGTGCGTTGCCGGGTGCCTGTGCGAATTTTTTCCTTTCGACCGACCTCGCAGCCCAGCTGGACGGGAAGGGGCGAGTGCTGGACGTGGCCGGTATTGAAGAAGAAAGCGGTACAGGCGAGCGAGGAGCCGTCCTCAAAGATGATGCGTTCGAGCACGCCGTCCGTACCGGCAGAGCCCTCCAGGCGAACGACTCGTTCCGTGCGGATGGCAATGCCGTGCCGCTCGAGTCGCTCGCGATCTTTGCTGCTCAGTTTATCGCCGTTGCTACAGGCGGTGACGTGAGGGGACCAGGTGAGGAGGCCGAGGGCCAAGCTCACCGCGTCATGTCCTTGGCCGAACGCGACGAGGTGTTCGTCCCGGTGTTCCCATCCGTCGCAGTACGGGCAGTGGTGGACGCCTTTCCCGTAGTAGGTCTCGATGTTTTCGATGTCCGGGAGGATGTCGCGTACGCCGGTGGCGAGGAGCAGTTTGCGGGAGGCGAAGCGCCGGCCGTCGTCGAGGGTAATCTCGAAGCGCGCACGCGGATTCCTGTTGTCTTGCCGGGCTGCTACAACGGTGGCGGCGATGCATTCGACGCCGTAGCGTTTGATTTCCTCGCGGCCGAGATGCAGCAGGTTGAGCGGGTTTATGCCATCGCGAGAGAGGTATCCGTGGAGGTGCAGGGCCCACCTGTTTCGCGGCTCGCCCTCATCGACGAGCAGCACCTTGCGCCGGCAGCGGCCGAGGAGTAGCGCGGCACTCAGCCCGGCTGGTCCACCTCCGACAATGATGACGTCGTACATGGGCAAGCAATCGGCTGTCGGCGATCAGCTACCGGCTCCGGCGCACCGCATGGGCAGCTCGATCCTCAATTCTCGTAGTTCTCTACGATGTTGGGATCGCGCATCTGTGCTTTATCAGGGCTCTGGCCTGCGTCGCGGAGCGCCCTGCGCTGACGGAGGAGGTCCCAGTACTGATCGAGTTCCACCTGGATTTTCTGCAGGCGTTCGTGTGAGGCCGTGTCCTCGTTGCTCAGGAGCCGTTGCTCTTCGGCAACGAGATCCTTGATGTGGTTCAGGATGGCCTTGTCCTGTGATTGGGCTTCGGGGTTAAACTCCTGCATATCAACTTCTCCTACTGGTTCATCAGGGGGGCGGGGTTACGGTTTCACGCGACTGCCTCTCCGGACCGGCTCCGTTTCCTCAGTGACCGGCTCGGCTTCGGCCAGTTTCTGCATGAGCCACTGGCGGAAGACCTCCGCCTCGGCGGCCTTGCGGGTCCAGCGCGCCCGGTCGAACATGGTGAGGGCCATCACGAGCGCATGGTGTTGACCGGCGCGGTCGCCTGCCAGTTGAAACCGGCGGTGCATCCGGTCGATGAGATCGACGCTCCGGCGGGCCGTTGCGAGATCCTTGAAGCCCAGTTTCCCGGCGAAGAACTTCGAATAGACGTTCATCGGCTGCCGGGTTGACGTATAGAGGTCGAAATACTCGCGCGTGAACCCGGCATCCCGTAGGACAGAGGCTACATAGCTTGGCCGGGTGTTGGTGACGAGTGCCAGATCTTCGATCTCGGTCATGCCGGAGAGGAAGAGCGACGTAATCTGGTCCTTCTTGCTGACGCCTTCAGCCAGTTCATCATTCCTGTCTTCGGCCAGTTCGTCCTTCCTGTCTTCTGCATCCATGGCGATACCTTGCTTCTTTTGCCGGGCCCGTTGCCGGTGTGGTGTCGTGCGGAGTCCAACGGACCAGGCAGCGTAAAGGTACCGGGAGGGGGCGGGGGAGGGTGTAAAATGCTTGGAATACCGGGTGGCGGCGGTCGAATTGTGCTCAGGGCAGGTTTCCTCGAGGGAGCTCCGTGCGAATGGCACGCAGCCTTTCATGAGGTGCTGAACGACCTTTCGACAGGCTCAGGGTATGGGTCAGCATGACCTATTCTGAGGGGATGGGCTACTCTGATCGCGGTGCTGTGCCGTGGGGTTCTTCGGCAGTCGGCTTCGGCGCGTGTCCCCGGCAGCGCATTCTGAGGATGCTCCGCACATCTTCTTACGATTGACATACCGCCAGGGCCGCAGGGTGTCAGGGCGTGTAACGGGGCTGACACCCTACCACCCAGAGGATACCCGGCTTCGTGGCTGTCCCTTTCAGGGGCCGTTGAAGTCTCCCGACAGGTCGGGGCAGGCCCCGTGGCGAGTGGATGGTATGTTAGCAGTGAGGGGGCCGGCAGGCTGGCGGCCGGATGGGGTGTGCGGGGTACGGTCGTGTTGCAGAATGAGCCGAAGCGACTGACTGAAGGGCCTGTCTATGTTTGCGGGACAGGGTACGGCCGGGGAGTGTGGCTGCTGCAGGTAGTGTAGGATGTATCGGGTGTAGAGAAGAAGCTGCAGGGGAGCGCGTCGACGGCAGCAGACCAGCGGAGGGAGGAGGGGGAGGACTAGCGTGGTTAGTCCTCGCCATCCAGCGACACGTAGCGGACGATATTGGGGCGGGTAAAGGACGCGGCAGAGCCGGGATCGAGGTCCTCAGGAGAGATTTCGCGATCGCGGAGCTCGTTTTCGATCTCGTCGATGGCCTGTGTGATCCGGCTCCGGAGGTCTTCCGGCATGTGGAGGGCACCGGAGGAGACCAGCGCTAGCTGCTGCTTGAAGTCGAAGAGGGTCCGGATCAAGGCGGCATCCGTCATGAGCGGAATGCCGACCGGTACGTGAACCTGGGCACAATTCTCCATGGAAACACCGGAGGGCTGTGTGAAGGGAATAAGAAGCTGTCCGAAGATACAGGCTGATAACGGCGCTAGCAACTCTGATAGCGCTTTTTCTGGCCGGATGTCGAGTTTCGGGTGGGGATTATGTGATCGGGTGTTCGGGCATTCGAATTACCCTGGCATGTTGGGGGCAGGCCCCGGGGTGAATAGGGGGATCCGACGGCACAGATGGCACACGAGTGCATGTGTATGCGGTTGGGGGTGAGACCAGACAGGTTTTTCCTGGTTATTGATTCGGCAAAGGGAAGACGGCCCCCCTCCTCAGGCAAGAGTGGTTGGATTACCTGTTTGCCATGGCTGACCGGCTCTGCAGGGGCATCTCTCCCTTGCCTCGTTAAGGAAAATGGCGCATGGCCTCGGTAGGGTTTGATATCGGCCTTTACGGGAGTACTCACGCCAGCGGGTAGGTAGTCCTGTTGGTTATGCTGCCTGGATGCCCGGTCGGGGCCAGGCATGACGTTGATGGGGAGGTTTGAGGTGAAATGAGCCGGATTGCTGCTTGTGAGGATCCTAATATGGTTGCTTGACGCCTATGGATCGGAGTCGGGCATGACGTTGATGGGAGGGTTGGGATTTACTCAGGGTATCGGGTATTCCTTTGCGGGGCTGACATCCTCCTGCCTTGCTCCGCTGGACGCGTTCGCGAGGCTGTCCTCCTTCAAAGGAGGATTTTTCAGGGAGAGGATCTCGATTCTCAACCCGTTGCCGGATCAATTGATCAAGCATCATAAAAACTGTCAGGTCTGGTGCCGTGACCGTTGTCTCGTCCTGATGACACGCTCGACGTACCCCGACCTGTTGGGGGCAGGCTTTGGGGAAGGACGAGTAAGGAAGAAGGCAGGAGGGGGTTAGGGAGCGACGGGTCTGTCGCTATGAGCAGAGGTATGAGCAGTTTCCGTGGGACGGGTGCCGGTCGTAATTATGGATGTTCATGTAACGTGGTGGCCACAGGTGGTGGGTATGGGTTGCCCTTCTCCGGTATCGTGGGTAATTAGTGCTGGGATGACAAGGGCTTATCCCTGGAGATAAACACCCAATCGATCGAGGAGGGAGGTATGAAACTGGAGACGTTATCCGATCTGTATCTCGAACAGTTGCGTGATCTGTACAGCGCCGAAACACAGATCATAGAGGCCCTGCCTAAGATGGAAGATGCGGCATCCCATCCGGAACTCAAGCAGGCTTTCCGTGAGCATCTGGAGGTTACGAAACGGCAGCGAGACCGCCTGGATCAGATCTTCGAGGATCTGGGCAAGAGCCCGAAGGGGGTAACCTGCAAGGCGATGGAAGGCCTCGTCGTCGAGGCGCAAGAGTTGTTGAAGCAGGGGGGAGAGCGTGACGTCATAGATGCCGGCTTGATCACCTCGGCGCAGCGCATCGAACACTATGAGATCGCCGGGTACGGCACCGTGGCCACGTACGCCGAGATGCTTGGCAGGAGGGATGATCACCGGCTCCTGGGTGAGACGCTCTCCGAGGAGAAGATGGCGGACGACATGCTCAACCGAATCGCAAAGTCTGTGGTAAATCCGGAAGCCATGGAAGCCTGAGGCGGGCCTACTGGCTTCTGTACTGCACCGTAGGAAGGGGGTCTGGAACCGGTAGCGGCTCCAGACCCCCTTCTGTGTTCGGGGCTGGCCGGGGGGAGGCGGCGGCTCCGGCCTGCTAAGGGTATGTAACATTGCTGGCGAACGATCAACAATCGGCGGCATAGCGAGTAGCCTGTCGGAGACTTGCGTTGGGAGCCTTCCGCAGCGGGGTCTCATGAATCCAAGATCCGTTGGTACAGACCTTATGACCTGCTATGCCGAATGAAGTGCTACAGATAGAACGACCGGGAGCTCGACCGTCTACCACACATAAATCCGAACGGCTGGTCATAGACGGAGGCAGCCGGTTAGAAGGGACGATTTCCGCCGGTGGCTCCAAGAACACGGTTCTGCCCTTGATGACGGGCGCCTTGCTGGCGCCGGGGCGCACGACGATCTACAACATTTCCGTGCTGCACGACGTGTTTACGCTGGCGGAGGCGCTCCGGACGCTCGGTTGCACCATTGCGTACGATCCGGACCACGACCCGAACACGCCGGAGACGATGGTGATCGACGCGACGACGGTGGAACGGTGCGAGCCGCCCCCGGAACTGGTGAATGCCATGCGGGCCTCGTTCTATCTGCTCGGTGCGTTACTGAGCCGATGCGGTAAAGCGCGGGTCGGTTTGCCGGGGGGAGACGCCTGGGGCGCGCGCCCGGTGAATTTGCACCTGGAAGGGTTGAAGGCATTCGGGGCGGAGATCGACATCGAGGGGGGCACCGTTTCGGCGGTGGCACCCGGAGGGCGGCTGGCCGGCGGGACGTTTCACCTGGAGCCCTCCAGTGTGGGGGCTACCGTGAACCTGTTGCTCGGGGCGGTGCTGGCCAGGGGAAGCTCCCGCATTTCGAATGCGGCGATGGAGCCGGATGTGGTGGTGTTCGGAGAGATGCTGCGCGCCATGGGGGCTCGCATCGAGGGGCTCGGGACGCGTGTCCTCGAGATCGAGGGTGTCGAGGAACTGCATCCGGTCGTTTTCCGCAACACGTCCGACCGGATCGAGGTGGGTACTTACATGATTGCGGGGGCCATGGCGGGTGTGCCGGGCAAGGGCATTCGCATCACCAATGCGGAGCCGGAGCATCTCGGCGACGCCTTCATCGAGGCGTTCACCGCGACGGGGGCGACGTTTACTGCCGGGCAGACCTGGATCGAGGTGATCCCGCCGGAGCGATTGCAGGCCGTATCCATTACGACCGCCATTTTTCCTGGATTTCCGACCGACCTGCAGGCGCAGTGGACGGCGATGATGACGTGTGCGGACGGATCCGCTACGGTAACCGATCCGATCTATCCGGAACGGTTTCAGCATGTGCCTGAACTGAACAAGATGGGCGCGCGGATCGAGGTCGTGCGCAATACCGCCCGGATCAGGAGCTGCCTGTTGAGGGGCGCCGAGGTGGAAGCCGCTGACGTGCGGGCCGGCGTGGCACTCGCGCTGGCCGGGCTCGTCGCGGAAGGCAAGACGAGCATCGGCGGGCTGCACCATCTGGACCGGGGGTATGAGAAGCTGGAGCAGAAGCTGGCGGGGCTGGGGGCCTCTGTGCATCGGGAGCGGGGCAGCGATGCTAGATGATGCCCAATTTCTGCTTCACGATGAGCATGTAGTAAGTCGCGCCAAGGCGGCGCACCTACTACATGCTTCTAATTACTATGAGGGAGTTTATTCCTTAGTTGCTACGGCTACCAAGGATTTATATGGCTAAAGCTTACGGAGCATCGGCTTTTACCCGCAACTATTAGATGCCGATTGTTAGAATACAGATTAGGCCTTTAGGCGTGCTGCAATTTCAGAACACTATGGGCGGGTTGGTGGAGGACCTGTACCAGGTTCTCTGCCAGGAGACGGGCTGGCTGGTCCTCTGGTCGGCGGAGGGCCAAGTGGACGCGAGGGGGGAGGTCCTCGACGTTCTGGTGGAATCTGAGTTGGTCTTGGAGTGGGATTGGGGCGTGGAGTTGATCTCTCAAGCATAATCTGGAGATTTTGGCGCCGCACCTATCGATCTAAGCAGATTGTACAGATGACGATACACTTCATCGTCCCGGCAACTCTTTCGAAATTGGGCGAGAAAGCATCCACTTATTAGATCCTCGTTAAACAGGGTCCGCAGATATTCGGCAACTATCTTCCGGTCCACTGTCTTCTTCTCGACAGCAAGAGCGAGCAGATCCGCTGCGTTTAGGAATGATAGGTACTTCTGAGCTTTTTCAGAGAGATGATCATTTTTCCGATTATAAAACGCAAGCACATCCTGTTGAAGTTCAGATGCATCATAGAACAACACAGGCTCAAGGTGCTTAGTAACCTCCCGAATATGTTCAAAAGTCGTACGGAGCCTAGATTCTTTACGAGACAATAAGATCTGAATCCCAGCAAACACCGCAGCGAAGGCTGCTGCAACGGAGCTAATAATCTCCCAAGCACTCACAAGCAGTTCGGCTGATATATAGTTTGTACGCGGAATGTTGTCAGGCGAAGGCTGTTAGTATTCATTGGATTAAGCAAACTGCATGGCCGGAGCTAGAGCGTTTTGTCACCGGCCATGCAGTTTGTGTTGTTAGTGCCTATCCACGGACTAGGGGCGAGTAGGTTGCCACCTTAGAACGGGAGGTCGTCGTCCGGTTCGAACGTGTAGTCGTCGACCGGCGGAGCGGGCTGGCGCTGCGGCTGGCGCATGGGAGCCTGCTGCTGGCGCTGACCGCCGCCCTGCTGGCGATTGCCGTACCCTGCGGACGGACGCTGCGCGGGGCGCTGGTCGTATTCGTCGTAGCCTCCCTGGCTGTCACCACGACCTCCGAGGATCATCATCTCGCGGGCTTTGATCTCAGTGACGTACCGGGTAATGCCATCCTTGTCCTCGTAGGAGCGCGTCTGGAGCGAGCCTTCGAAGTAGACCTGTGAGCCCTTTTTGAGGTACTCGCCGCAGATTTCGGCGAGGCGGCTCCAGGCGACCACGTTGTGCCACTCCGTCTTGTCGACCAGGTTGCCATCCTGATCCTTGTAGGCCTCGTTCGTAGCGAGGCGCATGTTGCAGACGGCGGTGCCGTTGCCGGTGTAGCGGAGTTCCGGGTCCTGGCCGAGGTTGCCGACGAGGATCACTTTGTTAATTCCACGTGCCATGAGTACACCTCCTGTGTTTTGGTTTTTACACGTGCCCCTGGTGATTCAACATGAGTCCGACCGCTCTTACATGTCCGGTTCGCGTTTACATGAATCCACCAGGAGATGCATCAGAACATGAAGTAAGGTACAGAGGCGGAGTTCGCGCCTCCAAGAACCTGTGGATAAGTTAGTAAGTGGGGGTGTCAATCCTGTGTCATATGCCCGATGCTCGATGCTCGATGTAGATAATCCCTTCGATGGTCGTTTGTTCAAGTTCATCGGAATCCAGAAGGCCGGGGTTCGCCATGCGGAACAAAAACCCTAGACTACAGGCATAGCTACAGACAACCGACACCTGAAAACGTATACAGATCTCATGAAAGTTTTTGATCCGCAGTTTACAGAGACCCCGGAGCGCCTCGAGTCGTACGCCGATTTCGTGGCTATCGTGCGCCAACTCCGGCGTGATTGTCCCTGGGATCGGGAGCAGACGCACGAATCGGTGAAGCACCTGCTCATCGAGGAGGCCTACGAGACGGTCGAGGCTATCGACGAGCAGAACTGGGACGAACTGCGGAAGGAACTGGGCGACCTGTTGCTGCACGTGGTGTTCCACAGCGTCATGGCGGAGCAGGAGGGGCGGTTCACCTTACAGGATGTGATCCGGGGCGAGACGGAGAAGCTGGTGCGGCGTCACCCACACGTATTCGGGGAGCAGGAGGTCGGTGGTGTGGCGGACGTGCTCTCCAACTGGGAGCGCATCAAGCTAAAGGAGGGAGAGAAGCGGTCTGCGCTGCAGGGTGTTCCGGGGACCCTGCCCGCACTGCTCCGGGCGCAACGCATTCAGGAGAAAGCGGCCGGTGTGGGGTTCGATTTTCCAGAGGAGTCCGGGGCATGGCAGAAGGTGGAGGAAGAAATGAAAGAACTCCGCGCAGCCATCGCGGATCAGGCCAGTGCGGAGAAGAAGGAGGCAGAGTTCGGGGATCTCCTGTTCGCGCTCGTCAACTATGCACGCTTCATCGACGTGACGCCGGAGAATGCATTACGCCGGACGAATGAACGCTTCGTCCGGCGTTTTCAGCACATCGAGCGGCGCCTGGCCGAGCAGGGAAAAACCCTCGCCGAAGCGGATCTGGAAGAGATGGATCGCTACTGGGACGAGGCGAAAAGGCTAGAGGAGGGGTGACGAATCGGTAATAAGGTGCTCGTTGCAAGGTGGTGTAACATCCTACGGGCCTCGTTGTGTATTCTGTACTTGACGTACCCTGCCAGGTTTTTTCTCCGCAGTTGACGAGCGTATGTATACGGTTATCGAGTCCATTGCTACGGGCAATCCGTCCCTGTGCTGCCCCCAGTCCTATGCCCGGTCATTCATGAGTCAGGTGGAGGGGTATTCGGAGCCGGTACGTAAGCGGATTCCGCAGATTTACGAACGCTCCGGTATCGATTTCCGGTATTCGTGCGTCGAAGACTACGGCCGGGAGCCCTCTTCATTCGATTTTTTCCCACCCTCCTGGACGCTCACGCCTGCTCCGACGACGGCCCGGCGCAACCAGAAGTATCGGGAATCGGTGGTGCCGCTGGCCGAGCGGGTCGGGCGGGACGCACTGGTTCTGGCGGGTATCGAGCCCGGTGAGATCACGCATGTCGTGGTTGCGAGCTGCACGGGTTTTTTCGCACCGGGCCTGGACATCGAGCTTGTGAAGCGGCTGGGGCTTCCGGCGAGTACACAGCGAACGCTCATCGGGTTCATGGGGTGCTATGCCGCTTTCAATGCCTTGCGCGTGGCTCACAGCTTTTGCCAGATCCAGCCGAATGCGCGTGTGCTCGTGGTTTGCGCTGAACTCTGCACGCTGCATTTCCAGGTCGAGGATACGCTGGAGAGCATCGTCGTGAACGCGATCTTTTCCGATGGAGCCGCGGCGGCGGTGCTCGCATCCCGTCCGTTCGAAGAGGCGGAAGGCAAGCTGGCGTATTCGGATGGGCATACCCTGCTGGACGATGATTCTCTCGGGGATATGACGTGGGATATCGGGGATACGGGATTCCTGATGGGGCTTTCGCCGCGTGTGCCGCGGGTGATTGCAGAGAATCTGTCCGGATATTTAGAGACGCTTCTAGGCCGAAACGGCCTGACACCGGTCGACGTTGATTTCTGGGCCATCCATCCAGGTGGGCGGGCCATCGTAGAGCAGACCCAGAAGGTCCTCGGCCTATCCGATGAAGCCGTACGGGATAGTTTAGAGGTGCTGCGCCTGCACGGCAATATGAGTTCGCCGACCATTCTCTTCGTGCTCAAGCGTTTTCTGGATCGCCACGAGGCGTTGCGGACGAGCGGTCGGGACGGCCTGGCAACGGGGGTGGCGATGGCGTTCGGGCCGGGGCTGACGCTGGAGGGGGCGCTCATCCGGCGCGTCATGCAGGGTATGGACACGCCGTACGAGCGCGTGGTAAAGCAGCCTGATACTGCGCTGGTCTAAGGGACTCTATCTGAGGAGATTCGCAACAGGGCTACTACTCCGTCCCGGGGGCGGGGCTCTGGTATGACCGGCACGTGTGATCCCGAGTCCGTTCCATTGCACACGAGGCAGGTTCTGCTGAGGGGCTCATGCAAACAGCAAGAAGCCCTCTCTTTCTAACGACCCTTCGACAGGCTCAGGGTATGGTTCAGCATCTCGTGGGAAGGGCTATCGGCCAGATGGAATGAGATCCCGAAACGACCCTTCGGCAAGCTCGGGGTGACATGGTTCGGGATGACAGATGGATAGAGATCCCGTAATCTCTGGTTCACACAGTAAGCAAGTTCGTGATGGCAGATGGTGGGTATACCGGATGACCTGAACGCCTGGATTCCTCGTCCGGTGAACCTTGACGCTCCACTAGAACGTCACATGTCTCTCACGAGAGCGTGTATATCTAAGCGTAATCGTTTATGGCTCTTTTTAGAGTAGGTGCTCGTATGTGTGTAGTGCCGGTGGTCTAAGAACTGCACCTACATACATGTGAGGAACTTTCGACTAAGTATCCGTGCTACAATGTTACAATGTTAATGGGATCCTGATGGAATCCGGTGTCGTGTGCAGATTTCGAATTCGGCTCCTCTGTCACATTTCGGGCGATTCGGGGAGCGTCCGGAGAAAGTCCGGGGCATTATACAGCCAGAAACTTGTATATGTACAGTAGGGTATGAACACGCGACAGGACGCCAAAATCGGGGGCACAAGATCATGTACAGCACGCGAGGAATCGACGTAGTAGCAACGATTACAGAACTGAGATCAAAGACGTCAGAACTGGTGGAGAATGCCAAGGAGATCAACAGTGGCATACTCATCCAGAAAAACAACGAACCTTATGCCGTTCTGATCAGCTACGAGTTGTATGATAAGCTGCTAACCGAGAGCGGCGAGGCGGCGAAACGAAGAGGCAAGAAAAAGGCCAAGGAATAGAGCCTCGGAGTACGAGCCGGAAGGACTCCGAGGCGGTAACGATCCTTTGTTGACGTCGAGCCTAGCGATGCTGTGCCCTGCCTACACCAGCCGTTTCAACTCCTCGACACGCCGCACTATGGATTCTCTGTCCTTGTTCCTGTACTCTTCCGGCAAGAGCGTCCGGCTCGTACACTCCAGGACGGCAGCCAGTGTCTGCAGTTCTACCTCCAACGGGTAAACCGGAGGAATGAAGTCATCGACCGCTTGCTGGAGGATTTCCGGTGTGACGGTGCCACTGCCGTTTTCCGATGCTGCCGCGCGGAACTTGGCCCGCGTCAGGAGTGCCTCCATGTCGGCACCGCTAAACGTACGCTCGCCGTTGATGAGGGCGGGGGGGACCTGGTCGATAGGCAGGTCGATCCCTACGCGGCGCATCATCACCCGCAGGAGTTCTTCGCGTTCTTCCGGCGTAGAGGGATAAAAGAGGGCAATGTGTTCTTCTGCGCGACCCTGGCGTTTCAGGTCGACGGGCATGAGGTCAGGCCGGGCGGTCAGGAGGAAGAAGATGACGCGGCCCCGGTGGCGGGGGTTGCTCATGAAGGCGGCGATCTGAGCGAACACGCGTTGCGAGACGCCGGAGTCCCCCGAGGCATCGCGGTCGCCGAGAGCGGCGTCTGCTTCGTCGATCATCACGGCAACAGGCGTCATGGCCTCCAGCAGGTTCAGGATCTTCTCCAGGTTGCCTTCCGTGACTCCCTGCCACTGGGACCGGAAGTTCTTGAGCTTCACCATGGGGATGCCGATCTCCCCGGCGAAGCATGAAATGAGGAACGTCTTACCTGTGCCGACGGGGCCGCTTACGAGATAGCCCATCGGCAGTACGTCCGGGCGGCCTGCTTTGAGCGCCCGGGCGGCCTGCCGGAGGTGTTCTTTCGCATACCGGTGGCCGGCAACCATATCCAGCGTGAAGTCGGTTTCCACGAACTCCAGCATGCCGTACGCTTCCGCCTCGATGAAGTCCTTTTTTAGCTCCGACAGGACGTCAAACGTGAGTGCAGTGCGGTTTTCGAGTACGTCCGCCAGGATCGTGCGGAGGTGGATATAGCCCAGCCCGGCCGTGCCCCGTGCGAGCGCTGCCGCCGGAACCTCGGAATGCGCGTCGTAGACGTCCATCCGTCCTTGCAGGTACCATTCCACGAACTGCCTGCGGGCGGCCTCGTCCGGTAGAACGATCTGAATTTCCGCCGTGTAGGGGCTCTGTACGAGTTGCTGATTGAGCTCGCTCAGGTTTTCCGCGATCATGCAGATCGTGAAGTCGCTCCGCAGGAAGAGCGGATCGTGCGACCACTTGTGCAGGAAGACGAGCGCATTGCGGTCCTCCGGCGAATACGAGGCCGCTTCGGACATCGGGACGACGGTTTCCGCGTAGTCGATGATGAAGGCGATACGCTTGCCGTCGGCGAGCCTGAGCCGGAAATAGTTTTCCAGTACGGAGAACACGCGCACCGGGTCTTTAGGGAGCCGCTGGGCGTAGTCCGTCCCAAAGATGGTGTCGTAGCCGCTCAGGGCACGATTGAAATCCTTCTGGGATTCCTGGTCGATGAAGTGGATGCCGGCGGAGCGGTCGTAGAACACGACGATATCCCGCGCGGCGAAGAGGTCGGTCGTGAGAAACTCACGGAGCGGCACGTACTGGAGCCGGTCGTCGGCATCGCGGGCAGGCACCAGGTCGCGTACGTTGCCATGGAGGATGAACTGGGTGAGCGTCTTGGTGAAGTATTTCCGCGCAAACTCCTTCGCCCATGCGGGATAGTGCGCGGTATACTGGTCGAGGCCGTTCGTACCCGCAGGGGCCCCATCGTGGGGGGCGTCAGCGGATGGACGTTCGCTTTGCGTGCCGGGCGTGGTTTCGATCGATTCGGGCATATCTATTCGGGAACGCAGGCTACATGCCTGCGGCTACAGGTTCATACAGATCGTCATGAAACGTTTATCAGGCCCGTTACGATCCGCGGCGTAAGATGTTAGGGTGCCAGTGACAGGATAGGACGAAGGGGGCCCAAAAAGAAAGCTGCCACCGCGACGGATGCGCGATGGCAGCTTTCTTCGTGAGCGCGTCTGAAGTGCTCAGGCAATGGTTACCTCGTCGTTGAGGTAGACGTCCTGGATCGCGTTGAGGATTTCAACGCCCTCGTGCATGGGGCGCTGGAATGCCTTGCGACCGGAGATGAGTCCCATACCGCCTGCGCGCTTGTTGATGACGGCTGTGCGTACGGCTTCCTGGAAGTCGTTCTTGCCGGAGCCGCCACCGGAGTTGATGAGCGCGACACGGCCCATGTACCCGTTCGCGACCTGATAGCGGGTCAGGTCGATGGGGTGGTCCGTCGTGAGCTTCGTGTAGATGCGCTCGTCCAGCTTGCCATAGGAGGAGCCGCCGGTATTGAGCGCCTTGAAGCCGCCGTTGGTGGTCGGGAGTTTCTGCTTGACGATATCCGCCTCGATGGTGGCGCCCAGGTGGTCGGCCTGGCCGGTCAGATCGGCTGCCGTCTCGTAGTTGGTGCCGTTGAGCGTGAACGCTTCGTTGCGGATGTAGCACCAGAGGATGGTCGCCATGCCGAGTTCATGCGCACGGGAGAAGGCCTGAGAGACCTCCACGATCTGGCGCGTCGAGTGCTCGGACCCGAAGTAGATCGTGGCGCCGATGGCGACGCAGCCCATGTTCCACGCATCCTCTACCTGGGCGAACATCACCTGGTCGTACTTGTTCGGGTAGGTAAGGAGTTCGTTGTGGTTGATTTTGAGGATGAACGGGATCTTGTGCGCGTACTTCCGTGCGACGATGCCCAGGACGCCGAAGGTGGACGCGACCGCATTGGCGCCGCCCTCAATGGCGAGTTGAACGATGTTCTCCGGGTCGAAGTACTGCGGGTTGGGGGCAAAGGAGGCTCCCGCCGAGTGTTCAACGCCCTGATCGACCGGCAGAATGGAGACGTAGCCCGTACCAGCCAGGCGGCCATGGTTCAGAATGGCGTTCAGGGAGCGCAGCACCTGCGGGTTGCGATCCGAGTTCATCCAGATGCGGTCCACAAAATCAGGGCCGGGCAGGTGGAGATTTTCTTTCGGAATCGTAGTACAGCGATGTTCAAGCAGGTATTCCGCCTCGTCTCCAAGGATGTCGGCGATGTGGGACGTGGTTACTTCAGCCATTGTACCCTCGTGTCCGTCGGTATAGAATTCGTCTAATTGTTATGGAGATACGGATAAGGTATAAAAAAATTTCCAGCCAAAGATGGGCTCAGGATGGTAGAAATCCTCGATTTGGGGCCGGAAGCGCTTTTTTGATCATGGGGAGGTTAAAAAAATTACCCTAGTTACCATTCTTCCGCGTACGGACACGTATTTCAGAGGGGATTTGCTCGGTCGCATCCAGAAAAGAGAGTAGTTCGCGCCCGAGGAGGGGCGCCATGAGCAGCCCCTTCGAGCCGAGCCCGGTAAAGATCCATACGCGGGCGTGGCCGGGGAGGGGGCCGAGCATGGGCAGCCGGGTTCCGGGCACGTTGACGCGCACGCCGGCCGTCTCTTCGATCACCGTCGCTTCACTCAAACGGGGCAGCATGGCGGCGGCTTTGTCCAGGATGCGCCTGGTCTGGTCAGGGTCCGGTTCCGGGCTGGTAAACACATGCTCGTACGAGCTTCCTACGATAAAAGAGTCCGCCTCCGGGACGACGTAGCCCATGCCGGCGAGTACCGGAACGCGGGCCGGATCGAGCCCGGTTGGCGGTGCGACGCTTACGGACTGCCCCTTTACCCGGTGGAGCCGGAGACCGGCCAGGTCCGGATACCGAGACCATGCGTCGCCGAGGGCAAGGATCACGTGGCGGGCGTGGAACCGTTCGGTTTTGCCTGTGCGCACGACATCCACTGATGCGGCCTGCCCGTTTTCGTTCCAGGCCCGCACATCGGCGTGCAGGGCTACTTCGGCGCCGTTGCGGACCGCTGCATCCAGGAGCGCACGGACCAGCTCCGGAACGGGAACGGTTCCTGCATTGCGCACGCGTAGCGCGCCGAAGGGCGCCCGTACATCGGGGAAGGTATCAGCGAGGTACGTGTGGGGCAGCCAGTCCGCTTCGTCCGGCATCCGCTTCGCGGCCTGCCGAAAGATTTCGGCTTGCTCTTCATCAGCAGCGGGACGGATGACGCCGGTCTTCCGGAACAGCGAGGTCGCTCCGGCCAGGTCGAGCGACTCCTGCAGCGCATCCAGCGCTTCGTGCATCCGCCAGACTGGTTTCGCCCGCTGAGACATGATGGGGTTGACCAGACCGGCGGCCACGCCGGATGCGCCGGAAGCCGGGACGTCGCGTTCCAGCAGCAGCACGCTACGGGTGCGGCTCAGATGCAGGGCCGCGCATGCCCCTGCCAATCCGCCTCCCACAATGATAGCGTCATATGAAAGATTCATTTGCAAACGATACGGAGACGTGGACTATTTTGGTGGATGAACTCTTAAATCCGTTCCGGGACGGAGCAGAGTAGCTTGCTCCGTGTGCGATGGAAAATAGCTGCCGAAACATCCATGCACCCCATATCCACTTCCTCCGAGTTTCCCGTCGTCATCATCGGGGGCGGCGTCATCGGACTGTCCATTGGCTGGGAACTGGTACGCGCGCAGCGGCCGGTCGTCATTCTGGAACGGGGAGAGGCGGGCAGGGGGGCATCCTGGATGGCGGCGGGGATGCTTGCTGCCGACGCCGAGATCGGATTTGAAGAGATCGACCTGTACCGGCTCAGTCGTGAGAGCCTGGCGCGGTGGCCGGAGTTTGCGGCTCGCCTGGAGGCAGATAGCGGCTTCTCCGTGGACTACCGTACAGAAGGCACGCTGATGGTTGCTGACGACCGTGACAGCGCAGCACGGCTCCGCCGCCATTTCGAGTTCCAGCGGCAGCAGGGCCTTTCCGTGGAATGGCTCACCGGGGCGGAGGCGCTGGACATCGAACCCTTCCTGGCGCCTCGCCTGGCGGCGGCCGTCCTTTCGAGATCCGATCATCAGGTAGACAACCGCAGGCTCGTTCAGGCGCTCCGGACGGCCTTCCTGAACAAGGGAGGCGTGCTGCTGGAGCGCACCCCCGTTCAGGCCATCCACTCGGATGCGAGCCGTCCGGCGGTAGTCACGCAGGAGGGTGAGCGTATCGAAGGATCGTGCGTCATCGTAGCGGCCGGAGCATGGTCGGCGCTCATCGAGGGGCTGGTCGCATCCGCACGCCCGCCGGTTCGCCCGGTGAAGGGGCAGATGATCGAACTGGCCATCGAGGCGCCATTCGAACTGAAACACGTCGTCCGGGGACCGCAGGCCTATCTGGCACCGAAGAGCGACGGCCGGATGCTCGTGGGGGCGACGATGGAAGAAATGGGATTCGACGCGCGTGTAACGGCAGGAGGGTTGTATAAGATACTGGAAGGAGCGTGGGAAGTCGTGCCGGGCATCTACGATCTGCCCGTGACAGACACGTGGGCCGGGTTCAGGCCGGGGAGCCGAGACAATGCGCCCCTGCTCGGGCCTTCCGGTGCTCCGGGCGTCCTCTTCGCTACCGGACATTACCGCCACGGCATTCTCCTGACACCGGTCACAGCGGAAGAGATGGCGCGTCTCGTGCTGGGACAAGAAACATCGCCGTTACTGGCGCCGTTTTCACCACGTCGTTTCTAAGTACGAGATCCAGACGACTGCATGAGCACTTCGACCGAACTTTCCGCTGCCGAGCTTCAGCATATAACCGTTAACGGTGAGCAACGGCATCTCCCGACTGGAATTCACATAACCGATCTTCTGCGCCAGGTCGGACTAGATCCGGAGCAGGCGCGCGGTATTGCGGTTGCCGTGAACGACGAAGTGATTCCCCGAGGCGAGTGGGCGGAGCATGCCATCAATGCGGGTGACCGCATCGAGATCGTCACTGCGAAACAAGGGGGATGAAATCCATCCCGGATAGCGGACCCCGGGATCCATAATTTCTGATGGACGAGCGTTCGAATCGGTAGGTCATGGAACAGAAGGTCATCGGTAACGGGACTGTTGCGGCAGTACAGGAAGAGGATGTGCTTCGCTTCGGGGAGCACGTGTTTCATTCCAGGCTCCTGGTAGGGACGAGCATGTATCCGAATCCCCAGGTGATGCTGGATGCGCTTCAGGCTGCAGGGGCTGAACTGGTGACGGTGGCCATCCGGCGGATCAACCTGAACGACCGGTCGGAAGAGAGCCTGCTCGAACTGGTCCAGCGTGAAGGGTACCGGATATTGCCCAACACAGCCGGTTGCTATACGGCGAAGGAGGCCGTGCTCGTCGCCAATCTCGCCCGCGAGGCACTGGATACCGACCTCATCAAGCTGGAGGTCATCGGCGACGATGAAACGTTGATGCCGGACGTGGAGCAGCTCCTCAAGGCGGCTAAAACACTCGTGGACGATGGCTTTACGGTCTGCGCCTACAGCAACGACGATCCGATCACGTGCCGTAAGCTGGCCGATATGGGTTGTGCGGCCGTGATGCCGCTCGCCTCGCCGATCGGGAGCGGGATGGGGCTCGTCAATCCCTATAACCTGCGCCTGATCCGGGAACTCGTGACGGACGTGCCGCTCATCGTAGATGCCGGGATCGGCACGGCAAGTGATGCGGCCATTGCCATGGAACTGGGATATGACGGTGTGCTGTTGAATACGGCTATATCCAATGCTCAACACCCCGTTCTCATGGCGCAGGCCATGCGGTATGCGGTAGAGGGCGGGCGGCTGGCGTTCAGAGCCGGGCGGATTCCACGCCGCTTCTATGCGCAGGCGTCCTCTCCCTTTGAAGGCCGTGTCGGTACCTGATGTGCGGACTGCTCCCGGAGCGGACCCCGAAACCCGGCGGGTATTACCGCGCCTGATTCTGATCGCCGATCGGTTTACCGATCCGAGCGTGGCACACCACGTACTGGCGGCGGTACGGGCCGGTGTACCCTGGGTGCATTTGCGGGATCATGCAGCAGGGGAGGATGTATTCCTGACAGCAGCGCGTGCCATTACCGACGCTATTCGCCGGGACGCTCCACACGTTCTCATTTCGATCAACGGGCGACTCGACGTGGCGCGAGAGCTGGGGACGGGATTTCATACCGGCGTGCACGGGCCGTCGATTCCGGATGCCCGAAACGCGCTGCACGAGTCGGACGGTCCGGTGGGCTATTCGGCGCATGGAGCCAGAGAGGCGCGCCTTGCGTTGGAGGCGGGGGCGGATTATCTATTTTTCAGCCCCGTCTACCCGACCACGTCCAAACCCGGACAACCGGCCCGTGGTCTCGATGGACTGCGGGGTGTTACCCAGGATGTAGAGAAACCGGTGTATGCGCTGGGCGGGATTACTCCCGAGCGGGTGCGGGGGTGTATGGATGCCGGTGCCTACGGTGTGGCCGTGCTGGGTGGGATTCTCAATGCGGATGATCCTGCTTTAGCCGTGCAGGCTTATCTTGCCGCGTGTTTCGATTAACATTCGGGCTGTGGCGCTCCATGGAAGGTGGCATGCCAACCAGCAGCCCCATTGAGCATTATGAACGTCGCACTTACGATTGCAGGGAGTGACTCCGGAGGTGGAGCGGGCATTCAGGCTGATATCAAATCCATTCAGGCAAATGGTGTCTTTGCTGCATCCGTCATCACCGCGATCACGGCCCAGAATACACGGGCCGTGACGGCCGTGTTCGAGTTGCCGGTGGATATCATCGAAAAGCAGATCGACGCCGTGTTCGACGACATCCGGGTCGATGCGGTGAAGACCGGGATGCTGTCCTCCGTCGAAATCATCGAGGTCGTCGCCGGGAAGCTAAAGCAGTGGAGCGGACGGCCGCTGGTCGTAGATCCGGTCATGATTTCCAAGAGCGGATATGCCCTGCTCCAGCCTGAAGCAGTGGAAACACTCCGCCACCAACTCCTCCCGCTGGCGACCGTCGTTACGCCCAATGCGCACGAGGCCGCCCACCTGGCAGGGATCCAGGTACGGACGGTGGAGGAAGCCAAGGAAGCGGCCCGGCGGATTCACGCCATGGGTCCGCAAAACGTGCTGGTAAAGGGGGGACACCTCGAATCGAACGGTCAGGCCGTAGACGTTCTTTACGACGGCAGCACGTTTCATCAGTTTGCCGGTCCTTTTTACGACACACCGCACACGCATGGAACCGGGTGTACGTATGCCTCGGCCATTGCGGCCAATCTGGCGAGAGGGTTTACGCTGCAGGAAGCGGTTGACCGCGCCAAGCATTACGTTGGGGAGGCAATCCGGCACGGATTGCAGATCGGAGCGGGACACGGGCCCACGCATCATTTCTATTTTATGGAAGATAGCGGGATCTTTCAGGCCTGAGAGGAGTGAGAGGAAGCACTCGATAGAATGCTCTTTACGCTGGCTTCACTTGCTCAGGATTCGTAAAGCTGCTATCTTACCGAGCCTTGCAAATGATGCCGCATGGCAGATGTGCCCGTAGCTCAGCTGGATAGAGCGTCTGACTACGGATCAGAAGGTCGGGAGTTCGAATCTTCCCGGGCACGCTAGAGAAGCCGCGTTCGATGTGAGCGCGGCTTTTTCTTTTTCTACGATTATGGGTCGGAAGAGGGGCTTCGTAGCGTACCTCAAGAGAACTCGATTTTCTGTGCCACATTATTGACTACGAGAGGGGGCTCCGGCTCTATGAACGCGTCCTGGTAGAGGCATCAAGCGGGCGATGGGAGTAATCCGACCGCAGTAAAGCGGTGTATTCGCTCAATGGATTGGTGTGGAGAAGGCCCTAGCTTCGTTAACCTAGGGAGATCTCGTTCAGAAGCAGTTGGGTTGCCCAGTCGTCGCGTAGCAGCACACACGGCTAAGAGAAGAAGCATCTACTGACGGGATAGTCCCGTGCAGCCGGTCGAGAGTTTGACAGCAGGGGGAACCGGGATTATGTTATCTTAGTAGTAAGGTAAAAACATCGTGCAGAAGGATTCTCAATCATTAGACTTGAAACTCTGGACCGTGCTGGCGAAGGCCTACGACGCGGTGCGCGCCCACGCCTTTGCCGACATCGAGCGGCACGGGCTCACTCCGGGCGAGTTCGGGGTGCTAGACACGCTCTACCATAAAGGGCCGATGTTCCTGGGCGAGCTCCAGCAGCGGGTGTTAGTGACCAGTGGCGGTATCAGTTATCTGACAGATCGGCTGGAAAAACGCGGTCTGGTGGAGCGCCGCGAGTACCCAGAGGATCGTCGTGCAAAGCTGGCTGCGCTCACCCCGGCAGGCGAAGCCCTGATGCGGCGGATCTTCCCCGAGCATACGGAGGCCATCGAGCGGGCGTTGGCCGGCATAGACCCGGAGATCAAACAGGCGGCCATCTCTCTTCTTCGCACGGTCGGACGAGCGGTAGCATCCGTACCAGTGCCGGAGTAAGGCTTCTGTTTTTTTGAAACAATATCTCAGTACTGAGATATATTGACTTGCATTCAAACCCTGTAGATAACCATGACAACGAACCAGACGACCAAACGAACAGCAGGCGAGGTTGAGACTGCGACCGTTCACATTTTATTTGCCACGGACCCCATCTGCTCACACTGCTGGGCTATGGAGCCTGCCTGGCGGCGCTTCCTCTATCATTACGGCGAGCACGTTCAGGTGACGCATCTCTATGGCGGGCTTCTACCGCGCTGGGAGGGCTTCATGGACAGCGGTGGTATCCGCCAGCCCTCCGATATACCCCCGCACTGGGAGGAGGTCGTGGCGCGCTACGGCCAGCCCATCGACCCCTCCGTATGGCTCACGGATCCGCTCGCCTCGTCGTACCCGCCCTCCGTGGCCGTTCACGCCGTTCGCGCAATCGCCCCTGAGCGCGAGGAGGACTACCTTCGCCGGATCCGACAGGCGCTCTTCCTGGAGGCGCGCAACATAGCTCGCCCCGAGGTGCTTGCTGATTGCGCGGCGGACATCGGACTCGACCGCGACCTGTTCGAAGCAACTTTCAACGATCCTGCAAGCCAGGATGCGTTTGCAGCCGATCTGGAGCGGAAGGCGATGACGGGCATCCGCGGCTTTCCGACCCTCATCGTCCAGGGACCTGCCAGCGAGCAGGCATGGCTGATGCGCGGCTCGCAGCCCTTTTTTCGCCTTGAGCGTGCGCTCGCGGCAAACCTCGGTGCGTTGCCGCCGGCGCGGGAGGTAAGCGTCGAGGCTGTGCTACAGCACTACGGATCCGGCACCACCCGCGAGTTTGCCGAGGTTCTTGGCCAAGACGAGGCAAGTACGGAAGCCGCGCTGCAGGCAGCCGGGGCTCGCCGCCGCCCGCTTGCAGGTAGTCATCTGTGGTACGCGGAGTAGAGGGCTAAAACAGGAGCAGTTACTCCGGAGTCCATGTGCATGATTACGCTGCGTACAAGTGAATAGAAACGTCAAACGGAAGCAGAGCGATGAAAGCGAATAACCCTACCGCTACCGTTAAACGTATGTTTGCAGCCTTTGGGGCTGGCGACCTCGACGCGCTGCTCGAGACGGTTCACCCGGATTCCCGGTGGACCTACTACGGCGCCAACCCCAAACTTTCGCAAGCCGTGTTTAATGGACGGGATCGGGTCAGGAGTTTTTTCGAAGGTATCCTGAAGCGGGTTGAGATGACCGCCTTCAACACGAACGAGTTCGTCGCGGAGGGGGATACCGTTGTCATCTTCGGAAGCGAGTCCGGAACGGTGCGTGCGACGGGAGAGCCTTTCAAGAATGAGTGGGCGCAGAAGTACGTTGTGAAGGACAACCTGATCGTGGAGATGGCGGAGTACAACATTCAAGTTGAGTCACGAGGTTGACGTAACATAGCACCCTCTGGCAGTAGACCGACTGGCAGCACGAGGGGGCACTGCTCTGGAACGGTACCGGAGAGTGCTGTTTTGATTCGAACGGATCTCGAAAGGTTGAATTACACAGCCACGGGACAGCGAGCAATTCCGCGTTATCAGCTCCAGGAGACGGGCTGGTAGCTTGAGAATGGAAATCGTGCCTGGATTAACCGACTTTGAACGTGCACCGCGGCTTTGCTTCACGATCGCACCGCTCTTGCACGGGCGCTCCGATGACGTCAGACAGGAGCGCCTCGGCCAGGGTGCATACTCGCGGGTCATGCGCGACGGCATCGGCCAGGGGGCAGCTGTACCCGCAGATCAGGAGGCCCTCATCCTCTTCCCGAAGCTCTGCAAGCCCACCTAATTCAGTGAGCAGGTTTAGCGCTGCCTCGGTGCGCTCCCGGAGGCTTGCCCTGGGGAGTGAAGGGGGATGGGTGGATGCCACTTTTTTCCCCACCTCTCGCAGCACTTCCTCGACCTCCCCGGAGGGAAGCCGTGCTGCGACCGACTCGAGCAGCAGACTGAAGAGCGTGCTGTAGGCTTTGGGGAAGAGCTGCTCTGCCTCTGGCGTTAGTTCATAGAGTACTTCCGGCCTCCGTGTCCCGCTTCGCTGCCCCGCCGCTCGCACGATGAGGTCGCGCTCCAACGAAGTAAGGTGGGTCCGCACAGCGTTGTCGGTAATCCCCAGAGCCCCGGCGAGGTCGTTTACGGTCGCCTTGCCGCGGCGGAGGAGCTCCACGATGCGTCCCCTCGTGCTCGATAGCAACGTCCTGTTCCAGTACTTCATAGGAATGCTTCGTTATCCGCTGTGACCTAGCCGAGGCGCATCCTGTCCATAACCGACGTAGGATGCCTCTTCAACATGCATTTCCGATAGTTCCACGGATAAGTAACGTCTGGCCAGGCCGTTCTGATTGCTGCACTTGAATGTAGGGCAGCGAATACAATAAAAACAAAAAAGTCAATAAACCTATTGACTTTTTTGTTCTGATGGCAGCACATTCTATTAGTCTCACCCCGGAGCAGTACGCAGGACGGTTCGCGCTGCCACCAAACACGCCATGAGAGCTAGCCAGACACACGTCTCATCGCCTACGGAGCAGCTTCCAGCCGCTATCGCCGGCAGCGAAGCAGGAGTCCCGCAACAAGGGAAGACGATCGTGACCTACGCTTACGCCGGGTGCTCTGAGGAGCCCTCGACTTGCGAGGCGATACGGCCGCTCATGCTCGATGGGCTGGTGGTCTCGTACCGCTTTAACGTTCACGTCGACGATAGACTTCGACCACTTTAACCAACCAAAGAGGAGGTCGCCCATGACTGCAACGTTCCTGCTGGTCCTCACGCTGTCCGCCGGGCCATCCGCCCCGTACATGATGAACCAGCCACATGCCGAGGGTGCTCAGGCGGAGCTAACGGAAGCCCAAAGTGCAGGCGAGCTACAGCTCGCCCTCCGAGATCTCTGGGCAGGCCACATCTTCTGGGTGCGCTCCTACGTCCTCTCCTCGCACTACAAGGATGAGCGGGGCGCCGGAGCCGCGGAGGCGGAGGTCGTAAAGAACGCCCGGGCCATTGCGGACGCCACGGAACCACTGTATGGAGGAGAGGCCGCTGATCAGTTGTTTCAACTCCTGGCTGGCCACTACGGCGCGATCAAGGACTATATGGAGGCTCATTATCGCGGCGACGAAGCCGGCCAGGGTGCCGCCTCGTCTACACTCACCGAGAATGCCGACGCCATCGCGACGTTCCTCGCCAGTGCCAACCCTCACCTGCCGAAAGATGCTGTGTTGCCACTCCTCGTCGCGCATGGCGGGCATCACGTCCAGCAGATCAACGCCATCCATGGCCGTGATTTCACTGGTGAGGCGACCATCTGGGAGGCCATGCGAACGCACATGAACACGATAGCGGATGCCATGGCGGATGCATTCGTTAAGCAGTTCCCCGATAAGTTCGCCAGCTGAGGCGTCAAACCTGAAGGGTCGCCATACGGCCGAGTTGATCACGTGTAGTCCTCATTACCACTTCTGCCGGCTCAGAGATTGTCTGGTACGTTGTGTTTAGACGTTCCAGGTTCCCCTCCTGGACAGGCTCTGTCCAGGAGGGGAGTTTATCTCTTACTAAACGGTCTCTCAGGGGATGTGATGTCGGGTACCGAAATTGACGTTTGCAGATAGACCGAGCCGTGTTCGGTTATGAAGTGATAGTTGCCGAACTTCCCTGGCGGATCTGAGGCAATATCCACGCCTGCGGAAAAGCATCGCTCGAACAACCAGAAAGAAATGTCAGCAGGAAACAACCAGTCCACCGGACCAGACCTGACCCTTGGGGTACCGGTTTCAGAGCTTGAGAACGGGCAATTGCTCGTGGGGCACGTCAACGGCGAGTCCGTATTGGTAGTCCGGCAGGGGGACGATGTGTTCGCCGTAGGAGCGACGTGTACTCATTACAGTGGGCCGCTTGGCGAGGGCCTGCTCGTTGGCGACACCATTCGTTGCCCATGGCACCATGCCTGTTTCAGCCTGCGGACTGGCGAGGCGCTGCGTCCACCGGCCCTGAATCCGCTGCCCTGCTGGCGCGTGGAGCACCGCGACGGGCACATCTTCGTCGTGGAAAAAGTAGAGGGGACAGATTCGGCGCCCGGGGAGATGCCCAGGGTAAAAGCGGGTGTAGATCCGGGAGGAGTAGGGGCCGTAGTCATAGTCGGTGCCGGGGCTGCCGGCAACGTTTGCGCAGAAACACTGCGTGAAGAAGGGTACGAGGGCCGTATAGTACTTGTTGGTGCTGAAGATACCGTTCCATACGACCGTCCCAACCTCTCGAAAGACTATCTCGCCGGCACGGCGCCGGAGGAGTGGATTCCGCTGCGCTCCGAGGACTTCTACCGTGAGAATGGAATTGAACTCTTGTCCGGGAGTAAGGCAATCTCTCTCGATGCGGCTTCGCAACGCGTTCATCTCGAAGGCGGAGCGTCGATTCCGTTCGATCGGCTACTGCTCGCTACCGGGGCTGAACCGGTTCGGCTGGCCCTTCCCGGAGGCGACCTTCCCCACGTCCACTATCTCCGGAGTCTGGATGACAGCCGGGCCATCATCGCAAAGGCCGCGAGTGCACGGCAAGCGGTTGTGCTGGGAGCCAGTTTCATTGGCCTGGAGGTAGCGGCGGCGCTGCGTACTCGCGGTCTCGAGGTTCACGTCGTGGCGCCCGAATCACGGCCCATGGAGCGCATTCTCGGTGCCGAGCTGGGCGACTTCATCCGCGCCCTGCATGAGGAGCACGGAGTGGTATTCCATCTCAAACAGACGGCGACAGCGATAGCTGCCCACGCAGTCACCCTCAGCGGCGGCGATGTACTGCCTGCCGACCTGGTGGTCGTCGGGGTAGGTGTTCGACCGCGTGTCGCACTTGCCGAGAATGCGGGACTAGCCGTGGATAACGGCGTGGTGGTTGACGAGTACCTCAAAACCAGCGCTCCCGGAATATTCGCAGCAGGCGACATCGCGCGCTGGCCGGATTCCCGGTCAGGCAGGCGCATTCGTGTCGAGCACTGGGTCGTGGCTGAGCGTCAGGGGCAGGTTGCCGCGCGTAACATGCTCGGGAGACGCGAGCGGTTCGATGCAGTCCCATTCTTCTGGAGCCAGCACTACGGCGTACCGATCACGTACGTGGGGCACGCTCCCGAATGGGATCGAATCGACGTCGCAGGAAGCGTTCGGGATCGGGATTGCATACTCGCTTACCGGTCAGGCGACCGAACCCTCGCCGTAGCTGCGATCTACCGCGATCAGGAATGTCTCCAGGCGGAAGTGGCGTTAGAACAGGGTGACGAAGCTATGCTCGATCACCTGTGTCCACGGCAGGGTGCAGGACACTCAGACGCTCGCTCATTTACGGTTGAACGTAGCGCCTCATGAGACATAACGGACACGATGTACCCGCTACCGGCCTGACTATCGGCAGCGAGGATAGCGAGGTGTTGCCTCAGGCCGCAGCCGCAAACGGTATCTGGCCACAGGGGACGGATTCCGGTGACGGCTCCTCGTCAGGAACCGCGACGCTGGCGCATGAGCAGGAATTCGCAGCGCTCACGCGGCGCCATCTAGAACTCATCGGAGAGGATCCGGAGCGGGAGGGGCTTCTGCAGACACCCGCTCGTGTCGCCAGGGCCATGTCGTGGTTGACTCGGGGTTACGGGGAGAACCTCCGTGACGTCGTCGGCAGCGCCATCTTCGAAGAAAAGTATGAAGGTGTGGTGCTGGTGCGAGATATCGAAGTGTATTCGCTCTGCGAGCATCACATGCTGCCGTTCTTCGGGAAGGCTCACGTCGCTTACGTCCCTGACGGCCGTGTCATCGGACTCTCCAAGATCCCCCGCCTCGTCGATGTTTTCGCACGGCGGCTTCAGGTGCAGGAGAGGCTCTGCATGCAGGTCGCATCCGCTATCGACGAGGTACTTCGTCCCAGGGGTGTGGCGGTCATGATCGAAGCCGCTCATCTGTGCATGATGATGCGGGGCGTAGAGAGACAGCGTTCGATGACGGTTACGAGCGCGCACCTTGGCGTGTTCTTGAGCGACCGATCCGTGCGCGACGAGTTCCACCGCCTCGTCCACGGGTGCTTTGCCGAGTAGAAAACGTGAATGGCGTCTCCTGCTTCTATGCAGTGGCTCATCACAGGAAAGGTACACGTCGTAGCGCTGATCGTTCTGACGGCTCAGGTTCCAGGTGGCATCCGCTGTAGTTTGTCTGGATTCACGACCAGAAATATCCCTTCGATCCGTCCGTTCTTGAATGCGAAGGTGAGTACCCGTCGTATGCCGTCGATCGTCTGGACGAGGACTCCGGGCTGCCCATTTACAGTGAGTACGCGAACCCGCGGTTGAGCCCAGAATTTGCGAAAGATCCCGACGTAGAAACGGGCAACCCGTTCGCGTCCGTAGATAGGCCGGAGGGCAGCGAGCACCTTCCCGCCGCCGTCGTTAAAGGTAACGGCGTCCTCGGTCAGGAGTTCGAGCAAGCCATCCAGGTCGCCGCTCGTGCACGCGTCTATAAATCGGTGTACGAGATGCTCCGCCATCTCCTGCGATGCAGAGAACCGGGTAGCGCCGTCCGCCAATCTGTCGCGGGCACGTTTGGCGATCTGCCGTGTGGCCGCATTGCTCCGGCCGACGATCCTGGCTACCTCGGGGTAGTCGAAGGAGAAGACCTCCCGAAGCAGGAAGACGGCTCGCTCCACCTCGGTGAGGCGCTCGAGTAGAAGCAGGAATGCCGTCGAGAGGGATTCGGCGAGCAGCGCCGTCTCGAGTGGGTCCTCATCTACGGGGCCGACAAGTGGTTCGGGGAGCCAGGGCCCTACGTATTCCTCCCTGCGTACGCGAGCCGAGCGAAGGTGGTCGATGCAGAGCCGGGTCACGATGGTGCAGAGGTAACTCCTGGGCGACTCAAGCTGGTTAGGTCGAGTCCGATGCCAGCGGAAGTAGGCTTCCTGGACGATGTCCTCCGCGTCTACGACGCTTCCGAGCATACGATATGCGATCGAGAAGAGGAGCGGCCGATGGCGTTCGAACTCGTCCTCGTGCTCTTCCACCTCACTGCCTGTCACTCCCGTTTCTGCGATCTCTATTCTCGACATGGTAATAGGATCCGGTCCGCTCTGCGGGGTCTGGGAGGGGCCCGAGTAAGCCCCTCCCAGATGGCCAGTATATCGTCTTTGTGGATACGCGTTCCGACTACGCCGCTACCGCAGATGGCTCGTATGATCCAACCGGCGGGCGGAACGAAATCGCGATGCGGTTCCATCCGTTGATAGCCACTACAGCCATGGTCAGGTCGACCAGCTCCCGCTCGGAGAAGTGCTCCCGCGTGGCACGGAAGAGTTCATCCGGGACTCCGTTCTCGCTGACGAGGGTGAGCGCTTCCGTCCACGCCAGCGCCGCCCGCTCCCGCACGGTGAAGAACGGGGTCTCATGCCAGGCGGAGAGTGCGTAGAGGCGCTGCTCGCTCTCTCCCGCCGCGCGGGCGTCCTTGGTGTGCATGTCGATGCAATAGGCGCAGCCGTTTATCTGCGATGCTCTGAGCTTGATGAGATGGAGGAGCGAGTGTTCCAGGCCACTCTCGCGCACGTAGCGTTCCAGGCCCATCATCGCGTGGATTGCCCCGGTCGCCACTTTCGCATAGGGAAGGCGCTGCTCAGATTGGGTACGTTGTTCCATCTGTCCGAACCTCGATTACATTATCCTGAATGAGGGCCCCGCTCGTGACGCCGCATTGTGGAAAAGCGGGACCGGCTTATGCGGCAGGGTATCATCCACACATGAGACGAGATAGGCCTCTGCCGTGTGACGGCCAGATCGATTTTCTTAGTAGCTGGAGTGGCTCATCCGAGGTGAAGTGATCCGCCTGCGTGACTGAGTGCGCCATATCGCGTCCCTGTGCGAAAACGCTCAGGGCATGGGGTCACAATGAGAACCAGTATAGCCGGGAGCTATTGAGATGTGCCTGATGAGCCGGAGGCGAAGCGGTACAGGTAGGGGGCCTTGTGCGCCTTGCCCGTCCATTTCTTGTCGATTCGCTCCAGGATGCCGAGTCCGAGCATTTTGCGCTGGAAGCTGGTTCGGTGCAGGGAGTGACCCAGCACGGTTTCGTAGAGGCGTTGCAGGTCGGCCATCGTGAAGGTTTCCGGCATGAGATTGAAGCCGATCAGCTTGCGATCCAGGTTGGATCGCAGGGTATCGAGTCCTTTTTCCACGATGAACGCGTGGTCCAGCATCAACGGCGGGTGATCGACAATGTCGTGCCAGGTGCAACGGTCGGCCAGTTCATCCGGAGCCGGGACGGCCTTCGTGAAATCCACGAGGGCGTAGTATCCCACGGATACGAAGCGTTTCAGGAGCCAGTGATCGTCCTGCGGTGTGATGCCGCGCGCCACCAGAATCTCTCGGAGTGGGGCCGGATCGTACCGGGCATAGTCGCCGAACGTAGCGAACTGTTCGAGATAAATATCGCGCAGGCCAGTGCGGTCGAACAGAATCCGTCGAGCCGCTTCGTCTAAATCTTCTGTGTCCTGGATGAACCCGCCGGGTAATGCGAAGAGGCGAGTATTGTGATATTCCAGGAGCAAGATCTTCAGTTCATTCTCATGGAAACCGAAGATCACGATATCTATTGCCAGGCCCGGAAGGTAACCACTGCCTTCGGGCCGGAGGGGATCGGGCAAGGGATTGTTCATTGGTGCGTGGCTATAAAACAGACGGTTGCAACAAGGAAAATAGTTACGTATCATCATTGTCGCAGAGTACGACAATGAGGGGGTCGATTTCCACCGGGGTCATAAATCGCCTCAGCGGGCAACATACTATTTCTCCCAGGAAGCTATGAAAGCGCTTCTCATCCTCATGTTGTTGGTAGGAAACTTTCACTCAGCGGTTCAAGCCCAGATTGTACAGACGGCAAACGGACGAGTCGAAGGTACTATCCTGCCGAGCGGAGTTCGTGCGTTCAAGGGGATTCCCTATGCTGCGCCGCCTGTAGGCGACCTTCGGTGGAGGCCACCGCAGCCCGTAGCGAACTGGGACGGGGTGCGGCCCGCGTATCGTTTCAGCCCACAGTGCATGCAGGCCCGCATCTTCGGTGATATGAACTTCCGGAGCGAGGGGATGAGTGAAGACTGCCTGTACCTCAACGTCTGGACACCGGCGGAATCGGCAGACGAACGGCTTCCGGTGCTGGTCTATTTCTACGGCGGTGGCTTCATGGCGGGGGATGGTTCGGAGCCTCGTTATGACGGCGAAAGCATGGCAAAACGGGGGATCGTGGCCGTTACGCTGAACTACAGGCTCGGCATCTTCGGCTTTTTCTCCCATCCCGAGCTCTCTGCGGAATCTCCGCACGGTGCATCGGGCAACTACGGTCTGCTCGATCAGGCGGCGGCTCTGCGCTGGGTGCGGCAGAACATCGCGGCCTTCGGAGGTGATCCCGAACGAGTGACGATCGCGGGGGAATCGGCCGGGTCGATTTCCGTGAGCGCCCAGATGGCGTCTCCGCTTTCGAAAGATCTGATCGCTGGCGCCATCGGGGAGAGTGGTTCGCTCATGGGGACGCTCACGCCTGTGCCGCTCAGTGAGGGGGAAGCGAGTGGTGTGCAGTTCGCGACTGCCATCGGTGCGACATCACTGGCCGACCTTCGTGCAATTTCTTCCACGCAGCTGCTCGAAGCGTCTTCGAAGCCCGGTGTCCCCCGATTTCCTATTACTGTTGACGGGTATTTCTTCCCCGAGTCACCGGAACAGATTTTTGCTACGGGGAGACAGGCGTCCGTTCCGCTGCTCCTGGGGTGGAACTCGGAGGAGATGAACTACCGCGCCCTGTTGCGACAGCACGAGCCTACGTCGGAGAATTTCGCCATGGTCGTGCGTGAGTTGTATGGCGACCGGGCGGACGAGGTTCTGGCGGTGTATCACGCCTCTACCGAAGAGGAGGTCATCCAGGCCGCCACCGACCTGGCCGGCGACCGGTTCATCGGCTTCAGCACCTGGAAGTGGTACGAACTCCACCGGCAGACGGGCCGTGCGCCGGTGTACCGGTACTATTACACGCGTCCGCGTCCGCCCATGAGGCCCGAGATGGGCAACGCCGTTCCCGGTCTTGCCGGGGGCGTGGTATCCGGTACCGCTGCGCAGGCCAACCCGACGCCGCCGTCGCGCGGTGCCGTGCATTCGGCCGAGATCGAGTACGCCCTGGGCAACCTGGCTACCAATGAGGTTTATGCCTGGACGCCGGATGACTATAAGGTATCCGAGACCATGCAGAGCTATTTCGCGAACTTCATCAAGACGGGTGACCCGAACGGTTCGGGGCTTCCGGAGTGGCCCGTTGCCGATAGCGGCGCGGAGGATGCCTCCATGGTGATGGTGCTGGACGTGGACTCGCGCGCTGTGCCTCAGCAGCACCGGGCGCGTTATTTGCTCCTGGATCAGATCCTCTCGGAGTAAGCGCCGGGTGGAGAAGTGTGGTGAACCCACGATGTACGTTTGCCGCCGCCGTTCTGCACGGTCTTTCGTGGCGCTTCATAGACTGCGAGACAAGAAAACAGCGGCTGTAACAGCACAGGTCGCGTTTCCCTGGATCGATGCATTCAGAGGAGAAACTGGCAGGCCAGGGCTGGTTGTGGCCAAGCCGTTCCAGCCTTTGCGGAACCGCCTCCTTTGAGTACAACCCATGAAAAGCCGTACAGGGTACTTCTTTTTGCCCCATCAGGGCCCTTGTTTCTCATTGTAATTTTTTGCGACATTGTTACGCTAATTCGCACCTACGTTGTGTCTCTGTAGGTCCGATGCGTCCGTGTAGTCCTCGTCGGACGACCTGATTCCGACGGTTTCGTTTTAGGCTCTGGTTCGGGTCCGGAAACGGTTTAGTCCCTGGCGCACCCCCGCTAATTCACGCTCGCTGTTCCACTGCAGGTGCGAACGCGGGTATTGAAAGCGCTTTTTGAGCCCGCCACATTTATTCCCCTTTGCTACCGGCTGTTGTCGCGTTGCCGGGAGCATGTAGTATCGACTGTTCGCTCAGGCCCTGTGCAATACGCCAGCTGCATAGCTGGTGGAGACAGCGGGATGTTCGTTCCGCGTCGTGATCTACATGATGTCAACCCAGTAACGTGAGGACTGCTCATGAGACCAGCAAGGCTACTGTTTGCGTTTGTTTTTTGCTTGCCCGTCTCCCTAGCACTAGCCCAATCGGGAAAAATTGCGGGTACCATTACGGATGGTGGGACCGGCGAGCCGATTCCCGGGGTAAGCGTCATCATCGATGGCACGACACAAGGTGCCGTTTCGGATGTGGACGGTTACTACGTCATTCTCAACGTTCGCCCGGGCGAGTACAATATCCGGGCCTCCTTCATCGGCTATACATCCGTCGTACGTGAAGGCGTTCGTGTGAACGTGGACCTGACGACCGAGGTGGACTTCCAACTGCAGGAGGAGACGGTTGGTCTGGACGAAGTGGTTGTAGCTGCTGAGCGGCCCGTCGTGCAACGTGACGTCTCGGCCAGTATCGCGAACATCGACCAGGAGCAGATCGAGAACCTGCCTGTTTCCAGCGTGGCGGAAGTCATCAGCCTGCAAGCGGGCTTTGAGCCTGGCCTGACGGTACGAGGCTCCGGTGGGAACCAGGTTGGATTCGCGGTGGATGGCGTCGCCTTTACCGATCCACGCTCGAATAATCCGAATACGGAGATCAGCTACACGGCAATCGATGAGGTTCAGGTCCAGACGGGTGGGTTCAATGCGGAGTACGGCAACGTTCGTAGCGGCCTCATCAACGTTGTCACCAAGGATCCGTCTCGTACCCGGTACTCGGCTGACATCATCGCTCGGTACAGCACACCCAAACAGAAGACCTTTACCGATTTCGGAAAGGGGTATGGAGATGTAGATCATTCGTTCTGGGCGTTTCCCCGCCTGAGCACGCAGCGTTTTCCGGGTGATGGCAATGGTGACGGCACGGTTGACAGCGGGGAGACGTGCGAGGTGTCGATCTGCGGGGTAGGGATCCTTCCGGAGCACCTGCGGACGCAATACGAACAGTTCGGTGGGTGGAGGGCGCTAGCGGAAGGTACCCCGTATTCGCCGGAACAGCTTCGAAAAGGCCAGGAGTGGGTATACCGGAAAGACTTCGATATCGTCGATCCGGACTATGAGGTTGACGGGACCATCACCGGACCGGTGCCGGTCATCGGCAAGATGCTCGGCGATCTACGGTTTTCTGCTTCATTCCGGGACGCGCAGAATGCCTACGTGATTCCGGGTCAGCGTTCTGCCGAGGGGCGGCGGACGTTTCAGGGTAAGCTGGTGTCTGACATCGGACCGGGTATGCGTCTGGCCGTCACGGGTATTCGCAACAAAATCGAAGGCGTCGCCTTCACGGGTGAGGGCATCGGCTACCGGAACGTCACGGCGGAGCTACCTGGCTACACATGGGACAACCGTGACTACATCGAGGGCAACCTCGTCGGGGTCAGTGTGGAGTCTCAGGTGTTCGGGGATTACTTCTTCAGTCCCCACGACGTGACGCGATCGGTGGTTGGTCTAGAGTTTACACACACCCTCAGCCCGACCACCTTCTATGAGGTGCAGTTGCAGCGGAATGCCAGTTCGGATCGTACCGGCGCGCCGGCGTATCGTACCGAGGATGCAGAAGGCAACAGCCTGGTCGTCCGCTGTGTCACGCCCGACCTCCAGTTGCGCGAGGCCAATACCTGCGCACCGGATGAGGTAGCACTGACAGAGGCTCCGTTTGGCTACAAGGAAAAGTACGAGTACTATGGCGGTCAGGCTTTCGGATCGCAGCGCGGCGATGCGCGCGACACGTCCGACGTACGTCGCTGGACCGCTCGTTTCGACATTACGAGCCAGCTCAACCGCTTCATGCAGGCCAAGGCCGGCATCGAGTACAACATCAGTGACTACGACGTGTTTTACGGGTCGTGGGACCCCGCCAACCCGCACCAGGAGAATGAGCGGTTCCGCTGGCAGCGGCGGCCGACGCAAGGCGCCCTTTATGGCCAGGCGAAGCTCGAATTCAGGGGCATGGTTGCGAACCTGGGGGTCCGTGCGGATTACTTCCATGCCGGTGGGGAATGGTACGATTACGATGCCTTCAGCCGCATCTTCTCGTCCTCGCAGGGCTATAACCGGCTTCCTGAGGCGCCAACGAAAGCCGCGAAGCGGCAGTTTACGCTCAGTCCAAGACTGGGGGTCTCCTTCCCGGTGACTGAGGTCAGCAAGTTCTATTTCAACTACGGGCACTTCCGGCAGATGCCGGACCCATACCGCCTCTTCGAGATCCGGTACGGTGCTTACACGACACAGATTCAGCGCATTGGCGACCCGAATATGCCGCTTCCGAAGACGGTTGCTTACGAACTCGGGTTCGAGCAGAGCCTTGCCGATCTCTTCCTGGTGCGTCTGGCCGGCTTCTACCGCGATCTCTCGCGTGACGGGCGCGACGTGACGTACGTCAGTGTCGATGAGCTGGTCAACTATACTCGGCAAGAACCGCTGGGATACGGCGACAACCGCGGCTTCGAGATCACGATCGAGAAGAACAGAGGATCCTGGATACGCGGCTTCATCAACTACACGTATCTCTCCACCAAGAACGGTGGCTTCGGCTGGGGCTCCATTTTCGAGGACCAGCGCCGGTACCGTGAGTACGCCGCCAACCCCAACAACCTGCTGCAGAATGCACGTGTGCCGGAGCCTTACGCAAACGCCAACATCGAGCTCCGCTTGCCCAGTAATTTCGGGCCTTCGGTAGCAGGTGCCAGCGTGCTGGGCGACTGGCGCATCGCGCTTCTCGGTGAATGGCGCAGCGGTGCTCCTTCTACGTGGGATGGTGCCAACTTCTCATTACGTGGGCCCGGGCAGGATCGCCGCATTGCCTATAACGTGAAGTGGAAGGACTTCTGGAACTTCGATATGCGCCTGAGCAAGGCCTTCCAGACCAGCTTTGGCGATGCCCAGTTCTACGTTGACATCACGAACGTCTTCAACATCCGCCAGATGTACAACCGTGGTGGCCGCATCTTCCTGGGCGATAACGACACGCGGGACTACATTCGCTCGCTACACCTGCCCGCACCGGAAAAACTGTTCGAAGGTGCGGAAGGCTATACGCCGGGCTACACCTGGGTACCGGGCAACGACCGGCCGGGTGACTACCGCAAGCCAGGTGTCGCATTCGATCCCATCTATGCGGTCAACGACGTGGACGGCGTATCGGCTCCAATCGAGAACGCACTCTACTACGACCTGTCGTCCAGATCCTACATGACGTTCTCTAACGGTGCCTGGAATAAGGCGGATCAGGGCCGCGTCGACCAGGTGCTCAGGGACAAGGCCTACATCGACATGCCGAACGGCTACGTCATGGCATTCCTGAATCCGAGAAACGTGTTTTTCGGAATCCGCCTCAGGCTCTGATAGAACGATTCACCTGACGGGAGGATGGCATCTGGCTTTTCCTGCCGCAAGGCTTCATGTCTCCGCGCATTCTAACGTTTGAAGAGATAAACATGAAGATAGTGATCAGTACGTCCATTTTTAGACGTCTCGCGGTCATATCGGGGCTCGTGCTTGCGTTCGGCTGGGCCGATACGGCACGGGCGCAATACGATTTCCGGTGGCTCAGCGTAGGCGATTTTCAGCACCGCTATAACGGCGGGCTCGGCCAGCCAGAGATCTACGAGCCCTTCCCGCTCATGGTCTGGCCGGGGATCCATAACATGTCGCCCGGCGGTGTATCCTACATGCACGTGATCGGGTACTGGATCAGTGCAAAGAACTTCACGGACGAGAATGGCAATCACTATCCCGTACGCACGTCGCACAGCGGTCCGCGTGCGCTGGGTATCGGTGAGTTCTTTCAGACGGACATGCAACTGGTCAGCCAGTTCGAGGCTCCGGACTTGCGCGTAGACGGCCAGCCTACGTACCAGGTCCCCGTGGTCATCGATGCTATCGACCAGAACATTCGTCCAGACCGCATGCTCATCAACAAGGTCAATACGTCGATCGGCATCAGTGTAGAGCAACGGTCCATCCAGTTCAGCAATCCGTACCACGACGACTACCATATCACGGAGTTTCGATTCGTCAACACGGGCAACGTGGATGGTGACCCCGAGATCGAACTGGAAGGCCAGACGCTAGAGGACGTCTACTTCTCATTCATCCGGCGGCCCAAGACATCGGCTTCATCGACGTCGTGGGATAACTCGGATGGGGCTGCTGCCTGGGGAGCTATCAACCAGACCGATATCATCGGCAACGGAGAACACGATTACGGACTCCCCGAGGACTGGCGTGGACAGTTTACCTGGCTTCAGGCTGCTCCCAGCAAGACGGAATACAGCACCATTGGCGGTCCCATGTGGGTTCCGGGTTCGTGGTGGTACACGCTTCAGACGGACACGACCGGCCGCCTCGGTGCCGCCGGCATGCAGGGTGAATTCATTCTGCACGCGGACGGCGTCGCCCATGCTCCAGATCCGGAAGGACTCGGCGGGTTTTCTCAGCCCGACGACCCCGTGCAGCCCCGCGTGATGACGTATATGAACTCGGATGATTCGGACCTGACGGGTAATAGTAATCACAACGATATACCACTCATGCTCAAGGAGCGTGAGTGGATCGAGAACGGTGTGGAGACGCGTCCGACGGCGTTGCCATCCGCCTGGTCCGAGACATCCCCGCGCACGGTGCCTGCTCAACCGTATGTGTCCTTCCCGTATAACGGCGGTGGTGAGGTGGACTTCGTCAAGCACTTTGCGACTACGGCCAGCCCACAGTTGAGCGGGAGTTGGAGTTACGGCAACAACTTTGGGCCCTACACCATGGAGCCGGGGCAAGAGGTGCGCATCGTATTGTTCGACGGTGTCGGTGGCCTCAGCGATTCCCTGGCCATTGAGCTGGGGCAGTGGTATCGCCGTAAAATCGTATGGGAAGGGATGACGCGGGAAGAAGCCGGGAATCTTCTTTTCAGCTGGAATCCGAAGACAAGCCAAGTTTGCAACCAGGGTGAGCCGGATTGTGTCAGCCTGACGAAGGATCAATGGGTGATGACAGCGCGCGATTCTCTTTTCCAACTCGTCGCGCGTGCCAAGGCCGTACTGGAAAACGGGTATAACGTCATCAGTCCTCCGAAGCCGCCCAGCAGCTTCCATGTTACCTCCGGCACGGACAGGATCACCATTGAGTGGACACCGACGGAAACGCCAGCGGGGGGATGGGAGCTTTACCGCGCGCAGAACCGATTCCAGGGCTTCCCGGCGCCGTACGAAGAGGAGAAATACAAGCTCATCGCGAAGTTGCCTGCCAGCCAGACGAGCTATGAGGACACAGACGTTGACGTAAACGTCAACTACTACTATTTCCTACAGGCAGTCGGCGGGCCCAATCCGGTGGATCCCCTGGGGATAACCGGGACACCAGATGGAGGCCCCCTCAAGAGCAGCCGTTACTACGCGCAGACGTATGATCCGGCCCGCCTGAAATCGGCGCCCGGAGCGTCGCTCAGCGCGGCACGTGTCGTACCGAACCCGTACAACCTAGGCGCCAACTCGAATCTCCGGTGGCCGGACCAGCAGAATAAGATCGCCTTCCTGGACATTCCCGGCCGCGCCACGATCAGTATCTATACGGAACTGGGTGAACTGGTACGGACCCTCACGCACACCGACGGAAGTGGCAGCGAAAACTGGGACCTTACGACAGATTCCAACCAGCTCATCGTCAGCGGCATCTACATCGCCGTGATTCGCGACGACGATACGGGCGAGCAGGTCGTTAAGAAGTTCGTGGTCATTCGCTGAGATTCTGGCCTGGGTGGGGCCGGACACGAGGAGCATCCCTGCTCCCGCCCAGGCTAGAAGCGGATGGTATCTCCGGAGATTTTAACCGAGGATGTTTTCCATGAAGCTGAAAGCAACAGTACCCCTCTTGATACTAGCCCTCTGCCTGGTGTCGCGTGTTTACGGTCAGGACCAAGCACCCGAGGGCCCCGGGTTCCAGGATCCCGATGTTTCCAAGTCGGCGCAGACCGGGTTCAAGTTCTTGTCTCTGTCGGTGGACCCTCGCGCTACGGCAATGGCCGGGGCACTCACGTCGCAGGAAATGGCCGGGTCGCTCGCAATGTTTTATAATCCGGCTGCCATGGCCAATACGCAGCGGTCGATAGACGTTGCCTTCATGCGGACGCAGTTCATCGCCGACATCAACTACAATGCCGGTAGTGTTGCGTTCAGACCGCGTAACGGGCTTTATGGCACGTTCGGTGTGTCCGTCGTGGCGGTAGACTATGGTGAGTTCGAAGGGACCGTGCGTAGCGGTGATGGCTACGAGGATACGGGCATCTTCAGTCCTACGGCACTGGCCGTGGGTATTGGCTACGCGAAGGCGCTCTCCGACCGCTTCTCCATAGGCGGCAACGTGAAGTATGCGTATCAGGATCTGGGGGCCTTTGCTGTGGACCGTGTCGATGGTGAACTCGTTACGGACGACTATAGCATGGGAACACCCGTATTCGACTTCGGCGTGCTCTACAAGACAGGCTTCCGCGATCTGAATATCGCCATGAGTGTTCGGAATTTCGCGCAGGAACTTCAGTATGAGCAGGAGAGCTTCGAATTGCCTCTCACGTTCCGGGTCGGGGCTTCCATGGATCTCTTCTCGCTGACCAATATGTCGAGTGACATGCACTCGTTGAGACTGGCTGTTGATGCCGAGCGCCCGCGCGACTTTGCCGAGCAGCTTCGGATCGGCGGGGAGTACCTCTTCATGAATACTCTGGCGCTTCGGGCTGGCTATGCCTTTCCCACCGATACGGAAGGCATGAACCTGGGCATCGGCCTTCAGAGAAACCTGAGTGGTTTCGGGTTTGCGTTTAATTACGCATACACCTCATACGACGTGTTCGACAACGTGCATCGCATCGGGATTCAACTGTCGCTGGAGTAGCTGTTCGCTTCGGGCGAAGCAAGAAGGCGAGCGCGGGCATTTTCCGATTCACAGGATAACAATCCACCCAGAACGTCTCTATGGCGGTCAGGGTGGATTGCTTGCGTAAACACTCTGAGCAATACGCCTGGTCGGTCCGAACATGAAGCAGGCGAATCTGAGACAGCGTGTTAGCGGGTGCGATATCAGGGGTTTTATGTCTGGTTGCCGGTCGCTATTATCGTGATTAGGGGCCGGTGAGTCAGAAGGCTGCATAGAATCCGGCGCAGTATGCATACAGAGATCGATGAAGGCGCACCGGGTTACCGTGATACCTGCGCTTGCGAGACGTATTTGCGGCCGGGGCTCAGGAAAGAAGCCGGAGTTTTCTGGTTGTTCCTTTCGCGCGTGTCCAATGCGTGGCTCGGTCTGATTGTGTTGAGCCTGGTCTACCCGGGATGCCGTAGGGACGCGGATTGTGGCTATCACAGGGGATCGCCGGCAGGAACGGCATGTGCGGGCCGGAGGGAGTTACCTGCCTCAATCAGAAAAAACCATTACGTTCGGTCTGAGCGCTACTACGACGGTAGATACGCTGCACGTGTACTGGCCGGATGGCCAGGTGAACGTGTTCGAACAGGTCAACGCCGATCAGGACGTATTTCTGGTTCAAGGGGAGCACAGGCTGAGGCCACTCAGAGATGACCGGGTCCCATCGTGACGTGCAGGGGATCGTATGGATGAGAACGAGAGCACCTGAAGTATGCGAATCATTGCCATGAGCGTGCTCGGAGCCCTGCTGATGCTGGGGTGTAGTAAGAGCGCGGTGCAAAAAGACCCGGATCCAGATGCCGCGGCTCTGATCAGCCGGGTACAGGCCGCCTACGACCGGGGCGATTGGAATACCGCGCTCGTGCTTGCCGATAGCGCTGAACGCCGCTCGTTCGCCGTTCCGGACCTGTACTTTACCCGAGGCCTCATCCTGACGAAAATGAGGCGCTTTGACGCAGCACAGCGTGCATTCGAGCGCGTGCTTGCCCTGGACCCTGAGTACAGGAAAGCCTGGTACAACCTGGGGCACAACGCCTTCCTGCAACGCCAATACCGAGAGGCGCTACGCTATTATGAGCAGGAGCGTGCGCTGATCACAAAGGTCGGCCGCCGTGCAGATTCAGGGGGCCAGGACCGGTTGGCGCTTTCTGCCATTGCAGCACAGATCGGACGGACCTATGCGCTGCTTGGCAAACGGGATAGTGCGGAGGTGGCGTATCAGGAGGCACTTGCCCTGGATGGAACCTACCCGGTTACTCATGCCTGGCTGAGCGAGTTGTACGAGGAGCAGGGACATATCGAGCAGGCTCTCGAGCATGCGCGAAAGGCCTTCGAAGGGAATCCGAACGAGACCGAGTATGCGTACCGCCTGGGTGCCCTGCTATTTCAATCGGGGCAGGTAGCAGCATCAGTCCCGCTTCTTTCCAGCGTCGTGCAGCGGTGGCCCGGCCACGAAGGCGCTACCTACAATCTGGGCCGGGCGCTGATCGCGGCGGGGCATGAGAAGGAAGGACAGGCGCTGCTCGACCGCATCGATGAGATCCAGCGTTTGCAGGAAGAAGCCGGGATTGCGCAGCGGGCCGTCGAAGTGTTTCCGGATGATCCCCAGCGGTGGATCACCCTGGCCGGCTTGATGCTGCGCAGCGGGTATTACGATAAGGCAGAGGAGGCGTTCAGAGCCGCGCTTGCCAGAAAACCGAACGACCTGTCGCTCAGAAACGATCTCGCCAATCTGGCTATCGTTCGCGGCGACACGGCACTCGCGCTTCAGCGCTTCCAGGAACTCGTTCGGGACGACTCGACGTTTGCCGATGGGTGGCTCAACCTCGGTATCATATACGCTATGACCGGCCAATCACAGGCAGCTCGAGCGGCCTGGCAGCAGGTCTTGCGGTATAAGCCTGACGACCCCGATGTCAAGGCGTATCTGGCCCGATTGGATTGATAGTACCCATGCCATACTTGCGTATCGTATCCATGGTGACCTCGGGCAACGACTCCGTTCCAGCGCGTGTACGGAGGTGCCGGTTCGCGATCGAAAGGATGCCGGGGCTGCTGGTCATCTTACTTCTGATTGTTGCCGGTTGTGCTACGGAGCCTCAGGCGAGGCAGCCATCAGCAGCGGATGCGGGGGCTGGTAGCGGCTTGTATTTCGTCGATGTGACCCGGGAGGCAGGGCTGGGTGATTTCCGGCACCAGACCGGTGCGGATGGGCGCATGCTGTTTCCGGAGAGCGTTGGTTCCGGATGCGGATTCATCGACTATGACGGAGACGGATGGCTCGATATACTCGTGGTCGGTGGGGGCACATGGCCGGATGGCAACGAGGAACCGGGCCCGGCGGTATGGCTCTACCGTAACAACGGGGATGGAACGTTCTCCGTGTGGACGCGCGAGGCGGGCCTGGAACACATTCGCGCCTACGGTATGGGGCTCGCCGTGGGGGATTACGACAATGACGGCGACGAGGACTTTTACCTGAGTACACTCGGTACGAACATGCTCTTCCGTAACGACGATGGTGTTTTTACCGAGGTGGCACCAGAGGCAGGTGTGGCCGGGGAGCCGGTATGGAGCACTTCGACGCTCTTCTTCGATGCAGACCGGGACGGCTGGCTCGATCTCTACGTCGGCAATTATGTCGAATGGTCTCCCGAAACCGACCTTTTCTGTACGGTCGACGGTGAGACGAAGGATTATTGCACGCCACAGGCATATGTCGGTCTGCCGGGCCGTTTTTACCACAACAACGGAGATGGTACGTTTTCCGACTGGACGGAGCATGCCGGGTTCATCACCGCGACCGGAAAAGCGCTCGGCGTTGCCGAACTCGACTTCGACCGGGATGGGTGGCCGGAGTTGATGGTTGCCAACGACACGGAGCCGAACCAGTTTTTCGTCAGAAAGGAGGACGGAACATTCCAGGACCGTGGGGTGAGCAGTGGCGTTGCTTACGATGAAGGCGGCAAGACGCGGGCGGGTATGGGCATAGATGCCGGTGTAGTGGATAGCACGGGCGAAGTATCCATCTTCGTCGGCCACTTTACCCGGGAGATGACAGGGGTGTGGCGTCACCGGGGGAACGGCATCTTCTATGACCGTGCCGGAGCCACGAAGATCGGTCGCCCCAGTCTCAGAACGCTCACGTTCGGTCTCTTTCTGTTCGACGCGAATCTGGACGGGCACCTCGATCTTTTCATGGCGAATGGGCACGTCAATCCCGGTATCGAGAAGGCGTACGAGGGGTACACGTATGCGCAGCCCGTGCAGCTTTTCTTGAACCGGGGAGACGGTACGTTCGAGGACGTCGCACCGGAGATCGGGGGCGTTCTGCAGCGGCAGCTCGTCGCGCGGGGGGCGGCGTACGCCGACTACGACCGGGATGGTGATGTGGACATACTCATCACTGAGAACGGAGGAGGCGTCCACCTGTGGCGCAACGAGCTGAACAGCAACGCCTACGTTCGGGTGCACGTCGAAGGTGAAGAGAGCAACCGTAGCGCCCTGGGTACCCGGCTCGTCGGCATTGCCGGTGATCTGTGGATGGAGCGCCGCATTACGAGCGGCGGGACCTATCTCTCGGCGTCCGAGCAGGTCGCTACGTTTGGGCTCGGTACATATCCCCGTCTGGATTCGTTGATCGTGTACTGGCCCAGCGGTCGTGTAGACCGGTTGGGAGCCATAGAGGCCGGTCAGGATGTGCTACTCGTCGAAGGCACGGGGATGTGGCGGTCCGTTCCAGACGCGAATCAGGCGCCCATGGCCGAAACACGTCCCTGATGGTGGGAAACCATGTCCGGATTTTGCCTGAAGAAATATCGAGCACGAATGGGAGCCCATATTCAGCAATGGGCCCTGGTGATGCTGCTGGGCGCGTCTGTCTGTGTCGCCGGGTGCCGGCGTGAGGGGCAAGAGCCGGCTGTTCTGGATCCCGATACCCGTCAGATGGTAGCCCTGGCAGAACGGGCACTGGAGAGCCAGCAGTATGCGCTGGCGCTGGCGCTGGCAGATAGCGCGGCACGCCGGGTTCCGGGCGCCGTGGAACCCGACTTCCTGAAAGGCCTCATCTATTCGAAGACGATGCAATGGGGAAAGGCGGAAGAAGCGTACCGGCGTGTCGTCGAACGGGTGCCCGATTTTCCGGGTGTCTGGAATAATCTGGGCAACAATGCCGTGTGGCAAGGCGCCTATCAACAGGCTCTTTCGTATTTCTACCAGGAGGTGTCGCACAGGCCGGCTCCCGTCCCCTGGGCCAGTATCGGCCGGGTCTATCGTGAACTCGGCATTGTAGACAGCGCGGCCTATGCATTTCAGCAGGCCATCGCACTCGACTCGAGTTACGTCCCCGCCTACCTTTCTTACTCACAGCTGATGGAGGAGGAGGGGGAGTACGATCGTGCGCTGGCCATCGCCGAGCAGGCGGCTGCTCTTGCTCCGGGCGCAGCGGAAGTCGAATATCTTCTGGGGTCGCTTTTGATGCGGTTGGAGCGCGATGAAGAAGCGATTCCTCACCTCGAAGTGGCCGTTCGCGCATTGCCCTGGCACACCGAATCTCATTACAAGCTGGGCCAGGTACTGCAGAGTCTGGGGCGTATGGAGGAGGGGCAGGCGATGCTGGAAGAAGCCGAGCGGCTATCCAGTCTCCAGGCCGATGTCACGGCGTACCAGAAGAGCCTGGCTTCCGATCCGGAGAATCCGTATGCGCACGCTGCGCTGGCAACAGCTTACCGCATGGCGGGCCGGTACGACGAAGCGATACAGACGTACAAAGTGGCCCTCACCCTCGATCCCGGCAATCTGGAGTTTCAGAATAATCTTGCATCCCTCTATTTCCTGCGTCAGGACACCGTTGCCGCCATTCAGACCTATCATCGTATACTGGAACAGGATCCGAGCATGGTGGAGGTGTGGGTGAATCTGGGCGTGCTCTATGCGCTCTCGGGGGCGCATGACGACGCACGGCATGCCTGGCAGAATGCCCTCGTGTACCGACCTGATGATGCAACGATTCGGGCGTACCTGGCGAAGCTCGAGGCAGCCAATTAGCCGACGCCGGGCTATTCTGTGGTGTGTCCGCAGCGTACATTGTTCGGGAGCTATCGAGGAATGCCGGGCCAGTCATCCGGTCCGCGCGCATGTTGCCCATCTATGTATCGTAAAGGAGATCGCGCATGAGCCCGTCTACTACAACGCTCGAGATATACCCTGCGCCTCAACTCCATGCGGCCCTGCCCGGTCACGAGCCCAGAGGTGAACGCGTTGTGTCCATCGACGTGCTCCGGGGATTGACGGTTCTGCTGATGATCTTCGTCAATGATCTGGCCGGAGTGGCCGGGGTGCCTGCCTGGATGAAGCACATCGATCCGCCCGGTGCGGATGGGATGACCTTTGTCGATGTCATCTTCCCTGCTTTTCTTTTCATCGTTGGCATGTCGATTCCATTTGCACTGGGGCGGCGGCTCGAACGGGGGGAGACTCGTGGTGCTTTGCTCCGGCACATCCTGACACGGACGCTCTCACTCCTGCTGATCGGCGTGTTCATGGTGAACACCGAAGTCATAGCTCAGGAGGGGCCGGTATCCCCTGCGTTATGGTCTCTGCTCATGTATATAGGCGTGATCCTCGTATGGAGTGCGCCGCCTCCCGGATATCTCCAGGAACGCTGGAAAAGAATCGCGCTGCGAGCAAGTGGAGGTGTTTTGCTGGGGACTCTATTGTTTTTATACCGGGGAACCGGTGTGTCCGGGATCATCGAAATGAGACCGTACTGGTGGGGTATCCTCGGACTCATCGGATGGGCCTATCTGGTTGCCTGTATGGCTTATCTCTTACTCCGCAACCAGACCACCGGGTTGCTCGGAGTTACCGTGTTGCTCTACTGTCTTTTCATTGCCGACGGGGCCGGCGCCTTCTCAGGGCTTACCTGGATCACGAACTGGGTCGACATTGGCTCTGCGCTGGGATCGCATGCGGGGATCGTCGTTTCAGGTGTGCTGGCCGGCACCATGTTGCTTCCCGGCAGTGCCTGCCAGTCGCCTCAGTCGCGTATACGGTGGGCGATTCTATTCGGCTTCGGACTCGCTGCGGCTGGCTCTCTGCTTCATGCGGCTCGAGACGTCGACCCCATGTTCATCATCAATAAGATCGCTGCGACACCTCCCTGGTGCCTGTGGAGCTCCGCGATTACCATCTGGATCTGGACAGCGATTTACTGGCTGGTGGATGTACGGAAGCAGAGGAAAGGGACGGAGATGCTCCGCCTCTCGGGCCAGAATGCACTATTTGCCTACATTCTCGCACCCCTGCTATACGCAGCATTTGCGCTTCCATCCACCTACTTTCCTGTTCCCGATCTATATGAGATGCTTGGGGCCGGCTTTTCTGTAGGGCTGGTTCGTTCCATTCTATTTGCCTTCGCCGTGACCGGGCTGGCAGCCGTATTTCAGCACCGGAGGATGCAACTGAAACTTTAGTGCAGTCCCGCTTCAGACAGGCATAGACGGCTGCAAGAGTACTCGGCACTGGAGAGTGCGGTTCAGCGGAGGGCGTCGTATATGGCCCCGAGGAGCTCTTGCCGGGGATCGTGCGACTGTTCCCAGTACATGATGCCCCCGAGCCCGTGCGTTTTGACGAACCTGGCCTTTTCTCTCAAAGATTGAGGGTCTTCGTACGTGATGAATGTAGTCGAGTCCGGATTCCACAAATACGGCGCACTTGCTCGATCATCCCAGTGGCGGCGGAATCCTCGTTTATCGATATACTGCTGGACCAATACCGTGTAGGGATACGCGGCCGTATACCGCTCGAACGGCTGATTGAGGCCATTGTTAGCTGGCTCGACGCCCGTCCAGCCGCGGCCATAGAAGGCTGCACCGAGCACAAGTTTTTCGGGTGGAATACCTGCTTCGAGGTGCTGTTGGACGTACGCTTCGGATGTCAGCAGTGGTGCAAAGCCTTCAGAGGACGGGTATAGTCCCGTATGATGCCCGGTCCGTTCGGTCCAGCTGCCGAACATGTCGTACGTCATGATATTGATCCAGTCGAGGTACGCATGCAGCTTGTCCATTTCTGTATGCTCGAAGTACGTACCTCCGGCCGAAGCGATGGTGAGCAGGTAGCGGTCGCCTGGTGCGCGGCCACGTTCATCGCTGAGCTGATCCAGACCCTCACGCACGGCTTTCAGCATCAGTGTGAAGTTTTCCTTGTCTTCCGGGCGGTACTTGATACCGGGCCCAGGTTGCCCCGGGTACTCCCAGTCGAGGTCGATGCCATCCAGCCCGTACCGTTTCACCATCTCCACCGCGCTTCGGGCAAACACGTCCCGAGATGAATCGGTAAGGGCGGCATCAGAAAAGTTGTCGGCGCCCCAGCCGCCCACCGACAGCAGAATCTTGAGGTCCGGGTTTCTCGCCTTCAGCGCCTGGAGTTGCGCCAGATGGGCCGGGGCGTTTTCGTTTTCCAGTACAACCCGCCCGTCCGTGCTGACCTGGCCGAACGCGTAGTTGATATGCGTCAGCTTGGCCGCATCGATGCCATACAAGTCCGCTCTTCCGCCCACATACGCGATGATTCTGTAGGCCGGTTGCCGGCCAGCCAGACGCTCCGGGTTCGTTGAACCGCATGCACCCACCCACAGTCCGATTGTGAGGAGTACGTACAGGCGCATCCGATTGGAGCGATAGGGTTCGATTTGCGCAGACCGTGTCTTCATGATCTACTGAAGCGTGAAGGTATTGAATGGGCCATCATTATTGGCAACGAGGACTCGTAGACCCTGGGTCGAGGAAAGCAGCGCGAGGTGCCTTACATCGCCTGCGGTCAGGAAACCGCTCCTGTTTGGAGGGGTGGCTTCGAAGAGCAGACCGGGCCGGCCGAGCAGGAGCAGTCCACGGCCGGCATCGGCGCGTCCACTCTGGACGCGTGTTCCGAAGTCATTGCCAGCAAGCACGACATCGAGATATCCGTCACGGTCCACATCATGAACGAGGATGTCGTTGATCGGCGCAAACTGGGCCTCGATTGGCAGCGGTCGCTTCGTAAACGTGCCCTTCCCGTCGTTCTCAAAGATGCTGGTTTCGAAATCGAATGCCGTGAGCATGTGTGCCTTCCGAAAGTGCTCACGGGAGATGACATCCGCAAGGGTTGCATCGGCATAAGACGTGTAGGTCGGAAAGCTCCGTTTCAGTGAAGGAAGCACGGCGGTAAGCTCATCACGGAAAACAGCAGGGTAGGCGGCGCCCTCGCTATGAACGGAGGGGATCGCATCGATGGAGCCGTTCCCGTCGAAATCACCGGCTGCAAGCATGACCGGTCGGTTCGTGGCGGGCCTCAGCCACGTGTTGATGCCCCTGTTTCCGGCTACCAGGTCCAGATCGCCGTCGTTATCCAGATCGGCAAAAAGAAGCCGGTTCCACCATCCATCGGTTTTCTCGAATCCGGCCACGCTGGTGATTTCTTCGAAGGTATGGTCCTCGTGTTGCCGGAACACTCGTATCGGCATCCATTCACCAACCAGCACGAGGTCCAGCAGACCATTCCCATCGAGGTCCACCCATGCTGCATCCGTAATGAGTCCCGGTTTGAGCAATGCCGTACTTGCACGCTCGGTTGCGTCAATGAAGCGGCCTCCGATGTTTTCCAGCACATAACTTCGTGCCGGGAACGGGTAGCGGCCCGGCTGAACCCGGCCGCCTACGAATAGATCCTGGTCTCCATCCTTGTCGTAATCCGCCGCTGCAATGGCACCACACCCTCCTGCCATCTCAGGAAGAAGATCGGAGTCGTAGGCAAATCTGCCGAATCCGCTGTTGATGTAGATCCGATCCTGGAAGATCGCCGCATCGACATCTTCACGGCCACCGCCGCTACAGACGTACAGATCGAGGTCCCCATCATTGTCGATATCGACGAATAGCGCCTCTTCGTCCTCGTATACCGCGTGCCGGTCGAAATCGGGGACGTCACCCCGGCTGAACCGGCCATCTAGTTGCTGCAGGTAGAGTGCGCCGGCCTGGGAGTGAGCGCCGCCGACGTAGACGTCCTCCAGACCATCCCTGTTCACATCGCCCACGGCCAGGGCCGGTCCGAAGCGGGACAGCATCCGGAGTAAGAGCGGCTGTGTGCCGAAGTCGATGTACGGGTCCTCACGATGAACGAAATCCAGGCCCAGGTTGTCCGATACAGGCTCGAAGGGTGTGCGAGAAGGATGAGTAGAAATTTCAGATCCCGGAGGACCCGCTTCGTGCTGCTGGAGGATCAGTGTCTGATCGGCTGCCACCCGTGAGACGGTCTGGAGCGTGCCATCCGGCCAGATCACCTCAACGTCGGCGTGTTCTGCCGAGCCTAGTCCGAAGAGAAGAACAGGCTCTACGGAAGACTGGAATCCGCGAGAGGGGTGCAACTCCTGGTACAGCGTGCGGCCATGTTCAGTCGTGAGCGTAACCCGAGCGCCGATTCCCAGCGTGTTCTCGCCCCGGCCCGCGAGGTGGATCCGGAGATAGTGATTGGAGGTGAGGCGGTCGGCCTCATTGCGATAGAGGAAGGCCGGTTGATTGATGTTGTTGACGATGAGATCCAGGTCTCCATCGGCGTCCAGGTCTGCATAGGCGGCCCCGTTCGACAGTGAGGGCCTGCTTATGCCCCAGAGTTCGGTTACAGGTTCGAAGGTCAGGTCGCCCCGGTTACGGAACAGATAGCTCCTGAACTCCGATGCCGGCATAGCTGCCAGCAGTTCCATTACGCCGGGCTTCCTGCCTTCCTTCCGTTTTGCGGCGGTTAGTTGTGGTACGGTCTGTTCCCAGAAGTCGGTATTCGTATAATCGCGCAGGTAGCCGGTCGTAACGAAGAGGTCCTTCAGGCCGTCATTATCGTAGTCGGCGAGAAGAGGCGCCCAGCTCCAGTCGGTGCTCGCAATCCCGGCAAGTTGCCCGATTTCGCTAAATGGGCCCACTCCATTGTTCAGGTGTAGCATGTTTCGCATGAACTGGTGGTGGTAGCCCTGATCGCGCATCTGCCGGTATTCCTCGTAGTCTGCCGGACCATCCAGTATCTTCTGCCGTCGATGGCTTTCGGGCAGCATGTCCAGCGTGATGATGTCCGGCAGTGCATCGTTGTTGAAGTCGGCGATATCCGTCCCCATGGACGAGTAGGAAGTCGCAGTGAGGTATTCGCGTATCCGCTCGGAGAAGGTGCCGTCCCCGTTGTTGATATAGAGATAGTCGTCCTCGATATAATCGTTGGCGACGTACAGGTCCGGCCAGCCATCTTTGTTGATGTCGCTCACGGAGGCACTGAGTCCGAACCCGATGGGGTTAGCGATGATACCGGCCTCCTCGCTGACATCCACGAAGTGCCCGGAGTCATTGCGGTAGAGTTTGTCACCCGCGAGCGGGTCCCGCATCTTCCGTACGAGTTCGGTATCGAAGTGCGACAGACGGCGGATCGAATGGTTGGTCAGAAATAGATCCAGGTCTCCATCGCGGTCGTAATCGAAAAAAGCGGCGTGGGTGGAGTGGGCGGCATCGTCGATCCCGTACGCAGCTGCCTGCTCGATGAATGTCAGGTCGCCCTGGTTGATGTAGAGTTTGTTCCTGCGCAACTCCTCTCGCACATTGCCCGATTTGCACAGGTATATATCGAGCAGCCCGTCACCATTGACGTCTGCCATCGTCACGCCCGTATCCCATCCGAGTCCACCGTCTACACCGGCCCTGGCCGTGATATCCTCAAACCGAAAGTTGCCCCGGTTCAGATAGAGGGCGTCCGGTCCCATATTGGCAGAGAAGTACAGGTCCGGCAGTCCGTCATTGTTGATGTCGCCGACAGCCACCCCTCCTCCGTTTGCGAAGTACTCGTACTCGATGATATTGAGGCCCTCACGCTCAACGAGTTCGTTTACAAAGGTTACGCCGCTCGTTTCAGGCGGAACGAGCGTGAAGAGCGGCTCCATCGGAGCATCACGGCAGGCTCCCGTGAACAGGAGAACTATGAGGAATCTGAGTTGCCTCATGGCCGCTTCAACTGACGGCAATTCCCTACGGGAGCCCCCGATCCCTGTACCGAATCCTTGTGATGCATACCCGGTTCGGGATGTCAGAAGAGGCGGGCAAATACACCGGCCCGCCCCCTCCAATCATTAATCCTCTCATGTGGAAGATGCGACAACTTAGTTGGCAACGTCCCACCATACGCGCGTAGTGAAGACGTCTTCTCCCTGACGTGCTACGGCTGCGTTGAAGTTTTCCGCGTTCAGTTGCTCTTCCTGGTCAGGGTAGACCATTCGGCGAGGGATTTCTCCGTTTGACTGGTTTCCAGGCCAGTTCACGGGTACAAGCACCGGGTACCCGGTTCGACGCCAGTTCGCCCACGCTTCCATGCCGTCCAGAAAGCAGGCGGCCCAGTATTGTGTATTGATCTGTTCCAGCGCGTTAGCCGGGTCAAACGGGTTGGCGGCCAGATAGGCGTCGATCTCCGCGTCGGAGATAGTCGCTGCGCCGCCGTCGTCGTAGAGACTTACCTGTTTCATGGCGGCACGGACACCTTCTGCATAGTAGGCTGCGGGATTGCCTGCGATGAGCCCGCGTTCAGCGGCATCAGCGAGATTCAAAGCCACCTGTGCGTAAGTCAAGTAGAAGGTAGGGTCTTCCAGGTCACGGATGATCCGGCTCGGCTGCGCGAATACCCTGAACTGCCGTGTAGCATCCCAGGCCGGGTGGCTCTGGATCGTCGTAGCATCGTTGCCTACCGGATAGCCGATCTGTTCGGCGGGGTCGTCGGTGACCAGCTCTGCATCGGCGCTGAAGGCTGCTCCGGAGTAGGTCGCGGCAAAGACGCGCAGGCGTGGATCTCCATGCGCCTGCATCCATTTCACAAAGGTCTCTGCCAGCATGGGATCGTCCGCCGCAAATACCGAACTGATCGGGTTGACGTTGAGCCCGTCGAACGCACCGCTCGGGCCGTTCTGGTGCAGCATGATGGCGCTGTCGTCATTGCTTTCCATCACGCCGCCCGCGACGGCTTTCTGAACCCAACTCTGGGCCATGCTCGGATCGACTTTGATCAGTCGTAACCCGAGCCGGAGCATGAGCGAGTTCGCGAATTTCTTCCATTTGTTGATATCGCCCCCGTAGATGATATCGGCATCCCCGTACATCGGCTTCGACGCATCGAACGAGGCGACCGCCTCGTCCAACTCCTTCAGCATGTCCGCGTAGATCTCGCTCTGGGGAGTGAACGCAGGTTGCACGATACCTTCAAGGTACCCTTTGCCAGCCTCAAAGTAGGGGACATCTCCGTACGTATCCGTGAGACGATGGAATACGAAGGCGCGCATGATCCGGGCTGCCGCAACCTTATTTACCATTTCAGGATTATCCTGATTGTTCGTTATCAAGTCCTGCAGTGTCGGTACGACGGCACGGTACTTTCCAAACTGGCCATAGTACGTGCCCCAGAGCGCGGTCATCCACTGCTGGTTCTCCGTGTATTTGTCGCCCGACCACCACGTGTGGCTCATCTGCTGCATCATGGCAGACGGGTAGATGAGATTATTCCGCCACTGCATGTAGCCCGTGCCGGTTGTCGCCAGTTCCACGGTGGTGAACAGGAAGTCCGGCGTCATCGCACCGGCCTGCGTGGGGTCCGTCTGCATATCCTCGAACCCGCTTTCGCAGGCGGGGAGGAGGAGTGCCGCTATAAGAAAGGCGGCCGTATTTCGAAGGTATATGTGCCTCTTCATAGGTCGATTCTGAATGGTGTGCCCGTGGTAAGGAGATAACTCCCGTATGCAAGACAACCGGATAGGGGCATCCGGCGAGGCCGACTAGAGCTTCAGGTTCAGGTTGAAGCCAATGCTCCGGGTTTGCGGTACACCGGCGAGTTCGAGTCCTTGCGCGTCCGAGACGTTGAAGTTCGACTCCGGGTCGATGTTGGGCACCTTACTATGGAGCAGCAGAAGGTTGCGGCCTACGAGCGACACCGTCGCGAGCTTGATGGGGGACCGGCTGAGCCAGCGGTTGGGCAGGCGGTAACTCAATTCCAGCTCTCGCAGCTTGATATAGCTGGCGTCGTAGATGAACTCCTCCGCAATCTGCCCGCCTATACGCCCATAGTAGGTCTGCGGAAACGTCGCTACGGTGTTTTTCTCGAACTGGCGCGTATCCGAGACGATGTTTCCGTCGGCATCGTACGTCACTGTGCCGCTGACGACACTAACGCCCTCCGGTACCCAGCAACCCGTTCCGCCGTTGGCATCGTAACCGACGGACTCACATTCTGCTCGTCCGGGCAGCGTATTCTTGTGCAGGCCGGATGAGTAGGCGATCGCGTTCGTTGCGGAATAGATCTCGCCGCCCCAGTTGATATGGATCAGTGTACGGAGGGAGAGATTTTTGAATCGCAGTGTATTCGTGATGCCGCCGACCCAGTCCGGCATGCCGTTGCCGAGCACCTTGTATGCGCCACGAACGGGGATACCGTCCTGGAGAACCAGATTACCCTGAGGATCGCGCTCGTAGGCATAGCCTCGAATCGTTCCGTAGGATTCGCCGACTTCCGCCGTTATGCGTGCAGCCTGGGTTCTGGATTCGTCGCCAATGTTGAGGGAGCTGATCCCTTCCGCCAGAGCGAGGATTTTGTTTTCGTTCTTGGAGAAGTTGACATCGACTCCCCAGGCGAAATTCCCGGTGCTGATCGGAGTTGTGGTCAGGAGCATCTCGATTCCCCGGTTTCTCATCGAGGCTACATTGAGTACCTGAGCCGTGAAACCGGAGCTGAAGGGGACCGTACTGAGCACGATCTCGTTCTTCGTCGTTTCCTGGTATAGCGTCAGGTCGACCCCGATTCGTCCGTCGAAGAAGCGGAGATCGATGCCTGCCTCAGCACCTTCGTTTTTGGAGGGTTCGAGGTCGAACTTCGGGATGGCTTCCTGTCCGATAACACCGAGTGGCTGGCCGAGGTGCGTGAAGTTCAGCAGGCCGTATGTCAGTGCAAGGCGGTATGGATCCGTGTCGCTACCGACAGAGGCCCAGGAGGCCCGGAGCTTGCCGTAGGTCATCCACCACGGCATGGAAAGAACATCCGAGAAGATGAAGCTGCCGCTGATGGAAGGATAGAAGTATGAGTTGTTGTCATCTGGGAGCGTGGAGGACCAGTCGTTTCGCCCCGTAGCCGAGAGAAACAGGATGTCTCGGTAGGATAGCTCTACCGAGCCGTAGATCGAGTTGATCGCTTTTTCCCAGAACCCGTAGCTGCTGGAGCGGCTGTTGAGGTTGCTCATCGTAACAAGACCGGGGATATTAAAATCCGAACCGGTAAGTGAGAGCGACTCACCCTGTCTGTACATCCGGTTTCCACCCACAAACACGTCCAGGCCGATGGACGGTGTCAGATCACGCGTTGCCCGGAGGAGAAGGTCGGCATTGCGCTCCGTCAGCCGGAATTCTCCTTCCGACATACCGCCCCTGGGGCTGAAGGCCGTGCCATACGGCGTGACGGAAGTCGTACGTGAGGTATACCAGTCCTGGCCGATACGTCCTTGTAGTGAGAGCCAGTCGGTGAGGTCATAGGTAAGTTGAGCCGAGCCGATGATTCGGTCGCGCTGGTCGTCAGCCGCGAATTTGCTAGCAGCCCAGTACGGATTGGTTACGAAGACATTCGAGCTGAATTGAAGCTCCTGAAGCTCATTATCGGGTGCGTGGCCCGGAGCGAGCGATACCGGATCGACATTGGTGGGCAAGACCGCAATCGTGTAGTTCGGGTTGCCGGGGCTGTCCGAGAGGTTGGTGCGATTGTTCACGTCTTCTCGCGTATATGTGGCTTTGGCGTCCACTGTCAGGCGTCCAATTCTCGAGTTGCCGCGTAGCATGAATGAGTTTCTGTTCATGCCCGAGTTCGGGACGATGCCTTCGCTCGTGAGGTTGGAAGCGGAGAACCTGAACGTAGTCTGATTGAAGCCGCCACTCAGGGCGATGGTGTTGGTTGCGTTCAGGCCGCCCTGATAGAATCGATCCAGCTTATTGTCAACGAGCGAGTAGGGCCGCTCCACGCCATCGAACTGTACTACCATCGAGCCGTCCAGCGGTGCGCCCCAGCTCGACGTCCCGAACTGGATGGCTTCGGACTGGTTCGTTGGTTTGGATCCGCGGTTGCCCTGGCCATACCGGGTCTGGTAGTCTGCGAAGTCGACGAGTGCGTCTTCGAACGTCAGGTTCGAGTTGTACTCGACGCCGATGCCGGCACTGGCAAGGCCGGCCCCGGACTTGGTCGTGATGACGATGGCGCCATGTTCGGCACGGCTGCCGTACAGTGCGGCGGCCGCGGCGCCCTTCAGCACCGTCATGCTTTCGACATCATCGGGGTTGATGCTCGAGATCCCATCTCCGCGGTCCTGCCCGCCCCACATGCCTGCCTGGCCGAGATTCGAGTTGTCGATGGGAATGCCGTCGACGATGTACAGGGGCTGGTTGCCACCTTCCAGAGACGAGACGCCGCGAATGACGACCCGGCTTGATCCGGCAGGGCCGGTCGCGGGTTTCATGACGATTACACCGGGAACCTTGCCGGCCAGAGCATTGGCAATGTTGGTTTCCCGGGTTTCCGCCAACTGTTCAGCCGAAACCTGGCCGACGGAGTATCCGAGCGCGCGTTCCGAACGTTCCACGCCGAGCGCAGTGACGACGACTTCTTCGAGTGCAGCCACGTCTTCCACGAGCGAAACGGATATCTCGCTGCGTCCGTCTACGGCTATGGTTTGCGTAAGAAATCCGAGATAAGAGATTGCCAGCTGTGCGTTCGGGCTGGCGACGGTGAGTTCGAACGCGCCGTTTGCGTCTGTTATCGTACCATTCTGCGTCCCGACCTCGACGATGCTGACACCGATGAGCGGCTGACCATCGGTCTCATTCAGGACGACGCCCTCCACCTGAAAATTCTGAGCAACTACCGGGTGGGCTATGAATCCGAACAGCAGTATGGCAAGGGCGGGGCCATATCGGAGACGTGAAAGGAGACACGTCGAGTTAGATCGGTCTAGCATGGCAGTAGTGGTATGGGTGAATGATGCGGGACAACCTTTTCGGCTCCCCTCGTTCTGCCATTCGGGACTACTTCGCGGCATTCGTGCGCGAGAGGAGTGCATGAAGCACTAGAACCCGTACCGTGATGTGCGACGGTCTGAAACAGATGCAGCCGTTGACCGAACGACTAAGCCTGGCCGGGGGCGGCATCGTCCGGTATACGATCCACACGGCTGATGCCGTGTGGACCTCTATCCAGCAGATGACACGGCCTTGCTTCGACTCATATTCGGCGGCTGGCGGCTGGGCGCATCATCACGATGTATGAGCTCAAAGAACAAAGACCCGAAAGACACGGATCATCAGGTCCACCCCGGTTCATGTCCTCCTGTTTACTCACAGGTGCGCGAGGGACAATCCGAGAAGTCAGGCTATAGTGCAGGGTTTTTCTTTCGATCCGGTTACGTGCGATGCCGGATCTGATCGGCAGTTGCAGCAAGCGTGTTTCAGGTAGTGGGTGATCACGCCAGTGCGTGCAAGTGGTTGGTTAGAAGATGTTTGTGAAGGATTTCTTGCTCGTTGGGGCTACTGGCCCAGCAGTAGCGATAAAGGGTTATAGTACCTGGTGGGGGTATCAAGAAGGTCATTTTTTCAGCTTTCGGGCAGTCGCGTTGCCCGGGATGTGGTTTCATACGCTGGCTACGCGTTGCTTATAAACCAGCAAGGCATCGTCGAGCCGGGCTCGCGCGGTGGTGTCGGTCGGGTTGTTGTGCGTGGGATGGATGAACAGTTTCACGCCGCGTTCGGCCAGTATTTCGGCTACGGTGGTAATCGTCATCCAGACGACCGTGACGAAGGCTATCGTTGAAACAGGACCGATCTTATCCTGATGGCCGTTGAGGTTGACGATAGCATCCTCAGCCGGAGCACACGTGTCGATCACGACATCCGCGATCTCGAATAAGGTTTTGCCCGATGAGTGGCGCGTCGATTTATCCCGGTATGCTTCGGCGGATCCCGAGGCGATCACTTTCATGCCGATCTGCTTCGCCTGCAGCGCGACATCGATATTCACGGCGTTAATGCCGGAGTGTGAGAAGAGCCACATCGTATCCTGAGGGTGGAAATTGTAGCCCTTCATGATCTGCGTACCATAGCCCTCCGCGCGCTCGAGGAAGAGAAACTGGTGGATGCCCATCTCTCCGGTGATACGCGTGAAGAAGGTAAGTGGGAGCTCGATGATGGGGTGAAATCCGACGAATCCGCCGATGCGCGGATACATCTCTTCTACGGGGATCGTGGCATGTCCGCACCCGAACGTATGCACCCAGCGTTCAGCCTGGATGGAGTCTGCCATGATGCCGGCCGCCTCACGGATGTTTCCTATCTGTGTCGATTCAATGCGCGCCATCACGTCGCGCGCGCCGTTCAGCCATTGTTGTGCGAGTATCATTCGGGTGTTTACGTTGGTTGTACACGGGAGCGAACCGATGTGCCGCGGCGCATGATGACGCCAAAGAGGATCGCCATGAACGCCAGGCTTACAGGAATCACAGTGAACGAGGCGCGCAGACCTATCACCTCGCCGAGGGTGCCGATGCCGAGGGGAAACAGGCTTCCGCCCGCCAGTGCCATGACCAGCACGATGCTGAAGGCTGTTCCGGACAGGCGCGTGTAATAATCGCCTACATAGCCGAGGACGACCGGGAACCCTGCCGCCAGTCCGGCTCCGAGCAGGACCAGACCGGTTACCGCGACGGCGATGGTGTGAGCGAGAATCAGCAGGACGGCGCCAACGAATCCAAGGCCCAGGCAAGCATGCAGCACATGTGCCGGCGAAACATGTTTCAGCGCAGTGCCCATGATGAGACGGGCAGCCATCATTCCCAGCAGGTACGACGAAAGGTAGAATGCCGCATCGCTCGTATCGAGACCGAGTTCTCCAGCAAGGAATGAGGTCGTCCAGTTGCCTACCGTCATCTCTATGCCACTCTGGATGAACAGCATCAGTCCAAAGAGTGCGAGCGTAGCCTCCCGAACCAGCTTCATGCTTTCTCGAACCGGGAAGCCCTGTGCTTGCTTGGGCTGGGGAACGCGAATGGCAAGCATGTAGGCGAGCGGCACTATGGCTACAGCACCGACTACTGCAACGGGCAGTACGTACGTGCTACCCTGTACGAGCAGGCCGAACAAGAAGGGGATGCTGAATGCACCGATCCCGTATGAGACGCCCAGCAGGCTCAATCCGGCACTTCGTTCCCCCTCACTGATGTCGGCGACAAGGGCGTTCGTAGCCCCATTGATCATACCGCCGCCGAAGCCGATCAGGAAAACCGCGGTTCGCAGGAGCACGACGGAGGAGGCGAAGGCGATACCCTCCAGGCCTACGATGACGAGAACCATCGCCAGACTGAGAAGGGGCCTGTACCCATATCGGTCGACCACTGGCCCGAAGACCAGGGATCCGGTGAGAATACCGGCGCTGAGCTGTGCGATCACCGAACCCGCCCCCGAAAGGTCGATATCGAATCGATCCATGACGGACGGTAGAATCGTCCCGAGCATCGTCATCACGACACCGAACATAAACATCCCGAGGCAGGCCGCCACGAAGACGTGAGTACGGTTGAAGTCGGTGTCAGGGTGAACCTCAGTCTTCATGTGTTACCCGCATTCAAAGCCAGTCTTCCGGCACCGTACAGCGCCGCGTCGGGTCCGAGCGCACTGCATGTAAGCTTGACGCGGCGCATGCTGATGGGCTGTGCCCACCTGGCTGCTTCCTGTCTAATGCGATCCAGAAAGCGAGCGGCCGGACCAAAGACGCCGCCTCCAAAAATGATCATTTCGGGGTCGAACAAGCTCACGTAGTTGGCCGTTGCCATGCCCCAGTATGTGATCGCACGGGCGATGACGTGGGTGGCCAGCGGATCCCCTTCGAGCGCAGCGGCAAAGACGTGCTCGGTAGTGAGGTCATCTGCCGGTATCGAGCGGAGGGTACCGGAATAGGCGGGGTCCTCATCGAGCATTTCGCGGGTTCGATGTGCAAGGCCCGATCCCGAGGCGTGAAATTCAAAACAGCCGCAGCCAGCGTACTCCGGGCGGAAGCAGGACTCCAGCGCCATCCAGCCGGTTGCTCCGGCGATATCGCTGTGACCGCGCAGCACGGTCCCATCGACCAGAATGCCTGCACCGATGCCGGTGCCGACAGCAACGAAGACGGCATTGCGGCATCCCTGCGCACTGCCTCGCCACGTTTCGCCAAGGATACTACATGCCCGGTCACTATCGACTCGGACGAGTAGGCCTCCGGTTCGAGTCGTTAGCTCTTCGACGAGAGGATAATCCGTCCAGCCCGGGATGTTGGGTGCCCACACGGTCCCCGTACGCGCGTGATAGATGCCCGGCACCGAGATTCCAATGGCCTCGATCTCCTCGTGCCTTTCCTGCGTGATGGCATGGTGTACCTGTTCGGAGATGAGGGCACCGACCTCGCTGCCCGATCGTCCTCGAAGGTGGGCCATCGTTTTGCCGCGCATATTGCCGTCTTGCGAGAAGACGGCGGAAGCCAGCTTCGTGCCTCCCAGGTCCAGAGCGAGTACAGCCACACTCCCTCCCTGCGCGCATACAGCGCGGGTTCAATGGTGGTTCGGGGGACTCTAGCTCTACGGCGTAGATACGGCGTTACGCTCGTCATTCCGCAGGTGGAGGTCCGGACGACATCCGATGCGGTAGTTGATTCTATATAATAAATTCATATTTCGGCTGCAAGGGATGCGGAATGGTCCGGCAAGAAAAAACTCTTGCTCCGTAGTTGGGGGAAAAGGCGGGAGAGGCATGCACGGTCGACTTCGATGCCCGGCATCACCGACCCCTTATCTGATATTCGAAACGGACGCAGTAGGTGTGTGCAAGAGTTGGTCTTGTATTTCCGAATGGAGCAGGGGACCGGACGTGTTCTCCGACTTCGTGCGACATTGTTCTTACGATGTGGGGCTGGCATTGACACCGTATTTCTTTTGCCTTATGAATCATCTGTGAAGCGGTGGTTGTTTTTCCGCAGAGGCGGTGCCCGATGCCGCGTGCCGTTCCTCTGCTTGAGCAGGAGGATTCATGAAGCGTACGGAGATCCTGCACTGGCTGAGTGCCCATCAGGAGGTAGGCTATGCGATGATTCGCATCTACCTGGGCGTTGCGCTATTCATACGCGGGGTGATCTTCTTGACGGAGCCTTTGGTGATCACCGAACTGGCGATGGAGCGGGACGTGGGCTGGATCGTCCCATACGTGACTTTTGCCCATCTCGCTGGCGGTCTTCTGATGGCCATAGGGCTGTTGACCCGTATCGCGGCGCTGATTCAGATCCCGGTGCTTCTCGGGGCCGTATTCCTCATTCACATGGAGGAAGGTCTGCTGTCAACCGGCCAGTCGCTCGAGTTGTCGGTGCTGGTGCTCTTTCTCCTGGTCATCATCTTTCTCACTGGCCCCGGCCCGTTCGCACTCGATGATCGGATACAGGGGCGGTGGGCAGGGCGGCTGAAGCTGGCGATACCCTGGGTAGGCAGGAGGTACGACCGGGCCTACGCGCTGATTCGCATGTACCTGGGTCTTGCTCTGTTCGTACGCGGGTGCATTCTCATCGCCGATTCCTCAGCGTTCGTTGATCTGGCAGAGAACCAGAATATCGGCTGGCTATTTACGTTCGCGCTGGTCCACTACATCATCATCGCCCACCTCATCGGGGGCCTCATGATGGGAGTGGGCCTGCTGACACGTGTTGCGGCCTTCGTCCAGATCCCGGTTCTCCTGGGGGCTGTCTTCATCATTCACTTCCAGCAGGGCCTGGCAGCTACGGGGCAGTCACTGGAACTGTCAGTGCTGGTGCTCTTTCTGTTAGCCGTTTTTTTCCTGTTCGGGTCCGGTGTATTATCTGTAGATCGCCACACGTTCGTTGAGGAAGCTACTCCGGAGTTCATGCCAGTCGGTGCAGATGGCAGATCGCGTGCTCGTAGAGAAGAACGTCCGATCCCACAGCCGGTCGCTGCCGGGCCCCGGCAGGAGGCTCCAGAAGGAGCAGTGGCAACGGCGGCACGTCCTGTAACGGCTACACGAACGATGCCAGCCGATGGGCAATTGGCACCCACCGCCGAGCCCGCCCGCCGCACGACGCGAAGTAAGAGGGGCGTAGGCATGCGTGCCTATTTGTTCAGCCTCATCGTCGCGCTGCCCTTCTTCCTGTACCGGGGTTTCGAGATCCTCACGGAGCCTAGCCCGGGGAATACGAGCATGCTGATTGTCGCGGCTGACTGGGTACTGAGCTATTTTCTGCTTCCCTTTTTCCTGACGCTGACCATTGTGTGGCTCGTATCCAGGTTGCGTCTCGGCTAACACTGAAGACGTTAACACGTCGGCAAACTCCTTTCAGGAATCCCGTCTTTCGTCGCCCTTACCTGACGACCCGTTCTGCCGACCACCCTGGCGGTTACCTTGCCATCGTTCACATTTTCAGAGTCACCCGGGCTGTGTATGGTCTTTAAGGAATAGTGGTGATGCCCGGTGCTTTTGGAGGGCCTGGCATATTGTACGCGATCTTTTGTGTAACGCAAGGCGGAAGGGTTGCACAAACCGGTATCGTATTACTTGCATACCGGGATCCCTAAACCATCATCCGCATGAGCATCGATCGCGTAAAACCACACGTTGACGTGGTAATAGCAGGGGCTGGCACTGCCGGTCTCAGTGCTGCGCTGGTTCTGGGCCGCGCACGTCGGAATGTTCTAGTACTCAACGAGGGGCTCCCCCGGAATGCTCCTGCGCATGCAGCGCAGGGGGTTTTTACGCGGGATGGCACCTCTCCTCTGGAATTGCTTCGTATTGGGCGAGAGCAACTCCAACCCTATACCTCCGTTGAGGTAAGGGATGGTAGTGTCGTGGATGTGGAGGGGACAAACGGGAAATTTCGTGTAGTGCTCGACAGCGGCACTGAGGTGACGGCTCGGAAGCTCATTCTTGCAACAGGCGTGGTCGATGAGCTGCCAGCAATCGAGGGGTTTCAGGAATTGTGGGGGGCCGGCGTTTATCACTGTCCGTACTGCCACGGGTGGGAAGTTCGAGACGAACCGCTTGCTGTTTATGGGCGCGGTGCATCCGCTCTCGATCACGTCATTTTGCTCAAAGGATGGTCGAGCGACCTCGTGCTCTGTACAGATGGTCCTTCGGAGCTGTCTGACGAGGATCGGTCCACACTTGAATTTATGGGAGTACCGGTCCAAGAGGACCGGATCCTTCGCCTGGAAGGAGGCGGCGGGCACCTGCGTTCGATCCTATTCGAAAGCGGTGCACGGCTTGAACGGAGAGGACTTTTTATCCGGACGAAGCAACGCCAGCGCAGTGATCTTGCTGTACGGCTAAATTGTGCGATCGATGAGGCCGGATTCATTCAGACGGATATGGACGGGCGTACATCCGTACCCGGGGTCTTTGCCGCAGGAGATGTCACCGGTCAGCCCCAGAGCGTAATTTCAGCCGCCGCACGCGGGGCCGCTGCCAGTGGTGCGATCAATCACGAACTGGCACGCGAAGATGTATACGGGGCTCTTCCCATCCAGCGCTCTGCTCTTGCATCGTAGAACGAGCAGTGTTGTTGCACCCGGTCAAACGTGAGCGTCATTGTTTGGCAAGAGAGGAATCAATCCGTTGCGCGTTCGCACTGGCGACAGTCGTCATAATTCGGCGCTGTCGGTGCGTTCGAAGAGGAAGACTCCTTTCTTACTGGCGGTCACAATGTCCTCGCGGCCATCGCCTGTGACATCCTCAAACAGGATTTGAAGTCCAATGCCAGTATCGGAATCTATGAGATAGGGTGTCCACGTCGGGCGGTTCTGTGCATCGCGGTCTCCGGCGAACCAGAGCAGGAGGGAGGGCTCGAATTCTCCGGGGTCGTTCCCGTTGTGGGCGAAGAACCGTTTGCCAGTAATCAGATCCTGGAATCCATCGCCGTTCAAGTCGGTCACGACCAGTGCATGCGTTTGAGAGATCCGATCTTCGATGGTGTGCTGTTTCCAGGCCAGATTATCCTGGCTGCGGATTTGCTCATACCACCATATCCCATAGTCATGCGCCGACGATCCAACGACATCGCTATCTCCGTCACCATCGATATCAAGGGCGTACATGTGGGCTGACGGCGGCCCCAGGGGAGCCGGATGTTCGATCCATGTTCCGCGGGGATCCGGCGGTGCCTCGAACCAGGCATCTACGACAAACACGTCTTCTCGTCCATCCCCGTTGATGTCTCCATGGCCGATTCCGTGCGCAAGCAGGCCAAGGCGCTCCTCCGAGAACGGCGCACTAATGACATGTTCGGTCCATGTCGTGTCGCCGGGCTCATTGGGTGATTTCAGCCATACGACCTGCCGGGTAAGTTGATTGACGAAGAGGAGGTCATCACGGCCATCTCCGTCCATATCCACCATGCGCGGGGATTCGCTACGCACGCCAGGATGCACGAGGCCACGCTTCCAGTACTGGCCCCGCTCGCCGGGGTTGCGGTACCAGTATGCCGCCTCACCGGGGAAATCGAACTGGATGACGTCGAGCCATCCATCCTGGTCTACGTCCAGCGTGTAGCTCAGGAAGGCATCGCTATAGCCGCGGTGGACCGAGAAGGTTCGAGGCGGGCGGAACTCATGGCGTGTCCATGTCGGAGCCTCCAGCCAGTAGGGGCCGACTATCAAATCCAGATCGCCATCGCCATCCACGTCGCCGGACGTAATGCCTTCTGTTACGAACTCATTCAGGAGTTCATGCTTTCGAAACGTCACTCCGCCGGTTTCGGTGGCGATGTTTGCTTCCGGCTTCGGCTCTAGTTTCTTGAGCTGGAGGTCCTTGTACCAGACCTCTCCCGGCGGGCCGCTGTGGATCTGCAGACAGATGTGTCCTTGCTGATCGAGGGATAGATCGGGTTCCGTGTAATCGGCGGTGAGAAAGCCGTTGATGAACAGCCGGATGCGGCGGCCATTTGCATAGATGGCGTAATCATTCCAGCCGTCGCGATCCAGCACCTGTAGTACGTCTGCCTCATTCGGGCCGGTGAGCACCCGATTTCGCCTGGATTCATCGTAAATGGCGCCCCAGAAGCCGTCGCCCAGGTCAGCCTGATAACCGATTACCTCGTGCGAGCCGGGGATTCGGGTCGACCGGATCTGGATTCCGGCATTCGTCGCCTCACCAACCAGCTTGAACTGAGCACGGAGCACGAAATTGTCGTATGCGTCGACCGTACAAAGGAATTCATTCTGTGGCAGGGCTTCTCGCAGGTTGCCCCCGACGATGGCTCCATCTTCGATGCGGAAGATCTTCTGGTTGCCTTCCCAGCCAGTAAGCGTTTTCCCGTCGAAGATCGGCTGCCACGGACCGTCAGCAGCGAGGACGGGCTGGACGGAATACAGGAGTGCCGCTATGCAGACTACGCTGAGGAACAAGGGCGCGCGGAGTCGAATGAATCCCGGCATGGCTATGTATGTCTACGGTTGAAGAGGACATCCACAGTGGACGCGACCCGAATTACTGAGCCTGATGCGCATCGGCTCCGTGTACCAGATGGGTGACTCCCTCCAGAATCACGGCCTGCTGCTTCGGGTCCCGGGCCTTGCCCAGATGTTCGGCCAGCGTACGGAGGGCTTCATTCGTTCCGAGTGCGGCGATGCGCCGGACCGTGTACGGAAGCACTGTCGGGATCTTCGCATTCATGGCCATCTCAAGCGCCCGGTCCATGTCCACCGTAGCCATGGGCTCGGCAGCATACCAGATCATCAGCGGCAGGTTGTGGTCATCAGCGTCTTCCGGATGGCTGTACAGGCCGGCAAGCACATCCCACCGTTTTTCCGGCTCGATTCGCTGAAGTGCGGCCGCGAGTTGCAGACGTACTACAGGCGACGTGTCCCGAGCCGCCAGGTCGGCGAGTACAGCGATGGCGTCATCCGGCACCTGCTTATCCTCGGCCAGAAGCTGGACTGCCCAGGCTCGTACGTACTCGCTTTCGTGCTTCATGAGCGCGATCAGGTCCTGGTCGGTCAAACCGTCGGTTACGTGCAGGGCCCAGAGCGCACGCAGCTTTCGGGTGACATCTGGATTCTCATTCAGAATACGCCGCAATCCGGCATGGACCTTCGCATCGGCGCCTCGTTCCTGTAAGATGCGCCGGGCATGCTGCACATACCAGTCATTCTTGTGTAGTTGCAGTTCGACCAGTTTACTGCTCGACAACTTGCGCAGGTTTACCTTTACCCATTTGTCGTCCTTGTAGGAAACCTTGAAGATGCGGCCCAGGCTTTTTTCGTGCAGATCCGGGTTGGGGCTGTGGCACTGGTTCTTGTCATACCAATCAATGATGTGCACCGAGCCGTCCGGTCCGTAGCGGAAGTTGAGCATCTGGGACCAGGAATCGTTGGCGAAGAGGAAATCTTCTCCGTGGGTGCCGACATACCCCGATCCTTTACGTTCCAGCTTATCCATGTTCGCCCGGAAACCGTGGATGTTGTGCATGAAGATCTGGTTGCGGTATTCCTCCGGCCAGGATCCTCCCAGGTATACCATGGCTCCGGCGTGGGCATGACCGCCGCCTACAGAACCGGAGCGGTTGTTTCCCGCGTGCGGTCCCCGGTCGCCGATCCAGTGGACGTGGTCGGCTACGGTTTTGATGTCGTCGTAGATATACGGGTTGAAGTGTTCACCGGCCTGGCGTTCGTAGCGGGCTCCGGGAATGACGTAGTACAGGTGCGGGATCACGCACGCTGTGATGAAGGCGTGGCCGTAGTCGTTGAAATCGATGCCCCAGGGATTGCTGAAGCCCTCCGCAAAGACCTCGAAGACGTGCCGTGTGGGGTGATAGCGCCATACGGAGCCGTTCAGGCGTACCCGTTCCGAATCTGGCGCACCCGGTTTTCCGACGTTGGAGTGCGTAAAGACGCCGTGGTTACCATACAGCCAGCCATCCGGCCCCCAACGGAAGGTGTTCAGCATCTCGTGGGTATCCTCGTAGCCCCATCCGTCGAGCAGGATCTGTGGTGGTCCTGCCGGTTTGTCCGTTTTCTCATCGATCGGGATGAACATCAGATAGGGCGCCGCGCCAACCCAGACGCCGCCGAAACCCAGTTCGATTCCGCTTACCAGGTTCAAGCCGTCCATGAAGATTTTACGCTTGTCCAGCGTCCCATCTCCATCCGTGTCTTCGAAGATCAGGATGCGGTCCTGGCCTTCTCCTTCTGGGGCTCGTACGGGGTATGTTTTGGCTTCAACCACCCACAAGCGGCCCCGGTCGTCGTATGCAAACGCGATGGGTTGGACTACGTCGGGCTCCGATGCCGCCAGCGTGACTTTGAATCCTTCCGGGACTGTCATGGCTGCTGCGGCATCCTGCGGTGATAGTCCGGCATTCGGAATCGGATCGAGCGGTGGAAGGATCGCTATTTCCTGAGGATCGAGTTCGTTGGGGAAGGAGGGGCGAGTGGAGTGGAACACGAATCCATCAAAGTTGATGTGCGCCCACTTGTTGTCCGGAATGTAGGGGATATCCGAGATTCCCGTCTCGCCATCAATAATGCGGATGGAGATGTCCTTCCCCATATATGGCCGCAGATCGACGACCACAGGCCGTAGCGTGGAATGGTCGTATCCTGAGATATCGAAGAATACGCTGTCGTTTTCGGCGAGAACCAGCTCCACACGGGTATCCCGGAGTGCGCCACCGGAAACCAGAAAACTGGCGTAAGGATGCGTTACTTCGAATGGAACGGATGTCAGCGTGCCCGTCACCCGGTGTCCGCCGGCCTCGCCACTGCTGATCCAGTACATCCCCTCGTGCCCGCTGTGCATGTCCGGTGTGCGCGCTGCGACTGCGTCTCCCTGAACAGGCTGTGTAAACGCGTCACCCGTCGCCATCCAGTCCTGCAACGTGCCTGTTTCAAATCCCAGGTTCAAGGGTCGACCATCTTTGACGACCGGGATGCCGGCGACAGGTGCATTCGATCCGTCCACAATTTCGAACCGGCCTTCCATGCCGGCGGCCCGGTGGCCGGGGATCGTGCAAAAGTATGTGTCGCTTTGCTCTGCGACGAACGTGACACTGGCAGTGGATCCGGCGTCGAGGATCTCTACGGTCTTCACGCCGTGTTTTTCGAGGGCGAGATCGTGCGCCATCGTCTCACCATTGATGATGGTGATCCGGACAGACTCGCCCTTACGGGCCTCGAGTCGCGGATTCCGCACGCCATCGATTGCTCCTCCGACACCCTTGTAGCCGAGGATCGTGGCTTCAAGTGTGTATTCCCGGTCGACTTCCTGAGTGGATTGAGGCGGGTCGCTCCTATGATAGGTGGCAGCAGGGTCAGTGCCGGACCATGCTGCCAGCAGAACGACGAGCAACGATGTCAGGAGTGCGGTGAGCGATCTCATGTGGCTGAATAACTTGAACGTGTCTTCTTGATCGAGCGCAGACTCTCCTTAACAAGGTAACGGCGTGCCAAGGCCAGCGCAAGGTATGGAAAGGAGCCCGATGGCGATGGCATGTATCCATCCAGCCTGTGGAACATTGCCGATAATCCTATACATTCCCGCTCCATGCACAGAATAGAGGTGCATGAAGATGGTATGCTTGTATATTGTAGAATGTATGGAAGCGCTTTGGTGTGAGACTGGAATCCGAACCCATAATACACTACGCTGGTCACTGTTACCTTCGCCGGAGCGAAAAACACACTGATCATTTTGCGTTCTCTCTTGAATCGTAGATGAATCGCATACCCGTCAACCGGCTTTCATTCGCATTCCTGTTGTTTGCAGCGGTTTTCTTCCCTTCGGCTGCACGTTCTCAGGAGGCATTCATCCCACTCCAGGAATTGCCACTCCAGGATCTGAGCAGCTTCCAACCGGTGCGGGAGGGTAACTGGATCATTGTAGGAGGCGTGACTGCTCGGCTGGATGAGGCCGCGCCGCTGTCCACCTCACCTGGGACGGGGATTCTCGTCAACACGGCTCCTGCGACATCCGGCAGTCACCTCGTGACGACCTGGGAGCACGGAGATATGGAACTGGAACTCGATTTCATGATGCCGCAGGAATCGAATTCGGGCATCTATCTCCAAAGCAGGTACGAGGTTCAACTCTTCGATAGCTGGGGAAAGCAGCATCCCACCGCGAGTGATGCGGGTGGCATTTACCAGCGCTGGGATGAGTCGCGAGGCAAAGGCCGAGAGGGCTATGGAGGCATTTCGCCGCTTCAGAATGCGATCCGTGCGCCCGGTCTCTGGAATCACCTGCGTATCCAGTTTGAAGCGCCGCGCTTCGATGCAAACGGCAGAAAGACGAAGAATGCGCGGTTCAGGCTCGTCGAACTGAACGGCGTAGTCGTTCAGGAGAACGTAGAGGTTACCGGGCCCACGCGCGCCGCCGCATACGAGAATGAGCAGCCGACAGGACCGCTCATGATACAGGGAGACCACGGTCCGGTGGCCTTTCGCAACATCCGATACAGACGGTACGGTTCCGATCCGGTTAGGCTCTCTAACGTGCGCTACGCGGTATACGAGGGGGATTTCAAGGCCATTGATGCGTTCATCAACACGGCATCGGTACGAACAGGGAATATCGGAGGTTTTGATTGGAGGCTGGGTGGCAACGACAGGTTCGCGGTTGCCTTTGAAGGCGACCTGCACATACCTGCTTCGGGCACGTATCTCTTTGGTATGAACCTTGGCTGGATTGATGGGGACCCGCATTTTGCAGGCGCTGTGACGGGCGGTGCCAGGCTGACGATAGATGACCGGACGATATTCAATCAGGAGGTAGCGGATCGGGCAGGCGGGCACAGTGTGACCGGATCCGTTTCTCTGGAGGCGGGCACCTATCCGTTTACGCTGGTCTACTTCAAGAACCGCCCCTGGACACATTCGCGGGCCGAGTTTTTCGTTGAAGGTTCAGAGATTGCACGCCAGGTTCTCAATACACCGGCCAGCAGGATCGAAACGGGCCGAGGACCAGGCATTCCGGTAGCTCCCAATGGCGAGCCTGCACTGTTGCGCGGCTTTGTCTGGCACGGGGACGGAAAGCGCGTGAATGCCATGAGCGTCGGCATTCCCGGCGGCCTCAACTATGCCGTTGACCTCGATCACGCGTCGATACTGCACGTCTGGCGCGGCCCGTTCGTCGATGCCGCGCCCATGTGGGCCGGTCGGGGAACCGATCAAGTCGCCATTCCGCTGGGTAGCACGATCACACTATCCGGTGCCCCTTCGCTGGCCGTACTGCCGGATGACGCCGCCCCCTGGCCGGATAGTGCCGATGCAGGAGCGTACAAACTGTTGGCCTATACGCTTCAAAAAGACCGATTGCCCACGTTCCGGTATGCCGTGCACGGCCTTACGATGGAAGACCGGATCGAACCGGAGATACGAGGCGACGGTCAGATGCTCACGCGTTCTATTACGCTGACCGGCACTGCTCCCGCTAATACATGGCTGCAACTCGCAACCGGTGACGAAATCGTTGATCGTGGTAACGGACTCTATGACATAGACGGGACTTACTACATCCAGGTGCGGGAGGCCGGAGGGCAAGAGCCCGTCGTACGCACGCAGGACGGGCGCCAGGAACTGTTGTTGCCAGTCCGGATGCCGTCAGGCCAGTCCACGCTGGCCTATTCCATCATCTGGTAGGTTTGATCCATACGAAGAGCAGGCGACATCGGATCGATGCTCCTGGTCAAACTGAGCATCGATCCCGTTTTTCTCCAGCTAATATGAAGAAGCGTATCGCACTCGCGCTCGCGCTCGCTGTGATGATGGTCCTCACGGTCCATGTAACGGCACGAGCTCAGAGCAACAGACAGGCCACGGGCAAGTCCGCCGCAGAGGATGTCTATTATCACATAAAGACACTGCCGCTGCCGGAAGGTATGGTGCTGGAGGTAGGCGGGCTGGCGCTACTACCGAACGGCTCGCTCGCCGTATCGACGCGGCGGGGCGAGATCTGGATCGTGGAGAATCCGTACATGACCGGGACGGGCCAGCCCCGTTACCGGCTCTATGCGAGCGGTCTCCACGAGCCGCTGGGCCTGGCTTACCGGGATAATGCCATCTATGCTACCCAGCGTGGCGAGATCACGCGCATGATGGATGTAGACGAAGACGGACGCGCCGATGTGTTCGAGACGGTATATGCGTGGCCGCTTTCCGGCAACTACCACGAGTATTCGTATGGCCCCGTCTTTCGGCCTGACGGCACCATGCTCGTCACACTGAACCTGGCGTGGGTTGGAAAGGGTGCCAGCCTGGTCCCCTGGCGTGGCTGGACGCTGGAAATCACGCCGGACGGGAAAATGACGCCTTTCGCTACGGGCATGCGCTCGCCGGCAGGCTTCTTCCTAACGAAAGAAGGGGATTTCTTCTACTCTGAGAATCAGGGTGACTGGGTTGGTTCTGGCCGTATTACGCATGTGGAGCGGGGAGACTTCGTGGGGAATCCGGAGGGGCTACGATGGACGAGCGAGCCGGGTTCGCCACTCAAACTCACAGCCGAGGATGTTCCGGATACTGGCGAGCCGCTGTTCGATGTGGCGAAACGGGTGGATGCGTTAAAACCTCCTGCCGTCTGGCTTCCGCATGGTATTCTAGGCATTTCTACGTCGGGCATTCTCCAGGATACGGTAGGCACGTTCGGTCCGTTCGAAGGCCAGTTTTTCGTGGGGGACCAGGGGCACAGCAAGATCTTCAGGATGGCGCTGGAGAAGGTGGACGGGGTATATCAGGGAGCGGTGTTTCCCTTCCGGGAGGGATTCGCTTCGGGCGTGTTGCGGCTTGCCTGGGGCTCGGATGGTTCGATGTTCGTCGGGCAGACGAGCCGGGGCTGGGATGCTACCGGAAGGGCTCCGTATGCCCTGCAGCGTCTGGTATGGACGGGGGAGACACCTTTCGAGGCGCGCACCATCAGCGCCAGACCGGACGGATTTGAGATCGAGTTCACACGTCCGGCCGACGTCGTGAAGGCGGCAGACCCGGCCTCCTATGAGGTGACGAGCTTCACGTACAAGTATCACCACGAATATGGCAGTCCGGTCATCAACCAGGAATCGCTGCCGGTGCGGCACGTGCAGGTGTCAGAAGATGGCCTGCGGGCGCGGCTCGTCGTGGATGGGCTACGGGAGGGGTATATCCACGAAATCAAGATGGCCGGCGTAATGACGCCCGCTGGAGAACCGCTCCTTCACGATACCGGGTATTACACACTCAACCGTATTCCGGAAGGTCAACGCCTGGCGGTTGCTCGGACCGGCGGGACTCCTGAAGCCTCTGCACGTCCTGAGATCGTGGCCGTCTCTGCGCAGGCCGGTGGTTCTACGCGGCCTTCCGGGGAAATCGGACCTCAGGCGAAACGGCTGACAGAGATGCCCGCTTCATGGGAGAAGGTGGATGTGACGATTACACTCAAGACGTTACCGGGCATGAAATATGACCTTCCGAGCTTTGAGGTCAAACCCGGCGCGCGTGTCCGGCTTGTCTTCAACAATGACGATGACATGCTGCATAACGTCGTCATCGTAAAGCCAGGCACAGCGGACAAGGTGGGGCAGGATGCCGTCCAGCTCGGGTTGCGAGGTGCGGAAATGAACTGGGTGCCGGAATCGGACGATGTGCTCTACTATACGGCGCTCCTCCAGCCCGAAACGTCGGAGAGCATCTATTTCACCGCCCCCGCAACGCCGGGCGATTATACGTACGTCTGCACCTTCCCCGGTCACTACATCTCCATGCGCGGCACCATGCGGGTGGCACCATAGCGGTCCAAGCACGAGATCTGGAGGTCAATCAGCCTGCGGATCTCGTGCAGAAAGAGGCCTGGTTTACGCATGCGAGTCGGCCGGAAGAATGAACTCACGAAGGACCATCATGAGCCTCCAGTGAGGATGACCGGTCACTCAAGATCATCCAGGATCTCTTTGAGCCGGTCCCAGGATGCATCACGAGCCGCCTTGTTCCCCGGAGAACCGGCAGGGTCATCTCCGCTTCGCATGTAGGCGTGGCCTGCTCCATCGTAGATCTCGTACTCGTACGTTTTGCCGTACCGTTCCATTGCTTCTTCCGTCGCCGGAATGGTTGCGTTGATGCGCTGGTCATCGCCGCCATAGAACCCGTATACCGGGGCGGAGATGTTGCTCAGGCTCGCCTGGTCTTCAGGAGGGGATCCATAAAAAACCATCGCGGCGGCGAGATCTGGCGAGTTCGTGGCGAAGCGGAATGCCTGTGCTCCTCCCCAGCAAAAACCAATCACTACCGTTCTTCCACTGGACGAAGGAAGTTCGGATACGTAGTTCTGGACTGCAAGTAAGTCGCGCGTGACCTGATCCGGGTTGAGCTGGTAGAGTGCTTCTCGGGCTGCATCTGATGTCGCAAAGTCGCTCGTTCGTTCGTGCTCCGGATCGAAGTTCGAGAGCAGGTCAGGAGCGATAGCGATGTAGCCGGCCGCCGCGATCTGGTCTGCAAAGCTCCGCACCCAGTCTGTAAGGCCGCGGTTTTCGTGGATGGCAATGACAGCCAGCGTGTTCTGATCGCTTTCCGGGTATGCAATGAAACTGTGGACGGTCCGCTCCCCGGACGGGATCGATACCCACTCGTGGTGGCGGGGGGAGTTTTCCAGTTGTTTCAGCGCGTAGTCCTGGGCGTGTGTAGTACCGGCGTACAGGATCAGGCAGAAGAAGAGCACGCTCTTTCGCATGGGATCCTCCGTGGGGTGAGATGCGGCTAAAAGGGTGTCCGGCACTATGGTTTTCAGCGTGGAGCGCTGAGTTCGGGAGATCCGGCCAGAATAAAGACGGAGAAAATCTCGTCCGGATCAAGAAGAAGGGCAGGGATAAACCAAGTCAGGCAGGTTGCTTGCGGAATGCGCGAGCAACCTGCCTGATCTGGCATTCTAGTAGCTATAATTCCGGAGGAAGAGACCCTGTGTTGAGAGCCGGATTCGGTGCCATGGCAGGTCTACCGCCTAGATCCGGATGCGCCGACGGGGCCTTCCTCTCAACTTGCGTTTGCTGCGCGGCAAGAGGGGAGCTGTCCGTTTAAGATCGGAGAAATCATCAGAGTCGGCCGATGCTGCAAGTTCTTCCTGTGGCAGAGGCTCTGAGCATGGGTTCACCGGGCCGGTTATATCGGCGTTGCGGGTAGCCGTCACGGCGTAGGACTCCAGTTTGCCATGCAAAGCATCCAGATGCTGCTCGATACGGAGTTGTATGAAAGCAGGGAGAGGAGCGTTCGGGCGTTCGCGGACGAAGAGTTCGGTCAATTGGACTAGCTTCCGTTCCAGTACTAGCTTTTCGACATTGGAAAGCATGATATCCCTGATCAGTTCAGCTGTTTGGTCGCCTGGAGTGCTGCTTCAACGGTAGGGTATTTTCCCAGAACCTTATCGCTACGCGTAAGGTCAATCACGACTTCCGCTGAACGGCTTGGCGCAGCACAGAGGACGCGGCCACCCTTGCGCATGAGATGGCGATGCAGTCCGAAAAGCATGCCGAGCCCGGTAGAGTCGATGATGCCTGTACGGGATAAATCAAGTACGAGGGACCGGATACCTGGCCTGAGGTACTGCTCGCAGCTCTTTCGAAAGCCGGCAGCGTTGCGGAAGTCAAGCGTAGGTCCGACATGGACGACCAGTGCGTCGCCATGGACGAATGCATCGAGTAAGGGGAGGGTGGGCTGCGTGGAATGAGCGATCATGCCGCAACTCCGTAGTATATCGGTTTGGTCTGGCGGGGTGTGATGAGTTTTAGTCACAGGCCGGTGCTGTGCATGAGATGGCCAGGGTCAACAGGCTCCGGGGCGTGCAATCTGGGATCTAGCCGCCCCTGTACGTCCCCGCCGATACAATTCATCTTCGATCAGGCGCATGGCTTCAGCAATGTTGCTGCGGACGCGCTCGAATGCAGGGGTGGTTCGCCTGGAGAGTTGCGTGTAGATCCGTTCGTATTCGCGCAGTGTTTTCAGGAGGGCGACATCCCTGTAGGCCGTCAGGTGTTTGGGAATAAACACGTTCTCTTGCATGAGCTGTCGTTTGCCGGGTTCAGTAACTCATGTAAGCTACAATCCCATGCGGACAGGCTCAGCGGCCTATGGCTGTAGAGAAGTGCAGAAGTGCCGGATGCAGTATGCGCCAAAGGTGGATGCCTCAAGTTGAAACGCACGGGTGCAGGTGAGTCGCACCTTCCGGTCAGTTCTCCCAGATTACGTACCCATGTTCGATTTCACCCTGCACGTAACTCACGACCCATGCGGGGCGGATGCGTTTGTGCTTCGCGGTCCGGAACGGATAGAGCTCTACGTAATCGATGTTGGGCTCTCGCTGGCCGTACTGCTCCTCCAGTTTTCGTAGGGCATCCTTGCAGAGCAACTCGATCGGCGGTCCGATTAACATATGCTTGTATACTGCGCTTCCAATGGCCTACGACGTGGCGTGTTCGTGAGGAAATCCACGTCGCCGCCGGGGATCACCATGGAACTTCGGTCAGTCCGCTTACCTGCCGGGCCGCCCACTGTACAGCCTTCAACATGCGTTCCGGATCATCCAGCATGCGTACGACGGCAGGCACACCTACGACGACCATGGGCACGTTGGTCGAAAGAACAACGATATCCGGGCGTTCCGAGCGCATAATCTCGAGCGCCCGGAGTTTGTCAGTAGCCGTTCGTACATAAAACCCGTTTCGTTCCAGATGAAGCCGGGTGGTACGAAGCCTGACCAGATCGGCGCAGATAATGAGAACCTTGAACAAGAGACGTACGTGCGGAAGGGTGGCTATTCGTTCTTACGGCGCAAGAATACGGAGGCGCTGGGATTCGAGCAACCCTTTTGTAACGTTCTTTGCACAATGCTATGACTCTGCTCGGCGCAGAGAGCATGACAGGTTGCAGTCGGAGAGAACGTGAGCTATCCTTGTATGGTTTCCGCTTTATGCTCTTGTTAAGTGCGAGAGGGACGGGCCGCGGTCACCCGGCAGCAGTTCGTAACCGGGGTTGCCACCGGACAGCGGTTAGCGTGTGGAGATAGCGTCTATCAGGTTCTTTGCAGTGAGCCGGTTCCTTTGCCGGCCTATGGCTAATCCATGCTCAGGATGGATCTGATATGGGATGTTATGGTCACCCTTGTTTCTAGTCAGACATGGTAGGGGTACGATGCTTTGCGCTGAGAAGCAGAGGCTGACATGAAGGAAATTTAGGAACCGGAGGCGCGAACGTAATGTGGTCATCCGCGTCGGTCCGAATGCCCCAGGTCCATGCCCGGTGCGACCCGGTCTCGCACGAGCTGCTTCAGTTCTTTCGCTTCGGGGAATCGCCCCCTTTCGGCGCGAGACCAGATTAACTCGCCGCCTACCCGTATCTCGAATATGCCGCCCGTACCCGGTACGAGCGCGACCTCGTCCAGACCCAGTTCGAACGTCATCAGCAGTTCCTGAGCCAGCCATGCCGCACGGAGGAGCCACCGGCATTGCGTGCAGTATCGAATTTCGACTCTCGCCATAGCAGGTTATGGCATCGTGTTCAACTGACAGGCGCTCGCTCTCGCATGGTCCAGATCGTCAGTCCGGAGAGGTCTCCGCGCGGATTACGCAGAGCGATGCTGGCGATATAGGCGAATGCGATGAAGACCACATTAACGAACGCACCAACCCAGTACGCATGTACTTGCAGCGATAGCCAACTGGGAAGCCAGCCAGCCGTGCTCATACCCAGGTAGATGTTGATCGGTATGGCTACAGCAAGGGCGATAAGCACTGCCCGGTTATCGACGCGGCGCGTGAAAAAGCCGATCAGGAAGAGCCCCATCAGGCAGCCACCAAAAATGGAGGAGACCATCCAGTTGATGTCGTTCATGCTCTCCTTTTCCATGTGGGTGAAAACGAGTGCCCCGCCGATCATCACCGCCGCCGCGACAGTGGAGAGCAGGCGGGCGGCAGTAAGGTAATACCGGTCTTCGCGCCCGGGTGCCAGGTAGGGTTTGAAGAGATCCACGATGGCAACCGTGGCGATGGAGTTGATACTGGAATCCAGGCTCGACATGGCCGCTGCGATCACCCCGGCAAGTACGAGGCCAGCCAGGCCCGCCGGAATCTCTGTCAGGATGAAGTACGGGAAAACCTCATCTGCCTCCATGCCGGAAACGGTTGTGCTGGGGTAGAGTGTGTAATAGGCGAAGAGGCAGGTGCCCAGAAAGAAGAAGAAGGTCCACGTCGGTACGGCGAGCACGGAGTACAGGATGGTCGCTTTCTGCGCTTCTCGCTGTGAACTCGAAGCAACGTAGCGTTGCACGAACGTCTGGTCTGAGGAGTACATGGCGAGCCAGTGGAAGATACCCAGCAACACCACCGTCCAGAACGTACGCTCGCCAAAATTCCACTCGAGGCTTCCTATGCCGAATTTGTTGTGCGCAATTCCAATGTCGATGATGCCACCGAGGCCACCGGGCACCTGGAATGCGATGAACAGGGCACATCCGATACCACCGAACCAGAGCACGAACGCCTGAACGACGTCAGTCCAGATGACGGCCTCGATGCCTCCCGCTACCGTGTAGAAGGCGACGAAGAGGCCCACCGCAATGATAACGAGTTCCATAGGCAGGCCCGTGAGCATGGTTACTGGAATCGCCAGTAGGAAAAGCACGGTTGCCAGGCGGATCAACTGAAGGAGGATGAAGCTCAACGCTCCATAGAGCCGAGCGGCGGGTCCGAAGCGTTCACCCAGATATTCGAAAGCCGACGTCAACCGGCCCCTTCGGAACAGCGGCACGAAGAGGAGCACGGCAAGGACGGCCACGAACGGAAGCATCAGGTTCGAGACGAGTTGACGCCAGTCCAGCACGAATGCTGCCGCCGGGAATGCCAGGAATGTGATGGAACTGATGGATGTGGAAAGCATCGAGATGCCTACCACCCATCCTCGCAGGGACCGGCCACCGACGAAGTATTCCTCGGTGTTCCGATTCCGGCGCGCGAAGTAGAGGCCCATCCCTGCCATGGCGAGCAGGTAAACGGCTACCACCAGTACATCGAGGCCGCGGATGGAGACGTCCATAGGAGATAACCTGGTTGCGGCGTATCAGGAGCAGCAAGACGGAAGATGAACGGGATCGATCTGCACGTGACGAATGCGTTCTCGTCTCCAGGTATACGTGATGTGCAGCATTCCATCACTGGTTTGAATCACGGCCGGATAACTGTATTCTCCGGGACCGCTTTCGATGGCGATGGGGGCGCTCCACGTTGCTCCATCATCGCTAGAGGTGGCCAGATGGATCGGGCTACGTCCGGAAGTCGTATGATTGTATACGAGAACCAATCGCCCATCCTTCAGCTTGACCACATCAACGCCTGCATTGGGATTGGGAAGTGAGGTAGGGCGGGCCGGGCTCCACGTCATGCCGCCGTCTTGCGAGACGGACTCTGTGATCCTGCCTATCCGGCGAGTCGAGCGAAGCAGCATCTTGATGGAACCGTCGTTCGCTTCCCAGAGGGTCGGCTGGATGACGCCGAAGTTCTCACCCGGCACGGTGATTGGACCGTGCTTGGTCCACGTACGCCCCCCATCGGGGCTCCGCTCGACCCAGGCCGACCAGCTTCGGTAGGCCGCGGATGCGGGGGTGTTGCCGTCATACCCGGATTCCACCGATGTGCCGGCGAGGATGCTCCCGTTCGCCAGAATGATCGGTTTGCTCCGTATCGGTCCGGTCAAGCCCGCCGGTAAATACGTGACGTTGCTCCAGGACTGGCCGTCATCATCCGAGACCCGGTATGCGCCGGTCCACTCTCTCGGGCTGGGACCTACCTTGAAGAAGAGCCAGATCCGATTGCCGTCACGGAACAGAACCGGGTTCCAGGTTGGCATGTCCGGATAAGCCGTCATGGCTACCGGTTCCGACCATTTCCCATCGCGAGGCTTCCGGGCTAGCCAGATCTCCACATCGTCGGCTCCTTCTTCGCTGCCACCGAACCACGCCGCAAGGAGATCGCCATTTCGAGTTTCAACGATTGTGGAGGCGTGGGCGCTTGGAAAGGGAGCCTTCTCATAGATGAACTCGATATCCATGGGAATGTCCGGCACCTGGCCGAACGCCTTACCGGATGGTATCATGAACGATCCGGCGAGCATAACTGAAAAGAGGAGCAGGCGAGAAGTGTACCGGTAGTCCATACCTGGGTGAGATTACGCGTAGGTGGTAAGAGGGTTGACTGTTTTCGGAGCAACGACCGTCACGCCTAGTTCCGTGCAAATGGATCGGAACGTTTCTTCCAGGGATCGCAGCATCTGGCCGATTTCGTAGGGCAGGGGCGGGGCAGCAATCCGGCAGGTGGTCTCAATGGGCAGTCCCCGGTTTTGAAGGAAAAGCTTCGCAGAGAAGGGGTAACACAGCCGGGTAACACCGTCCATGATGGTCAGCATTCGCTGGAGGTAAACGACCTCGTCCTGCTTGCCCGGATCAGTATAGGTGCGGCAGAGATAGCTGTACAGTTCGGGATAGAAGTTGGCCGAGATGGGGGAGAGACCCGCGGCGCCGGCACGCAACGAATCCAGGGCCGTTGGCGTGTTTGCGTTAAAGAGACGGATGCCGGTACCTCGAACGGCGTTCAGTTTGGTACCGATGTCGCGCATATCGCACGACGTGTCCTTGTGGTACGAGAATCGTTCAGTTCGGGCGAGATCCTTCAGGAGGTCGGGGGGAAGGAGTACCTTGTACGGTACAGGACACTCGTATGTACCGAGAGGAATCGTGCCCGTAGCTTCGGCCAGTGCTTGCAGGTTATCCCGCAGTACATCCGGATGATCATCCTGCCCGGTCAACTGGCTCGATATGACCACCGCCGCAGCAATTCCTGTATCCGCCATGCGGCGTATGAATGCGGCCTGTTCCCGGACACTCCCTCCGAACGTTCCTGTAGCAACGACAGGGACATGGTTACCAGCCCGTCTGACAACGTGCCGAGTGAGGGAAAGCCGTTCGTCGGGGGAGAGTTCGTACATCTCGCTCGACAGGCAAGTGGCGAACAGACCGGTCGCTCCGGCTTCCAGGTAGAAATCAATCAGAGAATCGAGCCCGTCGTAGTCGATGGTTCCGTCAGGCCGAAATGGAGTCAGCATAACGGGCACGAGCCCAGCAGAAGCAGTAGGAGGGGGCATAGCACGTAGGAGGGAGAGCGGTCGACTCATCAATGTTGTAGCACCTCCGGGATGATACCGGCTCTCGAGCAATGGCACAAGTGAGCGGCGATTCAGTCCGGCGAAAAGGTTGCGGTTAGTCCTTGTAGGAAGACTGGACGGAAAACATCCGGGTGCGTATCGTACAGAGGCACGGGCATTTCGCCTTGCATGAACGCTGGACTGAACCGAACTAGCTATTCACTATGCGCACGCTTCTCATCTTTGCCGTTATGGCATTAGCCACATGGATACCCGCAGCCGCCCAGGATGGGGAATGGAAAACACTTTTCAACGGCAAGGACCTGAGTGGATGGACGGGAGACCTGAAGGGGTATACCGTCGAGAACGGTATGCTCGTCGCGAAGCAGGAGAGTGGAGGGAATCTCTACTACGATCAGCCTTTCAGCGATTTCGTATTGCGCTTCTCGTTTCGCATGGAGCCGGGGGGCAACAATGGGGTCGGCATTCGGGCCGAACAGGGAAAAGATGCGGCGTACTACGGTATGGAGATCCAGATTCTGGATGACTATGCGGAGCAGTGGGCGAATCTGAAACCATGGCAGTACCATGGCTCGATCTACGGCGTCGTACCGGCGAAGAAGGGCGCTCTCAAGCCGGCAGGCGAATGGAATGAGCAAGAGATTCGCGCAGACGGCTCACGGATAACGGTAACCCTCAACGGACAAGTGATCGTAGATGCGGACATTCAGGAGGCGGGACGCCCGCAGACGATTGACGGCAGGGAGCATCCCGGTCTCTTCAATCCCAGCGGCTACATTGGCTTCCTGGGACACGGACACCGGATCGAGTTCAAGGATATTCGGATACAAGAGCTGTGATGCCCTCAGGAGAGGGCCGGGAGCATTATAAGGGGGATCTCAGATCGCAGGAGGCGTGCCGGTGGGAACGGTTGCAGCTAGCCGAGTTTCGCCGGATCCAATCCTGATAAACCCCGATCCATTCCATGCGTGCGGGTTGAAGTACGCGGCTGCAGGATTCGAAGCAGAATCGTGGCCGCAGGCTTCAGTCCGCGCGTTCTTTATTCAGCCTACCTATCTGATATCCTGCCAGACTGGTGACCCCGCATTGGTCGTATCATTGTGATTCCGACGAACATCGGATCGCGTGCGGCAACGCGCCAGGACTGACAAGACCTATCAGGTGGTCTGTGTACGCCAGACAACTTCGGCAGGCCTAGCAGCGCTGTAGGGGAAGCTACGTTCAGTCCTGTGTGCTATCCAGGCGCTTGATAAACCGGTGCCATGTGCCAGGCATTATGCCGGGCGTGTATCCACATGGCGAAATGTAGATCAGGCCTGAAAAAAGCCCCGGGGAGGATCGCTGCCTGTTTTCAGGAGCAACCCTCCCCGGGGCTCTATGATCTGGATTGCGGTTAACTAGATCTTGCAGCAGTGCGTCTCTGCGTCATTGCGATTGAGCTGCTGTACTGTCCTCGCTCGTGTTACTGATCTGGCCAATCTGACCTGCCTCAATAGCTTGCAGCAGAGCCGTTGCCGTGGCATGTTCGGGATCCAGTGCGAGAACCTGGTTCAGGTATTTCTCGGAGTTTTCCTGGTCAGCCTTCAGGTAGTAGTGGTATCCGAGATACAGGTTGGCCTCTGTAAGCTCTCGCTTGTTCGCGTCGGGATCTGCCATGGCCAGTTCGATGACTTTCTCATAGAAAGGCCTGGCAAGGCCGAGTGAACTCGTGGAGTCAATTTTGGCATTCGTCCGAGCACGCCATACCCACCCTGTGAGGTGGGTCGATGCCCGCTCGTTGACGTTGGCGAGAGCCGAATCCGCCTTGCCGAACTCCTCGACGAAGTAGTAGGCCATACCCTGGCGGAAATAATCCGTGGCGCTCAGGTCGCCTCCTTTTTGCTCCAGGGCTGCATAGGTTTCCGCAGCTTTGGCGTACTCACGGCCTTCATAATACGTCTCAGCAATCTCCTTGTAGAGGTTCAGCTTGGTGGAGTCGGAGTCGGCAGCCTTGCGAAGGTGCTCAAGGCCCTGGAGTGTGTCTCCTGCAGCAATCGATAGGCGTCCGGCGTACTCGTAGTCCTGCGCGAGAATGTCTTCCGGTTTTGCCTCCTGGAAGAACTGCTGGATTTGTTGGAGGCCTTCCTGATACTGCTTCGTTTCGAAGTAGTTGTAGGCGTACAGTCGATGGAGAATCGGGCTGGGGTAGTCCGGGCTGACTTTCTGGAGTTGCGCCAGCGACTCCTGGTACTGCTTGTTCAGGTTCAGGTAGCCGGCATACGTGAAGTAGTTTTCTTCCGTAAGCTCGCCAAGTTGAGCGTATTTGGCATAGTTCTCCGCAGCGTTCTTGTACTGGCCACCGAGGAAATACAATTCGGCAAGCTCGCGGTACACCGGCGCGTAGTTCGCATCTTTGGCGATGGCCTCCTGGTAGCGCCGCAGGGCTTCGTTATAGTTCTTCGTACGGAGATAGAGGTCGCCGATGGCTTTGTAAGCCGGAGCGTAATTCTCGTCGAAGTAGTACGCCTGCTCGTAGTTCAGCGATGCTTTGCTTGCGTCGTTGTTAGCGAGGTGGGCGTCTCCCAAGGCCACGTAGTAACGCGGATTCTGGTCATCGAGATCGACTGCCTTTTCGAGCGCTTCGATGGCCGCTTTCGCGTTGACGGGCTTGTGACGAAGGTATGCTGTCCCGATCTGATAGAATACCTCTGCGTTTCTGTTTCGGGAGAACTTCCTGGCATGCTCGAAATGCTCGGCAGCACCCGCCGCGTTGTTGCCTGCAAGTTCGAGTTCGCCCAGTCCTACATGAATGAGCGCGGACTTCTCGTCAGCAGCCAGGCCCTGCTGGAAGTACGTCCGGGCGGAGTCCGGCTGGCCAATGATCATATAGAAGTTGCCCAGGCGGAACAGGTTCTCTGCGGTGGGGCTGCTTTTGGCCAGCGCAGTAAACGTAGTGCGTGCTTTCCCGTACTGCTCATTCAACAAGTAAGTGAGCCCCTGGTCTGCTGACTGCGCAATGGCGGGACGTTGCGCCGCAAGCCCGAGGGCTAGAATAGCCAAGGCAAAAAGACGTACAGACTTCATGTGACCGGTGTTTTAGCTGATTAGAAGTTGTCTCGTATCCCTACAAGCCGAACAGGCATCGTAGCGGGAAGCAGGCCTGATTTTAAGATAATGCGCTGGCCGCGGTCACCAGCGACATGGGACATGAAACCGGATCCTAGTCCGGCTCTTGCTTCACGAGAGATAATGAGCACGTCCCGCCGCAACGGATACTGTTCCAGAGCCAGGTAGGCCTGGTATGGCTGGTAGTAATCCGAACTGGAGGGGTTCGGGGTATCCGCGATGGCAACGACCGAGATAGAGCTCTTGAACTTCTGTTGCGCAGGGTCCTCGGAATCACTGATCCAGTTCGTTCCGATCACGCCGAGCGCATTTCTATTGCTCTCGACATACTCGATGACCTGTTCGTTGGATTCCGTCGCAAAGACATTCAGGTGTTGTAGGTCTTGGATCGAGAACTTCTCACGTATGAAATTGAGGTTGCTGGAGTTGTTGTTATCGAATACGATCGTGATATTCTGGTTCGATCCGCCGCCTCCGAGATCAGACCATTTCTTCGCCTCGCCGGAGAAGATGCTCTGGAGCTGGTCCATGGTAAGCATGGAGTCGGGGTTCTGCTTGTTGACGATCAACCCGACACCGTCAACCGCTACCTTCAACGGATTCCTGGGGACGAGTTTCTGCTGGCGCAGCACGTTCTTTTCGGCTTCCGTCAACTCGCGGCTGACGATAGCAAGCCTGACCTTACCTTCCAGCAGGTCCCGAATAGCTTCGTTCTCCGGTCGCCAGACGGGTGTAATCTGGGCATACTTGTAATCGGACTCAAAAACAGCGATCTGTGCTTCTACGAGCGGGCGGAAAGACTCATCCGCTGCTATCGTGATCTCACCCATGGTAGGCGAGTCTGTCGGTTCCTCACTGCCTCTGCCGCGGCAAGCCGCGAGCAGGAGGCTAAGAGACATCAGGTATAGGACAGCTTTACGCATCGCCAAACCGTCTTACTTTCGCGGCCCTGTATACGCGGAAACAGCCATAAACAGTGAGCAATATAGCTAGTGGATAGCGGGGCCACGACGGCCATCCAAAGCTTTCCAATATGTGCCAGATAGTTGGATCGGCCAACAAGGCAACACCCATCACGACGTACAGTAGCGCAATGGCTACGCTAACTGCACGTACGAGGTTGTTCTGCATTACCGCACTCATGTAGGCCTGCTCCTTAGTTCAGCTTGACATGGAGGACAGGAGAGGAGCGTTATCCTGTGCGCCCTCGTTCTCAAGTACGTGTCATGAATTGTGCCAGACTTCACTACCCGTCATGTCATGCTCGTATTAGTGTCCCGGAACGCACCTGGAAGTGAACCAGCTGTGAAATACAGTAACGTGAATCGCTTTGTCTGGCTGGTTGTTGCCGGGATTGTGCGTTTGGACGGACAGATTCGTCGCTTGAATCGGACGGTCAGGCAACGGGAATAGCAACTTCTGGTATCAGATCATCTGTATGATCAGACACAAAAAAAGAGCCCGACGGAGCGAGGTGCGGCAGATCCATTGCGATACCTGCCGTACCTCGCTCCATCAAAGCTCTGGCATTACCTCAACTTAAAGGTAATCGGCATGGAGAACCGGACCGCCACGGCGCGTCCGTTCTGCTTGCCAGGGATCCATTTCGGCATCGATTTGACGAGGCGGATCGCCTCCTCATCGCAGCCGCCGCCGATCCCACGGACGACCTCGACATCGCGGATCGCGCCGTCGTTACCGACTACGAACTGCACGAATACCTTTCCTTCAACACCAGCCTTCCGGGCGATCTCCGGATACTTCACCTCCTTCTGGAGGAACTTCGCGAGAGCCTCCATGCCGCCCGGGAACTGCGGTTGCTGTTCCACTACGAGGAAGACCTCTTCCTCTTGCGGTGGTGGCGGCGGTGCCACTACGGGTGGTGGCGGCACATCCTCAACGATGATCTCGTCGAGGCTCGCATTCGGGTCGCCTTCCTGTGTTACCGCAGCGACCTGAACGTCCACCAGTTCGTCCTGTGGCGGTGGGACTTCCTCCTCGGGCACTTCTTCGTCCGGAGCGGGCTCCGGCGGCACGAACCGCACCGTTGCCACCTGTGGTGGCGGCGGCGGGGGCGGAAGCGGAGGTGGCGGTGGCGTGTTCTCCTGGAGCGGCGGTGGCTCGAGGTTGGCAAGCTCTACCACCGTCTGGCTCAGGTCTTCCGTTTGCTGCGGCGGCTTGATCCCCTTCAGGATGACGGGGCTCGCAACAGCCAGGCTGAATGCGGCGCCGCCGATACACAGAGCGGTGGATAGCCGCTTTGCGTAAATCTTCCTCAGCCAGTACGCTCCATAAGCCTTGTTACGATTGTCGAAGACATCGTTTGGCTCGAAGCAATAGTTACTCATGTGATCCTCGTCTGGAAACTGTGGTTAGGAGTGGAAACCCATCAACCACCGACCGTCTGACCCGCAGCCGCTGTTTCACTGGCTGCGAGCAAATCCAGGTCGCCTTGGGTGATATCCACGATGGCGTAGGTCCTGATACCGGTAATGTTCATCTCATCAAGGATATCGACCATATTTTTGTATTTGGCCTCATCCTTGGCTTTGATGATCACGATGATACCGTCCTCCAGTTTGCCAGATTCAGGGTTGCGCACTTTGCCGATTTCCTGCTTCTTCTGGAGCAGCACTTTACGGATGCCATCCTTGCCGAAGTTCGTCGTATGGACTTCCGGCATTTCATTCGTGACACCCTGGTAGTAATGCACCTTGTCGTCCTCATCCAGGAGAATCGTCACCGTACGTGATTCCCTGACCTTCATCTTGTCGTCACTGTTCTCCTGCTTGTCCGGCATGGTGATTTCCATCGTCTGAGGCTGGCTCATCGTGGTCGTCAGCATGAAGAACGTGATCAGCAGGAAAGCCATGTCGACCATGGCGGTCATGTCGACCCTGGTGGATTGTTTCTTGGCACCCTTTTTCTGTTTGCCCTTAGTACCACCTTCTTTAATCTCTACATCTGCCATAGTATCTCCGGTTTAGGGTGTCCTCGCGATTACTCTTCCGAAGCGGCAGCCATGGCGGCAGGAGTGCCTTCCGGCGCTGCTTCGAGCGAAGTAATCATGTTGAACCGGTTGATATTCAGGTCTTGCAGGGTCGCGATAACCTCTTTGACGACGCCGTAGTCGCTGTTTTTGTCGCCCTTAATAGCAACACGCGGTACTTTGCCCGTCACTTCCAGATTCATGCGCCGTCCCAAGTCGACCCAGTCACGAAGCTGGTTGTTCGTGGAGTCAATCGGAATACCGGGTTGCTTGATCTTTGACTTTTCGTAGCCCGAGGCAGTGCTCAAGATCTGTTTTAGGCTGCCGACCGGCATACCTACCGTCGAGCTCAGCGCAAACTCGTTCTTCTCAAAGTCCGTGAAGGCGACGTTGTACTTGTCGCCCATCGCTTCGATGAGCTTATAGCGCGTGGTCTGGTTATCGATCCCAAAGAAGACCGCCCCCTCTTTATCAATCGTAATCGTTATGATGTCCGATTCAGGAAGCTTGATCTCCGAAATCGAAGAAGGGGTATCGACGATCACGGGTTCGTCCGGCTTGAATTTCGTCGCCAGCATGAAGAAGGTGAGCAGCAGGAAAGCCACGTCACACATTGCCGTCATGTCCAGCGCGATATTCTTGCGCGGAAATGTAAGCTTTTTTTTAGCCATCTCGATACCTTACCAGTTCAAATAATCGGATGCTCAAGCCGAGAGGGTCGTCTGGGAGGATTTACCCGTCGCAACCTGAGCGGCTTTCGGAGCAGTGCTGGCCGATTCTTTGGCCTGGAACGTCTGAATGATGCTTAGGCCGACTTCGTCGATGCTATAGCGCAGCGTGTCGATCTTGTTCGTGAAGTAGTTGTACGCGATAATCGCGATCGCCGACGAGCCGATACCGAGTGCCGTGTTGATGAGGGCTTCGGAGATACCGTTCGCGAGAGCCGTAGAGTCCGGGTTGCCCGCGATGGCGAGAGCGGCGAAGGCGCGGATCATGCCGAGCACCGTTCCGAAGAGACCGATAAGAGTGGCTACAGAGGCCAGTGTAGCGATGATCGGCAGGTTGCGGTTGAGCATCGGCATCTCCAGGGAGATTGCGTCCTCAAGTTCCTTCTCGATGGCGAGTTGCTTCTGCTCTTTGTCCATGTGGGTGTCCTTGCGCATCTGCTCCATCTTGAGTAGCGCGGACTTGATCACGTTGCCGATGGAGCCTTTCTGGCGGTCGCACTCTTTCACGGCCTCGTCGATGTCGTCATACTCGAGGTGGGCCTTCAGCTTGGCGACGAACGCGGGGATCGATCCACGTCCGTGTGCGGAACGAATGCTGAAGAAGCGCTCGATGGTGAACGTGATCACCATGAGGAACATCGACATGAGAACGGGAACGACGAAACCACCCTTGTACACCATGCCGAGATAGTTGCCAGGAAGGGGGTGGTTGGCCGGGTCCCCACCTTCGAAGTTGGCCGGGTTGCCCATTACGAAGATGTACAGCGATACGCTGATGGCGAAGATGATCACCATGGCAGAGCCGGCGAAGATTGAGCTGAACGACAAGCCTTTGTTCTTCATTTCCTACTCGTTCTGTTGTGAGCCGATCTGGCTCGTGAGTGACGGGTGGTTTGTTGTGTGAGGCTCCGCATTACGTAATCCTTGCGAAGCCACGTGAGAATTGCAATGGCCCGAATCGTTACCGGGCGGTTTCACATATCCTTGCCCAAACACCTTGCCAATTCACAAAAGGGCTTTTTTCTGCCTGGAATCGAGCTTTTTTACAGAATTGGCTTCTCTGAGACCTCATGCTGTATTGCAAAATGCAATGCGGCCAGAAGCGCTTCCGGCCGAAAATGGCGGCTGAGGGCTCATATGCAAAGATTCTGGGTAGTTTGCATTTTGCAATACCTTCACCTTTGGTTTGCAACCTGCAAGATGATGCAGGCCTGTAACACCCTGTTTTGAGGGTAAATACTTAATAATCATTTAACTTGCAGCAAGGGGTGTGGCGCCACCGGGTGATCGGAGTGAGTACCTCAATCCGCCAGGACACCCTCTTCGACGTGGAGGGGCAACAGGAAATGGAAGGCGCTGCCTTGCCCCAGTTCGCTCTCCGCCCAGATTCGGCCGCCGTGGGCCTCAATCACCGTCTTGGCAATGGATAATCCGAGGCCGGCACCGCCCGGCGCCATGGTACCCTTGACTTGCACGAACTTGTCGAAGATGATTTCGAGCGACTCTTTAGGAATTCCTGATCCGGTATCCTCGACGGTAACGTGTAGTTGATCGTCCTCCACGCATGCCGTCACGCGCACGCGTCCTCCCGACGGTGTATGGCGCAGGGCATTTCCCACCAGGTTCGTGACAACCCATCCGAGTTGTTCCTGGTCGCCGTGGATGGGGGGAAGGTCGCGTTGAATGTTGATCTCGAGCTTGACGCCGGCCTGAGAGAAGGGGAGGCGCAAGGCGCTCGTAGCCTGTTGTACCACAGAATCGAAATCGAGCATGAGTCGTTCCGGCTGGTACATGCCAGCCTCTAGGCGCGCAAGCGCCAGCAGGGCTTCCACGAATTTCTTCAGGCGCTCATTGTCTTCCGAGGCCGTTGCGAGCAGGTCCTGCTGCAGTTCGGTAAGAGGACCGGGGACCTCCTGCTGGAGCAGGTCGATAGCCATGCCGAGCGATGTTAGTGGTGTGCGCAACTCATGCGATACGGCAGCCAGGAAGTCAGATTTTAACTGATCGAGCTCTTTGAAGTGCGTCACATCTTCCAGAAGGATCACTTTAAGTTCGAGGTGTCCTTCCGGACTGCTGATGGCTACCAGGCGGCGGCGGTAGTAGCGGGTAGTTCCATCGAGCATAACGGGTAATACCGGGTCCAGTTCGTCCTCGGTCTGCTCGGCGTCGTTGAGGTGCCGGGTGAGCGAATCGTTCCGGGATACTTCAAGGAGAGGTTTTTCCTGCCACGTGCCGTCTTGCACCTGCAGGAGCTCGATGGCTGCCTGGTTCAGGAGGAGCACATGGTTCTGCTGGTCCATCATGATCACCGGGTTCGGGAGAGCCGCTACCAGAGACTCCGTCTTTTTCTTCTCGGCGATGAGTTTCTGCACGTTCATCGCCTCGAAGGTGGCCAGGCGGTCCGTCATTTTGTTGAACTCCCGCCCGAGTTCCGCAATCTCGTCGTCCGTGGTGATCTCGATCTGCTCGCTCAATGCCCCGCGCCCGATCCGGCGCACGCTGTTCGTAAGATGCTCGATCGGCCGTACGATCTGCTGGACGAACTGAAGGCTGGCCATGAGGCTGAGGATGACGGCCAGCACGGAGGCAACGACGATGGCTTTCGTGGCTGCGTCGGCCAGACCTTCGACTTCGACCTGTCGCCCGATCATGGCGTTGTGATGCAGGTGAAGCAAGGCGTTGACGTATTCTCGCAGTTGCTCCGTTGTTGGTTTCAGGAGGCTCTCCCGAAACTCTTCCTTGCGTTCATCGCTGCCATTTGTTCTGACGAGCCGGTACAGCGAGTCTGAAGCCAGCCGGTACTGGTCGTACGAGAAGGATATTCTGTTTATCAGATCCGACTCTCCGGGTAGCATCCAGCCATCGTAGGCGACTTGATCGTATGAGTCTAAGAACTCATTTCTGCTGCTCAGAAAGTCTTCCCAGCCCTCATTGATACGCCCGCTCAACATAGAGAGCTGAGCATTCTCCTGCCGCGCGAGCGCCTTTACCATGTTTTCGGCAGCCTGGACGCTTCGATAGTTCTCTTGTAGCAGGAAGCGCGTCGAGTTGCCCAGCTTAGAGAAATGGTAGGCCGAAAAGGTGGAGATCGCGACGGTAATCCCCACCAGCACGAGATAGCTGACTTCTATCTTACGATGCAGGCTCTTCATCCGGCATCAAGCTGGTTCGAAACGTCAGGAAGGCGGGGCCAAAAGGAGGCAGTGGATAGGTTGCCGTGTGCCCAGCAGATCGCACTGCACCGAGCCATGTGCGCAGAATTTAAGCTTCTGCTGAACATAGCACGGCACATGTATTACTACCCCGTTACGGCATTGTTCTTACGAGGCCTCCTATCCGGTAGACACTTGAATCTGCCGCATCTGTAGGAGAATGTAAACTCCCTCTAGAGCCGGATCGTCATTTACTGGGGACTCAGGTCGGCCCGTTCCGTCGCCATGAGCACGCGTAGATCCAAGGCTTTGGCAATGCTGGCAACCGTGGCGAACTGTCCGACAGTAGCCTTCTCATCGGCACGAAGTACGAGGGAGGTGCGTTCTCCCTTTGCCTCCGAAAGGGCATACTGAAGCTGCGCGCGTGGGACTTCGTCCTGACCCACGTAGAATTTGCCGTCCGCCGTGATGGTCACGGTTACGTATTGATCTTCGGTCGGAGCTGCCGTGTCTGCTTGAGGAAGATTGACCTGGATACCGAACTGTGGAATGAAGTTGGATGTGAGCAGGAAGAAGATGAGCAGCAGGAGGACGATGTCTGTTAGCCCAGCCTGGCTAAACGAATTGAGCGGCTTACGTTGATAGCGGAAATTAACCGGCATGACGGAAAGCAGTTGAGCCTGTAAGGTGGCGTGCACAGGTACCCGAGGAGCGTCGTGCACGCGAAGTAAGATGATGGCCTAGTCGCTTCACATCTGAACTGACAGCCGCAAGGTCGGCGGCCGTCAAACTCAGTAATGTTGCATCTCGTAAGGGAGTGAACGCGGGGCGGCAGGCTCCTGGAGCAGGTCGATGAAGTCGGTCGTGGTTCGCTCCATGTCATTTACGGCTCGGCCGATGCGGCTCGTCAGCCAGTTGTAGAAGAAGTAGGCCATGAGTCCGACGACGAGGCCGAAAGCTGTCGTAATGAGGGCTTCCCAGATGCCGCCGGCCAGCACGCTCGGGTTCACGTTGCCCTGCATGTTCTGAATGGTCTGGAACGCTTCGATCATGCCGGTGACAGTTCCCAGAAAGCCGAGCATCGGTGCGATACCGGCCACACTGGCCAGCACATCCATCCGGCGTTCCAGTTCGAAGGCCTCATACCGGCCCGATGCCTGCACGGCATCCTGAATCTCGGAGATCGGACGTCCGAGCCGTTCCAGGCCCGTCTTGAGGATGTTGGTAATTGGTTTGTTCTGTGCTTCGCAGTACCCGATAGCGCCCTGGATATCTCCCGCATGCACGTAGGCCCGAATACGGTCTATGATCGCTTGTGGACGTGTGATGGTCCGGCGAAGCGTCAGGAAACGCTCAATGAAGATATAGATGCTCAAAATGGAGAGCAGGAAGATCGGGATCATGACCCACCCGCCCGCAATGAGCAGATCCAGGTAGGAACTGTTCTGCGCGGCAGGCTCGAGGGCTGCCTGGAGCGAATCCACAGGCAACGTCACATTCTGAAGAAGAAGCATCTGTGCCACCATACCGGCTGGTAAAGATTGGCCGCCTCGTACGAGCGGCATGGTCTCTTGTTAAAGGAAATAGGTATATAAACCGGGCATACCCGGGCACTACTGATAAATTTCCATTTCAGAACGGATCGGCATCGGCCACGCGTCATCGGGGAAGCCGTCCGGTAGATTCTCAAGTTGCGTTTCCGCCGCTTGCTGGTCTGTAAACTGGCCGACACCGACGCGGTAGCGGGTTACGCCACCATATGGTCCGTAGAAGACGGCGGTCGTGTACCCCAGTTGCCGGAACCGCTCCGCAACTGCCTCAGCCGACGTGCGGCTCGGGGTAGACGCAACAATGAGAGTCAGCCCACCCGCGTTCACGTCGATCCCACCAGAACGCCGCAGCGGCGATTCATTCTCGGTCGGTTGGGTGGCGGCTGATACGCCAGGTTCGGCCACGGGCTCAGGCGGCGTTGCCGGGAGGCCAACTGAGTCTGCGGCAGCGGCAGAAGTAACCGACGTATCGGCTGGGAGCGTGGGGGGAGGATCGTTCTGCGCGATCGGTGTGGGCGGTGGTGTTGAGTCAGGGCGGCTCGTGGAAAATACGAGTGCCATGGCTGCACCCAGAACAACTACCGCGGCGATGAGCCATGGCGTGAATGATCGCTTCTGTTCCGGCTCTTCGGAGACATGTTCCGTCCAGTCGGATTCGTTTGCGGATGTCGCAACCGGTTCGGGCTCCGATTCCGGGGTACTTTCGACAACAGGAGGGACCACCCCCGGCATTATGTCGTCGGGGTCCGTGTACGCTGCAGCAGGCACATCAGGGTAAATACCGGTCCCGGTGCTTTCCGGTTGATGTGACGCACTCGGCTCAGCGGTGTCTGCCTGCTCAGCGGGATTTTCCGGCTCAGTAGCTGCCTCCGGCGTCTCGGAGGGTGCCTCAGAAGCCTCGACAGGCTGGTCGTGAGCAGGAGCAGGATCGATTTCGTGCCAGTGGCTTGAATCCGTTTCTTCAGAGGTTTGGGGCTCCTTCTCAGGTTCCGCGTAGATTCCGGGAGCCGGGGCGGCACTGAAATCCGGGAGGTCTTCCGGCCATGGTTCGAAGAATGGACTTGCGGAGAGATCGGGAGCAGGAATGGGAAGGTCCTCGTAACCGATATGCACTCCAATCTCTTCCTGCCCACGAGTTTCTACGCCCTCATCCTGGTGTGTCGAATCAGCCGGTTCTTCGTTCACGTCCTGCTCCTCGGCCTGAAGCACCTCGTCGCCGCCGTCGAATGCTGGAACGGCTGGAATGTGGGGAGGCATGTCGGCCATGAGGTCGGGAGCCTTCTCTTCTGTGTCGGGCTGCGGCGTGGTCGAGAGAAACTCCGGCTCGAGCGGTTCCGGCTCAGTGGCCGCTGTGTCTGTCTCTTGCTCGTGGGGAAGAGCCTCCTGCGTCAGCGGATCGAAGCCTGTAGGTACGATTTCTGTGTACTCTGGAGGTGGAGCCGTATCCTCATCTTCTGCCGATATCCCGCCGTCAGGAGACTCCGGCCAGAGCGGAGCGGAGGCATCGAGAGGTGCCGCGTCCGGCGTCTCTGGCTGGTGCTCCTCGGCAATAGGTGGCGTATCGCCGGATTCCGGATGCGGGGTCTGGGCGTCGCGAGTCGTTGTGTCCGCACCGAATGCCGGTGTAGCACCGGTTATAGCTTCCTCTTGCGTGACAGTGGCTGGAGAGTAGCGGATATCGGTGCCACTTACGAGCAACGGTTCGAGGCCCGCATACTTGTGGTTGACAGCGAGCGCCAGTGCCTCATCAGGCTCAAAAACGATGGTTCCATCAAAGAATCGAAACGTACCGAGGCCTGGAACGGCCGCGTGACCGTCTCGAGCCACATCGTGCCGGATATCCCGCACGAGCGCATCGAGCACACGTTCCGTCTCGAGAGGGTCAGCGCCCAGGTGGCGGGCTATCGTGATCGCAATAGAAGTGGGCATACGTACGTATATGGGAACGGGCTCAAGGCTCGGCAGGGCTATTCGTCGGCGGAGAAGGCAATCACATCACGTGGGGGCTTCATGACGATCTCGCCATCGGATCTGCGTTCGACGTGGCTTACCTGGTGGTGGACCCGGAAGGTGCCTAGGCCGGGTACGCGCACATCTTGTCCTTTTCGCAGCACGTCGCTGATCACGCCGGCGAGGGTCTTAGCGACCTGTTCTCTCGATGGGATAGCCATAATAGGGTAACGTTCAGTGGCGTACGAGGCGCTGTGCGATGGAGAGCGCTTCGGCCTCCTAATCCAAAAAATATAATCCTTTCGTGTGTCGAATGAAATGAATTGAAGCCTGATGCCTGAAGCAGGCTTGCCCGCAAACGATCAGATGTAATACTGCGTTCCGGATGTTTCGCCCATGTCAGGCGGCTTACCACTTCACCTGTACGCCGCCCATGACTGTCACCGGCGGCTGAGCATAACGATCCCACCGCTCGAGGTGCTGCTGCCCCGCACTGATGTTATCGACACGCGCCACGAGCCCAAGTGAGGGCGTTATGTTATAGAACAGCGCTGTATCCAGGTCTAAGAAATCTCCGACCTGTCGCGTCCGGGCTCGATCGACGTACCGTGAACTCTCGTACGAGGCAATCGCCTGGAGAAGACCGCGGCTGTCGGCGAAGGAAAGCGAAAGCATCGCGTGCCCACTGATGGGGCCGTAATAGGGAATGTCGAAGTCGTCACCGTCCGGATTTTCCAGGCTACCGTCGCGGATCGTACCGCCGATCGTAGCCTGGAAGCCGCCTGGCAGTACGATAGAGAAGTCGCCCCCTACATAGGCCACTGTAGCATCTCCGTAGTGCGCCGCCATGAGACCAGTGTTCTCATGTTCGAAAAAAAGGAAGTTTGGCATGCGCTGGAAGCCTGTCCGGCCCAGCAGGCGCACGGCACCGAACATCAGGCTAGCGCCCGCCTCCGCATCAATGGTGCGGACGGTCGGCTGCACCTCCGGACTTTCCACGAGAAACGGATTCATGGCGTACAGAGCGGCGAGCGAGTGGTGCTCAACTCCCGGCTCGTTCCGGACATAGAGCCGGACTCCCTGCGCCGGATACAGTTCGGCGCGTACGGCCGGGGAGATGAAGAAGTGGCTTTCACGCTCACCCACTGCAGCACCGCCGGGCTCTACGGTGTAGCCCATCAACGCTCCACCCAGCGTGAGGGCGAGATTGCGGCGATAGAAGAACCGGAAACCGCCACCAGCATCATACGAGGTTACTGCGGTGTTGGCATCACCGCCACTCAGAGCACCCGTGCCGACTTTCGCGCGAGCGAAGATGGTACCGGTAGGAATAGGGGCTTCCAGTTGGGATGAAAGATTGAACTGTTGCTCAGTACGGGCAGCATCGAAGCTGCTGCCGAATCCGGCGGGCGTTTCGTACTTCGTGGAGCCGAAGTCCAGGCGTGTCTGGAAATCCGTTTTTGTATCGCCATGGGTCCTGAGCCAGACCGCTCCTGCCGCTTTGTTCCCGGTTCGGTCCTGACCTGCATCGACATCCGGAATGCCGTAGAGCGCATAATTCTCATACAGCCCATCGAACTCCAGCCCGCCAATCAGTTTGGAAAAGATGGTCTGTACACCCAGTTGGACGTCGAAGTCGTCGTATTGAGAGGTCGCTTCAGAAAGGGCGTCCGCGGGCGCAAAGCCATCGGATCCTTCGTAATCAACGGTGCCGTAGAACGAGGTCTTGGACGATACGGGCAGAGCGGTGTGGCCCTGGACGATGCGGCTGAAGTAGCGGCCCGTGCTGGCCTCAAACTCGCCTCGAATGGGCGGTCGACCGGCCAATGAGGAGATCTCCGGCGGTAAGGGGCGGCGGAGCGGGCTCTGGGGCAGGTCGGCCTGCTGGTAGTTCTCCGCATATGGCCGGCGATCTGGCGGCAAGTTTGCCACTCGGTTGAGATGGCCAAAGCCAGTGAGAGGTTGTCGCTGCAGGGAGGGGAGGGAGGGATCCAGTTCGCCTCGGATCTCTACCTCGCTCGGTGCGATTTCGGGCAGGGCGGGATCGCGCCCTGCATCCTGGCCCAACGCTGCGCCTGTGAGCAGAGACAGGCAACCGGAGAAAAGAAGGAATCGTCTGATCATGATGGCGTCCTATTGCGGCAGTGAGCGCTGCCTGTGATGGTGCTACAGCGCTGCCTTTTCACGCTTGGCTGTCGTGGCGTACTCCGTGTTCGCAAACTGGCTCAACACGAGGTCATACATCCGCTGTGCATCACCCTTCCGGTCGAGCGCCTGGAAAGCGCGCCCCTGAGCCAGGTAGCCCTTCGCCAGCCAGTCCGGAAAATCCGGGTACAGGGTGGGCATGCGGCTCAGTTCCTCCACTGCGCCCTGTGCATCGCCCTGGTTGAGAAGGAGCAAGCCAAGGCTGTAGAGCGCTTCGGCGCCCGTCTCATCCTGGCTCTGGTTTACGACCTGCCGGTATAGATTGGCGGCCTGCGTGGTGTTGTTCTGCCGCTCGTACACCTGTGCGAGTCCGAGCAAGGCTGGCGCAGCATCCGCTGAATTCGGGTCGTTCTGTACGGCTCGTTGCAGGAGTTCTTCTGCCTGCCGCACCTGTCCGAGCGAGAGCAGCGCCTTGCTTTGCCCCAGCCGTGCCCTGGCAGCCGTACGCTCGTTTCCTCTCGATTCGGCGAGCTGGTAATATTCGATCGCGTCGGCATAGTGCTGCAGCTTGGAGTACAGGTCGCCCATGAGCAGCGCCGCTTCGGGGTAGCGCGGGCTTTCGGAGTAGTCTCGAAGGACGCGCCGGAGGTAGGCCTCGGCCTCATTCGTCTGGCCCTGGCCTATGAGGATGTCGGCCAGATAGTAGTATGCATGCGGCAGGAGATCCACATTGCGAGACGTGGAGATGAACTCCTTGAATTCTCGGACAGCAGCATCCGTCTGGCCGCTCTGATATTTCGCCTCGATCTGTCTGAACCGGATCTGATCCGCAACGGGGGAGTTCGGATTGCTCTTCTGGTACTCCTCCAGAATTCGGGTTGCCTGCCGTTCCTGACCGGCGCTCATCAGAGCAAACTGGATGCTAGAGACCGCCTCTGCAGCATACGGGCTCCGCGGATACCGGTCCAGCACGGCACGGTACGCATCAACGGCCTCATCGAGGCGGCCCGCATTGTACAATGCATCGCCGATGCTGTACTGCGCCCGGGCTGCCAGCGGATCGTTTGGTGCCTCCTGGATGAGCCGCTGGAATTCTGCGATTGCCTGGTCGTACTGCTGGAGCTGGAAGTGAAGTGCTCCGATCTGGTATTGTGCTGCCGTGCTCCAATCGCTCCGCGGGTGCTCCGAGCGGAGCTTCCGGTATGCGGCAATGGCCTGCGTTGTATTGCCTGCATTGGCCTGAGCCTGGGCGGTCTGGTAGAGGACGTAGTCTTTGCGGTCGCTCTCCTCAGATGCACGGGCATAGGCCCGCACCGCATCTGAATAGCGCTTCATCGCGTAATAACTGTCGGCGAGCCGGAGGATAGCATCCGTCCAGTAGGGGATTTCGGCGTCACGCGTCTGATACTGGTTCAGGAAACGCTCGAAGTTTGCAGCAGCATTGGCATAATCACCGGCCTTGAAATACGACCAGGCCAGGGCGTACTGTGCTGCATCGGCGTGTGGCTCATCACCATAATCCCTGAGATACGTGCGGAACAGGCGCGTAGCTACATCCAGGTTATTTGCCTGATAGTTGCTTTCTGCTGCATAGAAGAGCGCATCGCCTGCCAGATCGCTGCCACGCTGGCTCTCATACAGCTTCGTAAAGTCCGTTGCGGCCCGTGTGTACTGCTCGTTCCGGTAGTACGCCATCGCCTTCTGAAAAGCGACCTCCTGCTGGAGCGCCTCGGGGATGCCCTGCACTGCGAGTGCCCGGTCGAAATACCGCTGGGCATCGTTGGTTTTGCCGAGGGCAAGGTACGTGTTGCCGAGCAGGTACAGTGCCTCACCTGTCACATCGGTCGACTCATACCGGCGTATATATTGGTCCAGTGTTTTGTTGGCCTCTTCCCATTGTGCCAGGTCATACTGGGCCAGGCCGAGCTCATAGTGCGCGTACACGGCCATTTTGCCGCTGGGCCAGCGATTCAGATACTCCTTCCAGAGTTTTGCCGCTTCCGCTGTATTTCCGGCGAGCCGCAGGTTTACGGCCTGGTAGTACGTGGCCTGCTCCGTTAGCTCATCGTCATACCCCATGCGAACCCGGGCGAAGTGTCCGGCGGCTTCCGCATAATCTTCCTCCTGGTACAGGTTCCACCCAAGCCCGTACTGCGCAAGCCGGTAGTAGGCGCTGGCGGGTCGGTCATCCGTGAAGCGCCGGTAATAGGCTTCGGCGTTTTCAGCATCGCGTAGCTTGTTATAGGACTCCGCCAGTAGGAACTCCGCACGTTCCAGCGTCTCGCCTTCAATGCTGGCCTGCCTCCGCTGTACCTCTTCGATCACGCGCTGGAAGTCGCCCAGCTCAAAGTAGACTTCCGCCAGCACGAGCCCGACGTCACGAACGTATGGCGACTCGGGGTAGCGGGTCGATAAGGTTTCCAGTGTCTGGGCCGCCTCGTCAAGGCGCTGTTCCTGGACCTGCGTATAGGCAAGTGCGAATAGTGCCGTCGGGGCCGTGGATGCCGACGGGTATTCCTCTGCCGCACGGCGGTAATATCCCATGGCTTCGTCGATCCGTCCGGCTGCGAGTGCAGATTCGGCCATTACATAGAGGGCTTTTGCACTGATTTCGGCACTCGGGCGCTCATGCAGCAGGTCGGTCAACATCTCGATGGCCCGGTCGTACTCCTCTGCCTCATAGAAGTACTTGCCCAACGCAAGCGAAGCCTGCATCGCCAGAGGATGTGAGGGATACTCCTGGCGGAACAGTTCGAAGAGGCGCACGGCTTCATCTTGCCGGCCCAACGTCAGGGCACCTTCGGCCTGGTAATACAAGGCTTCCGCCGTATTGAGATGGTCCGGGTGCTCCGTCCGGAAGGCCTGGAAGCGGTGGATCGCCTGTTCGTACAGTTGGTCCGTGTAGAGCTGAAATGCTTCAGCGAACTTCCGGCTCGCCGTTTCTGGTTCGGCCTGTGCCCATACCGTCGAGGGGAGCGCCACGGCGCTTCCGGTTAGCAAGAAGAAGGCCAGGAGGATGAAACGCATCCCGAGCCTGTACCGGGAGCGAAGATCTGTGGTGGAGTAAGCCAGCATCTTAGAATCAAAATAGCGAGAACGCATTGCGGTAGCAGTGTTTTCTCGTGTGTCACCCGGAACGAAAGCAGACCGTAACGGCGAGATTAACCCATTGCCAATATCTATTGACAACGGGTTGGCCATCCGATATCTACGTTTCGAGGATGCGCGCTCGCTGGTTTCCGGACCTAAACAGGCGTACGCCGCGGTGAACAGGAAGCCCTGTTACCGTGGAGGCGGCCATCATACTAGAGGAGCCGGTAATTATGTTGAAAACATGCTCCTTCATCCGCTTCCAAACTTGCACCCGTCGCATCCAGTTCATAAATCGTACCGACATAGCATTGGAAGATACGTCACGAAGCTGTAGACGTCGAAACGAGATGTTGAAGTAAGTGTCCGATTGCCACCCGGGTCCGGAGCCTGGGGCAGGTGTAGCCACGAGACAACGGTAGCTATATCCCCTGTCACAAAAACCGGACACCGTCGTATGATAGTGGTATCCTGTACTCGGGAATAACGGCGCACAGCCTGTATCTATTTTGCACAACCATCATTTCAGCCCGTATAACCATGCCCGATCAGAAGAAACCGGAGCAAAAAACTGCCCGGAGCACAACCAGATCCTCTGGCACAAGCAGATCCCAGTCGACGGGCGGTGACGTGATTTCGTCTGATGTCGCTTCGGATCGTCCTGCGGAACAAGCCGCACCGAAGCAGGAGACAGAGGCAGCTTCACAGGGGCGCCCACTCACAGATATCGAATCCCTGCAGCAAACCGCAACGGATTACTTCAGCCGTATTTCCGCCTCGGCGGGGGACCTTACGGCACAGGCCCGGCGTGTCTACGACAGCAGCCAGACCTTAGTCCGGTCTTACCCAGGGCAGACGATAGGTGGTGCGTTCCTGGCTGGTCTTGTCCTCGGGCTCTTGATGAGGCGGGATTGATTGCTCACAGGATAGGTACCGATATGGCTGACCTATACAGTGATCCGAATAACCTGTCCGCACCCGCTAGCACACCGAAAGAGGCGGTTTATGCGGATGTGGAACCCCCGATGGAGAAGGCCGATGGCCTGTCTTCTCCTGCTGCTTCTGCCGACATACCGGAGTGGCAGCAGGTGATAACGGACTGGGTCCGGGAGAATCAGATTCTTGCGATGGCTGGCGGCTTCGCCCTCGGTGTTTTCATGGGCGTTCTCCTCCGAGACTAGCTCGATAGTCCAGGTGAGGCGTTTGGGCCTCTCGGATGGATAAGTGGAGACGCTTCTATGCACACACGACAGATAGCAAATCAAGAGGTAACGACGTGGAACCGCAGAATACGACTGAAGCACAACGGGCTGCCGGAAATGATGGGGCGACCCGGGCGCAGGAAGAATATCAACGGCAGTCGCGCGACATCGCCCAGGCGTATGAAGCAGCGCGGCGCGAGATGAACGAGGCGCTTGCGCGCCTCCGGAGTGAAATCGAGCGAATCGATATGACGCAGGCCACCCAGCGTGCGCAGGACTGGGTAGCGAAGAATCCTGCTCTGGCGACATTCATCGCAGTCGGTGGGGGAATCGCACTGGGCCGTCTCTTGTCCTCGGCCATGCGTGCCGCGCCGCCCCCACCACCGCCTCTCCCGGTCCGTGTCCGAAACCGCGCGCTCGATTACGCCGCCATTGCCCGTGATTATGCCGGCGAAATCGGAGAAGCGATTGCCGCGGGAGCGGCCATTGCCAGCAGCACCATTGCTGCAAAGGCCGCCGATGCAGGCGAGGTCATTGCTCGTCGAGCTTCTGGCATTGGGGAGGCAATGACGGAGCGAGTCTCCGAGGTCACGGAAGGCGTACGGCATCGCGCGAGTGATGCAGCCAAAGAGCTGCAGACAGAGGCGATGGATCTCTCCAAGTCGGTCAAGAAGAAGGTCAATTCGGGGGTTGACTTCGGAGACACCGTCGCAGGTGCTGCAAAAACCGTTGTTGCTGCCATCCTCGTCAAGAAAGTCGCCGATTGGATCAAGCAGATGTCCTGACCCCTTTATATCACCTACGATGAGGGCGGTGCTCTTTCGGGAGCATCGCCCTCACTTTTTTGCGGAGCCCGGCAATCAGATAGGTTAAGCCCTCGAGAAGTGCTGATTCAAGATGACAAGGTGATCGTGTGTGGGAGAATCTGGGCGAATACTTATCATCGGGTTGCTTGGTGAGCGGGTGCGGCGCGGCATGAAGAGATGTCGGATTCAGCGTTTCCATCAACCCTTCAGGGTGTCCGATGGTTAAAGTGACGGTCAGCAAGGAGCTATGAACCTAAAGCCGATTGTCGATCGCTGGTAGTCCACTCCGAATCATTTCTTCTATGCGATCTATCGGAATGCTCCGTATCTTAGAGCCGTTTTTCACTTCGCCATAGCTACCTGAGCGCCCGTGAGTATCCTCGCCATCGGAACCGTCGCCTTCGATTCCATTGAGACCCCATTCGGTTCAGCACCGAAAGTACTGGGAGGCAGCGCCACTTACATCACCCTTGCCGCGCGCTACTTCTCCGATGATGTACGCCTCGTAGCTGTCGTTGGGGGCGACTTCCCGGACGAGTACGTGGCGCTTCTGCGTGATCGCGGCATCGATCTGGCCGGGCTGGAAGTGGACCGCGCCGGTGAAACGTTTTTCTGGGCGGGCCGCTACCACTTCGATCTCAACAACCGTGACACGCTGGCGACCCGCCTCAACGTACTCGCCACGTTCAATCCGGTTATTCCCGAGCAGTACCGGGATAGCAAGGTCGTTTGCCTCGGCAACCTCGATCCCACTATACAGCGTTGTGTCCTGGAACAGGTGGACGCTCCCGAGTTTGTCATCTGCGATACGATGAACTTCTGGATCGAGAACACCCCGGACGCCCTGCGCGAAACCCTTCGTCTGGTCGACTGCCTCATCATCAACGACTCGGAAGCGCGTGAACTCTCGCGCGAGCCCAATCTCATCAAAGCTGCTCGCGTCATCTGCGGGATGGGCCCGCGCGTGCTCATCATCAAGAAGGGCGAGCATGGTGCATTGCTCTTCGTCGAAGGTCAAATTTTCAGCGCTCCTGCCTTCCCGCTGGAGGACATTTACGATCCTACGGGCGCCGGAGATACCTTTGCCGGCGGATTCGCAGGTTATCTGGCCCGTCAGCGCCGCTACGATGCCGAAAGTCTGAAACGCGCTGTCATCTATGGTAGCACCATGGCGTCGTATGCCGTAGAACGGTTCGGACCGGACCGTCTCCTGAATTTGCCTGAGGACGAAATCAACACGCGGGTTCTGGCATTCCGAAATCTCTCCACCATACCGGAGTTAGAGCCCCTCGGGAGCGTGTGGCAGTCCACGCAGCTCGTCTGAAGCCGTCCACAAAGCATGCCGATCAGTACGGTCAAACTCGTCAACGCCGTGTTCTACGCGCATCATGGCGTCATGCAGGAGGAACACCGGCTCGGCGGGCGCTTCGAGGTCGATGTCTCCATGGATCTCGATGTTACGGACGCGGCGACTCATGATGATCTCTCAGGGACTGTAGACTACGAACGGATCTACCGTATCGTTCAGCAGGTCGTTCTGCACAACCGTTTCTACCTCATCGAACGGCTCGCGTACCTCATCGCCGGCGAGGTGATGACGGCATATCCGGCCATTCAGTCGATTGAGGTCACCGTCCGGAAGCCGAACCCACCCGTAGGCGGTACGGTGGATCGTGCAGAGGTGGTTTACCGTGCCGTTCGGGAGGCCTGAAACAGGTTATAGAGCGCGTCGAACTGCACGTCTGCTTCACTGGCGGGAAGATCGACGATTTCCGGTTGTACTAGTGTACGGCCTCCCGCCGTGTCCACGTAAAGTGTCTTGAGTCCCAGCCGCCGCTGAAACAGCGAGGCGCTGTTGTAGAATACCTGGAATCGTCGGGCGGGAATCATCCATACGTAGTGGCGAATCACGCCGCGTCGTACGAAAAGGTGCTCACCTTCCGTAGCATATCCATGGTTTCGATAGTGCAGCACGGCAAACCAGAATGCCGTCGGTAGCAAGACGAGTAGCCACAGGCCCGGCCGCCAGAAGAATCCTATGGCAGCGGCCACAATCAGCACGATCAGGCTGTACCGAGTAAACGCCCGACGGATCGTCAGACGCGATACCGGGGCGAACGAGGCCGGGTAGGTAAAGGGCTGGATACGCTCCGCGAGCGCCAGAGCCTCTTCCCATTGCACGAACGGTGCCGCCACCTGGTATCCCCGCTGTTCCTGGTCGATACCCATTGTCTGTACCTCCAGCCGCCACCAACCGAACCGGCGCATCAGTGGGTTCGAACGGAAAATGATGGCTTGTACCCTACGTAGTGGGATCGTGCCTTCGGATACGGTGAACAACCCGTGCCGCAGGTGTAGCTTCCCGGGTTCGAGCGAAAGCCTGAATTTGTAGAACCGGTTGATGTTGACGAGAATTCCTGTGATCCATGAGAGGAGGGCAGCTGCGACAAGGAACAGAAAGCCGGCCGTCCAGGGGGAGGCCGCAGCGAAATCCGCCAGGAGCCGGAAGGGGCCTCGTTCCAGCCAGCGTGCTACCGCTTCCGGGTCATTATCGACGTACTGCAGTCCGGAGAAGATGAGGGCGATATATAACAGGGAGAATCGGAATACGCCCGAAAGCACCACCCGCCCCAACGGAAGTTCCAGCAGGAGTTCTTCGCCTGCCTCGGCCTCGGGCATAGGTGAGGTCACCTTCATCTCACCGGCGATAGATGGCTCGGGGACTGCCGCTTCAGGAGCGGGAATCGTCCGCTGGTACACTCGGATGAGCCGCCTGATCTCCTGTGCTTCCTGGAGGGAAACCAGTTCTAATATGCCCTCCGTCTTGCCGCTCCCTGCCGTTTCAATCTTGACCTTGGCTGTGCCGAAGAGGCGGGGGAGAAGGGGCTGAATGATCTCGATGTTCTGTACGCGTTCGACAGGTATGCTCCGGTTCCGCCGCGTAAGGACGCCGCTCTGGATGATGATTTCGCGCGGCGTAATCGTATATCGAAAGCGGAAGTACTGCAGAAACATCAACGGGATCGCGATGAAGCCGTAAAAGATCGCGAACCCGATGGAGAGCCAGGCATCTCGCGTTTCGCCCCGGAACAGAGGAAACAGCAGTAGCACGACGCCGGGCAGGCTTACGATAAACCGCTGAAGAAAGGTCAAGGGGTGAAGCCGCCTCGTGCGCTCCGCCTCCGGTACGTCGATACCGCGCGCGTCCATCACTCCGTATCCTCCAGGATGTATCGCTTCACGTGATCGCGCAGCCGTTCCGCGTCCTCATTGCGAAGGCCGGGTAGCACCACGTCGCCGCTACGCGATCCCGCTGTGTGGACGATCAGCTTTCCCAGCCCGAATTCGCGCTCCAGCAGGTTTTGCGAGACATCCAGGTGTTGTATGCGCCGTAGCGGCACGATCGTTCGCACCCGGTTGAGGACGCCGCGTTCCAGATACAACTCTTCCGACGTGAGCATGTAGCGCCAGAACCGGTACCGCAAGCGGGGGATGAGTACGCTGGAAAGTAGACCTGTTATCAGGATCCCACCGGTGACGAGGCCGGGGGGCAGCGTTCCTTCGCCGCCGAGCAGGCGTACGAGGTCGTATACCAGCGCCACAATCAGAACGACCAGCCAGAACAATCCCGCCTGAAGCATCCACACGCGCCGGATCAGCGGATCCAAGGGCTGCAACGGCTGCGCCGTTGGTTCCGGCAATCCCGGATCGATCGTAAAATTTCTATCCAACAGTGATACCTGAGCTGGCTGTAAACTGGAGAGTAGTCGAGAAAGACGAGTGGCCGGACTGTTCTACGTGTGCTACACGCCGATGTCCTCATTCCACAGAGCCGGATGCTCCAAAATAAAACGCTCCATCATCGCAATGCACTCCTCATTCTGGAGCACCTCTACCCGAACGCCGCGCGTCCTGAGGAGATTCTCCTCACCCATGAAAGTCCGATTCTCTCCGATCACCACGCGTGGAATCCCGTAAAGCAGGATAGCCCCGCTGCACATGATGCAGGGGGACAGTGTCGTATAGAGCACGCTGTTTCGGTAGATGGATGCCGGCAAGCGCCCGGCGTTTTCCAGTGCATCCATCTCCCCGTGTAGAATGGCGCTGCCTCGCTGGACACGCTGGTTGTGTCCACGCCCTATGATACGGCCCTCATGCACGAGCACAGACCCGATGGGAATGCCGCCCTCGCGAAGTCCCAATGCTGCTTCTTCGATAGCTGCTTGCATGTACTCGTCCATGGCAAACCTCTGGCTGTATATCCTTGAGTAGATGATAGAACGTCGAGACGATTACGAGCTGTTATCTTTTTCTTTCACTGACCGAGTCCAGAGGCCGTATGTTCTGGGCGCATGGTCTACGGGCCCTCATGGAGTATCGGTCATCTCGATCGTACGGAATACCCATCATGAAAATAAGTATCCTCGGGTGCGGCTGGCTGGGTGAGCCGCTTGCAGAGCAACTCGTCCGGGCCGGGCACGAGGTGAAAGGATCCACTACTACGCCCGAAAAGCTCGTTCGCCTGAAGGCGAAAGGAATAGATCCACACTTAATACATCTTGAGCCAGGAGAAGACGTTTCTCGGTACGTCGGTTTCTTTGAGAGTGACGTGCTGTTTCTGAATATCCCACCGGGTCGCCGCGACCCCGATGTAGCGTATCGGTTCACCGAACGCGTGCGCCTCGTGCTCGGCTTGATACGCAGCGGTGGTACGAAGCACGTCATCTTCGCAAGCTCGACCTCCGTTTATCCCGATCTCAACCGGGTTGTCCACGAGGAAGATGCCGGAGGAGCGGATTCCGCCAGCGGGCAGGCGCTATTCGATGCGGAGCGTGCCCTGCAAGCGGACAATCACTTCACCACGACGGTCGTTCGTTTTGCCGGGCTTTACGGTTATGACCGTCGCCCGGGCCGCTTCATGGCCGGACGACGGGACGTTCCGGGTGGTGATGCTCCGGTCAACCTCATCCACCGTGACGATGCCATTCGCATCGTTTCTTTGCTCATGGAGCGGGGCGTGTGGAACGGGGTCTTCAACGCATGTTCGGATGCGCATCCGTCACGCCGTGTGTTCTACACCTGGGCAGCGCGTGAGCAGGGCTTTACACCCCCGACGTTCCGCGATGAGGGCGAGGTGCCTTTCAAGATCGTCAGCAACGAACGTTTGAAACGGAGCCTCGGCTATGAATTTCTCTATCCGGACCCCATGCAGGATGCGCCGTGACGATGCGTCGGCTCCGGAAGGCGTGACGCTACCGTAGCAACATTTCGATGGACCTCAGCTTATACTGATCGTCCGAAAATGAGAATATCCCCTTGTAGAGGGATGGTTTGCGAACGCGTCCAGCGGCGCTGGGGAGCAGGGTGTCGGCGCGACTACCCTGAGTTGATGTGCTCCGAGCAGGTTCCTTCCTGTCACGTTGTGAGAGGCGCGTATACTGATTCCTGCCGGAGTTTTTCCGTCGAGGGTTGGTTCGCCTACATGTAACGTTGCCCACTGTAAACCTCCGCGCTTTCACGCTAGAGCTCATTAGCCATGGAATTTCCCGCCACGCATCTCAGCGCTTCGTCAATCCCGGTCTCCGAGACATCAAACAAGGTGCTTGCGGACCGTTACAGTGCGGTGCGTGCTCGTACCGAATTCCTGTGCGAGCCGCTCGTCGATGAAGACTACGTCGTCCAGACGATGGAAGACGTCAGCCCTACGAAGTGGCACCTGGCGCATGTGAGCTGGTTCTTTGAGACGTTCGTGCTCAAGCCCCACGCGCCCGGCTATAAGCCGTTTCATCCCACGTACGCCTATCTGTTCAACTCGTACTACGTGCAGGCAGGCGAGCGCCACTGTCGGGATCAACGGGGTTACCTTTCGCGGCCTACCGTGCGCGAGGTGTATGCCTACCGCGCCTATGTGGACGAACACATGCAGGAGCTTCTGGAAACGGCTGGAGAGGAAAAGCTGGCCGACGTCGCACCACTCGTCGAGATCGGTCTCCACCATGAGCAGCAACACCAGGAACTGCTCCTCACTGACATCAAGCATGTCTTCTCCGTGAACCCCCTGCGCCCCATGTACCGTCCCTACCGAGCAGTGCCTGGTGGCGAACTGCCAGACATGCAATGGGTTGCTTTCGAAGAGGGTGTCTACGAGATAGGCCATGACGGCGCAGGCTTCGCGTATGATAACGAGGGGCCGCGGCACCGCGTATACCTCAATCCGTTCCTGCTCGCAAGCCGACCCGTGACGAACAGGGAGTATCTGGCCTTCATGGAGGATGGCGGCTATCGACGTCCCGAGCTATGGCTCTCTCTAGGGTGGAAGACCGTGGAGCAGAAAGGGTGGACCGAACCGTTCTACTGGGAACGGCGTGAAGGTGGTTGGAACGTGTACACACTGGCCGGCCTCCGCGAGTTGGATCCGAATGAGCCTGTCTGCCACGTGAGCTACTTCGAAGCCGATGCGTATGCCCGCTGGGCCGGTGCCAGGCTACCCACGGAAGAGGAATGGGAGGTTGCATCGGCCGGCCGATCCATGGCCGGCAATTTCGTGGAGCAGGAATACTATCATCCTGTTCGTCCTGATGCAGTCCGGGGCGATGCATCGTTGTCCGGGCTCTTCGGTAACCTGTGGGAGTGGACCCGTAGTCCGTACACACCATATCCCGGCTACCAGCCCGCTCCGGGTGCGCTCGGTGAGTATAACGGCAAGTTTATGTGCAACCAGTTTGTCCTTCGAGGCGGCTCCTGCGCCACTCCGGAATCCCACATCCGGCCGACCTACCGCAACTTCTTTCATCCCGAGGCCACCTGGCAGTTCACCGGCATTCGTCTGGCCAAGGATGCCTGACGTACCTGTGAATTCAGCCACCAGTCGTGTTTGATCACACGCCTTACGTCCTGCTTCACATGTCCCACACACGCCCTGGTGCAAGTACTCCGGAAGATGACGATCTGGTGCAGGAGGTCCTACACGGGCTTTCGCAGCCACAGAAGGTCTTGCCGAGTAAGCTCTTTTACGACGCCCGCGGCTCTCAGCTCTTCGACCGGATAACGGAACTGGAAGAGTATTACCTCACGCGTACGGAAATGGGGATCATGGAGCGATATCTGGATGAGATCGTGAAAAGCCTCGGACCGGGTTGTCTGCTCGTCGAATATGGGAGCGGCAGCAGCCGGAAGACGCGCATTCTGCTTGATCACATGCAGGATCTCGCCGGATACGTACCCATCGACATCTCTCGCGAGCATCTGGCGCAAACGGCAGCAGATCTCTCCGCTGCCTATCCACACATTCCCATTTTCCCCGTCCATGCGGACTACACCGATGAGGTGGTGTTGCCTGTTCCAACCACGAAATCTCGAACGGTCGTGTTCTTTCCGGGATCTACCATCGGCAACTTCACACCGGATGAGGCGCGTGCGTTTCTGACGCGGATCCGAGACCTGTGTGGTAGCGACGGCGGTCTGCTGATCGGGGTCGATCTCCAGAAGGACACGCTCATTCTCGAACGTGCCTACAACGACGCCGAGGGTGTGACGGCCCAATTCAACCTGAACGTCCTGTGCCGGATCAACCGAGAGATGCAGGGCACCTTCGACCTCGCCCGCTTTCGTCACCTGGCTTTCTACAACTCGAACGAGCATCGCATCGAGATGCATCTCGTTAGCACGGAAGACCAGTGCGTTCGTGTCGCAGATACTGTATTCACCTTCCGCGCCGGCGAAACGATCCGTACCGAGTACTCCTACAAGTACACCCTTGATGGATTCGCTGCACTCGCCGCTGATGGGGGCTTTCAGGTCCGCCAGGTCTGGACCGACGATCGGATGTATTTCAGCGTGCAGTATCTGGAGCCCGCGTCATAGGTCTTGTAAAGTACTGCTCCAGGTCATCGGCGCCCGGAATGCTTGAATGGCCGCTTGCAACGATATGGTTCGGTATGGCTCCCGTGCTCATGCTGCTGCGTACACAACCGGCGCGTCCTGTACCGGGGATGCGTGGCGGAGCCAAAACCATAGCAGGATATCCGAGAGGGAATGATATGGCGTATGAGTTCTTCCTGGGTGTAGACCCGGATGATGATACCGATGCGGTTACCTTAGCGCTCATCGAGAAAGCGAGGTATCGGAATGAGGATGTCGTCACGTACCACGTCCGGCAGCTATTGCAACGTGATGGGACGGATGAGCGGGCCGTGGCTCAGTTCATTCAGAACATGGTGGCGGATGAGCCCTACGTGGGGCGGACAGATATCGTCGTCAACCGGACCGAACGGCGAGGGCGGCATCTCGTGGAGTATCTCCAGGAAGCAGGTCTTTCGCCTATCGGCGTGACTATAACGGGTGGCGATTCGGCAGCCCAGACGGGTCTGGTGACCGGTGATGGCCCGAGAGATGCCGGCGAAGGGGGATTTCTCGTGTCAGAGCACGAACTCGTTCAGAACATCGAGGATCTGTACGGGGGCGGTCGATTCGACATGAACCAGGATAGCCCTGAAGTTTCTTCGCTGGGAGACGGTCTGCTCGACTACATGAACAAGGCGCCCGAGGCGGGCGTCGCGCTTCAGCACATCGATCGGGAGCCCCACCGCGAGGGCCTCTATGACAGTCTCGTTCTCGGGGCAGCTCTAGCATGCTGGTACGGCGAGCAGATGTCGCTCGATGATCCCGAGGAAGATCTAGAAGAGGAAATCCGTTCCATTGCGGAGCGAGTTCGCACCGAGCGTATCGATACGTCAACGAATCCAGGACGGGTGCCTCCGAGCGCACGTTAACTTGCCGCGAACTCCCGTTTCATACCGGATCTTCTGTTGCTCCAAGCACGTACGCTGTGCTTTTTCAGAGTAGATCAAACCAGCCGAACCGATACTGCCCATGACACATGCGTGGCATGACGTACCGCTTGGACCAGACTGCCCGGATATCGTAAACGGGATTATCGAAATTCCTGCAGGCAGTAAAGTCAAGTACGAACTGGATAAAGACAGCGGGCTCATTAAGGTCGACCGTGTTCTGTATTCGTCGGTTATGTATCCGGCAAACTATGGTTTCATCCCTCGCACGCTCGGCGATGATGATGACCCGCTGGATATTCTCGTTCTCATGCAGGAACCGGTTGTGCCGCTGAGCCTCGTCCGTGCCAGGCCTATCGGCGTGATGACCATGCTGGATTTCGGTCAGAACGATGAGAAGATCATCGCTGTCAACGTCGATGATCCTGCTTTTGCCGGGTACAACCACATCAACGAACTCCCGGAACATCGCCTCCGCGAATTGCGGCGCTTCTTCGAGGATTACAAGAAGCTCGAGGACAAGGAGGTGCTAGTTCGGGAGTTTCTCGGTCCGGAGGAGGCCCGGCAGGTCATCATCGATTGCGTCAATCGCTACAAGGAACAGGTCCACACGCTGCGGAGTGTGGTGCTCTGAAAAGCCACAGGTGTTTCAGCTCGTTCCTGCCATTGTCTCGACTGGCTCGCAGGCCTGTGCGCCAGAGAGGGGGAGGCCGGATCGCGATGCGTGATGACAGATTACCGCCGGCTTACGCGTAGCTGACAAGGATTCAGGGTGCTGCCCGTCCATGCATCGTGGGTGCTGCTCCTGCCATACGAAACGATTAGAGTCTGATTCAGCGGGTAACCTCTGGCAATGTATAATCCCTGGCGTGGACTCCGTGGGTTGCCAGTCGAGATCTGGGTCATCTCCGCCGTTACACTGGTCAACCGGATGGGTGCAATGGCGCTGCCCTTCCTGGTTCTGTACCTGCACCGGCACCTCGGCTTCGATGCCGGACTTGCAGGGAGCGCCCTTACGGTATTCGGCATCGGCAGCCTGATCAGTGCGCCGGTTGCCGGATACCTTGTGGATCGCATCGGCGCCATCCGGGTCATGGAAGGGGCGCTGCTTGCGGCAGGTATCTTCCTCATCGTGTTGCCGCTCACGGACAACCTCGTGTTCGTCTTCGGCCTGATCGCGTTCTGGGCGTTTTTCAGCGAGGCGGTCCGTCCTGCCGGGCTCGTGGCGCTTACGGAAGACCTCCCACCGGATCAGCGCAAAGCAGCCATCGCCCTCAACCGCCTGGCCATCAATGTGGGCATGAGCATCGGCCCCGCGGTAGGCGGTTTTCTCGCCATGGTCTCATTCCCGACGATCTTCGTCGTGGATGGTCTCTCATCGCTCACAGCCGGCCTTCTGCTTTTCATCATGGCCCGCCGTACCGGGCTCTATGCCCGGCAGATCGATCATGCAAGGGGGGAGAGGGCACCCGGCTCGCCGCATGCAAGCGCTACTGTGTTGAAGGATCATCGAATGCTGGCCTTCCTGGCAGCTATGTTTCTGCTCGGGCTCATCTTCATGCAGCACGAAGCCTCTATGCCGCTGCACCTCGTGGAGCATCTCGGGTTTCAGGAGTCCTTTTACGGCTTCCTCTTCGTCATCAACACCGCCCTCATCATCCTACTCGAAATCCCGCTCAACCTGGCGATGGCGTCGTGGCCGCACGCGCGATCCCTGACACTGGGAACCTTGCTCATCGGCACCGGATTCGGGGCAATGGCTCTGGCCTCTACACCCTGGGCCATCGTGGGTACCGTCGTAATCTGGACGTTCGGGGAAATGATCCTATTCCCGTCTGCCGCCAACTATGTAGCGGATATTTCGACGCCGGCGCGCAGGGGGCAGTACATGGGTGCCTACACGATGGCGTTCGGCCTGGCCCTCACAATCGGTCCCTGGCTCGGCACGGAGATTCTGGCCGAGCATGGGCCGACGGTGCTCTGGTCCGGTGCCTTTGTCTGCGGTATCGTGGCTACTCTGATTGCTGCCTACAGCGCCCGTATGGCACCGGTCCAGGCAGCCCCCCGGGATATCACGCCCGCCGCTCCGTAATCCCGGATCACCGATCCGTCATACGGCTCACCGGCGTGTCGTTTTTCCAGGTTCCGCAAACCCCTGCGCTGCGTCGTCCACCACCAGGACCCAGTCGTTACCGCGTCCTTCCAGGCCCGGCGGGTCGAACATGCGGACGCCCGTGCTGGCAAACGAACCCGCTGACATGGCTTCGCCGCTTCGCGGGCTGAACCACCACGCGCGGGCTTTCTCGCCCTGCAGCTTCTCCAGGTCAACCGTCAGGTTCTTGCCCGTCGGCGTGTACACGATCAGGTACCGGCCTTCGCGTGATCGTGCCGCTCGGATGGCGGAACCATCCTGCCCGGTATCGCCCTGCAGCACCGACTGATCTGGCACGAGTTCCAGGAACGGGCGCGACTCGAACAGTTGTTTCATGTAGCCAACCTGTGCCGAGCCGATGTGCCCCACCGCGCGCCGCCACGGAGTGCGTGCCGAGGAGATGGGCTGACGGCCCGATTCCCACATCTGCCAGATGTTGTGGTTGCCGTAGGTGTGCCCTGCCGCTCCGGCGAGCATCGACCAGTACGCGGCCTGCCGCACATCCCAGTCGGTGAACCAGCCGTTTTCCGGCTTCCAGTTGATCGGATGGTCCTCGTAGCGCGGCTCTCCGTCGATGACCGGCTTCACCGGTGTGAGCGCGTACCCTTCGGCGGTCATTTCATAGTTAGGTATGTCGGCTTCGGAATGGCCGGACTGGAACATATTGAAGTCCAGCCAGGCATCCTCGTGGAACCAGGTCCAGGATTTCTGGCCACCCATGGGGTGATAGGTCATGAGCTGCGTTCCGCCGTTGCCTTCCTCGATGCCCTCTGCCATCGCCCGGATGATGGCCAGGTGCTGCTCGTTCTCAGGGATCCGGTCGCCGCCCAGTATCCAGATCACCGCGTGGTTCTTGTATCGCTCGCCGAGGAATCTGCCGTAAACGCGGGCATTCTCTGGGGTGAACACCTCTGGTCCGACGCCCCATTTCTTATTGAACTTGTCGCCCCAGGTCGGCAGCATGCCGATGAACATGCCCAGCTGCTCCGCCGCACGGACGATGTAATCGACGTGCTCGAAGTAGGCTTCGTTGGGTTTTGTAGGATCGTTGTCGATCAGCGGTACTTCCCCGTACGCATTCGGCACCGTCAATCCTTCCAGTTCGGCCAGCACGACCGCCTGGATTACGTTGAAGCCTTTTCGGGAGCGGTCCGCCATGTAGAAACCGGCTTCTTCTCGCGTGAGCCGGTGGAACAGTTCCCATGCCGTGTCGCCCAGCCAGATGAACGGTGTGCCGTCTCCCCTCACGATCCGCCGTCCATCCTCGGAGATGCGCAAGGTGTAATCGGTAAGCGACGCCGATCCCCTCCGTGTCGTGACCTCATTCGAGGAGCTGCACCCTGCAATCAGCAAGGCCACCAGCGCCAGCGTACTCACCCGGAAACGATGTAGCGAAACGATCATGGCTGATAAAGCGACTAGTCAGGCCAGACATATCTCGGAATACCATCCGCCTTCCCCCTCCAGTGTCTGTCTTCGCGAGGGCGCATTCGTGTCAGGGGGGATGAGGTCATGAAAAACCCCACTGCCTGACGCGTGCGCTTCTCCACGTTTACTGGACAGGTATGCGCTTTCGCGGGGATCTCCGGTCCAGGATCCTACAATTCCAACATCTAAAATCCGAGATCTAAAATCGAATCACGGTATGATCTTGTTCAACGCGTACTCGATGATTCCTTCGGCGCCGGCTCGTTTCAACTCCGGTATGAGCCGCCGCACTTCTCGCTCTTCGATGACCGTTTCGATGGCGACCCAGTCTTCGCCGAGAGCGAGCGGGGAGATCGTCGGCATGCGCAGGGCGGGGAGGACCTCGATGATCTTCTCCGCATCCTGACGGCGCGCATTGAGTTTGAGGCCGACGCGTCCTTCCGCCCGGATCGCGCCCTCCATGAGCATGGCGATGTTCTCGATCTTCTGCCGCTTCCACGGATCCTCCCACGCCGCCTTGTTCGCAATGAGTTGCGTGTTCGATTCCATCAGGGTTTCTACGATGCGGAGCTTGTTCGCGCGCAGCGATGAGCCCGTCTCTGTGACTTCCACGATGGCATCGACGAGGTCCGGGCACTTTGCTTCGGTGGCGCCCCAGGAAAACTCCACGTCCGCCTCTACGCCGTGCGATTCCAGCCAGCGCCGGGTGATGTTGACCACCTCCGTCGCGATCCGCTTTCCTTGCAGGTCCCTTACCGAGTGAATGTCCGAGTTCTCGGCCACTGCCAGCACCCACCGCACGGGCCGCATGCTCGCCTTGGAGTAGACGAGGTCCGCTACGACGACGACGTCCGACCCCGTTTCGAGCACCCAGTCTTTTCCGGTGATGCCCGCATCGAATACGCCGTCCTGCACGTACCGCGCCATCTCCTGCGCGCGGACCAGCATTGCTGTCAGTTCGTTGTCGTCTGTGGAGGGGAAGTACGAACGCTCCCGCACGCTGAACTGGTAACCGGCCCGGTCCAGGAGTTCGAACGTGGCACCCTGCAAGCTGCCTTTGGGCAATCCCAGCCGGAGTACCTGTTCGCTCTCGCCGTTCATCATCCGTCTATACGAATCCGTGAATGACCTCGTCGCCATGTCTTCTACTGTGATGTAAACGTCCAACCCGGTTACAATGTACGCAACAATCTCCCGTGCCCGAAGCCATTCTGCCGCCCGGCACGGTGGAATCCGTGTTATTCGCAGGGATTTGTAGGAGTATGCCTCCGAGTCCGCGTTCAGCCGAGTAGAATGGGGGTTGTAACGGGGGTGTAACGAAACTTACAAAATTGAACGGGGGGAGTGTGAAGTACGAATGACGAAGTACGAGTGACGAGTGGATGGCACAGATTGCACACGGAAGTATGTGTGTGAGGGGGTGTGAGACCTGACAGGTTTTGAAAACCTGTCAGGTCTGGGTAGGAGGCCGCCGGTACTGCTCATGGCGCAGATGGCACACGGAATGCGGGTTTTATGTGGGTAGCGGCTGGTGAATGGGGCTTGATTCATCAAGCCCCTACGGGTGGGGAGCAAACTGGAACGGTTGGGATTCTGGGTGCTGGGTGCGGGGAGGCGGGGGATCAACCGGGGAGTGTACGGAAGAAGGAAGGCTCTGTCGAGGTTATTTTGATAACCTACATGTGTGTCGGGGCGGTCAGCGGTTGGCAAAACCGGAAGGGGGCAGCGATCGGGAGGAAGCACGCTAGTGAATTGGGGACACCCTCAGTCGCTTACGCGACAGCTTCCTCGAGGGAGCGGTTGGGCGTGTGCCGGACGGTGCCGTGGTAGAAGTCTTTCGGGTTGTGCTGCCTGGATTTACCTTCGGTCAGTCACTTCGTTCTTGTCCGGTCGGGGCCGGGCATGACGTTGGGTGGGGTAGGTTGGGGCCTCAGAATGAGCCGGGGTGATAGATTTCAGGGCTGCATGGATATTCTTTGATGCCTACAGGGCCGGGGGCGGGCGTGGTGTTGATTGGGGAATCAGGGTTGGGTTGAATTTGATTGCTGCAGAAAGGAATCGACTTCTCAATGATGAGAGGCGTAGGCCGTGATGCTACGCCTCTCCTTCCAGCACCACATTATCCTTTCCGAAGAGGCGGTTTATGGTGTTCATGAAGTCGGTGGAGGGGTCGATGACGTATTTGCGGGAGCGGATGCGTTGCCAGCCGCCGGGGAGGTCGGGGGCTTCGATGTCGAAGTAGAGTTTGACGGAGCCGCGGTTGAACTCGCAGAGGTCGCGTAGCTGTTCGATGTCGGTGAGCTGGGGGCCATCCTGAGGGACTTTGAGGATGATGCTCTTGACGTACTGCTCGCGGACTTTCCACATGGGGGCGACGTCCTGTACGATGACTTTGACACTGCCGCCGCGTACCTCGGTGTTGCCTTTGACCATCAGGATTTCGTCCACCTGCAGGTAGTTCTGGAATTTGTCCACGGCATTGGAGAAGCAGACGAGCTCGCCCTGACCGGTGAAGTCTTCCATGGTGGCGAAGAGCATGGGTTTGCCGGTCTTGGACGTGCGGCGCTGGATTTCGGTGATGATGCCGCAGAAGCGGTGAACGGGGGCGTTCTCGCGGTTCCAGCCGCCGGAGTCGGGGGTGTCGTCCTCCTGCCCGGCGAGGTCGCCGAAGCGGGCGGTGGCGAAGGCCCTGGCTTCGGCGGCGTAGGCATCGAGCGGGTGGCCGGAGAGGTAGAAGCCCATCAGTTCGCGTTCTTCCTTGAGGAGGCGTGATTTGGGCCAGGGGTCTACCATCGGCAGGTTGGGGAGGGGGATGGAGCTGCCGGTCCGGGCATCGCCGAACATGCTCATCTGGCTCGATGCGCGTTCGGCCTGGACGCCCTGGGCGTACTGGATGGCGGTATCCAGGGCCTCGACGAGCTGGGCGCGGTGGCCTTCGAGGCTGTCCATGGCGCCCGAGCGGGCGAGGCATTCGAGGGTTTTCTTGTTCATCGCCCGGAGGTCCAGTTCGCGGACGAGGGCAAACAGCGAGCGGAAGGGGCCGTGCTTCTCGCGGGCCTTCACGAGGGCCTCGATGGCACCGAGGCCCACGCCCTTGATGGCGCCGAGGCCGAAGCGGATCTTGCCGCCTTCGACGGTGAAGTGGGCGTGGCTGTTGTTGACGCAGGGTGGGAGCATCTCGATGCCGAGATGCCGGGCTTCCTCCAGGACGACGGCGAGCTTCTTCGTGTCGCCCATTTCGTTCGTCATGGCCGCGGCCATGAACTCGGCCGGGTAATGGGCCTTGAGGTAGGCCGTCTGGTAGGCGACGACGGAGTAGGCGGCAGAGTGCGACTTGTTGAAGCCGTAGCCCGCGAATTTTTCCATCATGTCGAAGACCTCGCCGGCGGTCTTCTCGTCCACCCCGTTTTTGGCGGCGCCTTCGATGAAGATCGAGCGGTGCTTCTGCATCTCCTCGACCTTCTTTTTACCCATCGCCCGGCGGAGGAGGTCGGCACCTCCGAGCGTGTAGCCTCCCATGACCTGCGCCATCTGCATGACCTGCTCCTGGTAGACGGGGATGCCGAAGGTGGGCCGGAGGATGTCCTCGAGGAGCGGGTGGGGGTACTTGACCTCTTCGCGGCCGTGCTTGCGGTCGATGTACGTCGGGATGAGGTCCATCGGGCCGGGGCGGTAGAGGGCGTTCATCGCGATGAGGTCGTCGATGGTCGTCGGCTTGAGCTTGCGCATGTACTCGCGCATGCCGGACGATTCGAACTGGAACACCGCAACGGTCTCGCCGCGCTGGAAGAGTTCGAAGGTCTTTCTGTCATCCAGCGGAATGTTGTCCAGGTCGATCTCAACGCCGTGCTGCTCCTTGATGAGGGCCAGCGCATCATTCAGGACGGTGAGCGTCTTCAGGCCCAGGAAGTCCATCTTGAGGAGGCCAAAGCTCTCGACCCATTTGCCGTCGTACTGGGTGGTGACGACATCTTCCTCGGCCGCCTTACCCTTTGCAACGGCAATGGGTACGTACTGGCTGACATCGCCGGGGGCGATGATGACACCGGCGGCGTGGACACCGGTATGGCGTGCGGAGCCTTCGAGCACCTGCGCGTAGTGCATCAGGTTGCGAATGCTGGCATCCTGATGGTTCAGGAGCGCTTTTAGTTCGGGTACCTCGCTGATGGCCGATGCGAGGTCTACTTTCGGGCCCTCTGGGATGAGCTTGGCGATACGGTCGGCTTCGGGGAGGGGGATGCCGAGGACGCGGGCTACATCACGGATGACGGAGCGGGCTCCCATCGTACCGAAGGTGATGATCTGACAGACGCTTTCGCGGCCGTATTTCTGGACTACGTAGTCGATGACCTTGCCCCGGCCCCGGTCGTCGAAGTCGATATCGATATCCGGCATCGAGACGCGTTCCGGGTTGAGGAAGCGTTCGAAGAGGAGGTCGTATTTGAGTGGATCGATGTTGGTGATGCCGAGGCAGTAGGCGACGGCACTTCCGGCGGCGGAGCCACGGCCCGGGCCGACGCTCACGCCCAACTCGCGGGCCGCCGTGGTGAAATCCTGCACGATGAGGAAGTACCCGGCGAACCCCATTTTCTTGATGACCTCCAGCTCGAAGTTGAGCCGGTCCACGATGTCCTGAGACATCTCGGGATAGCGAGCTTCGGCGCGTTTGAAGACGAGGTGCTTCAGGTACGCGTCCATGTCGTTCCCGTAGGCGGGCGGGATCGGGAAGTGCGGCATGAGGAGCTTGCCCATGGGCAGCTCGAAGTCACACTTGTCGGCGATTTCCCGGGTGTTTGCCAGCGATTCCTCGACGAGCTTCGTTTCCAGGTCGCGGAGGGAGGTTTTCATCTCCTCCGGGCTCTTGAGGAAGAACTCGTTGCCGTCAAACCGCATCCGGGTGGGATCGTTGAAGTCCTTTCCGGTCTGGAGGCACAGCAACACGTCCTGCGCGGCGGCATCTTCGCGGTCTACGTAGTGGACGTCGTTGGTCGCGACGACCTTCACGTTGTACTCTTGCGCCCAGCGGAGGAGGACGGCATTGCACTTCTTCTGATCCTCGATGCCGTGGTCCTGGATTTCGACGTAGTAGTCGTCTCCGAAGATGTCGAGGTAGTCTTCGAAGACGCGGCGGGCGGCTTCTTCGCCTTTGCGGAGGATGGTCTGCAGGACTTCGCCCTGGAGGCAGCAGGTGGTGGCGATCAGGCCGGCGCTGTACTTTTTAAGCGTTTCCCGGTCGATACGCGGCTTGTAGTAGTAGCCGTCCGTATAGGAGATCGAGGAGAGTTTGATGAGGTTGCGGTAGCCCTCTTCGCTCTTGGCGAGGAGCACCTGGTGGTAGCGCGTGCGGTCGGTGCGGTCGTGAATGGAGGCGGGGGTGACGTAGAACTCGCAGCCGATGATGGGGCGGACGCCCGCTTTCTTCGCGGTCGTATAGAATTCAGGCACCCCGAAGAGGTTGCCGTGGTCGGTGATAGCGAGGGCTGTGAGTTGCAGTTCGGCGGCCCTGTTGACGAGGTTCTTGATGTGGGCCGCACCGTCGAGAAGTGAGTACTGGGTGTGGCAGTGGATATGAGAGAAATCGCACATGCGAAGCTTCGCCGTTCCAGGTTAGAACGTTGGAAAGTTGAGGGTTGAGAACTGTTCGGTTCGCTGCGCGAATGGTTGTCATCTCCCCGCGCTCGAGAGCCGGATCCAGAAGCGACGGAAGGAGTGCCCCCAGAGTAGGGCTAGCACCCTCCGTAGCTACCGCAACAGCCCCCTCCAGGAGGCGGTTCGTAGAAGCTTTTCCCGGGGTAGTTCGAAGATCCGCGATATGAGCGGGTCATTTGCCCACACCTTCACGTGGAGAAACCGTGCCTGCGCCGGACGGCCTCTACGATGCGGGCAGCCGGTATCGTGTGCGCATGAGAAACCGAGCCCTTAACCTATTCAATAGGAGATATGTGCAGGGAGTGTGTGATTGCGTTGTGGATATCTTGCAGGCTCGTTTCCGGCGTTTGAGGGCGGGTAGAACGAACAATTCACGTGGTATGCGCGTGATGGGGGCATTCGTCGAACATGTCACAGGACCGATCATGACCCAGGCCATTTACCTTCTCTACCTAGACCGTTATCATCTTGACGACACCCTCTTTCTGCAAGCGCTGGCGCGAACGCTCGTCCGTGGGGCACAGTCGGGGCTTTCGTTCGTGCTGGTGCACGGGGCGGGGGATCTGGCGGAGCGGCGGCTTGAAGGGGAAGGGTACGACGTCCGGCGGGTGGACGGGGTGCTGGACGTGCGCTCCACGCACGAAGTCGAGATCGTAGAGCGGGCGGTGCGGGAATCCAATCAGCGGGTCACGAGCGTGCTCACGGACGGGGCCGTGCATGCCGTAGGGGTGCAGGGCATCGATCGGGGGTTGATGCAGCTTCGGGCGGACGGGCAGGTCTATGCTCCCACTGCGGGGTGGGTGGCTGATCTGGCCGGCAAGCGAGTCGTGCCGGTGATCTCCGCGCTTGTCCGGGACCTGTCCTCGATTGTCCGGCAGGCCGATCCGGCGGAGGTGGCGGCGTCTCTTGCAGAAGCCTTCGGGCGAGACCGCACGACGGTGGTCTTTTTCTCGAAGGGAGGACAGGCGGTAGGACAGGATAGGGAGGTGTCCGTAACGGACCTTCCGGGCGAAGAGGTGCTGCCCGAGCCGGGGGCCGTGCGGCGTGTGGTCGAGCGCGGCGCGCAGGTGAAAATCAGCAGCCTCAACGGGTTTTTAGCCGAGAATGGCGTCATGGGAACGCTTGTTATCGCGTAAAACTCACAAAAATGCGCCTTTTCGTGTGTAAAACGGTGATGTTTTGCTTGACACCTTGCTCGGGAGAGCGTTAAGTTTTGCCCGCTAGATGACTTTGTGGAGGCTTTCGCAAGCAAACGACACTTTTTCGAACCTAAAAGGAGGCTAGATTATGAGCCGGTTTCAGGAACTCAAGAGCTTCATTGATAGTCTGGAGCGTGACTTCCATCAGTTCTATGATAAGAACAACAAGGCCGCGGGCACACGTGTTCGCAAGGCCATGCAGGAGCTGAAGCAGAAGGCCCAGGACATTCGTGTAGAAGTTCAGGAGAAGAAGTCGGCCTGATGAGATCCCAATCTCACTAAGGACGTCCAAAAGGCCATGCCAAAAGCATGGCCTTTTTTGTAACTTCCGGGAATGAGACGGTTTCGACAGGCTTTTTTTCTCGCGTTCATTATGGCGGCTCTGGCTATGAGCCGACCAGCCGCAGGGCAGCATCCGGGTGGTCTCATCCTGACCCAGGGGGATTCCCTGCGCCTGAGGGCTTCGGATATCCAGCTCCTGCAGGATATGGACGTGCGGTACATGAAAGAACTGGACATCCAGTTTCTGCGAGAACTAGCGGCCATTTACCTGACGGAACTGGACTCGATGCAGATGGCCCGGTGGTTTGCTCCGCGACCGCAGAAGCCCCGGCCCATCGTGACCCTTCCGGTGCCGGAAGGCACCTCCTTGATCCCCTACCTCGTGGCGATGCCCCCGGCCTCCTCGCTGACCGCCATTCTCGCGGAGCTTTCGAAGCCGGACACATCCAAGAAGTCGCCGTGGAAGACCGACGTGATCACCCGGATCGGAGGATCGCAGGCCGGATACCGGAACTGGACAAAGGGCGGCGTCAATACGCTCGCACTTACGAATACCCTGGAGGCTAAGACGGTACGCTCGTCCGATAGCTGGGAACAGACGCACGAACTGCGCCTCGTTTATGGACTCGTCCGGCAGGATACGCTTCCCGTACGGAAGGCGGACGACGAAATTCGCCTCAACTCTTCGTTCCAGCACAAAGGGGAAAAGGATTTCTTCCGCCACTTCAACCCGACCGTGGCCTTGCAGGCGCGCACCCAGTTCGCACCCGGGTACAATTACAAGAAGAACCCGTTTACGAATGACAGCCGCGTGCCGCCGGTACAGGTCTCGGACATTTTCAACCCGCTGGTTCTGACGCAATCGATCGGCCTTTCCTACGAGCCTGTGCCGTGGTTTTCACAGCGGCTCGGTATCGGTGCGAAGCAGACCATCGTTACCACGCCCGAATTCCGGGAGCTTTACGGCGTCGATTCCTCCAGCGTGTACCAGTTTGAGATGGGTGTGGAGTCGCGCACGTATCTCGACCGGGAGATCTTTGATAACGTTCGGTGGAAATCCACACTGGGTCTGTTCGCGGCGTTCAACAAACCGGATCTGCCCGACTTGCAGTGGGAGAACGTGATCGCCATGCAAGTGAACCAGTGGCTGGGCGTGAACTTCCAGCTGGACATGTTTTATGATCGCGATCTGAGCAACATCATCCAGATCAAGGAAGTCTTCTCGTTAGGCTTTTCGTTTACCTTGATTTAGGGCCGCACAGGGACATCCCCACGCATTTTCTGAAGCAGCGGCCCACAGGGAAAACGAGGGTGGCCGCCACCGGATACCTATTCTGCCGGATTGAATCGGGTTTCAACTCTGAGGGGTGTTGTGCCGGCATTCAGGTTGTGCTGCCTGGATTTACTTTGTCGGTCGCTCCGCTCGCGTCCGCCTTCGCGGGAATGACGTTTGTGGGGAGGGTTTTGGTTTGCTCGAGGCATCGGGTATTGCTGACCGGGTGCGAACATCCTCCTGCCTTGCTCGGCTGGACGCGTTCGCAAGGCTGTCCTCCTTCGAAGGAGGATTATGTTCAGGCAGGGTCAGATGGGTGGGCATGATCTGCCCGTACGAGAGGATTGGGCGCACGGGCGGTATGTCCCTATACGGGCAGTATGTCTCTACACGGGCGGGTTGGGATGTGGGGCACTGGTGCTCGTAGTGGGGTTGTCATGAGACCTTGAGGTTGTGCTACCTGGATACCCGGTCGGGGCCGGGTATGACGTTGATGGGGGGAGTTTGTGCCTTGAAGTAAGCCGTGTCACTATGTTTAAAGGAGCTAACGAGCTTCATTGACGCGAATGCGATCGGGGCCGGGCATGGCGTATAGGGGTATCATGCGGCTACGAACAGAGTGGCTTACGCCGGGGTATGCGGCGGGCAGGTCGAGGGGGTGGACATGAGACGAATCCCTCGGGATTTCCGGTGGGTTCCGGCGGTCTATGCCGCCGCCGGGTTGGTCCTGTGGCCGGTGCCGCTGCTCAACGTCCTGCACGCCGAATCTTCGGCGGTCATCGCGCTCATATCCTTTTTCGTCGCAGGGTTATCATCGCTGCATCTCCTGGGACGCGGTATGCGGGTGAGCCGGGTGCTCGCCCTGCATGAGGCGGCGCTGGTCGTGCCCTGGGCCATGCTGACCCTGTCCGTGTTGTGGGCGCCCAATTGCGGATATCCCGTCGGATTGCTGCTATACGTCCTCTTCGCGCCCATCACCGTCATGTTTGCCATCGCACTGGCGTACGTGCTAACGGGAACGGGGCTCCGCCGGAAGCGACTCACCTTCGTGCTCATCGGGCTTCTGATCCTGGTGCTGGGGCCGCTTTACGACATCGGCTTTCACCCGCAGTTTTATACGTACAATCACGTGTTCGGGGGAATCCTCGGGCCGATCTACGATCAGGAACTGGCCCTCCGGCCGGGGCTGTTCGTGTTCCGGGGACTGACGCTCCTGTGGGCGCTGTTCGGTTGTCTGCTGGGGTGGCGGCTGCGGTCCGGAGATGTTTCTTTGAGCGTCCGGCGGAAGCGTATGGCGGCAACGGTGGCGACGGCGTTGCTCATAGGAGGCGTATACTACTTCTCCGCGCCGCTGGGCCTGAATACGCCGGGATGGTACATCCAGCGCTCACTCGGGGCCGTATATCCGACCGAACATTTCGACATCTATTACGATCCGGAATCCGTTACGCCGCATGAGATCGCGTACATCGCCCGGGACCACGAATACCAGTACCAGCGGCTCGCCGGTATCCTCGATGCGCAGGCCGGAGGGCGGATTCTGAGTTATCTCTACCCAGATCCTGAGATGAAGGCGCGCCTGACGGGCGCGCGGGTTACCAACGTCGCCCCGGTGTGGTTGTCCGAGCCGCAGACCCACGTGCTTCTGCCCGCTTACGCATATGTCTTTCCGCACGAACTGGCACACGTCTTTTCGCGGGGGTTTGGACTTCCGGTGTTGAACGCGACGTTATCCGTGGGTCTCGTGGAGGGGCTGGCCGTGGCGCTGGAGCCGCCGGACGGGCTACCCTCTCCTCACGAGCAGGTGATCGCGGCGGCTCTGGAACGCATCGCCCCGGAGGAGGAGCCCGGCCTTGCGGACCGCCTCGCTGCTACGCTCACGCCGTTCGGGTTCTGGACGGGGCGGGGTGCCGTGTCCTACACGACGATGGGATCGTTCGTCGGCTATTTGCTGAATGCTTATGGCGCGGAGCGGCTGAAGGAGGTCTATGCGCTGGGGAATTTCGAGGGAGTTTATGGGAAACCGGTGGACACCCTCGCCATGGAGTGGGAGCGGTACGTACTGAACCAGCCTCTCATTCCCAGCATTGCCGGTCCGCTGGCGGCACGCCGATTCGGTATTCCGTCGCTCTTCGAAGTCGAATGCCCGCATTACGTACCCCGTTACGTGATCGCGTACCGGGAGGGTCTGGATGCATGGGAAGATGCCGATACGCTGGGTGCGCTGGCCCATTTCGAGAAGGCGCTCGAGATGAAGCCCGACTTTCCGGCGGGGCTTGCGGCCTGGGCGCAGGCCAAACTGGCACAGGGTGCGCCGCATGAGGTGGTAGAGCGCCTATCCGCGACCAGCGGGACCGACAGCCTCTGGTCGGCGCTGGCGGCCCTCGGGGATGCGCATGCGCTGCTGGAGCAGGAGGAGAGCGCACGCGCGGCGTACGATGAGGCGATGCAGGAGTTGCCCGCCGGCGACCGGGAGCGGCAAAACCTGCTCTTGCTCCGGAAGCGTGTAGCGGGACGCCCGGAGGTCATCCGCATTTTGACGGCCGGTATGGAGCCCGGGGAGCGGGCAAGGCGGTTGGCCCCTCTGGCTGCTACCGATCCCGTCGTTGCGACGCTTCAGGCACTCCTTCTCGCAGAGGCCGAGGCGTTTCGAGAGGCGGTGGCTGTGCTCGAGCATGTGCCACCGCAACCAGCAACCGTTCCGTATGCCGAGCGGCTGGCTCTGGAGCGCCAGCGTCTGGAGTGGCTGAGCCATTTCGCCTACCATGCCGGTCTGCCCGAACAGGCGCTGGCCTACGCGGCGCAGGCTGCGGAGGCGTGGATGGCGGTAGGCGGCGTGAATGAGGTCATGCACCTGATGGATCTCCGGGAGAAATACGCCTGGGCTTTCGGTGTCACGCCGGAGTAGAACGCGCGGCGTGTGAGATGCCGTGTGTCCCGGGCATGTGGGAGGGCGGGTGATTTCGTACTTTTTGAAGCGTGAGCCCGAACGAAATCGATCCTTCAACGTTCAGGTCGCGTTCGGGGATTTTTATCCGTCCTGTCTTTCACACCGCCCCGTGTCACATCGTAGATGGAGATCGCTATGAGGAAGTATCGACTGTGCGCTTTTGCGCTGGTGTTGACCGGGTTAGCGGCACTGGCCTGGACCGGCTGCAAGCCGTCGGAGGAAGCGGTGCGGGCTCGAAACGAGCGCCGACAGGCGCGGTTGGCCGAGGCGGCGGCCATGCGGCAGGAACTGAACCTGGCGGAGACGGCGCCAGACGTGCGTACGATCCAGCTTTACCGGGGGGAGGACGAGCGCCAGCTTCCCATCCTGGCCCTTGGAGGGCGCGACCGGCTTACCCTGGAGTTCGACGTAATGGGCAACCGGGGGCGTCCCCTCTCTGTGTATTTCTACCATGCGGACCGGGAGTGGCAGCGGGATCTAACGTCCATCGAGTACATGACGTCCTTTCAGCGGGATGATCTGCTCGATTATTCCCTCTCGCGGGCGACCGACATGCCGTACGTCCACTATACGTACAGCTTCCCGAACCAGAGCATCGATTTCACGCTGAGCGGCAACTATATTCTCCGGGTCACGGAGCAGGGCCGTGAGGATGAGGTGCTATTCGAGCAGCCGTTCTTCATTACGGAGCAATCCGCATCACAGGAGCTCGCATTTAGCAGCGTCATCGTCGGCAGCGGCTTCCCGGCTACACTTCCGCTGCTCCGTTTCATTCCACCGGCAGATCTCGGTGGCAACGCGTTTGACTTCAGCGTGTGTTTCGTCCGGAACGGCCGGTACGAACTGGCCCGGTGCAGCACCGACCCGATGCTCGCGGCACAGCCCGCGCTCCAGTTCGAACTGGAACCCGAGTTCGCCTTCATGCCGGAGCCTGCCGAATATTTCCTGGACCTGCGCTACGTCCGCACGGGAGCACATATCGAGCTAGCCGATCTATCGACGTCGCCGCCGACGGTCACGTTGAAGCCTGACTATGCGAACTTTCCGGGCACTCCGCTCGCCGAGCTGCTCAACGGGCAGACGGTCGTTTCGGCTGTCGTGGACAACGTAGCGGACCCGGACGTATCCGGCGAGTACGTGGAAGCCGGGTTTAGCCTCGTGCCTCCGGACGAGATGCCGTTCTCGGGTGACGTGGTTGTCGTCGGGAGTTTCAGCGACTGGAGGGTAGATCCACGCAACACGTTGAAATGGGTGCCGGAGCGCGGGCGTTACGAGGGAAGCGTGCTGCTGAAGCAAGGGCTGTACGAGTACCGGTACGCGGTATCTGACCCGCGCTACCAGCAGGCCCTGAGTATGGCGCCGCCCCGTGTGGAGAATCTGTATTCGACGTTCGTCTATTACCGCGACATCCGGCTCAATACCGACCGGCTCATCAGTGTGGAAGGTGTGATGACGCGGTGAGGGGCCTTATGCGCGTTCTTCCCCGCGTGTGTCAGGGGCGGTGCCGCGTTTTGTTTCGGCCTTTACGGGAGTGCTCTCGCCAACGGGTAGTTATTATTTCAGGTTGTGCTGCCTGGATTTACTTCGTCGGTCGCTCCGCTCGCGTCCATTTTCATGGGAATGACGTTGTTGGGGAGGTTTGAGGTGAACATGAGCCGGATTGCTGCTTGTGAGGATCCTGCTATGCTTCCTTGATGCGGATGCGGTCGGGGGCGGGCATGACGTTGGGTGGGGGTAAGGGGCTGAAAGGGAGTTGTATCGCCATGGTGGAAGGGGCTAAGAGGTTTCCTTTGACGCGCATGCGGTCGGGGGCATGATGCTGGGGGGCGGTCCGGGGTGAAGGGAAGCCATGCTGCCCGATTTGTGAATTTGTACGCGTTTGCCGGGCAGGGATGCGCTTTCACGGGGAGCTACTCTGGTTTGCGATGATGCTGTGAGGGAAATTGTTTTTTGATTGCTGGCTAGCGGTGGGGGATTTCTGCGCGCATCGAGGATGTATGAGCATATAACACGCGGATGAATCTAACGCTACTCGGAGTGCTGGGGTACGTGGCGGCCCAGCTGGCTATCGGCGCCTATGTTTCGCGGCGGATCCGGACGGAGGACGATTATCTGGTAGCCGGGCGCAGTCTGGGGTACGGGCTGGCGACATTTACCATCTTTGCGACCTGGTTCGGCGCAGAAACGTGTATCGGGGCGGCGGGGGCTATTTATGAGGGTGGGCTTTCGGGAGCGACAGCCGATCCGTTCGGGTATGCCGCTTGCCTGCTGTTTCTGGGGCTGTTCTTTGCCGTTCCGCTGTGGCGACGGAAACTGACCACCCTGGGTGACCTCTTCCGGCTGCGGTATTCTTCGGGTGTGGAAAAAGTGGCGGTGGTGCTCATGGCGCCCACCTCGATGATATGGGCCGCTGCACAGATCCGGGCCTTCGGGCAAGTACTTTCGGCGTCATCCGGGTTGGAGGTGTCCGTTGCGATCACGGTTGCCGCGGCGGTCGTGATTGTGTATACCATGCTCGGCGGCTTGCTGGCGGATGCCTGGACGGACCTCATACAAGGTATTCTGCTTATCATCGGGCTGGCGTTCGTCTTCTTCGCCCTGATGTCCGACGTGGGGCTGGAGGCCTACTCGGCCATTGATCCGGCGCGGCTCAATCCGTTCGATACGAGCCAGCGGACCGTCATGGGGATCATCGAGGAGTGGGCCATTCCCATCTGCGGGTCGGTCGTGGCTGCGGAACTGGTAGCGCGGGTCATTGCCAGTCGATCGCCCGAGGTTGCGCGGCGGTCGTCTCTCGTTGCGTCGGGGATGTATTTCGCCGTGGGGCTCATTCCCGTGTCGATCGGGCTCATCGGTTTCATGGTGTTGCCGGAACTGACCGACCCGGAGCACGTCCTGCCGCTGGTTGCGCAACAGTACCTGCCGGGGGGATTGTACTTCGTATTCACCGGTGCACTGATATCAGCGATTCTCTCCACGGTCGACAGCGCCCTCCTGACAGCTTCTTCGCTCATCTCTCACAACCTCATCGTACCCCTGCGGCCGGGGATGACCGAGCGGCAGAAGGTGCTGACCGCCAGAGTGGGGGTGGCCGCCTTCGGCGTGCTCGCGTTTGTACTGGCACTTCACGCAGAAGGGGTGTACGCTCTGGTGGAGGAGGCTTCCGCTTTTGGAAGCGCAGGGATCTTCACGGTCATCGTTTTCGGGTTGTTCAGCCGGTTGGGCGGCGTTTACAGCGCGTTGACGAGCCTCGGGACAGGCATCATCACCTGGGTACTCGGGGCGTACGTGCTGGAATGGCCATATCCCTACCTGACCTCGCTCGGGGCAGCCGTGCTGGTCTATGTGGCGGGAGCCATCGCCGAGTCACGTTTCCAGCAGGTGGAAGCCGTACGTGTTTCAACGGCCAGCCGCTGAGGAGGGCAGCTTGGCCCAATCCTGGATCTTCGGGTATCGTGGCAATGCTTCCCATGTGTCATTCTAAGCGGAGCATAGCGTAGTCGAGGGATGCCACGCGGTGAGCATAGCGGATGACCCGAACACGACCAATCTACTCATCCAATAAGGCTGGACATACCGCCAGACTGTCGGGCGTGGGGGCGGTGTGCTTAATTCCGGAGCAGTTCTTCGGGTAGTTCAGGGATCTGCGCTCGGATCGTTTCGAGGAGGCAAACGGCTTCGCCGGGAGACATCTCCAGGGCATTGGCGAAAGCCGTCAGGACTTCAGGCGGATCATCGGAGGCGGGTGTCTCTGCACCGAGGCAGCTTGCTTCGGCCGTCGTGGAGGCCAGGGCCAGTGCGTAGGCCAGCTTGCGGAGGTCGGTGTCGGCGATGGCCTCGGGCGTATGATACTTACCGATCAAGGCGCCGATCTTACCGGGGAGGTTCCACCGGTCGGCGGCAAGGGCACCGAGGAGGGCGTGATCGGTCCCGAATATGAGGCGTTCCGCTTCGATGGAAGGCGCAGAGCCGGGTTCTCCCGAGTACCAGAGGGCCTCGTAATCGTGCGGCTTGTTGTAGAGCAGAACGAGGCGGCCCATTGCGTGCAGGAGTCCGGCCGTAAATGCGATGGATTTGTCGTTCAATGTGATGGTGTGAGCGATACCGTGCATGTAGTGTGCGGCGGTCACGCTCACGCGCATGGTCTCGTTGAATATGCCCCGCTGTTCCCGAGACGGAAGGGTATCGACAAGTTTTAGCAAAGCCGCTGTCATCACAATGTTGCACACCTCCAGAAAACCAAGCAGCAGGACCGCCGTCTGCACATCTCCGATGAGGCGGCGCATGCCGTAATGGGCCGAGTTGATTCGGCGCAGGACGGAGGCCGCGATGACGGGATCCAGGTTGACGGCTTCGATGAGCCGCCTGGTATCCGGGTTTGCATTCTGCTCGGCCAGGAGCGTACAGACTTCGGCAACCGTAGATGGGAGCGGTGGAAACCGAATATCTACGTTCGGGGCCGGATTGAATCGTGTGGCGGGTACAGTGCTGAGCATACGAGGTATTCGGTACGACCGAGAAGCAGTTAAGGGAGGTATTGGCGAGCACTGCGAGATCACTACGGCTCATAGAGAGGTATCGGAGCCGCATGAAGCAAGTTAAGCCTAGGCTGCTATTCAGGGTTGGGGTGCGCGAGATCGCAGCGGGTATTCGGCCCGCAGGAGTCATCTTGTCCCTTTAAAGGCTGTTTTCGCCTCATACTCCTGGTAGGATGGGCGGTATCCTACCATCTAGCTTGTGGTGATCGTACGCAGGTCGTTCAGCGTACGAGCCGGAGCTGTATCTGGCTGGCGGCTCGCGGCGGGGCGGCAAACAGAGCCTTCGCGCGGGACCAGGTGCTACGGAACAACTCGCTATTCCGGTATGCCTCCAAATGGTCCGGACCCTGCCAGTGACTACAGGTGGTCAGGATATTCGGGTAGTTCGTATCCCGCCAGAGTTCGAGGTGGAGGCATCCGTCGAAGGCTCGGATATGCGGAGCGGATTCGTCGAAGATTGTCAGGAAAGCATCGACGGCATCCGGGTGGAAAGTCATACGGACGGTTCGGATCAGCACGAGAACGGTGGACTGGTCGGGTGCAACCGGTTGGTGGAGCGTCGGGGTAATGATACGGAACGGGAGGGTTCAGAGACCAAGAATGTAGCGTCCAACCGGACATGCGAGGCAACGCACATCGCAACAGTGATTGCGATAGAGGTGGTGGAGTCCCTGCGTGTGGAACGCATTACGAGGCCTGGCGCCGAGCCGTTCAAACTTCCGAGTAATCTCGTCCTTTTCGGCTGGAATCCGGCGTAGCAAGTCGAGGGCGGCCGTTTCGAGGCCAGGGTCTACGGTCTGGTCGGCGTGAAGGAGCAGGATGGGGAGGATGGCATTGACGATGATCTCGTCGGCTCGTCGCTTACCTATCGCGGCAGGATGCGGTAGCGACGCCCGCTCCAGGCGGACGTGCGTCTGCCAGAAGGAGGTAGGCTCCGCCGAGAGCAATCGGCGCATGGCCTCAAGTGGCTCCGGGCCGAGGAGCGCGGCTTCGAGGCGGCCAATCGGATCATGCCGCAAGAGGCCGGGCGGATCGTTCCGGAGCAGTGCGACGGCTTGCACGATGCGCAGGGGCGGGAAGTTGAGCGGCCGGAGACGGAAAAACTGCCAGGATTCCGCCGGTAGGGCAGGCTGATCGAGCCGGAGCTTCAGCCGTTCGTAGCGGTCACGCAGTTCGATGACATAATCCGAGGTCGAACGGTCCGCGCGAAGGAGCGCGGCGGGAGCGGGGAGCAGTCCGGCGACGCCGAGGTACAGGGCCTCCAGGTCGAGCACGTCTTCGAGCGATCGTGCGAGGGCCAGCGGGATGCGCCGCGCCAGTGTGAGCATGGGGGCGGTGTTTTTCGCGTAGCCAAGCCCCGCCATGATGACCTCGTACAGGAGGGTTTCGAGGTCAGGGCAGTGGAGGTAGGCCGCTGCGAGGCGTTCCATTTTCGTACGGACGCGTTCCAGGGCGAGCTTTTCGATCCACGTGTCGCGAATGCGCGCGGGGACTGTGGACCAGCTTTCGCCGCACGCGACCTCCCCGCTATGCTGTGTGTAGAACCGGTGCAGCAGGGAGCGTAGTGGCGTGTTCAGGCGTGGAGCAAGGACCAACTCGGGAAGCGAAGTGCCATCCGCGCGCCGGAGTTTGCCGGTGGAGGCGTCGTCATACAGGACCACGTGCAGGATGACGCTGTTGTAGCGGGTGTCGTGACCGTGCCGGTGTTCGTTCCAGGTATCCGATGCCGTATGGACTTCCACATCGCCGCACCAGGTCTGCCCGGCCATCCGGATCCGGGCATTCCGGAAGTCCGGGCCACCGTCACGGTTCAACGTGCCCCGGTCGAGGATGACCAGCGGCGCGCCGTCGGACGTGCGCAGATCGTGCAGGTCGAACTGCTGCGTGCGCCACAGGTCCTGGACGACTGTTTCGGGTACCGAAGTTGAGGGAGAAGGAGGTTCGTGGAGATAGATCTCAAAAACGGCCTCGTCCAGCCCATAGAGATGGATCGGTTCGGAGGGGGGAGGTCCGTGCGAGTGCTGGCTTTCCTGTAACGGCATGGCGTCCTGAAATGCTGCGACCACGCCCTGCCATGTGGGTCCGTATCCGACAGGCAGACGGGGACTTCATTCCGATACAGACACACGAGACACTCAAACGTAACCTCAAGCCAGTACCCCGGCGGGTATCGGGCCGAGCGGGTGGGAAAAAGATGCTACACGGAGACACCGATGGATCCCTTCGGGGGGCTGTACATTTACCCCCGGCACACCCACATGGCTGACATTAGCGGAGCTTCTGCCGACTTGATGGGATGATCGGCTGTTGGTTCCGGGGAGAGCACGCACTATGCGCCGGGTCGAATCGTTGTATATCCGTGACTACCAGGGGAAGAACAGGCTTCTGCTGCTGTTTTCTCCCTCCCCCCGTGGACCGGCCTGCGAAGCACAATTGCAGTTCCTCGAAGAAGAGGAAGAAGAATTCGATCGGCGAGACCTCCTGCTGGGCACGATCTACGTGGAGGGAACGAGCCGGATCGGGAATCGGGTTCTCGACCATGCGGAGGAGGTCGGGCTGCGTGAGGATTTCGGTATCGATCCGGAGGAGACGCTACTCGTCCTCGTCGATAAGGATGGGACCGAACTGATGCGCGATGAATGCGTGGTGCCCCCCGAACGGATTTACGGGTATATCGACCAGTCGTCCAGCGAGCCGGTTCGTGTGCAGGAGCGGAAAGGGGTGTAGCGCCAGTAGACCACGGATCATGCAATGCCCGTTTCTCTGACGTGTTCTGCTGTACATGGCGAACTGACGACGTGCGATCGGTAACGTCCTACTGTAATACCGCCATCGCGGCAGGAGCGTATGACGGACCGCCTCTGGCTCAACTGGTGGTAACGGGCTGGCCGGATCTATCCACTGGTCATCCAGCCGTACCGGGGATACGGTACGGAGGACGTGTGTTGCATATCTCGGGGCGTGTGCTAGAGACACGCCACCTGTGGCGGGTTCATCCGCGCGATCGACCGTGACCGGGCGGCATGGCTATCGCATCCTGGCGATCTACATCCGGGAGGTGCGTGCGGAAAAAGCAAAGGACGAGGAGGTCGAGCAACCAGCAGCCACCCGGATGCCTCGAGGCTGCGCACGAGAAACCGTGATTGCGTAGCTTCTTCCAGTAGCCCGGCGTTGTGCCGCGGCTTTCTCGATACGCACCCGGATACTCGTATGGTCAGATGCTTGTGTCTTCTCGTGAGCACCATCGTGCTCGTCTGTTTGCCGGGGTTGAGCCGTGGCAGCGATATCCGCGCGTCAGGCACCTCGATGGCGCAGTTACGCGTCGTCATTCTGGATGGGGAGACCGGGCAGCCCACACCTGCACGCGTGCGGCTGGTGGATGATGCGGGCCGGAGCACACCTCTTCCTGCGGAGGCGGTGGCCGTCATGTATGGCCACTGGGACCATGCCGACGGGTATGGATACCAGCCGGACAGCTCTTTCTACGTCCCCGGTACGTTCGTGTTGGATCTGCCTGCCGGGAAGTATCACCTGGCGCTGTCCAAAGGGAACGAGTACGTAGCGCAGCGGCACGAGATCGTGCTGGAGCCGGGCCGGGACCAGGAAAAGCGGTTTACCCTCCAGCGGTGGATCAACATGCCGGAGCAAGGATGGTACTCTGCCGACGACCACATCCACGTGCGCCGGTCGCCGCGCGAGGATCCTCTTCTCATGGACTGGATCCAGGCGGAGGACATCCATGTGGGTGTATTGCTGCGTATGGGCGATTTCTGGGAGATCTACTATTCCCAGTATGCGTGGGGGGAAGACGGGGTGTACCAGAAAGGAGATTACCTGCTGACGTCGGGGCAGGAAGACCCGCGCACACCCGAACTCGGACACGCACTCGGGTTCGGCGCATCGGATCGGGTCCGGTTCAAGGATGAATACTACTATTATGACAAGGTATTCGACCGGCTACGTGAGCTTGGCGGGTTGGCCGGGTATGCACACCAGGCGGCTACTTTCCACGGGTATCGCGGCCTGATGCTCGACGGGCTGCGCAACAAGGTAGACGTGCTGGAACTGATGCAGTTCTGTGCGCCGGAAGGGCCGCTCATTACCGACCACTACTATCACCTGCTCGATCTGGGGTATGAGGTCACGGCAACGGCTGGTTCCGACTTTCCGTGGTGCGGAAAGGACCACCGATATGGTGAGGACGTCGCGTTCGAGAAGGCGGCACAGATCGGCAATGCCCGCTTCTACACCTATACGGACGGACCGCTGACGTACGCCTCATGGAAAACCGGTCTGGCAGCGGGGCGGACGTTCGTAACGACCGGGCCGGTGCTGATGCTGGAGGTGAACGGGCACCTGCCGGGAGCTCGGGTCGATGTCGACAGGGGTGATGTGGTACGCGTCACGGCGCGTGCGTACGGACATGCCGAACAGGTGCCGCTCGAGCGGCTGGAGATCGTAGGCCACGGGCGGGTGCTGGCGAGTGCCTCGGCGCGGGAGGTCGGACAATCGCCGGAGCACGTTACCCTGGAACTGGATCTACCCGTGGACCGGGGGATCTGGCTGGCTGCGCGGACGTTCGCCGGGCCGCACCAGTCCGCGCACACGACCCCCGTGTACGTCACGGTAGCAGGTGGGGGCTTCCACAATCCGGAGACCGTGGAGCCGTACCTGGAACGTGCCGAACAGTACCTTCAGGAACTCGAGCGCGAACTGACGCAGCGATCGGATGACCCGGAGCGCCAGGCATGGCGTTATGCCGACGGCCTCCGGGTACGCATCGAAGAGACGCGTGCGGTCATCGACGCGCTACGACAGCGGCTGCACTAGACGCGATCCTGTAGAGCATATACGCCTTCCTGCTCTGCACAATGAGCGGAGCAGAAGAACACCCCGTCATCTTCCAGTCCGTGCCCAATGATCCGGACGCCGCAATGGGAGCACGTCGGCGCCATTGCCTGGATGGCGCACTCGAAACTATCGAAGGTGTGCCGTTCGCCGTTTCTGACGACCTCGAATGCCTTATCGTAGTCGTTCCCGCAGACTTCACATTGAGCCATTTCTTCCTCCCTCCATTACGTGTTACTATTTGATGCCGGTCATCGGTTTTCAGCCGGTGTGGTACCGGCTGTTGTCCCATAGACCGGTCGAACCGGTATTCTTTGGAGACTCTTAGTGGAACACGGTTAACCCGGACCGTGTTTTTTTGTATTTCGGGATGCCGGGCAACTTGTCAGGCATTTTGCAATCCAGACTTTATCACCGAGTTCATCCCGCGCGGTGCGAGACGTCAGGATGCAGGCCAACGAGCATGTTGGGCATAGCCGGGTAGCGGCATGGAGCCTTCCGTGAGAGATGGCTGTGAGGCAGGCGGAAGTGTGCCGCTCTGCGTGTGAGAAGCACATCAGCCCTTTGGGCAGGGCGGGTTGCGGATCGGCGTATTCATCCGGCTACAGTGTATAAGCCCATTGGCCTGCGGCTACAACGACGAACTTTGCAGCGCACGTTGAGAACAGGTTCGGCTATCAGGAATACTTATGGCGAGTGAGCAACAGGGCGTTGCGACGGAGCAGCCGCGCAGCACGGCGTACGATCCCACGAAGATCGAGCAGAAGTGGTACCGGTACTGGGAGGAGAACGGGTTCTTCAAGGCGGAAGTCAATCCGGATAAGGAACCGTTCGTCATCCCGATGCCGCCCCCCAACGTGACGGGTCGGCTCCACATGGGCCACGCCCTGCAGGATACCGTGCAGGACACGCTCACGCGCCTGCGCCGGATGCAGGGCTATGAAGCGCTGTGGATTCCGGGTCTGGACCATGCGGGCATCGCCACGCAGAATGTGGTGGAGCGGGAACTGAAGAAGAACGAAGGGATCGACCGCCATGCGCTGGGCCGGGAAGGGTTCCTGAAGCGCGTATGGGAGTGGGTGGAGGAGTATGGCGGCATCATCCTGCAGCAGAAGCGCCGCCTCGGAGACTCGTGCGACTGGTCCAAGGAGCGGTTCACGATGGACGAGGGGTTCTCCCGGGCTGTGCAGGAGGTCTTCGTCAAGCTGTACGAAGAGGGGTTGATCTATCGGGGCAACTACCTCGTCAACTGGTGCCCGATGGACCGGACGGCGCTTTCGGACGAGGAGATCGACAACGTCGAGCGCGACGGATTTCTCTGGTACATCCGCTACCCGCTCGCCGAAGGTGAGGGGAGCATCACGATTGCGACGACCCGGCCTGAGACGATGCTGGGTGACACGGCGATTGCCGTCCACCCGGATGACGAACGCTACAAGCACCTCGTCGGCAAGAAGGTACGCCTGCCGCTTCTCGGCCGGGAGATTCCCATCATTGCCGACCCGTACGTGAAGCCGGAGTTTGGTGCGGGAGCCTTGAAAGTGACGCCCGCACACGACAAGAACGACTTCGAGATTGGGCTGAAGCACAACCTCGAGTTCATCAACGTGATGAACGAGGACGCCACGATCAACGAGAACGGCGGCCCGTACGAGGGGCTGGACCGGTTCGTCGCGCGCGAGCAGATCGTGGCCGACCTGGAAGGGCAGGGGCTGCTGGAGAAGGTAGAGCCGTACAAGAACACGGTTCCGATCTCCAGCCGGTCCAAGTGCATCATCGAGCCGCTCATCTCCCGGCAGTGGTTCGTCCGGATGAAGCCTCTGGCCGAGCCTGCCATCGAGGCAGTGCGCAGCGGGCAGATCAAGTTCTATCCCCAGCGGTGGGAGAACGAGTATTTCCGCTGGATGGAAAACATCCGAGACTGGACGATCTCGCGCCAGCTCTGGTGGGGCCACCGCATTCCGGTTTGGTACTACACCAATTCGGACGGCAGCATCGACGAAAGCCGCGACTTCGTGGTATCGGTGGATCAGCCGGAGCCCGGAATGGTGCAGGACGAGGACGTGCTGGATACGTGGTTCTCGTCGTGGCTCTGGCCGTTTGCGACCCTGGGATGGCCGCAGGAGACGCCGGACCTCAAGTACTTCTATCCTTCTACGGTGCTGGTCTCAGGGTACGACATCCTGTTTTTCTGGATCGCCCGCATGATCATGGCCGGAATCCATTTCACCGGCCAGATTCCCTACCGGGACATCTATATCACCGGCATGGTGAAGGACAAGCAGGGGCGGTGGATGTCCAAGAGCCTCGGCAACGGTATCGACCCGCTGGACATGATCGAGCAGTACGGGGCGGATGCGGTACGGTACTCCCTGACGGTCCTGAACACGCCGGGCCAGGATATCAAGCTGGACCCGCTCAAGTTCGAGATGGGCCGGAACTTCGCGAACAAGATCTGGAACGCGTTCAACGTGTTCGGTCAGTTCATGGAGCCCGGCAAGACGTACCGCCGTACACGCTCGTTCGACCAGTTGGAGCTGGTCGAACGGTGGATCCTCCATCGGCTCAATACGACCATTGACGAGGTGAATGAGGCCATTCAACGCTACCGGCTCAATGAAGCTCTGACGGCGCTCTATGGCCTCTTCTGGCATGACTACTGCGACTGGTACCTGGAACTCATCAAGCCCCGGCAGGGCGAGGTGCTGGAGGAGGACAAGATCGCACTGGCGATAGAGGTGTACGAGACCATGATGCAGCTTTTGCATCCGTTCATGCCGTTCATCACGGAGGAACTCTGGCACCGGCTCCGTCCTCGCGCAGAGGGCGAGTCGTGCATGATGACCGCCTGGCCGCAGTCGAACCCGTCGGAGACGGACGCAACGGTAGGCGAGACATTCCGGCTGATGCAGGAGATGATCTCAGGCGTGCGTAACGTGCGGAACGAGTACAGCGTAGCGCCTTCGCGGGAGATCAGCGCCATCGTAAGCCTCGCGGAAGGTCAGAACGGGCTACTCGATTCCATCGAGTCGCATCGATGGTACTTCCAGCGGCTGGCGCGGATCAAGGATCTGACCGTCGGACACGGTATCGCGAAGCCTAAGGCGAGCGCGTCCGTGGTCGTAGGGGCGAACGAAGTATTCGTGCCGCTGGCCGGCATGATCGATCTCGATGTGGAGCGGGCCCGCTTGCAGAAGGAGATCGAGCAGAAGGAGAAGTTCCTTACCAGTGTGCAGAAGAAGCTGCAGAACGAGGCCTTCATCGGGCGGGCGCCGGCGGAAGTCGTCGAACGGGAGCGGCAGAAAGAGGCGGATGCCACGGCGGAGTTGAAGCGGCTCCGGGCCAGCCTGGAGAACCTGGGGTGATTGTCTGCCAGGCTTCGTAGCCAAAACGGAGTAGGGGCACACATTGTAGAGAGGTAGCAGGCTACTTCTCTATCTGAGGTACGTATAGCCCGCTCGGTTTACCCTATCGAGACGCGAGATCTCGCGTCTCTACCGGGAGGGCGTCAGGTTGGAGCGGGCACGGAAGCCAAGCCGTACCTGTGTAGGAAGGGGCTTACGGAAACGTGCGGAGGCGCGTGGTGGAGAGGAGGATCTCGGCGAGGAGGAGGCCGAAGGCGGGGAGGAGAAAGATGGCGTAGCGTTCCGCGTACTCGGTGTAGGAGCGTTCTTCGATCCTGGTTTTTTCGAGTTCGCTGATCTCCGCGTAGATGTCGCGGAGGGCCTCCTTATCGGTGGCCCGGAAGTAGCGGCCTCCGGTACGGCTGGCGACCTCCTTCAGCATCTCTTCGTCGATCTCGACCGGGACCATCTGCACTTGCCGGCCCATGAAGGGATGATCCACGACGTAGGGGGCTTCGCCGATGGTGCCCACGCCGATGGTGTAGACGCGGACGCCGATGGCCTGCGCCACGTCCGCCGCCGTCAGCGGGTCGATTTCGCCCCGGTTATTCTGGCCGTCGGTGAGGAGGATGACGACCTTGCTTTCGGCCTCGGTGTCTTTCAGACGGCTGACCGCCGTGGCGAGGGCCGTGCCGATGGCGGTGCCGTCCTCGATGACGCCCATGCTCACTTCCGAGAGCATAGCCTGGAGGAAGTCGTAATCGAGCGTAAGGGGGGCCTGGGTATAGGCTTTTCCGGCAAACACGACCAACCCCACACGGTCGGATAGGCGGCTCTGGATGAACTCGGCGGCTACGTCGCGCGCTGCTTCGAAGCGGTTGGGCTGGAAGTCCTGGGCGCGCATGGACGTGGACGTGTCCAGGACGAGCATGATATCCACGCCTTCCGCGAAGCGCTCTTCCACGACGTTCCGTTCCTGAGGACGGGCCAGGGCGAGGATACCCAGCGTGAGCGCTGCCATGCGCAAGAGAGGCGGGAGGCCGCGCAGCCGTACCCAGATGGTGCGGGGCGCACCCTTCGCTGCTGCGATGCTGCTGAACCGCAGTCCGCCCGGTTGCCTGCGCGCACGCCGCCATTCCCAGATTCCGAGCAGGGGTACGAGGACGAGCAGGGCCAGCCAGTAGGGTTGGGCGAAGGTCATGTTCTGTCGGTTGTCCGTTGCTGGTGGTCAGTTGTTCGTTGTTCCTGGTTCTTGGTTACGCTTTCTGTGTTCCAGGTTCAGCATATGGTGACCCATTACAATGGACCACGGACAACAAACAGCGAACTACCTCTTTAGTGCCCGGACGGCTTCAATGAGGCGAGGGAGGACGTCGCCGGAAGGACCAAGAATGACTTCGTCCACCTCATCAGCGATGGCGCTTCGCTCCGTGTTGATCTCGGCCACGTAAGCGCCGTGCTCTTTTGCGAGCAGGGGGATGCCTGCGGCCGGGTAGACGACGGCGCTCGTTCCGATGCTGAGGAAGACCTCGGCGTCACGGGCGGCTTCGTAGGCTTCGTCCACGGCTTCTTCAGGGAGCATCTCGCCGAACCAGACGACGCCGGGGCGGATGTAGCCGCTACAGTCGCCGCAGCGGGCCGGTTCTCCGACGGCAATCGCGTGCATCTCCTCTTCGGTGGCCTCTTTCTGGCAGTCGATGCAATAGTTGTGCGTGATATTTCCGTGTAGCTCGACGACGTTCCGGCTTCCGGCGCGCAGGTGGAGGTTGTCCACGTTTTGCGTGATGAGGGTGAAGCCGGGCACGATCGCTTCGAGCTTGGCCAGCGCGTAGTGACCGGGGTTGGGCTGCGTTTCGGCGGCGATGCTGCGGCGGTGGGCATACCAGCCCTGTACCAGCACGGGGTTACGAAGGAAGGCACGGATGTTCGCGAGTTCTTCCGGCTTGAACTGCTGCCACAGGCCGCCCGGGTCACGGAAGGTAGGGATGCCGCTTTCGGCACTGATTCCTGCGCCGGTCAACACGGCGATCCGGCGGGCACGGGCGAGGCGCGAGACGAGCGTATCACTGAACGCGGATTCGGGCATGTACGTCTGTTGGTTATCGAATGCTAAGGAGGTGACGCGTATTACGCGGGCTGTTCCGTAGGTTCGGCGGGAGAGGGGGCGGGGCGCAGAGCGGCTTCGATCTCCTCGATAGTGGTACGCGTTTCGTCCAGAACGGCGCGGGTCGTATCGGCGCCGGGGTGCATATCAGCAAACTTGACGAGGTCTGCAATGTCGAGCACGTGGGCAACGTGGCTGACGGCCGCCGACGGGAACCGGTCCTCCCGCGCCATGTGCGAGATCTCGAGGAGCAGTTCGCGGGATGTCTGTTCGTGCGCAGGGACATCGAACTGCCTCGCCAGATAGGTTCTGACTACATCTGAGAGTTCGACGTAATAGGGTTTGACCTGATCGGGATGCAACGCTCCAGTTTCCTCCAGGCGCCGGAGCCGTTCAATGGCTTGCTCGTACGGCGAGAGGTGGTGTGTGGGGGCCGATGGGGCGGGCGCGGTCCGGCGATCCCGCCACCGGCGCCATAGGTACCAGGCGAGCAGGGCCAGCGCGAGCACGGCGAGCACGACAAGCGCCCAGAACCACCAGGGACGGCTGAACTCCACGAGTGGTGCCAGATCCTTGATGTCCTGTGCGTCTGCCGGAACGATCGACCGTACCGGGATGACGAGAGGCGGTGTGCTGGCAGTGAGTGTAGTGCCGCCATCCATCGTGAATTGAATAGGAAACGGGGCGACCTGTGCCGTATCCAATGCGAAGGTAGTTACCTCGTAAACAGCGCTATCGCGTCGCGAGCCGGAGGGAGCGATCGCAGAGCCGGTGCTCAGGCGCTTCAAGAGGAGCAAATCGCCGAGTGTGGAATCGCCGCGTGCCGGATCGGGGAAGACCGGTGTGGACGTTCCGTCGTGTTCAGCCGTGATCGTGAGCGAGATCCGCTCACCTACCGCTACACTATCGGCTGACGTAGACAGAGCGATCTGCTGAGCGCGAGCAGGGATCACGACCAGGACGGCTGCCATCAGCAACAGCGCCCATAGCAAGGCCGGCGGGCGGCCTTCAGCTTGCCGTTTCGCCATCGTGTTCATCTGAGATACCACAACGCCGACTCTCATGCCGCGCGGCTCCGGCGGTGGAAAAACTGGACGAGCGGTTGTACGTAGTCATCGCCGGTCTGGATGCGGAGGCGGTCCACACGCATGTTACGGAAGAGGTTATCCACTCGGAGGCGCTGATAGGCCGCATGCTCTGCGAACGCATTCCTGGCGTGGGGGTTGCTCGTATCCAGAACGATTTCCTCTCCGGTTTCAGCGTCAGTGAGGTGTACCAGACCAATGGACGGCAGTTCCTCTTCACGCGGGTCGTTGAGTTCGATGGCGACGGTGTCGTGGCGTGCGGAAACGGCGCGGAGCGCCTTTTCATACCCCTCATCCAGGAAGTCACTCAGGATGATAACGATGGAGCGGCGGCGGAGGACGTGGAGGACATGATCCAGCGCGGCGGAGATGTTGGTGCCACGAGACCGGGGCTGGTGGGTGAACAGATCCCGGATGAGGCGGAGCACGTGGCGGCGGCCTTTCTTCGGGGGGACGAAGAGTTCGACCCGATCGGAAAAGAGGAGCATTCCGACTTTGTCGTTGTTCTTGATCGCGCTGAAGGCAATGAGCGCGCAGATCTCCGCCGCGATCTCCCGCTTGAATTTGCTCCGTGAGCCGAAATTCTCCGAGCCGGAAATGTCCACCAGTAGCATCAGTGTCTGCTCGCGCTCTTCTTCGAATACCTTGACGTAGGTTTCACCGGTGCGGGCGGATACGTTCCAGTCGATGTTGCGGATATCATCTCCGTACTGGTACGGGCGGACTTCGGCGAACTCGATGCCGCGTCCTTTGAAGGCCGAGTGGTATTCGCCGCCCATGATGTTGTTGACGAGGCCCTTCGTACGGATCTCGATGCGACGTATCTTGGAGAGGAGTTCGCGAGGGATCATTGGAGCCGCAGGTTCCAGAGCTGAGGTTATTAAAGGTTGTCGAACTGAGCGCGTTGCTGGAACTTGTTACCTGGACCAGGATTAGCGAGAGCATTCCGTAACGCAACGCCTGCAATCCCGTTTCATCATGTCCGTCAAATTCGGAGTCATCGTTTTTCCCGGTTCCAACTGCGACCACGACGCCTACCATGCGGCCAAGCACGTATTCAACCAGGAGGCGCAGTTCATCTGGCATAAGGAAGCCAGTGTCGGCGATGTAGACGTCGTCATCGTGCCGGGCGGTTTTTCTTACGGGGATTATCTTCGGTCCGGAGCCATTGCCCGGTTCTCCCCGGTCATGCAGGACGTCGTGCGGTTTGCGGAACGGGGCGGGCTGGTCCTGGGGATCTGCAACGGATTCCAGGTGCTCTGCGAGACCGGATTGCTGCCGGGCGCGCTCATGCGAAATGCCTCCCTCCGGTTTGTCTGCAAGGATGTTCATTTGCGCGTAGAGAATACCGAGACACCGTTCACGAGCGCAATGCACAAGGTGCAGGTGCTGAAAATCCCGGTAGCGCACGGGGACGGCAACTACTACGCGAGTGAGGACGTGGTACGACGCCTCGAGGATAACGGTCAGGTCATCTTCCGCTACAGCGATGCCGAGGGCAACGTAACGCCCGAAGCGAACCCGAACGGATCGATCCATAACATCGCCGGGATCGTGAACGAGCGCCGGAACGTGCTCGGTATGATGCCGCATCCGGAGCGGTGCGTGGAGGGCGTGCTCGGCAGTACGGATGGGGCGCTCGTATTCAAGTCCGTGCTGGAGCACTTCGTGGCGGCCTACGCCTGATCGCAGATCAGGAAGAGACCGTGACATGAAGGGCGATCCGGTGGATCGCCCATACGTATGGGGGCGGAGGCTCGGGTGAAGGGGCACATCTCCGGGATGAGATTCCCGTGGTGACAGGGGATGCCGGTGGCGTGGATCGTTCTGGCTCTTTATCACGAAACAACGTTCACATGCTGAATTTTTCCGGCGCACCGGCCACGCTGATCCTGCTGATCCTGAACGTGCTCGTGAGCCTGTACGCGCTCTTTTTCGATCCCGGGCTGGTGGATCGTTTTTCGTTTCGCCCGCGGGAGATTCTACAGGGGAAGCAGTATTACCGGTTGATCACGGCCGGTTTCGTGCATGCAGGGCTCGGCCACCTGCTCTTCAACATGATCACCCTGTTCTTCTTCGGGCCGACGATGGAGGCGGTACTCGGGACCGGTTCCTTCTTCATCCTGTATTTCGGTTCCGAGCTGGCAGCACATGGCCTCACCCTTTACCTCCAGCGCGACAACCCGCGTTACGCGGCGATCGGGGCCTCCGGTGCCGTGAGCGGGGTGGTGTTTGCGTTCTGTCTGGTGAATCCCTTCGCGCCAATCTACCTGTTTTTTATCCCGATCGGGATTCCTGCCATCCTGTTTGCGGTCATCTACGTGTTGGGGTCCGTGTATTCGATGCGCATCGGACGGGAGCAGGGGGCCAACGTCGGCAATATCGCTCACGAGGCACACGTGGGTGGTGCACTGGGAGGAGTGATTCTGACACTTCTTCTCGAACCGGCGGTCCTTCCCCATTTTCTCAACGAGATCGGGTTCTAGCAGCAAATCCAGTGGGTTGTAGGGCGTCGTTCTGTTTTTCGGGATTCAGGTTATGATGGCTCTGGTTCAGCGAGTTCGCGAAGCATCGGTGGAGGTGGAGGGGAAGATCGTGGGTTCGATAGGAAAGGGGTTGCTCATCCTGCTCGGTGTACACCGGGACGATCGGGAGCAGGAACTGGATTGGGTAGCGCGCAAATGCGCGAGCCTGCGCATCTTCCCAGACGATGAGGGCAAGATGAACCGGTCGGTGGTGGACATAGGCGGGGAGGTGCTCGTCGTCTCGCAGTTTACACTGTATGGGAGCACCGCCCGGGGCAATCGTCCGTCCTTTACAGAGTCCGCGCCGCCGGAGCAGGCCGAGCGCCTGTATGAGCAGTTCGTGCAGGTGATGAGCGGCCTTACAGGCCGTCCCGTGCCTACCGGGGTATTCGGTGCGAACATGCAGGTGCGGCTTCAGAACGACGGGCCGGTGACCCTCATCGTGGAAAAGAAAGCCGAGCCGGACGCGGCTAGAGACACGGTCTAGTGGTTTGCGAGCCTGGCTACCTTGCGCGACAAGGCACGTGGGGCCAGCTTCGAGCCTATGGCCGCCAGCCGGTTCAACATACCTGGAATGACGTATACCCGGCCTTTGCGGAATGCTTCGTACCCGGCCCGTGCGACAGGCCTCGCGTCCATTCCGGCCAGCCGGAAGAAGACGGCATCGCCCATCTTTGCTTCCATCTGGAAGTTGGTGTTCGTAGGGCCGGGCGCCAGGCAGGTCGCCGTGACCCCCGACCCCTTCAGTTCCTCTGCGAGCGCCTCGGTAAAGGATTGCACGTACGCTTTCGTGGCGGAGTAGACGGCCAGGCTGGGACCCGCTTGGAAGGCTGCGAGCGAACCGACGTTGAGGATGCCCCCGCGTCGCCGGTTCACCATACCGGGAAGAAACAGCCGTGTCAGATGGGTCAGGGCAGTCACGTTCACCTGGAGCATATCGAGCTGTCGCTCCAGAGTTATGTCGATGAAATCCCCCCATGCCCCGAACCCTGCATTGTTTACGAGCACGTCCACGGTTACTTCTGCCTCCCGGAGCCTGTCAGCGATCCACTGCGGGGCATCGTGCTTCGTGAGATCACAGGGGAGGACATGTGCCCGGATGCCGTACTCGGATTCCAGAGATCGTGCGAGCGTGTGCAGGCGATCCTCACTACGAGCGACCAGGATGAGGTTCGAGCCATCAGCGGCAAACAGGCGGGCGAGTTCGAGGCCGATACCGGACGAGGCGCCGGTAATGAGCACGGTTTCCCGGGACATACGATCAATATCGGGTTAGGGTATTTCCGGCATCGGGGAGGAAATCGATACGATGTGCTTCTCCCGATCAGGGCATCGTTTGGTTCAGATCATCCGGAAAATAAAGCGGGGACGCAACGCTGCGTCCCCGCCACCTTCATTTGCTCAAGTAGGCCTTTCAGAGTAGCGCCGGACAATGCGGCGCGTCGGTATCTGGCTAACGGTTCGAGCCTGACTTATTCCGGTCCGACTGAGTGCCTGTTTCGGATGAAGTTGCCTCGGTCTGTGCCGAACCGCTCGACGAGCCGCCGACCTGGCCGGTGATCCCACTCGTTGTACCCTGCGTTCCGGATGTGGAAGCCGTGGAGGATTCACTCGTGCCGCCGCCTCCGAAGTGTTCCTTCGTCTCGTCTTTCACAGCCGTCATGGCATCTTTTGCGACGTCCCTCACGACGTCCTTCGCGACCTCCTTCACCGATTGCCGGACTTCATGTGTGGCGTGTTCGGCCACGTGCCCGGCGCGCTCCGCGTATCCGTGGGCTATGTCCATCGCTTCCTCCATGAAGTGGTCTCGCGTGGGACCCATGAACTCGTCTTCTCTTCGGGTTCTCGGTAATGCCAGACCGAGGAGAGCACCGGCGCCGAGCATGAGCGCTCCTGCGGCGATGGGGTTCTCATGCATCAGATGGTCCATCCAGTTCGTAGCGCGGCGGGCACCGTACCGCATCTGACGGCCCGTTCGGTACATTCGGGTCTGTGCCTCATGCGCCATTTCTTCGGCACGATGCTGGGCTTCTTGTGCCGCGCTGCTCGCCCGACCAGTCAGTTCATGCGTCTTTTCGCTCAGCTGACTCTTGAGTTGACCGGTTTTGCTCTGCGTCTCACCAGAAGTTGCGCGGGTGCCGGACGTTCCCTCATACGAAACCGGTTCGCCGCTGCGGTAATAGACGTCCTCATTGATATCCCCGTAACCATACTGGTCTTCCAAGCCACGCGGATACACGCCTCTGTATTCACTCTGGCGCTCTTCTCGTGAGGAGTAGAGCCACCACGCGACACCGGCACCGATGAGGAGGGCGGGTATGGGGAGTATAGCGGAAGGATGCTCTCTGATCGCCTCGATCGGCCGCTCGGCGCGGTGCTGGATATCGTGAGCGAACTCGCTTGCGCGGTCGCCCACTCTGTGCGCCACATCGCTTGCGCGGTCGGCTACCTCATGCATTCTGCTGCTGGCCTGGTGCCGCATCTGGCTGGCCTTTTCGCGTGCCTGGCTTACCCTCGAAGGCTGTTCGTAACGTGGCTCCCGGCCGTAGGTACGTTCTCCGTAAAGCCTCGGTTCACCGCGGTAATACGTTTCCTCTTCCAGGTAATCGTAACGGCCTCGGCGACCCTGCGGGTAGCGTGTGGCGTATTGCGTGCGAAAGTCATTGCCGCCCTGCTCACTGGCGGACTTCATCCACCAGGCAAGGCCGAGGCCGGTAATGATAGCGGGTATCGGGTTGTCCTTGATCGCTTCAAACATGTTTTTACCTGCTCGTTTACCAGCGTGCCTGAGTTGAGCCGGGTGAAGCCGTTCGCGGGCAGAGTCGAGCGTATCATGGAGGGATCCTTTGATCTCCTGCCGGATGTGGTGCGGGCTGAGGCGTTCCTCGATTTCGTCGATGGTTTCGCTCATTTCCGCGCGCGTCCGCTCGATGTCGCGTTCGATTTCCTCCGGTGTGCGTGTTTTGCCGCTCGTGCCGGAATTCAAATTGCTGCGTGTGGAGCCTGTATCGGTCGTGGACACCTCTGCGCGTGTGTCGGTGTAACCGGCAGTCTCTCGACCCGGAGCCGTATCGTCCGTAAACGGCGCATTACTGATTGCGCTCGGGTCGCCGTAGGTAGCGTCCAATCCGGCGCGATCCCTTGTCGGGATAGTGTCGGCCGGGCGGCCTACATCTGTTCGCTTATCCATTGTTTATCCTCTTGAAGGGTTTCCTTCGTTCTCTCAAGGCTGTAACTCTCTTTTTGGAGCGCCGACATGCCCTTTTTGAACAGGGCATAGCCGATCCCCGCCACGATGGCACCCACGATGACCGTGGCCAACCAGAGGGGGAGCGCCACAGCCAGCAGGTAGGCGACACCCATGAGCAGGACGATGAAGCCGGCGTACGCTACAAACCCACCGGCGGCCACGAAGCCGATATTCTTGCCCGCCTTCTTGGCTTTTTCGGTGGCTTCCGTCCTGGCCAACTCGATTTCCTGACGGATGAGCGTTCTTGTTTCGCGTGTGAGCTCCGAGAAGAGCTCGCCGAGAGAGCGCTCCTCCCTGTGGGGGGGCCGTCGCTCGGCTTGCGTCTCTTCATGGAACACCTGAACGCGGGGCGTACGGCCGATCGGCTCGGTCGTCTCGTAATGCTCCCCCGGCTCATCCGTACGTCTTTCCGGGTACATCATCTTTATAATTCCTCCCGTTCATTCGGATTGCGGAATGAAGAGCTCCTGCCCAGTGCCTCTTCGGCAGCAGTGCCGCTACGGTGTGGATCGGAGGCGTGTGTACGGGTGTAGTCACCCGCAACGCCTCCCGGGACGTAGGAGCCGTAGCGTCCCTCACGATACCCTACAGGCTGCGTGCGCTCTTCATAGCCCTGACGCCTGTAGCTCTGCCCGCCATAGTAGCTGCGACCGCCGTAGCGCTCCTCGCCACGATGGTGGACGGACGAGCTGGTGCTTTTCAGGAATCGTGCACCGAGCAACCCGATGACGAATGCTCCGCCGATGAAGAGGGCGGGTTCGCGCCGGGCCAGCCGCTGGGCCTCATCCAGAAGATCACCGATGCTCCGATTGTTCAGGTAATCCGTCAAGTGCTCGACGTACTCGGCGGCATTATCCATGAGGCCGGCAATCATATCCTGATTGCTCTCGCGCAGGTTCTGGCTGGTCTGGTGGAGTGCGCTGGAGATTCCGCTGAGGCTCTCCGTGACGCGTTGCTTCTGGTCGGACACCTGTGTCGATGCCTGTCTGCGGGCTTTATCGGCAAGCTGGCTCGCCTTCTGGCGCGCTTTGTCCGCCATTGCTCCAGCTTTTCCCTCCGTATGCTCCGTCATAGTGCTGGTCCGGGTTTGCTCGCTGCCGGTCTGGCCGGCCATACTGCTGCCCGATTCGCGACCAGTATGGATGCCCGGCTTCGTATCGATCGTATGGGTGGCCGGATCGATACCGCCAGCGGACGTGGTGGATGATGAGGTGGTTGTTGAGGGCGTACTAAGCGTCGATGGCCGGTCTCCTTCTGTCCGTCTGTCTTCTGCCATTGCGTTGCCTCGTCAGATATAGCTATTCAGTACAGTATTCACGGTGACTAACGAAACGCGGGCTCCCGGCGGTATGATCTGTACAACGAGAGGGGGGATGGTAACGATTAGGGGAAATGGGGCAAGAAGCGTATGAATGGTGAAACGGTTTTATAGATGATTCAGCAAACGGATTGCAGGTATCGAGGGGGCGTAGTTACGGCGGTTTTACAAGGCCGAGGAGTGTGATCCTTGCCGATGAAGCCAGGTGTGCGTACTTAAAGTCCTCCCGGGAGGCATGCCCGACACCCTGCGAAGGACGACAGGTCCGGCGGTTGTTCATGGAATTGCGGGGCGAGGAGATTGCGAGGCGGTGCTCCGGTACGTGAGGTTCCGGGCAGGTATTCATACAGGGGGAGGTCTGCTTTTTCGTGCGTGAAGTAACACGCCACACGACCTTAGCCGGTACTCCCGGACGATGATCCATACGGATCCGGTATTGCTCTTCATTCTAGCTCTTGCGCCATGACTGCTAACTTTCAGCTCGTTAGCCCATCTTTCAGATCGGGTGATCCGATTCCTGAGCGACATACCTGCGACGGAGCGAACGTGTCGCCTGCTTTGAACTGGTATCACGCGCCGGAGGGCACGCAGACACTCGCGCTGGTCGTTGACGATCCTGATGCTCGGGCCGGGACCTTCGTTCACTGGGTACTTTTCAACCTGCCGCCGGAGTGGGACGTCATTCCGGAGGATGTGCGTGTCGATGAGCATTTCGAGAATGCCAGCCGCGTTCCTGTCGAGGGTGTCAACGATTTCGGCAATCTGGGCTACAGCGGCCCATGTCCGCCGGCGGGCGATTCACATCGGTATTTCTTCCGGTTGTACGCGCTCGATACGGTGCTCGATCTCGGAGAGGGGGCATCGAGGCAACAGGTGGAGCATGCCATTGCCGGTCACATCCTCGCCGAGGCTGATCTCATGGGGCAATATGCCAGACCGGCATAAGTGGTGCAGTTGCCTGGGCCTACGATATTCCGACCACATGACTCGCAGAGGCAGGCGGATTCGACCACAACTACCATGCAATTGCCTCGGGAGAATATCGTGGTTGTGGCACCTGGACTCACGGATGTGAGGGCTCGTAACCGTAGCCGCGGTCGCACGTTGCCAGCGGCGTATTCCTTTTTGCAGATGTACATACTAATTGAGACACCTGGCTGGGGATCGGGGGGAGTGGGGCGAGTCTGCAGTGGACCGGAGGTACGGCATGTTTGAAGAGATCGCAGTCATTCTGGGTGGAGGCGCGGGGACGCGTTTGCATCCGCTTACGCTCCAACGATCCAAGCCGGCGGTCCCGCTCGCCGGGAAGTACCGTTTGATCGACATTCCGATCTCAAACTGCATCAATTCCGGGATCAACCGGATTTTCGTCCTCACGCAGTACAACAGCGCCAGTCTCAACCGGCATATTGCCACGACGTACCAGTTCGACCGGTTCAGGGGCGGGTTCGTCTCGATCCTGGCGGCGGAGCAGACGGCGGCTTCTACGGAGTGGTTTCAGGGGACGGCCGATGCCGTGCGCAAGAGCCTGCCCCACCTGAATATCCACCGCTACGAGAACGTGCTCATCCTGGCAGGAGATCAGCTTTACCTGATGAACTATCAGGATATGTTAGCCTACCATCGGGCTAACAATGCGGACATCACGGTAGGCACCATTCCGGTGCGGGCGGAACAGGCGCCATCGTTCGGGATCATCAAGACGGGCGATGACCAGATGATCACGGAGTTCTACGAGAAGCCGCTTCGTAGCGAGTTGGCGGGGAAGGAGAGCCCGGTGAGTCCGGAGATGCAGGCGGCGGGACGGGTCTACCTCGCCTCGATGGGTATCTATGTTTTCAAGCAGCAGGTGCTCGATGAGATCCTCAGCAATGAGCAGGAGCACAACGACTTTGGAAGGCAGATCATTCCACACGCCATTTGCTCACGTCGGGTGGCGAGCTACCCCTTTACCGGGTACTGGAGCGATATCGGAACGATCCGCTCGTTTTACGAGGCCCACCTGAAGCTGGCACAGAAAGGACCGGAGTTCGACCTCTACAGTCCTACGATGCCGATTTACTCCAATATCCGTATGCTACCGCCGGCCAAGATCGAGAGTTCGTACATCCAGGACTCGCTGATTGGGGAGGGGAGCATCATCATCAACAGTCAGATTTCGAACTCGGTCATCGGAATCCGCTCGTTCATCGGGTACAACACCACGATCAAGAACTCCATCATTATGGGGGCCAACTATTTTCCATGGCATGACGAGAGCCTGCGTGGACGTGTGGACGGACCCCAATGGCCGGGAGTGGACGAGCAGTCTTACATCGAAGGTGCCATCGTAGATAAGAACGTGAGCATCGGCAGGCGGTGCATCATCACCAACCGGGAGCGCATACAGGAAGGGGAGCGCAAGGGGTTCTACATCCGCGACGGAATCGTAGTCATCCCGAAGAACATGCGCGTGGAGGATGATACGATCATCTGAAAAGCTGGCTGAACTCTCAGATCTGGGTAGAAATCGTACAATCTGCACTACTCCTTACAAGATAGTTGCGGACAGTAGAGCAGGCGTGGTGGAGTTTATATGCCACGTCAAACATGCAACCAACCATTCACGTTTAGTATGGCAGTAGAATATCGATGCTGCGCACCTGTCAATGGCCGGGCAGTAGCTTGCATTATCCTGGGGCTTGGTTTTGGCCTTTGCTTTATGACAGGGTGTCAGCGTGCTGCCGATGAAGGGCTGGGGCGACCTGAAGGCGTATCGGAACTATTCGAGCCGTTGCCTGAGCAGGCAACTGATCCCGAGGACAATCCGAGCACGCCGGAGAAGATAGATCTCGGGCACAAGTTGTTTTTCGAGCCGAGGTTGTCCCGTTCCGGTACCATTTCGTGCAATACCTGCCACGTTGTCGGAGCGGCCGGTGTGGACCACAGAGAAGTAGCTCTTGGTGAGGGCGCTCGCACCGGTCCGCGTAACAGTCCGACCGTGTTCAATGCGGCGTTTCTCGAGGCACAATTCTGGGACGGTCGCGCGCCCACGCTGGAGGAACAGGCGAAGGGGCCGATTCAGGCGCATGTGGAGATGGACCTGACTCCTGAAGAGGCTGTCGAGAGACTTCGGGAAACCGGATATGAGCCGTTCTTTGCGGCGGCTTTTCCTGGTGAAGAGGATCCCCTGACGTTCGACAACATCGCAAAAGCACTCGCAGCGTTCGAGCGGACACTGCTAACTCCGGGATCCGCTTTCGATCGGTATCTAGCCGGCGATGAGGATGCTCTCACGCCGTTACAAAAAGAAGGATTGGCCCTATTTCAGAGCAGTGGCTGTATCGGTTGTCACAATGGGCCAATGCTGGGTGGAAGAAGTTATGCCCGCTTTTCCCATGTAGAAGGTACTCCGGATGTAGGCCGAGGCGCCGTAACCCAGCAGGAAACCGACCAATACGTTTTCAGGGTAGCTCCGCTACGTAACGTCGAATTGACGTATCCCTATTTTCATGATGGCTCGGCCGCAACGCTACACGACGCCGTTTCAGTGATGGGTCAGGTGCAACTTGGCCGCACCTTTACCGAAGAGGAGCAAGCGGCACTGGTTGCTTTCTTGCAATCGCTGACCGGAGAGTTCCCGCTCGTGCCGTATCCCTATCTGCCCCGCACGGTGCCGCAGCGCACAACTGCACCCGCTCAAGCAGAATAGTGCCCGGAATCAAGGCATATTCCGTGAGGTACAGAGGATCAAACCTGAAAGTCCTCCTTTCTACTATCAAGGACGATACGAGCTACGACGGGGAGGTGGTCGGAGCCGCGGCGGGCGGCGGGGGAGTTATGGACCTGGATGTCGTAGACCTGAGCGCCACGGGTATAGATGCGGTCCAGGGCAAGAACGGGAGCAGCGGAGGGGTAGCTGGCAGGCCAGGATCGGTTCGAGTGGAGTGACGACAACGTCCGATCCAGTTCACGTGTGGCACGGCACCGGCGCCACGCGTTCATATCCCCCAGCAGTACAGCAGGGTGCTGGAGCCACGGATGATTGAGCAGTGACTGCACCTGAAACTTGCGTGTGCGGTCCACGAGCGCGAGGTGAGTAGCAACGACGGTAAGGGTGTGGCGCTCGCCCTGGAACTTGGAAACGATGGCGCTTCGCTGCTCCAGGCGGCTGAAGCTGAGGTCGATCGGAAAGACCCCCTTCATAGGCCATCGGGAGAGGATGGCGTTGCCGAGCACGCCGAACCGGTGCCTGCGCGTCGGGACGAAGGCAAAGTAGAGGTCCAGTTCTTCAGCGATGTACTGAAGAGGATCGTCAGCCAGGTTCGGGCGCAGGACCTCCTGTAGTGCAATGACGTCCGCATCGAGTTCAGCGATCACCGCGAGTGCCAGTTCGGGGCACCAGCGACGGCCTCCCGCTATTCCCGTCCAGCGGTGGACGTTGTACGTTGCTATGTTGAACACATCGGTCGGCCCTTCAAGCCCTACCTTACCCGTCCGCCCTACCTGAAGAAGCTGTCCGTTGCTGGCCACTACCATGAAAGCCGTTTCGTTTTGTCCTATCAATGCCACCAAGCATCTTGGAGTCCGGGCACTGCTCCGAGTGCCCGGACTCCAAGATGCTTTAAATTCTCATATTACACAAATATTGGACCAACTCGTCAAGTGTTTCAGGGTTTCAGACGGGTACTGTGTGGTCGGGTGCGTGACGGAACCCGGCGCCATGCGCCGGGTAGGCCGTTGCATCTAATCGGCACAAGGCGCGTGGTCAACTTCGCCGGTAGGATCAGCATCTCATTTTCCATACAGATCACGTGTAGTGAGCTCTCCGTGCTGCCGATCCGAGCAGCCCAGGAGCCCGCCGGTACAGGATTTCGTTCTGGCTGAGATAGGCCAGGAGGAATACGACGGAACCCCATATCTGGCGATTCGGAAGCCGTGTCTAGCTGACGGATTCCGGATGTGAGCAGACAGATCTGGGAAGCGTTGAACCATGAGCGCTTCCTCGAATGGTGGTACTTCACGTTGCCGTAGCTGGAGCCGTGCTGCCGCATGCACGTCATTATGGCATGCGCGTGAATACGGCACGGTTTTTACGTGGAAATCCAGTAAGGCCTAGGGTCGAAGATGTTTCTGGAACCGCGCTGAGGAAGACAGCCGCGCACTATCCATTTCCGGTCAGGCCGGATTTACATACAAGAGAGCATATGATCAACGAGCAGCATTTAAACAGACTGAGACGGCTCTTCGTGGATGCACCGTCAAGCCTGTACGGTCCCGAAGACATTGGCGTCTGGGCTGGACAAGCACGCATACAATTCCAAACGGAAGACGAGGATCGCGATGCAGCAGGGACCATCGACCGGGCGCTCTACTTCAAGCTTCTGAACGACGCTGCAACGCTGGCGGCAGGCTCGCTCGTGGACGAGCACTTCGTCACGTGCGAGTCGTTCGACATGTATGTGATGCGGTCTGTCGTCGAGGGAGAGCTGGTCGTGCTGGCACAGGTCGTCACGGCGCGGGGTAACCTTTTTACTGTGGAAGCGGTGTTGATGGACGAGCACGGGCGCAAGCTGGCCCGTGCGCACGGTGTGTTCATCCGAAGCACCGTGGAGCTGCCTTCTCTGGAGGAAGCAGACGAGGATATGAATGAGGAGATGGGAACGGCTGTGGGTGCTCTATGGGAGTCTCCGGTCGGTCTGCTGAATCTGAACTGACGGCCTATACGCCTCAGATATAGTTGTATATGAGACGCAGGCGGGTCAGTCAGATCCGCCTGCGTCATTTCCGGGTGCGCGGATCCAGAAGGACGCGCGCACAAACACCCAATCTGTTGGAGGGATCATAGATGGGACGGATCATTTCAATTGCTTCGGCGGAACGGACACGCGCGGATACGTATGCGCCGCCGATTTCTGATGCCGAATTGCTCGATGCCTATTCGGAGGCAGTCGTTCGGGCCGTGGAGCGTGTCGGCCCCAGTGTCGTCAGTATCAACGTGGAGCGCCAGGAGCAGGGTAGACGGCGCGGCGGTGGCGGAGGAAGCGGCTCCGGGTTCGTCTTCACTCCTGACGGCTTCATTCTAACTAACAGCCATGTTGCAGGAGGGGCCTCGCGGATAGAGGTCCTCTTTTCGGACGGCCGACGCTATCAGGCCGACTTGGTGGGGGATGACCCGGATACGGATCTTGCCGTTCTCCGTACCGACGCGCCCGTACCCAATCATGTCGAACTGGGAGATTCGAGCCAGGTGCGTGTAGGACAGCTCGCCATTGCGATCGGCAATCCGTACGGGTTCCAGCATTCCGTAACGGCAGGCGTTGTAAGTGCGCTCGGACGCACCTTGCGGTCGCGGAACGGGCGGCAGATGGACGACATTCTTCAAACGGATGCCGCCCTGAATCCCGGCAATTCGGGAGGGCCGCTCGTGGATTCGCGGGGCCGGGTGATCGGCGTGAACACGGCGATGATCCTGCCGGCGCAGGGGATCGCGTTTGCGGTAGCCGTAAACACGGCGCGTCTCATAGCCGGCCACCTCATTCAGAACGGGCGAGTCCGGCGCGGCACCATTGGCGTGGCCGGGCAGAATGTGGAGTTACCGGGTCATCTGTTGCGACGCTTCGATCTAGGAAGCGGAGGCGGTGTGCTCGTGCTGGATGTGACTCCGGGAGGAGCGGCAGATCGAGCAGGGCTGCGGAAGGGCGACATCATCGTCGGCTTCGCCGGAAAACGGCTCAATGGAATCGACGAGATGATCCGGCTGTTCGTGGATGCCTCCATCGGCCAGGTTATCCCACTGCGCGTACTTCGCCAGGGGCAGGAGGTGTACGTGGCCGTGATTCCGGAGGAGAAGGGAGCATAGGGTAGGATGCCGCGTGATGCAGCATGGGCGGGGTATCGGGGTGGTGTGCATCACGTATGGTGTAATCGCACCATTTGTCAGGTCCTTATCCTGTGCTCCATGCGATCTGTTTTTCGTGCTTTGCCCTATAGCCAGCGTTTGTGTTTGAAAAAAATGATGAGGCCGATGGTTGACAGTACCATCAGACAGAGCGCGAAGGCGTAGCCGTAGACCCAGTGTAGTTCGGGCATGAAGTCGAAGTTCATGCCGTAAATACCAGCAATGAGGGCATTGGTCATCAGAAGGATGGAGGCAACCGTGAGGACCCGGATCGTTTCGTTTAGCCGGTTGGACTGCATCGAGATGTGGCTGTCCAGCGCGTTGGAGAGGAGGTCCCGGTAGAGGTCGATGCTCTCGGCGAGGCGAACCATTCGGTTGTATAGATCCTGGGCTACGGGCATGTCCCCCGTGGTGAAGATTGGTAGATCGCGACGGAGCAGGAGGTTAACGATGTCGCGTTCAGGTGCTACGATCCGGCGGAACAGGAGGAGGTTCTTTTTAAGGCCGAAGATCTTCTGAATCGGGCCCTGGTCCGACTCAACGAAAATCTCGTTTTCCACTTCGTCCACAAGGTCTGCCATTACATCCAGAACGGGATTGTAGTCGTCCACGAGGGCGTCCTGGACGGCAAGGAGCGCAGAACCAACGTGACTTTCAAGCGGGTTGCCATTCATGCGCCAGCGGTTCATCGTTTCTGTGATGGCCGACATCGGGGGCATGTGAATGGTAACGAGGAAGTTGACGCCTGCGAAGATGTAGACTGGTTCAAACTGAATTCTCGCCGAATGAGGATTACACGATCCGGCGTAGAAGACAATGAAATAGTAATCCGGTTTGGTTTCGACGTGCGGGCGGGAGTTCTTGTAGAACACTTCTTCCAGTTCATCCCGATCAAATCCAAAGAGTTCAATCAGGATATCCGCCTGCTGCCGCGTTGGATCCGTAATGTCTATCCAGATCTCGTTCCCCCGCTGCATGAGAGACGCCCGCAACAGGTCGGGGTCCAGTTCAGTCGTGACATCTCCGTTACGATGGGCAATCACGGTCGGCATGTCGGCGGTACCAGATGGCTGAATCAGGAACTACGGCGTAACTAACGGGAGCACAAGGGGGCCGGATCCGAGCAGCCTGTGGGGGGTCATCCGATCCTGTAATCGGAACCAGCAGAATGCAACGAGGCGGGCCGTATGGTCCGCCTCCGTCATCCATCGACCGTGTGATTACCGCGCTCTAGACTGGAAGTGCTGGAGATGTTCTCGCGCTCGCTGCGTGGCCGGAGGCTCCGGGCGGTCCCGGATCGGATTCACTCTGAATTGCTACCTGCTTATCAAAAGGCGGTAGCTGGTGCGCTCCAATGTAGTTCCTGTATCCCATGCCGGTGATGCACAGGGTGGGACGCATCACGGTTTTCGTGTGGCAGACGTTTTCGCGAAGGATTCCGCTTCGGCAGGACGTCCCCAAGCCTCATAGAGCATACGTAGCGCTTCACGTGCCGCGTTCAGGGCGTCCTGGTCGGATTCCTGGCCTTCCAGGGAACGATAGCTTTCCAGCAGGTAGGTTTCTGCCTCGGCGTATCGTTTCAGGCGTAAGTGCGCCCGGCCGAGTGCTGTCAATACGTCGGCCATTGGACCGGGGCGGGGGGGGTTGCCAGCCCTGTAGCTGGACAGGGCCTCGGTATAGGCGGCGATGGCGTCTGCACTCCGGCCCAGGCTGTCCAGCACGACGCCGAGCTCATACAGGCTGCGGGCCAAGCGCGCATCGCCAGCGTCCAGTGCCTTCCGGCGAATGTCGGCTGCGGCCCGGAGGTGGGTTTCCGCCTCCTGCAATGTGCCGCGCCGTTTGAGTAGGTGGCCGAGGTTGCTGTGCACCGTGGCTACACGGGCGTGTTCGGCTCCATAAGCGCCGGTGAGAATTGGCAGGGCGCCACGGAGGAGGGGCTCGGCCTCATCGAGCCGGTTCAGATCCATGAGGAGCACGCCCAGCACATCCATATCTTCCGCAACGTACGGGTGGTTTTCCCCGAGCTGTTTTCGATCCGATGCGAGCACGTCGCGAAAGAGCCGCTCCGCTTCGGCCAGATTGCCCAGGTCCTGGAGTGTCAGCGCCAGGTTCACCGTGAATGTCGTTACGGACGGATGGTCGGGGCCGAAATGCGCACGGCTCTGCTCGTACGTTTCCCGCAGATAGGGTTCTGCCTCCTGTGGCCTATCCTGCTCGCGCAGCATGAGCCCGAGGGCGTTCATGGACATCCAGACAGTAGGATGGGCATCACCGTGGAGTCGTCGCAAGGTGGCGAGGGATTCCCTGTACAGGGCTTCCGCTGCGGCATACTGCCCGCGCGAGTGCAACACGCCCGCCAGATTATGCTTGTTTGCCGCGGTCTCGGCATGCTCTTCGCCGTGCAAGCGCCGGTTGATAGCGAGTTCTTCCCGAAACAGGCGCTCGGCTTCTTCGTAGCGACCACTCACGTGTACGGTCTGCGCCACGAGATCGAGGCAACTGATGCTTTCCTGATGGTCGGTTCCAACGTGCTTCCGGTAGATTTCCAGTGCGCCACGAAGGAGCCGTTCTGCTTCCTCAAGATTTCCCTGCGTCAGGCGAAGCCTTCCCAAGTGCTTCATCGTCTCTGCCACGTCCACGTGCTCCTGGCCGAAAGCCTTCGTTCGCAGGTGCAAGGCTCGCTGGAGGAGTTCTTCGGATTCCTTGAGCCGTCCCATGTTTTGATACACTTCGCCGATGAGGGAGAGCATGGCACCCCGCATTTCCGGCTGCCCGGCCAGTTCCGAATCCGCACGAGCGGCGCCACGGGCCAGAAGGTCCTGCACCGTCATGTTTAGCTCCATCGACCCCAGCGGGTCGGCCGTCTTGAACAGGCTTTTCAGAAAGGAGGCGACCTGTACGGCTTTTTGCGCTTCCAACTCGGCCCGGTCTCGTTCCATAGTGAGGCGAACCGTGTAGAAGGTAGCCAGGCCGATCAATGCGACAGCGAAGGCGGTCGAGGCCGCGATGGCGTTACGGTTGCGGCGTACGAACTTCGAGGCGCGGTAGGAGAACGTACCCTTGCCGGCTGTGACAGGGCGCCCAGCGAGGTAATGCCCGATATCCAGCGCAAGCTGCTCCGCCGACGTGTAGCGCCGGGCCGGTTCCTTCCGCAGCGCCTTCAATACGATGGCATCCAGGTCGCCCTTCAGTTTTTGCCGTTGCGAGATCGTTCCGAACGGGTAGGCCATACCGGTTGCGCGCGATCGGGCCGATCCGCGATCATCCACAGCAAGTGTGGAAGGTCTGGGCGGCTCCGTCTCGCAGATGAGCCGCTCCACTTCGCTGGCTGTCAGCCCACGCACCTCGTAGGGGCGCCGCCCGGCGAGCAGTTCGTACAGGATCACGCCGAGTGCATACACGTCCGTGGCCGTGGTGACGGTCTCTCCGCGGACCTGCTCCGGCGCCGCATACTCCGGCGTCATCAGGCGGATGCCGGTTCGGGTCAGCACTTCTTCGGCGGGTTCGCCGACCTCGTCGTCCAGCAACTTGGCGATGCCGAAATCGAGCAGTTTCACCTCGCCGTCCGTGGTTACCAGGATGTTGGATGGCTTGAGGTCGCGGTGTATGACGAGGTTGCGGTGCGCGTAGTCCGTGGCCTCACATACTTTGGTGAACAGGAGGAGCCGCTCGGAGATGGAGAGGTTACGGGTTTCGCAGTACTGCGTGATCTGCTCGCCCTCTACGTACTCCATGGCGAAGTACGGCGCGCCGTCGTCCGTCACGCCCGCATCCAGCAGCCGGGCGATGTTCGGGTGTTCGAGGCGGGCCAGAATCCGCCGTTCGACAAGGAATCGCTGGAATTGTCCGGCCGAGTGGAGCGTTTCGCGGGCCAACTTGAGCGCCACTTTTTTGCCCACATCCGTTCGTTCGGCAAGGTAGACGACCCCCATGCCGCCGCGGCCGAGCTCGCGGAGAACACGGTAGGGGCCGATTTGCTGGTCTTCTTTCAGCGTACGCTCGTCATCAGGCAGGAGCGCTGCGGCCAGATCGGCTGCAGCGCCGTCGAGTATTCCGGAAGGGGATGCATCGGCGAGCAGCAGGGCCTCCACTTCGGCTCGCAGTTCGGGATCGCCTGCACACATGTCATCCAGAAAGGCAGCACGGCGTTCACGCGGCAAATCCAGCGCCGCATGAAACACATCGTCTATCTGCTGCCATCGTTCGGGAGTCAGCTTTGTCATGGCTGATGCAAGGCTTAACGTCTAGAGGAGCAAGCGCTGGGAGCGAGACGCGTCATGTAGGTGGGCGTACCGGCAATCAGGCCGCATGGAGATGGCGCACGAGCCACGCGCGTGCCAGCCGCCAGTCACGCTTCACCGTAGGAGGCGAGATTTCGAGAGCCTGCGCTGTTTCTTCGACGTTCAGGCCGGCAAAGAAGCGGCATTCGACCACCCGAGCGGCACGGGCATTTAACGCTTCCAGGCGGCGCAGGGCATCATCGACCATCAGAAGCTGTTCGGCTTCCAGGGCAGTTGCATGGAGGTCTTCGTCAAACGTAATGGCTTGCTGCCCTCCACCTCTCTTATCGGCGATACGTTGACGGGCGGCATCAACGAGCACCTGCCGCATGGCTTTCGCTGCTACCCTGTAGAAGTAGATTCTGCTATCGACGCCGGCCAGTTGAGAAGGAACGAGTTTCAGATAGGCCTCATGGACGAGGGCTGTCGTGTCCATCGTCTGGCCCGCCCGGCCTCTGCGAACCATCCGGGCCAGTCGCCGCAACTCCTCATAGACCAGCGCAAACACGTCGTCGAGTGCCTGAGGGTCTCCTTTGCGATGGAGATCGAGTAACTGTGTTACGGTTGCCTGCCGGTCAGATCCCATACCGGGACGAGAAAAGTTCGAACTCGAGATAGGGGCAATACTACGGGGCATCATGTAGCAAGATCAAGCCGCCGGGCCGCCGGGGGCGCTTCTGCGGGTAGTATTTGAAATAAATCAATCTGTCCGTGATCCCTGTCAGCGATCGTCTACGTAAGGGGAGAGAGGACGACCTCATACGGGGTCGCAACAGGAAGGTTGTTCGGCAGACTGCAACCTCAATGAGCCTGCTGTTTCTGAGGTCTGCGACCTATCTAGCCCCTGTCTACTGTTCTTGTGTTTACTATGGAGAAGATGGATACGATGGAGAAGGTGTTCTATAAGACGGCTGCCTGGACCGAATTCGCGAAGACGAAGCTCATCTGCATTACCGCGTTCGAGCACATGCGAGCCGCTGCTACCAATCCGGCTATTCCGATGGACCTCTACGCATGTATAGCGATGGAAGCCCAGGATGCGTTACACCAATTGCATCGTGCGCGTGCCGGGCTCATGTTGGAGCGAGATTCTGTAGGAGGATCGGTGGTATGATGGTATGCGCCGGGTTCAGTACCCCGTGAGGAACGCACATTACAAGGCACATCGCGAAGCGTGGAGGAAGGGAAAAAAGCATCTTCGAAACTGCCCGGGCTTTCGGGGGGGAGGTACCACACGTCTGATCAATACCGGCACACGGGTTCGTTTCGACTGGGCCTGGTGGTTCTCTACCAGATTACCAGGGCAGGCAGGTACCTGAGGTGCTCATGGGCGCTGAGGGAGCAAGCGAGCCGGGCGGGTCCGAAATGGTGTTGCGTCGGGATCTGCTTGAGATGTTCTTCATGGAGCATTGCGAACCACCTCGTTTGCGCCGTAGTTTAAGCCGTCTGTCTGCTCCAAGTGTCAGACTCGGTGACGACAGGGAGATGGGCCGGTGCTCCTGCATCATTGGTCTGCAGACGATCAGGAGGGGTGCCAGAGTGGTTGAATGGGACGGTCTCGAAAACCGTTGTACCCTCCGGGGTACCGTGGGTTCGAATCCCACCCCCTCCGCACAAGGCGTTCAGGCGCAAACCTGAACGCCTTTTTCTTTGTGTCGCCTACGAACTGACGGATCCAGGCGAGGCAGCCGTACCTTGCATTTCTCTTCATCTCTCGGTTCATACAGACAGATGTGTCGAAGGTGGATGCAAGGGGAAAGAAGTTTCGTGCACAGTCGTCCGCAGGTACGTCCGCGTCCATGAATCCTCGTCTCATGCGTGCTACGTGGTGTATCGTGGTCCTGATGGGAACGCTGCTGTCCGGGAGGATCGCCGCACAAACGCCGGACTACGGGACCATCTATCGCCCGCCAGGGACGGCGTACTCAGTCCTCGAAACGCCGCACTTCGCTATCCTCTTCGAGGAAGGGTTGGAACAGGAAGCCCGCGAGACGGCTGCCGCGATGGAAGCCGCCCTGCCGGAGACAGCGCGTCTGGTTGGCGTGCGCCGCCCGTTCTACGTACCGGTTGTCCTCAACCGCTTCAACGACCGGGCGAACGGATATGTCAGGCCCTTCCCATTCAAGCAGGAGATCGAATCGGTCGCGATCAGAGGCAGCACGCTCACGCCCCGATTTCCTTCGTGGCTGGAGCAGGTTTCTACTCACGAACTTGCTCACGCGGTCCATGCAGAGTTCGATGGAGGATTCGGTGTGGGACGGGTGATGCGGTGGTTCGCGCCGGATCTCGCACGCCTTCTGAATTTCACCGCTCCTTCGGGAATTACGGAAGGGCTGGCCGTATTCCGGGAGAGCCAGATCTACCCGGGGGCTGGCCGCCTGAATGTCGCTCTGGTCAATATGGAGTTCCGGGCGGCGATGCTGTCCGAGACGCCCTGGTCACTCTCGCAGGTTCTGGAGCCGCCTTTCTATACGCGACCCTTCAACCGGTATTACAACGGAGGCGCCCATTTCATCGCGTACCTGGCTGAGCGGGATAGCCTGCGTTCGTTCCGCCGTGCATCGGATCTGTATTACCGGGCTCCATTTCTGGGGTACGGAGCCGCCCTCTGGTACGGGACTGGAACGTTGCCACACCGATCCGGACGGGCATTCCGAGAGCACGTCCGCCGTCGTGAGTCTGCCCGCATGGACTTGCTGGGGCCGTTCACGGAGCCGGAGGTCATCGCGGGCCGGCGCGGAGAAGTGAACCACCGTCCGCGCTGGCTCAATGACAGCACCCTCGTGGTGTACTCCAGAGGCTACGACCTGACGCCGGGCTTTTACAGGGTCGATGTTCGGACCGGCGCACGAACCCTCATCGCCCGGCAGGCGCTAACAGAGGACGACTTCTATAGCCTAAGCCCAGATAGCTCTGCCGTCCTCTTTTCCCGGTACGTGCCCGATCCGTTTGTACTCATCCGGGAGATAGCCGAGGCGTTTCGGATGGATCTGGCCACGGGTGAAACGAAGCGCCTGACCGATAGCGGGCGCGTGTTTGCACCGGTTCCGGGGCCGGATGATTCCATCTGGGCCGTCCAGAACGCGGGGCAGTTCACACGATGGGTTCGGATCCGGGAGACCGGCGTAGAGCACGTACTGGAAACCGGGCGTACGGACATCAATAGCATCGTGCCATCGCCCGACGGGCGTACAGTGGCACTGCTCGTGAATGCCGGCGGATACCAGGGACTTTTTCGAGTGGGGCAGGGCGGAGACGCCGCCTGTCTGGAACCCTGGCTCGTGTTCGAAGATGCCGTCATTTACGATGCTGACTGGAGCCGGGACGGGCGGTACCTGTTTTTTACCGCAGACCGGGGTGGTGTGCCGAACATCTACGCCTATGATCGAGTCCAGGATCGCATCCTCAAACTGACCAACGTGCCATTCGGAGCGCTGGAGCCCGGTCTCTCGCCGGATGGCACGACACTCGCGTTCATCAACTACCGGCATGAGCAGTACGATCTGGTCACGATGCCGTTCGAGCCAGACCAGGCAGAGGAAATTCCGCGTTCGTCGGCTGCTGCCGGCCGGGATGTAGACTGGCAAGCGGTGTTCCACGAGGCTCCCGTGACCGGGTTTGAGGCGGCGGAGATTCGCCCGTACAGCCCCTGGCGCTATCTACGGCCCCGGATGTTCTATCCGCTGCTGGAATTGTATGAGTACCCGGATGAACCGGGGACGTACGAGACGAAAGTGGGGCTCGGGGTACAGGGTGTCGATCCGCTTCAGCGTGTCGCGTACAAGGGGGAGGTCTACTACCAGCGAGAACAGGTCTGGGGTGAAGCGGCTGTGGAGTACGGGCAGTTTCTCTTGCGGCCTGCACTGGGTGTCTACAGTCGCCCACTCCGGACTTCCGGTGGCACCGTCTATCAGGATCGTGGTGTGTCACTCGGGTTGAGGGCACCGGTGTTGCTGCACTCGAATGTCTCTACGACGTATACCGATGCTGTCTTACGCGTGCGGTACCGCGATCTGGACCTGATTGAAGAATCGGGTGTGATGCTGGACCATCCGGGGGAGCGCCTGACACTCAGTCCCACTGCTCTCTTCGCCTATGGGCTACAGCGGAATGTTCGCGATCTCATTCCGAACAGCGGCTTTATGACACACATGGATGCGGATATGGATGTGTGGACCCGCGAAGCGGGGGCGGGGACCCGGGCCCTTGCCACACGGGCTTTCGTCTACCTGCCGTTTCTACGCTCGATCAATCACGGAATCAGACTCGACGCGGGGATTTTGACGAAGAATCAAGCCGCCATATACGATCCCGGCTCGTTCGTGCCGCGCGGATTCGAGGACCGTGAACTGGCCGGACATACATTCGCCCGCTACGGGCTCGAGTATGTCGCGCCCCTCCGGTTCGTGGATGACGGTCTCGTGCTACTGCCCGTATACATCGGGGCGGTCTATGCGTATGCCTTTGCCGAGCGGCTCCACCCCCTCGGCACGGCACGTCTGGTGGATGCCGGCAGTAGCTCAGAAACAGAGATCAGCCATGCCACCTCGGTCGGGGGAGGAGCGGGCCTGCAAGCCCGGCTCTTCTTTAATCTCAACCTCGATATCCGGGTGGGAATGTCCTACCGGGTAGAGGAGAGCGACTGGCAATTTGTCGGGAGATAGTGCAGCGGAGCATCCGAGCAGGTCGCCGACAGCCGGGGCAGAATGCCCTCTACATGCATTGTCGAACGTAAATTCCAGGTGAAGACTCAACCTTTCGGGGCCGTACCCGTACCTACTAGTACCGCTGATTTTATGCCTCCTGCGGCGCTTCTCGCTACCTCCACTGCCGCATTGCGCCGATCGCAACCGATGAACACCCACCTTGCAGACACGAAACGTAAACCAGAACGTGAACCGGTCTGCTTGGATCGTACCCCGGGGCGCCGTTACGATCACAAGATCGCGCTGCTTTCCAGCCGTTTCCGCCTGGCAAATGACATCGTGCTGCGAGGGCGAGCCAGGCTTTACGGCGACCGCATCGAACTGGAAGGCTGGCATTCTACCGGCTGGTTCAAGCAACGTATTCCGCTGGTGTGTATCATTGAAATGAACTACCATCATCTGGATGCAACCGGCAACCTATCCGTGCTCCTGGATGACGGGCAGGAGTTGCACCTGATCGTAGAGCAGGCACATGCCTGGCGGCAGGCGTTTGAGAACTGGCTCAATTATCACGTGCTCGCGAGTGCCAAGATCATGCAGGATAGGGAGCAGGTTACGTCCATCGCCGGATAGGGTCATTGTAACAGGTGTGTGAACCTGTGCAGATCTGAGGGGTACAACAGACGTACTCGCGTGCGTATTACGACATATCGAGCATTAACTATTTTCATATATGGAAAGGCTCAAGTGCAAGGCGTGCGGATGCTACAGCATGTTGCCGATGGAAGTCACCGTCGATATTGAAAACGACTCCGTACTTGGGAACGAGCAGGAATCCCGGTTCTTTACGTGCCACGTGTGCGGTGACAACTGGTTGTCGGTGAAAGAGACGAGTCAGGGAGAGTGCCAGATCACGTTCATTCACCAGATGGGCATCGAGCCTACGTTGAGGCGCGTGGCGCACATGCAGACGCCGATTCTCGTCAGTGAGGCCACCGTAGACCAGTGGGACTACTATTTCGGTGAGGACGAGATCGAAGAAGAGGAGTGGCACGAGAAACTCTCCAGCCGCAGGCAGATCCTGAAGTCGGTCTGCAGCAACTGAATGTGCCAGTACTTTTCCCTTCACACATAGAAAAGGGGGCGAGATGACCGCCCCCTTTTCTATTTCTACGTGTTCGTATGCCGGCGATGCGCCGTTTACAGTACAGGTTGCATCGTTTCGTGCACTTTCTCCAGCACCTCATCCGTGGTCCACTGCGTGCCGCGCCAGATATGCCGGACGCGTCCATCAGGCCCGATGAGCGCGGTGGCCATGGTATGATCGATGGTTTGATTCTCGCCGGGACTGGTGAAGACACCGAAGGACTCTCCCAGGCGGGTGATCTCCTCCATGGTGCCGGTCGCGAAGCGCCACGTTTCGGTATTCTGTGTGTGGCGGCGGGCATAGTCCCGCAAGACCTCCGGCGTATCGTACTCTGGATCGAAGCTCACACTGAGTAGCCGGACGCGTTTTCCGAACTGCTCATTCAGTTTCGGCTGGAGTACCTGGAAGTTGCGGGAGAGCAGAGGGCAGGCGTTCGGCAGTGGGCACCGGGTGTAGATGAACGTTAGCAGGAATGCTGTATTCTCGTAATCGGAGAGCGTAACCGGCTCATTGTCCTGGTCGATGAGATTGAACGAAGGAGCCGGATCGCCGGGTGTTACCAGGACGGGTTGTTCTCCGATGGGATTCGCCGACGGTGTGGCCGTGTCGGGACCGAGTGCATCCGGAGGAAGCTCCTCGACACCATAGATCCAGGTACTGTCTCCCGTGAGGGCAAGGGTGAAACGTACGGCGTCACTCAGTTCCAGGTTCGCTACTTCGGCTGGATCTGCGGCCTGGAACGGCATCGTCATGGCCGGCATGAGTCCGGGGACGTCCTGATGCTCGACGATGATCGTCCGCCCGTCGTCGCCGAACCCTACGATGCGGCCTCGTACCTCATATTCTTGTTTCCCCGTACATGCGCTGAAGAACAACAGGCTACCTGCGATCATCGGACCGCCGTAGCGGAAGAGAGCGTGCTGCAGTGACATGGAAGACACAGACTGGCGTTCCTGGGACTCACGTACCGAACGACAGACGACTTCCTTTGTGCCTTACCACCACCGGCCAGCGGCCCGTATTCGACGGATATTAGCACCCGATCATTTCTTCTTTGCGGTCAGGACGGCCGCAATCGTTTCCTGAAGATCTTCCGGCGTGAACGGTTTACTCAGGTAGGCATCGAAACCGGCCTGGAGAAAATTGTCTCGGTCTCCGGGCAGGGCGTAGGCGGTGAGCGCAATGGCAGGGGTATTTGCGTGTTCCGGTTTTTGACGCAGGAGGTGAAGGAGATCGACGCCGGTACGCTGCTCGCCCAGGTTAATATCGAGCAGGAAGAAGTCGAACCGGTTACGTTCCGCCAGATCAAGGGCTTCATCCACGCGTCCGGCCACAGCTACGTTGTAGCTTCCACTGAGCAAATAACTCATCAGCAGACGGGTATCCGGATTGTCTTCTACGAAGAGCGTGTGGGGCAGGTCGGAGTCGGCCATATTGTTCTGCGCAGAGATTACAGGGCGGTCCATGTACATCCCCGAAATATAGTAATGTACGGTAGTTTTTTTGTATCCAACTCGCTTTTGCCACTCAGATTGGTATCCGGCTCACAGCGAGAGCCGGAGCAGCACGTTCACATCGCGCCCGGAAGAAGGTGTCGGCTCGCTCTTTTCCCGGCGTACCGCTCGGGTATGGCCGTACTTGAACTGGACCGTGAGGCCGGATAACAGCTCGGCGCTGGCAAGTGCGTAATACCGTAAGCCTCTGCCCGAGAGGGCAGGCCCGGCAAATGCGTACAACACATCATTTTCGTAAGCATACAGGCGGGAGGCGTACCCGTCCGTATCGTAATACGTGAAACGGCCATCCAGCCGGAGCCACCGAACGGGCTGCCATCGCACATCCTGATAGGCAAGCCGTCCGCGCTCGTCGTTTTCCGGGGTTCGAACCTGTGCCCCTTCCAACCGGGTGCGCAGTCGAACGAGCTCGCCGATCGAGTAGGTTGCCTGCGCGCGCAGGTATTGCCGGGTTTCCGGTCCTACACTGCGTAAGAGCCTGCCGTAGAGATCGGGTACGATCAGACTCTGCTCGGTGGTCTCGGTGTGGCCCTGTAGGCTCAGGTTGAGCCGTGCACGGGGGCGGTACTCGATGCGGGCGAGAGCTTCGTATCCCGAAGCGGGCCGGTGAACTCCGAACCGAAGCCACGGGAAGCGATACTGGTCGAAATACCCTTCGACCGTCCACCGCCGGTGCGGAGTAAGGCGCACGCCCATATAGAAGCCGGATTCGTTCCGAGTCGTGCCGCTTCGCTCGCCGAAACCATTCCCATACAGGTCTACGAAAGAAGCGGGATAGTGCCGGACGAGGATCGTTGCCTGTGCGCGTTCGGATACCTGGACCAGGAGCCCGCCTATCGCTCCGAGGCTTCCTTTCGGGCTGTAGGCTGCCTCGCCGAAAACGAGGAGATCATGCACATAGACCTGTCCGTAGATACCCAACGCGGATACGCGTCGCCCTACGAGGTCGTACCGTTCATAAGGAGCATCGCCGGCTGTGACGGGCATGCTGAACCGATTCCGGTAGCCTGTCGCACCGAGCCTCACGGAAGCATTCCGGTATTCGAGCGCACCACCCATGACGGTAGTGCCCTGGACGCCCTTTCGCGTCAGTTCACCTTCAGATCGGTGCAGCCCGTCCGTAACGAGCCGTGTCACGCACCGTGCGTCCGATTCCACGCCACAGCCGTCTTCTGCCGAGCCGTCCAGACGTCTGTACGAGCCGAAGAGCGTTGCTGTGAGGGAGGGGGTGAGCGCCACTGTAGTGCCCACACCACGAAAGAAGTGAAACTCATCGCTGGAGCGATACGGCCGTAATCCGCCGTCCCGGTGTGCCGCTGGCCGGAGCGGATTACCACCTTTGCCGAACACGCTCCCCGATGATAGGACGAGTCCCTGCCCGAAGTTTGCCGTGAAGTCGCCTGCGACGAGCATTCGAATCCGGCCTACGTCTCGTAGCGCCACGTGAGCCGAGAGGAAGTCGTATCCGTAGGTCTGTGTCGCCGGGTGCCAGCGGAATGCCTCGCCGGGGTCTTTGTCCAGGGTGAGGTTTGCACTCACGTGGCGTGCGCCGTAGAGGGAGAGCCGCGTGTACATGCGCTCCGGGCCACCCAGGTACGCGTGGGTTGCATCGGAAGAGGATGTCGTTCTGCGTCCGATACGCTGCACCAACTCCACCTTGCCAGCTCGAGACGGGGAGGGTGGCGTGTTGTCGCCGACCATCAGGAACGGCCTCGCCTCGCGCCAGGCGTCTTCCGTGACCCCCTCCACGTTGCGCAGGCTATCGTAGCTCGCGAAAGGCCCGTGGGTATTCCGGTGGAGGATGATCTTGAGGGCGGTAAGGGGCGTAAGGGCAGGAATCGCGGCGAGTTCATCCGCGGTGGCTGTGTTGACATTCAGTGGTCTCAGCACGCGGAACGAAAGCTCCTCTACCGTTCGGGTTGCCTCCTCGCCGGAGTCGTCTATGACGGCTTCGATGGTCTGCTCCAGGCTTTCTTCGATATCCTGTGCGTTCACAGGTGGTGCACCGAAGATGACCGGGAGTACACACAGGAGCAACAGACGACAGGCACGCCCGCGCGCGAACGAGGTGATGGAGACAGCGCCGACCATTACCATTGCACGCCAAGAGCTACACCGGGAGTCCAGCCGAGCACGTCGTGGCGCTCGGCTGCCACCTCGGCGGTAATCAAGCCCACTCGTACACACGTTCCCGCCGTAAAGCGGACCGGTTCCGTGCCTGCGCCTGCCCGCAGTGCCAGGGCGGGCACCGGCCAGGTCTCTATGCCGGCTCGGACGCTCCAGGGAAAGTGCTCTGCTTTCTGGATGTCGGCCAGCACACGGATGCGTTCGTACGGCCGGTACATCAGGCCGAAGGACGCTTTTTGCTCGAGCAGGTCTGTGTCGTCCCTCGCCGGACTATGCAGGTTATGGGCGGCGATTCCGATCCACAGTTCAGGCGTGATCTGTGCGAGGAGCCCGGCTTCCAGTCCGAGTGCAGCGGTGGACCCGTATCGCTTGATACTGACGCGGTGGTATACCGCATCCAGCCCGGCGTACACGGTACGGCCACGGGAGAGCCCGACTCCGCGTGATAGCCCGGCGCGGAATTCGTTTGCCCGGTACTCCTCGAAGCCGAACGTCTGGGCTCCCAGGCTGATCGCCGCGATGCGGGTGGGGACGACCGCTACGGCCGCGCCGAGGCGCAGTTCGGCGAGTCCAAAGCCCTGGCTTGTAAAGAAGGCGATGCCGGGGCGGTGCACGGTTGCATGGCCGGCTGGATTGCCCCGGCTCCACATATCTCCGTCCAGCGCCGTCGTGGCTCCACCCAGTGCGCCGGACCGTGCGCCGCCTGTCATGGGTTGTGCCGCGGCAGCATAGCAGAACAGGTGCAATGCTGCGATGGGCTGGAGCAGGGTTCGAACGGGCGTCAGCATACAGTGATGGAGGCGGTGTACTACGTCTCGTGGTGTGAGAGGTACGACACCTTGCCCGCCCGAACGTACCCTTTCCGGAGCTCGTCCGGTCGGTATTACCATGGCTGCATGGTTTGCGGCCTACGTGTAAGGGGGTAAAACCACATGCCGGAAGTCCAGCCGGGGAAACCGCTTATGTGCTTCGCCGTACCACGCGACATGGCTGTAACGGTCTCGTACCGTATCATCCCTCTACGCTGCCGATCACACCGATGCTGAGGTCTACCATGCTGCGTCGTTTGCGCCGGATCATCTGTGGAACGGCTCTCGTCGCCCTGTTGCTGCCTGCTATGGGCGCCAGGGCGCAGGAGTTTGCGTGCAACGTGAGCGTGGATTACACGCAACTGCAGGGTTCGGACTACACGTTTCTCAACGAACTCGATGAGCGCATCGAGGAGTACATCAACAACAACGTGTGGACGCAGGACCGATTCGATGACCAGGAGCGCATCGACTGTGAACTCAAGCTCACGCTGGATCAGGCCGTTTCACTGACGAGCTTTCAGGGCAAGCTGGCCGTTTCCATGCGCCGGCCCATCTATGGCACCTCACAGGCCACCACAGTCGTTCAGTTCCTGGATCCGGATATCGCTTTCAACTACACGCAGGGCACCTCACTGACCTTCGACCTGGAGCGATACGAGCCACTCACGTCCGTTCTGAACTTCTACGCGTACCTGATGCTCGGCTACGACTACGACACGTTCAGCGAGTTTGGCGGCACGCAATATTTCGAGACGGCGCGCCGCATTGCGGAGCGGGCCCAGAACTCCGGTGCGCCGGGCTGGCTCACCGTGGGTGGAGATCAGGGGAGGATGAACCTCGTCTCGCAAATTCTCGACGCCCGGTACCGTCCGCTCCGGCAGGCGTATTTCACCTACCACTTCGGCGGGCTGGATCATTTCGTGATCGAAACCGATGCGGCGCGCCAACGCGTCTTTACCATGCTACAGACGCTGCGCGAGCTTCAGCACAACGTCTCCCGATCCTATGCCATAGACGCTTTCTTCATGGCCAAATATGCCGAGTTGACCGCCGTATTCACCGGTTCTAATCTCAGCAACCAAGCTTATCAGCTGCTGAGCGAGGTCGATCCCGCGCACATGACGAAGTACAATGAACTCGTCCGGTAAGCAGGGGAGAGGAAGCTACAGATGGTTTCGGGGCTCTCGTGTACAGGGTAGCAGGCAGCTCTGCCGGTAGATTCTAATAGCCGGCCCCTTCGCTTGGAATCGCACGTGCCTGGAGGATCCGGTCGTCCTTCGCCAGCCGGTCGATCACGTCCATGCCTTCCGAGATGTCTCCGAAGGCCGTATACCGCCCGTCCAGGTGGGGCTGCATGCTGTGGGCGACGAAGAATTGCGAGCCTTCGGTATCCTTACCGGCACTCGCCATCCCGACCGATCCCCGCACGAACGGCGTACGTGTAAACTCACTTCGGATCGCGAATCCCGGTCCACCGAATCCGTCCTGCCGCTCAACGTCTCCGCCCTGCACGACGAAGTTCGGCACGACCCGGTGAAACGGCACACCATCGAAGCGCCCCTGTTCGGTCAATTGGAGCAGGGTTTGTACGGTGAGGGGCGCCTGCTCCGTGTACAGCCGCATCACGACGGTTCCTTTCTCCGTGTTCAGAACGATTGATGGGTGCGGTCCCATGCTACGCAGGTAGGCCCAATCGACGGTACGTTGCGGCGGTTCTACGGCCTGGTCGTCAGGCGAATCCTCCATCCCCAGGGCTTGCGCGGCTGCCCGTCGGACGATCGGGTTCGGGTGCTGGAGCGCCGCTTCCAGGATGGGTCTGGCCGATGCATCACCAGTTGCTCCCAGCGCACCCAGAATGGCGGTCATCGGTTCGATGTCCTCCGGGGTCTGAAGCTGACTGTACACCTCCGCCAGCACGTCAATGCTGCCGAGTGGAAGGAAAAGAGAGTCGGCCAGCAGGGGAGCGGCTGTGTAGGCCAGGGCGAGATCGCGGGTCCGGAGCGCATTTGCGAAGAGGGGGAAGTACTGCGCGGCCATCTCCGTTGTCCCCCGTTCCCGTCGCCACCGCGCACCGAGTGCATCAAGCGCCGCGTAGGCCACACGCTTGTTCGGGCCGGTTACGGCCTCACTCAGCCACGTGAAGGAGGCTTCTCCCGGCAGTTCGGCCAGTGCAGGCAGGTTGTCCGGGTACCGTGTACTGCTGGTCGCCTGCAAGCGCTGTATGCGTTCCAGGGCGAACGCCTCGTCCTGTGTATGCCGGGCCAGACCCCGCAGGAGTGCGGTTGCTGCCGGATGTGTTTCGGGATGCGATTGGAGCCATGCTCGAACCCGGGTGGACGTGGCGGGACTCCAGAACGGAGCATTCGACAGGGCCTCTGCTGCGACGAGCACGACGTGATGAACGGAGTCGTCTAGCGCGGCCAGAAGCTCGGAGCGTGCCTGTGGATCTTCAGCAATGTTCCCGAGTGCGCGGGCGTCATTCACGCGCGTCCGCCAGTCCCGCCCCTGTGTGAGCCAGTGCGCCAGGCGATGTACATCCTCCGGTAGGCCGAGCCGCCCCAGGCCTGAAATGAGGTGCATCGCTGCCGGGTCGTCCGGCTGCAGCCGGTCCAGCGCGGCCCGCACGGAATCGGCCTGGCCATCCCACGGCTCCGTCATGCGAGATCGCCCGAAGTAATAGGCAGCGCTAAGGCGCACGGAAGCATCGGGAGCGCTGAGCAGGGAAAGCAGCCATGCTACGGCTTCCGGCGCGTGGATGTCCCGAATGCCGTACCGGCCTATCGCCAGGGCGGCAACGGCACGATCCGTATATCCGAGTGGCATGCCAATCAGACGACGAAGGGACTGTTCGTCGCCCGTCTTGCCGAGCGCGGAGATGAGTTCCGCACGGACTGCCGGGTCCGTTTCGGATGCCAGTACATCCAGTAGACCGTCTGAGGACGTGAGGGACGGGAGCTGCCCGAGTGCAAAGGCGGCATCCATGCGGACCTGCGCACTTTCATCACGCAATAACCGGAGCAACGCAGCCTCGGCGGCAGGGTCCTGTACGGAGCCCAGCGCATAGGCAGCGCGAGCGCGGACTGCCGGGTCCGAATCGGAAAGGAGCGCGGCGAGTGCGCGCCCGTCGCGCTGCACCTGCAGATCTACGGCGTGTTGGAGGTCAGGCCGGGACAACAGGCCATCCGGCAGTCGCTCGGAAGGTATCTGGGCGCGTCCTGCAACGGGAGTACCTAGAAGGACTCCGAGAACCGTAGCGAATGAAAGGAGCCGTAGTGCGTGCACAGGTATGTACGTAATTGATGGTGCGGAGTACGATACCATTGAAAGTCAGCTTATGGTCCGCCTGAGGTGAGATTTCCGGTTCTCAAACAGACTGCCGATGGCCTCGCCGGATGGAATCTACAGATTCAGGAATCTACCCTTTTAGTTTCCCCCACTGGTCCATATATACATCACCAGATCGCAGTCAGTCGGCATCCGATGTAGAGAAGTGTCTGGCGAACGATGTGGGTAAAAAAGCAGTCACGACCGTGCAAATTCAAGTACTGGCGGGATCGCAGAGGCATATCGGTCCGTCATGATGCTAACCCGTAGCGGCGTTCCGGCGTTAACCGGCAGCGCAGGTATCTGGAAAAACGTGGCGTTCTGATGCGCCAAAATCGTATAGCAATTTGAGAGAACGGCAGCCATATCAGCGAATGAAGGGGGGAGTTTGCCATGTATTCAACCACAGGGATAGATGCCATTGCCACGATCACCGAACTGCGGTCGCAAACCTCGAAGCTGCTCGACCACGTGCGCCAGAACCGATCGAGCATTCTGATACAGAAGAATAATGAGGCTTTCGCTGTGCTCATCGACTGGGAAACCTATCTTTCGCTCATCAACGAGGCGGGCGAGGCGAAAGAACTCGAGGATCGCCCGTCGCGCAGGAGAGGGCGGAAGAAGGGCACAGAGAGAGGAGGGGTTGCTTCGAGTTCGTGAGGCCCCGGGTGTGCATAGAGAAAAAGCCTGGTCTCTGCAGGGAGGCCAGGCTTCTCACCGGACGGTCGTGCGAAAGGGGGGACTCGAACCCCCACTCCTTGCGGAACTAGATCCTAAGTCTAGCGCGTCTACCAATTCCGCCACTTTCGCGTGCGTATATTACAAGTTGATAAATACGCCCGGTACGGGCAAGAGTTCCTGGAGAGCCCATTCCTCTTAATCCGAAAATCTCCGAGTCCGACTGGTTACTGCGGGGATGTTTTCAACCATAGACGCAGGGTATATAGAGGTACATGATACAGCGCTTACGCCGGCCTACGCACGTTCTGTTCTTCCTACTGGCTGTGCTCTTGCTTGCCGGGTGTGCCGGTTCGGAGCGAGCCACCAGGGATACTTCAGCGGCGGCTGACACCTCGGTTACACCGGCTGCGACCGCCCCACCGCCCACCGTTCCTGCTACCGTTCCGACGCGGGCGACCGTTCCGATTTCCGAAGCAGATACCATTGGCGTGACGCCGGGCCGCTTCGATCTCGGAAAGATGTGGACGTTCGATTATCCACCCACGGCGTATTTCCGGGAGGAATACGGGCTCGAACTGGGGCCGGAGTGGTTCGAACGGGCTCGTCTGGGTGCTCTCCGATTTGCCACGTACTGCTCGGCATCGTTCGTCTCACCGAACGGGCTCATCATGACCAACCACCACTGCGCCCGCGCCAGTGTGACGCAGGTCTCGGAGGCGGGTGAAAACCTGCTCGACGAAGGCTTCTATGCGCGGGAACTCGGGGATGAGCGGCCGGTGCCCGGCCTGTTCGTCGATCAACTTATCGCGATCCAGGATGTGACCGATGAAGTGAACGCATCGCTGGCAGGCTTGCAGTCCAATGAGGAGCGGGCGCAGGCGCGTTCGGAGGCTATCGCACGCATCACGGAGCGGCTGGCGGAGGCGGCGGGAGGTATGGCAGCCGGGGTTCACGTGCAGGTCATTTCACTCTACCAGGGTGCCCGCTATTCCGCCTACACGTTCCGCCGTTACAGTGACGTGCGCCTCGTGATGGCGCCGGAGCATCAGGTGGCTTACTTCGGCGGGGACTACGATAACTTTACTTACCCGCGCTATTCGCTCGACATGGCGTTCTTCCGGGCCTACGATGACGAGGGTGAGCCGCTGACCACGGAGCATTACTTCAGGTGGAGCACGACCGGTCTGGAGGAGGGTGACGTCGTGTTCGTCGTCGGCAACCCCGGCTCGACGAGCCGTCTCGAAACGGTAGCGCAGCTCGAGTATCGGCGAGACGTGACGGAACCGGCCATTCTTGGCTATTACCAGGACGCTATCGCGGCGCTGGAAGCCTACTACGAGGAACATCCGTCCGAGGACCAGATCCGCACGAGTATTCTTCAGCTGATGAACGCGGAGAAGGTGTATACGGGGCGGTTGCGCGGGTTACGAGACGAGCGGTTGATCGAGCGGAGGCGGGCCGGAGAGGAGGAGTTCGTGGCAGCGATTCGCAGCAACCCGGCTCTCTCCGGCGAATATGGCGGCCTCGTGGATGAACTCGCCGCGATCCAGGAGGAGCGGAAGCAGATGGCTGCGGAATTCAGGGCCTTCCTGGCGCTCGGGCCCACGTCGGCGTACACGTCCGCCACGCTTCGGCGTGGGCTCATCGCGAGCGACTTTTTGACTCATCAGCAAGAGTCTCCTTCAGAAGAGGCAATCTCCCAGTTGCAATCGGCACTCGAACAGGTGGTGGATCAGCCGGTCGATCTGGATGAGCGCTTTCTGGCAGCGCGCCTCCGCACGTTCGAGGAAGCGTTCGGGGATACCAGTCAGCTCGTCCGCGACGCGCTGGAAGGTCGAACCCCTGAGGCGCAGGCCAGGCAGGTCATCGACAATACCACGCTCCGGGATGTGGACGCAACCATCAGAGCGGTCCGGGCGGGCAATCTCACTCCGCAGAACGATGCCGCGCTCCGCCTCGTTCAGGCCTTCCTGCCGCGCTATCGTTCGTACCAGACGGCAGTGGCTGCGCTCGAGCTCCGGGAGGCAGAGATCCTGAGCCGGCTCGGGCGAGCCCGCTTCGAGGTTTCCGGCACGGAGGTGCCGCCCGATGCGACCTTTTCCCTTCGTATCGCCGATGGCGTGGTGATGGGTTACCCCTACAATGGCACCTATGCCCCCCACGAGACGACCTACAATGGCATGTACGACCGGCACTACTCCTTCGAGTCCTTTATGGACGAGTGGGATCTGCCGGAGCGGTGGCTCGAGGCTCCTGCCTCGTTCGACCTGGATACGCCGCTGAATCTCGTCTCTACGAACGACATCATTGGCGGCAACTCGGGTTCTCCGTTGCTCAATAGCAATCTGGAGGTCGTCGGACTGGTGTTCGACGGCAACATCGAGAGTTTGCCGGGGGCCTACATCTACCTGACGGAGACCGCGCGTGCCGTTTCCGTGCACGCGCAGGGCATGATCGAGGCGCTGGACGACATCTACGACATGGACCGGATCGTGTTGGAATTGACGTCCGGTCGGCTTGTGGAAACCGAAGAAGACGCAGACGAGATACAGGCCGGCCAGTGACGGCCCGTTTGTTTGTACGGTTGCAATGGCACGTCAATCCGGCGGGTGCCGGTACAGGACACAAGGACAGAACGTATGCGCATTCGAGTTGTACTGAACGGGGTTGCACTGGTATCGCTCCTTTTTGCCTCCGCCTGCACGGGCGCAGGTGAAACGGCCGTTGTTACGCAACGGCCCCAACCACCCGTAACGGAGCCGGTGGCGGAAACGCCCGCACTCCCCGAACCGATAGCCCAAGGTCCACGCACGGATGATGTAACTGTGGGCCGGTTCGATACGGGCAAGATGTGGACCTTCGACAATCCACCTCTCGACTACTTTGCGGAGGCGTACGGCTTTCAACCCGATAGCGCGTGGTTCGACCGGGCCCGACTGGGCGGACTCCGGTTTGCCACGTACTGCTCGGCATCGTTCGTCTCTCCAAACGGGCTCATCATGACCAACCACCACTGCGCCCGGGAGAGCGTCGTGAAGGTCACCCGGCCCGGCGAGAGCCTGCTCGATACCGGCTTCTATGCGCCGTCGATCGACGAGGAGCGGAAGGTCGATGAACTGTTCGTCGATCAACTCATCGAGATCGACGACGTGACGGAGCAGGTGTACGCGCGGATCAGGAACATCCGCGACGACCAGCGGCGTGCGGAGGTGCTCGAGACGACGACCGAGCAGATCGAGAAGCGCCTGACGGAGGAGGCCAAGGGGCGGGGCGATACGACGCTGTACGTGCAGGTCATCGAACTCTACAACGGCGGGAAATACTCGGCGTACACCTTCAAACGCTACTGGGACGTTCGACTCGTGATGGCCCCTGAACTCCAGATCGCCCATTTCGGCGGGGAGTACGACAACTTTACTTACCCGCGCTACTCGCTCGACATGGCGTTCTTCCGGGCCTACGACACGGATGGCACCCCCTTCGAAACCGAGTATTACTTCCCCTTCAGTGAGCATGGCGCTTCGGTGAACGAGGTCGTCTTCGTGGTCGGCAACCCCGGCTCGACGAGCCGTCTCAATACCGTGTCGCAGCTCATTTTCGAGCGGGAATACATGCTTCCCCAGCAGCTCGATATCCTCCGTGCCCGGGCCGATGCGCTTCAGGCTTACATCGAAACGCATGAGGCCGAGGCCGACCAGTACGACCTGCGTAACGTGTACTTCTCGCTGACCAACAGCATCAAGGCGCTCTCGGGCCAGCTGGAGGGATTGCGGGACGAGAGCTTGATCGCCCGTCGCCAGGCGGCTGAAGACCAACTCCAGCAAGCGATCCTTGCGACCGACACGTTGCGCGCAGCGTACGGGAACGTCATTACCGACATCGAGGACCTGCAGCGATCCCGAGAAGCGACCGCCGCGCAGGCCGGTGCATTCTTCTTCTTCGGCGCCGAGGATTTTGAATCCCACGTCCTGCTGCGTGCTCTGTACGGGTACATCTACGACTTTCTCCGGCAGCGCGGTGCCGGTCAGGACATGCTCCAGACGTACCGTGAAGGGGGGCTCAAGGTGACGAACTGGCCGCCGGAAGTCGAAGAGGCCTTCCTGGCTGCTCGCCTGCGTGAAGTCCAGCGGGCCTTCGGGCCGAATGATCCGACCGTCCGGCGCGTGCTTCGGGGCCGTACGCCGGAGGAGGTGGCCCAGGAGGTCGTAGCCAATACGGCGCTCATCGACTCGGCGGGCTTTGCCGGGCTTCTGGAGCGCGGCTATCTGTCGAGCAGCGACCCGACCGTGCCAGTCATCGAGGCGCTGGCTCCGTTGTACCTCTCTCTGAGCGAGCAGCAGCAGAGCCTCGATGCCCGGGAGGAGAACCTGAACGCTCAGCTCGCGCGTGCCCGGTTCGTCATCTACGGCACCGACATTCCGCCCGACGCCAGTTTCTCGCCCCGTCTGGCCGACGGCGTCGTGAAACCCTATCCGTACAACGGCACCATTGCGCCGGCGTGGACGACAATGTTCGGGCTATATGATCGGGAGGCGTCCTTTTCGGAGCGTTTCGATGAGTGGGAGCTTCCCGAAAAGTGGCTGACGCCCCCGGCTACGTTCGACCGCTCCACGCCGATAAACCTCGTCTCGACCAACGATATTACGGGCGGCAACTCGGGATCTCCGCTTCTGAACCGGGATCTCGAGATCGTGGGCCTGATCTTCGATGGCAATATCGAGAGCCTGCCGTCGGTGTACCTCTACACCGACGAGACGAACCGGGCGGTTTCCGTCGATTCCCGCGGTATCCTCGAGAGCCTGGATGAGATCTACGATGCCGACCGGCTCGTCCTCGAACTGCGCCAGAGCCGGTTCGTCCCGACAGAGGAGGAGGCGGACGAGATCCTTTCGACTCTGTAAGGTCAGCTTACAACGACAGGTGCAGGGCGCGGGAAGCCGCGCCCTGTTCGTTTACGGGGATTCCGTAGTGCCGGGCCAGCACGTCCACCACGGCCGGCACGACGCCGGTCAAGTCGCGGACGTCATGGAAGCGAGCGGCGCCGGGACCTACAGCGACGAGGGGTACGGGGTTGAGTGTATGTGTCTTGACGGAGAGGTCTTCGATGTTGCCGTGGTCGCTCGTGACGATGAGCAACGTATCGTCCGAAAGCGCAGGCAACAGGGCGCCGAAGAAGCGGTCGAGGGATGTCAGGGTGAGCGCGGCCTGCTCGGCGGACCGGCTATGACCGGCCTTGTCGGTCAGGTAATACTCGAACAGGAGGAAGGCATGCTCCCGGCTCAGTCGGGCGAGGCGTTCTCCCGCTTCCTCCTCGGAGATGACCGGCGTGTTGAGGCTTGCCGGAAAGCCTGCTCCGGTAATGTTGGCCGCGAGCGCTCTTTCCTGGAGCAGCGTACGCTCGTCTCGAATCGGGAGCCCGGCGTCCAGGCAGCAGCGCGTGGTGACGGTCCACCGATCCCGCTCGCTCATGATGGCGAAGAAGCGGGGCGGATAGGCGTTCGCGAACCCGGCCGGTTCTACGAACGGAAGCCCGAGTGTGCGGATCTGCCGGAAGATGTTATGCGCCTTCAGTGCGGGCCGCGTGGCGGAGTGCGGGAAGGGGCCGAAGTGCTTTCCGGCCAGCGCGGCGCAGTTTACACCTGTAAAGAGGCTCGCCTGGCCGGTCCCGCTCTGTGGAAAGCCGAGCATGCCCAGCGTAGCATCGATCGGGATGAATGCGTGGTCGTGCTCATGCACTGACCGGGCGTTCGCCGTCCACGGCTGGCCACAGGCCAGCCGCTCGAATGCTGGGAGGTGCAGTTCAGAGAACGGGTTCTGTTTGTGGTCTGCCTCACCCAGACCAACCCCATCCAGGAAAACGAACAGGACGTGGCGGGGATGCTGCATGGAGAATCAGGAGGATGGTTGCAGGGTACGCAGGACGGCATCGAAGTCGGTGCCGGTGCGGATCAGGGTAACCCCCTGCGGAAAAGATGTTCCGGCCTCATCGATGGCGAAAACCGCCCGTCCCAGTTCCACGGCCCGGAGTAACGCCGACCATTCGGGTGTATCAGGCTGAGGATCCACGAATACGGAGGAACGGGAGATAGCGGCCTGCAGGAGCGCGCGTTCCCGGTCATCGTGTTCATACGGTCCGTGGCCCAGTGGAAACGAAGAGAGGATGATGCCGCCTGCTTTCACGGTCGAGCTGGCTACGGGACGCAGCGATCCGGGGATGCGCCCGAGCCCGCAGGCTGCGACCAGCGCGGAGGGGCGGGGAGGTGTTCGGAGGTTTGCCAGCTTGTGGAAGACGACGTCGAACCCGTGTGATGCGCCCGTGACCGGTACGGCACCGGTCTGCAGCAGGTGCTCCGCGAGTTCCTGCGCGAGTTCGTACGCCGGTCCGGGTACGGGCGGACGGGCGAAGAGGGCGAGCGTGGGCCGTGACAGCACGGCCCGGTCTCCGTACGAGTAGAGCAGGACGGGGCGCTCGGAAGGGGAGAGGTCGTTCAGGCCCGCGGGCCAGAGCGGATCGTGCGGGGCCGTCACGAGGACACTCCGCCGGGCGAGTTGCTCCAGGTCGCGTTGTGCTTCGTTGAAGCGGCGCTCCATGCCCAGGCGGTCGAACAGGTGCTGGACGAGGCGTTCCGCGTTGGGCGCGCCCTTGATGCGCACGAGGACCTGTTCGCGCGGAAAGGCGAGCAGGTCGTCGTAGGTCGTGAAGTGTTTGAGGAGCCGGTGCGCGGTCACGCGTCCGACGCCCTCAATGGATTGTAGTGCGTAGGCAAAAACCGTGGCGTCTGACACCGGGTCACCTGTGGTTCGGATTGCAACGAAGGGCGAAAGCCGGAAGATACGAACGCATCGTTCCGAGGATTCCGCATCGAGAGCGGGTTGGGAGTGAAGAACGGATGTGCGTGCCGAGTGTTGGGCGCGTTCAAGATCATTTCCAAACCGGAGGTTCACGGAACGGATTCTTGATCTCTTTTCGCGTGTGGGTGATCTTACGAGCACCCCTGACGTTATGCATGTCCGGCGTGAGTGGACGCCAACCTTTCCCATCACAGGTCGTAACAGCGCGTTTGGCGGTACGGGTGGGGTGAGCGGGGGATTCGGTACACGGATGGCTGATCAGAGAACCAAGGTGAAGAACGCGAACGAGACGCCGCTCATGCGGCAGTACAACAAGATCAAGGAGCGCTACCCCAATGCGATCCTGCTTTTCCGGATGGGTGACTTCTACGAGACGTTCGAGGAGGATGCCCGGACGGTCAGCCGTGTGCTCGGGATCACCCTGACGAAGCGGTCGAACGGCAAGGCGGACGACGTGCCCCTTGCGGGTTTCCCGCACCACGCGCTCGATACGCACCTTCCGAAGCTCGTCCAGGCCGGTTTACGCGTCGCCATCTGCGAGCAGCTCGAAGATCCGAAGTACGCGAAGAAGATCGTAAAGCGCGACGTGGTGGAGGTGGTGACGCCGGGGGTCTCGTTCCACGACCAGATGCTGAGCCCCAAGCGGTCCAACTACCTCGGTGCGGTGTGCTGGGGCACCGACCGGGCGAACAAGGACCTGGCCGGTTTTGCCTACATCGATGCGACGACGGGCGAGTTCGGGGTGGCCGAGGTGCACATCTCTCGCCTGGAAGAACTCTTACAGACGATCGCGCCGGCAGAGGTCATCATCGACAAGCGGCAGAAAGACCTGATGCAGGGCCTTCGCGAGAAGCCGTTTCTCATCACGCCTCAGGAGGACTGGGTGTTCGGGTTCGACTTTGCGTACGAGTCGTTGCTCCGGCACTTCAAGACGCACTCGTTAAAGGGGTTCGGGGTGGATGATCTGCGGCTGGGCCTCACGGCGGCGGGGGCGGCGCTCTACTACCTGGGCGAGACGCAGAAGGGCAAGCTCCCCCACATCCGGCGCATCCAGCGGTACCAGGCCGAGGAGTACATGGCACTGGATACGCAGACGAAGCGCAACCTGGAGCTGCTATCCTCCATGCAGAGCGGCGCGCAGGAGGGGAGCCTCGTACAGATCCTGGACGAGACGCTCACACCGATGGGCGCGCGCCTGTTGCGCAAGTGGCTGGTACGCCCCCTGCGCAACGTGGACAACATCAACAAGCGGCTGGATGCCGTCGATGCGCTCGTCTCGTCGAAGCGCCTGCGGGAGGGACTTCGGGAGGAATTGAAGGGTGTCGGCGATCTGGAGCGGCTTTCCGCGAAGGTCTGTACCGGGCGGGCGACGCCGCGCGACCTCATCTATCTGAAGCTGAGCCTGAAGCAGATTCCCGCCATCAAGGCCCTGCTGGCGAAGGAGTCCTGCGAGACCCTGCGCCGCCTGGGGGACAGCCTCACGCTGGCGCAGGAGACGGTGGACCGGATCGAGCGAACGATCGTGGACGAGCCGCCTACCACGCTGGCCGAAGGCGGGGTCATCCGGCGCGGCGTCAGTCCGGAGCTGGACGAGTTGTTCAGTATCGCGCGGTCCGGCAAGGACTGGGTAGCCCGGCTTCAGAAAGAAGAGGCGGAACGTACCGGCATTCCGTCGCTGAAGGTCGGGTTCAACCGGGTGTTCGGGTACTATATCGAGATCACGAACGCACACAAGAGCAAGGTTCCGGAGGAGTACATCCGCAAGCAGACGCTGGTGAACGCGGAGCGCTACATCACGCCGGGACTCAAGGAATACGAGGAAAAGATCCTCACGGCCGAGGAGAAGATCGTCAGCCTGGAGACCGACCTGTTTCAGCGGCTCGTCATGTCCGTGGCCGAGGAGGCCGCCGGGATACAGGCGAACGCCTCGCTCCTGGCAATGCTGGACGTGTTCTGTTCGTTTGCGGAGACGGCGAGCCGCCACGGGTATACCCGGCCCACCATTTCCGACGATGCCATGCTGGAGATCCAGGAGGGCCGTCATCCCGTGGTGGAACGGATGCTTCCTGCGGGGGAATACTTCGTACCGAACAGCATCCGTCTCAGCCCGGATGCCGAGCAGATCCTGGTCATTACCGGTCCCAACATGGCCGGGAAGAGCGTGGTGTTGCGGCAGACCGGGTTGATCGTGCTGCTGGCCCAAGTGGGCTGTTTCGTTCCGGCGGCCCGTGCCCACGTGGGCATCGTGGACCGCATCTTCACGCGTGTGGGGGCTTCCGACAACCTGGCGGCGGGGGAGAGCACGTTCCTCGTGGAGATGAACGAGACGGCGAACATCCTGAACAACGCCACGCCGCGGTCGCTGATTCTATTAGACGAAGTGGGGCGGGGGACCAGCACGTTCGACGGTCTGTCCATTGCGTGGGCGCTCGTGGAGTACCTGCACGAGAACCCGAAGGTGGCGGCCCGCACCCTGTTCGCCACGCACTACCACGAACTGAACGAGCTGGCCAGCCGGTTCGAGCGCATCCGCAACTATCGTATCCAGGTACAGGAGCACGACGGGAAGGTCATTTTCCTGCGCAAGCTGGTACAAGGCGGGGCCGATCACTCTTACGGGATCGAGGTTGCCCGCATGGCCGGTCTGCCGGAGCCCGTCATTCTACGCGCCCGTGAGATCCTGCGCCACCTGGAAAGCCAGCACCTCGCCGTAGAGGCTCCGGCGGCGGGCGACGGGGTACCGGTCCGGGCCGCCCGTCCGGCTCCGGTTCCGCACCTCGAGAATCCGGCCCTTTTCCAGCCTTCGCTTTTCGACCCTACGCCCGATCCCGTTGCGGAGGCGTTGCGTGCGCAACTTCGCGAGATCGACCCCAACCGCATGACGCCCATTGCCGCGCTGTTGAAGTTGGCGGAGTTGAAGCGGATCGTGGAGGAGCAAGGTACATGATGGTTACATTTTTCTGTGTGAAAGCGCGGACCCTCGGACGGCGCATCTAGTATGTGCTTGCTTCAGTGGAACGCTCTCTCTGGTCTGTGTGCGGGTGTGCGGCGAACCGGGGAAGGATTGGAGCGGCGCATGCGCTGAACGCAGGATGAGGACTGAACGGCCTCGCTGTAGATCACGTGTGGGATCTGTGGCGGGGCCGCTCGCTTTTCGCGGGTTCATTTTCGGAGCCGTTTTCTGAACTGCTGGAAGCGGAGCTGGTCCTGCCGCCGGGACGAGAGAGGTGGTTTCGGGTTTTTCCTTCTGGATTGCGGGTTGCCGGCGGCGGGGTTGTGCCGTGTTTCGGGCGCCGATGGCACAGATGGCACACCGATCCCGGGGTTTTCTCTTGAGCCAGGCTCCGGGGGAGGGCACCCCGGCGGTGTGTCCCTACAGGTGGCCTCCTGCTCATCGGCTTCATCGCCTGATGGCACAAATGGCACACCGATCCCGGGGTTTTCTTCGGGTATGCCGTCGCCGAAGGGAGATGCCGGATCGAGGGTGGAGGGTGAGGGCGCAGCACGCTGCGCCCCTACGACATGGGTGGCCTGTGCGGCATGATCGGCATGGCTCTGTGGTGGCAGGGGTGGACGGTCGGCTCTGGCCTGGGTCCATCCGGCTCTGTGTTTGAGCCAGA